>NZ_JARFML010000027.1 GCF_029167105.1 Bradyrhizobium yuanmingense | reverse complement strand
CCCCCAGCCACCTCCTCTTCGATCTCATGGTCATGGCCATGCGGGCGTGCGTCATGGCTTGCAAGTTCGGCCTCACGCTGTTCATTGCCCGCTATCTCGGCCTGTCGCCGCTGGGTCTCTATGGCCTCGTCGCCGGCGCGATCGCAGCCGTTCCGATCGTGGTCAACCTTGGTATGAACCACCTGGTGATGCGCGACGCCGTCACGGCCTCCACCAGCGAAATGATCGACAACATGCGCCACTATTGGTGCTTCGTGGCCTTTGCGTACACTGTTCTGCTGACGGTTGCGACGCTGGTTACCGTCCTCCTCGGCATGCCGCCTCTCTGGATCCTCATCGGCGCCGTGATCATGTTCGAGCATATTGGCAACGACATTTTCTACCTGCTTTCCAACCTGCAGCGTCACGTCTGGGCAAACGCCATCGGCTTCATCCGCGGCGCCGCCTGGATCCTGATCTATATTCCGCTCGCTATTTGGGATCCCGGCCTCAGATCGCTTCCATATCTGTTCGGCTTCTGGTTGGTGGGAGGCGTTGCTTCGGTGGGGCTGTTTGCTTTCCTCAGCCGGTCGTGGCCATGGCTGGCATCTTTCTCCCAGCCGCTCAGACTTTCGATGATCACCGGCGCGATCCAGAAGTCGTTCCTCATTCTGCTGAGCGACCTCGGATTTATTACGAGCCAATATATCGACCGCTACATGATCACACTGTTCCTGGGCTCGAGGATCGCAGGCATCTACTTCCTCTTCTGGACGGTCGGCAGTTCTACCACCACGTTCCTGGCTCTCGTCCTTCAACAAAAGCAGCGCCCATCACTGATCAGTGCATATCGGACCAGCGGCCCCTCAGCGCACCGCCAGCTGGCCTGGCGCTTTCTGCAGACAACCGCACTCGCGACTGCTGCGCTGAGCACGGCGATCGGATTTGCTTTCCAGGTGCTCCTGCCATGGATCGATCAACCTGCGCTCGCCACCCAGTGGTCGGCATTCTGGTTGATCGTAGCTGGACTGGCGGTACGCCATATGGCCGATTTCGGCGCCCTAGCCTTGTTTACAGCGCATCTAGACCGTCTGACAACCGTCACGAACCTGGCCTCGGTGGGCATTCTGGTCGTCGCACAACTGGCGCTGCTGCCACTCGGCGGACTCCACGGCGCCGGAGCAGCAATCCTGCTGACGTCCCTTATCATGGTACTATGGCGCTACTGGCTGCTGTTCGGCTTCCCGATCTCGAACGCCTATTCTCGCCGAGTGGGCGCCTGATTGAGCCTCAGGGCACTCTCAGGGGTCCAAGGTCGGCGACGGAAGCGGAGGCATCAGGTCATCGCGCGTGATGGGCACTCCCATCGCCGCGATCGACGTCGCATTCAGTGGCCTCCCTCACGCGATCGCGCCAGGAGGCCAGCTCATGAATTGGCATTGGTCCGTTATCCATCCAATCAAGCTGCAGACCTTTCGCAAGCGCTCGGTTCGCCTCCTGCTTGAACAGCCCCGGTTGCTGCTATCGCCAGCCGCTTCGATATCTGCGCCGGCGAGTGACATGGGAAATGCTTCAAAAGTATCCGCGATGAAAATGTCCGTCCGCGATTGTGTGGCCAGATCAGTCCGCCCCAACGCAGATCACTCCGATGGCGAACGAAACGCGGCTCGCTCCAACTGTTCTGATAATATCTGAACCGCTCTTGCACGGGACGGGCGAGCCACGCGGCAGGACTCTCCTCGTAGCTCTTCAAGTCGGCATCCGTGAAATAGAAGTTCATTGTCGCCGAAAGGACGAAGCCATAGCTTTGGGGCACGTCGCCGAGGAACTGCGGCGGATCATCGATGAAGAATTCATCAGAATCGAGCCTGCACCACCAGTCTCCCGGTGACGCCACGTGCCGACGCGTTTCAAATATTTCTCCCCGGAGCTCATCGGTAAACGTCCGATCGTCATGGCCGACAAGCTCGATCCTGGGATGGCAATTCGCGAGTTCCTGAAGCGTCTCCCAGGTGCCATCGACACTTCCATTGTCGAAGACGAAGATCCGATCGCTTCAGTCGAGAGCCGCTTTCAGCGTCTCCCCGACGATGTCATTCTCGTCTCGAACGCAACAGATGCTGAATATCTTCATGTCGGGGCTTACCCTTGGTACCGGTGACGGCTACCGACGCCTCAAATGGCAGCACTCGCTTGGCGTCACCGCATTCACCCCTTTAGTCGGGGCGATCGTGCGCCAAGTCCGACGCTGTTTTCGTCGTAGTCGGCCCGTCCGGCAGGATGCAGCTCCTTCACCCCATCTCCTCTTTGAGCAGCGATCAGCAGGTTCTTGATAGGATCGTACTCCTCAATGCCGGCGGCCGATCTCGACACCGGACGATGCATGGTGCCTCTGGCAAGCTCGGGACCGAAGATGCCGCCCAAGCCGAGCAGAACTCCGCCGGCGAGGGCCAATGCGACCAGCTGCGAGACTTGCGGGAAGACAGGCGCTATCGGCGTTACCGCCTTCTGCACCACTCTGACGCTGGAAAGCTGGCTCTTCTTGGCGACCTCTGAGCTGATCTGCTCTTCGAGAATGCGCGTTGCATATTGTGCAGCGGCCGCCGAGGCGGTCGCCAGAACCCGCTTCAACCTGCCGTATTCCGCCTCTTTCGCAGAGAGCGATGCCAGCTCCTTGTTCACCTTCTCGAGCTCGATGCCGAGCTGATGCAGGAGCTCCATCTGACCGTTGAGTTCGGAATTCAGCTTCATCAACGCTGCCATGTTGTCCTGATAAACCTTGATCAGGAGCAATGGCGGCTGCTCCTCAAACTGCTCCGGCGGCTTCGCGACCGGATCAAGGCTCTTGCGGCCATCTTGGCCTCCGAGCGTGGTGACCATGCGACTCACGGCCTTGTTCTGCGCGACGGGCCGCAGTATCGCCAATTGGTCGACGACCGACAGCTTCTGTCCCTTCTTGTCCTCGATCGCTCCACGCGTCGTGGCGATCAGCGCCGACAGATCGCTGGCACGCCTGAGCAGCAGCTGCCGCTGTTCGTCGACGGCATAGATGGAGGCCTCGACGGAGAAACGCTTCAGATCCGCAGCTGCAATCTCGGCGTCCTCCTCCAGCCGCTTCGTTTGTTGCTGGAAGAACTCCTGCGCACCCGGCATCTGAACGTCGAGGCCTTGTATGGCGACCAACGTGTTCGCCAGCTCGTTCAGATAGCTCGCAGCGACCACCGGATTCCTGTGGCGAAACGTGATCTTCAACAGATCGGAGCGCCCCTCCTGCTTCGCAGTCACGCGATCACGCAAGCTGAGAATAGCCTCCTGGTTACGCTCGATATCTTCCTCCGTTTCGTCGACGGGCTTCGCCGGCGCCTTCGGCTCCCCGGACTCGTTGGCGAACATGTCGCGAAGGTCGATCTCCCTGCCCCATGCCATGAATTTGGCCAAAAGCGTGGGGTTTGAATCGGACGATAATCTCTCGTACCCGACGTTCTTCGCCGCCTCCAGGATGACCAGATCGATCTTGGCGATCCGCGACAGCGATTCCATCCGGCTTTGGAGGTCGACGCCCTCCCCGAACGGCGAGGCCCCCGCATTGCTGGATGATCGTTCCTTGATCCCTTGCCCCGCACGAAGCAGCACATATGCCTCGTAGCGCTCTCCAACGGCCGCGTAGTAAAGAAAGGCCGCGCCGGACGTCAGCAACAGGCACAGATAAATCACCCATTGCCGCCGCCATAACAGACCGAATGTTCTGGCGAATGAACTGCTCGTGTCATGTTCCACGGCCGACTCCACTTCTTTTGGCATCTCAGCGTCCAACGAAGCGTCCGGGCAGGTATTGACGGCCGTCAACTCACACCTGGCAATTCCCCGACATCTTGGCCGACAGGTCGGTCCCCAGCGGGTCGCGCCCGTTGGGAGCGGCGCCGCGGAACCGAAAGCTCAGAAGTGCGGAGTACGGCTGCCGTGAACGATCTAGCTCTGGGAAGAGAGGGAGCACCGCACCTCGCTTCCGGTTCTACGACCATGCAGGGCCGCTTCTTCGTGGTGACCTGCTTGGGCCTCGTGTTCCTGAATTTCCTGACCTTTCTCTATCATTTCACCGGGTCGACGATATTCAACGTCCTGAGCAACTCGACCAGCCTGCTTTTGATCCTGTGGTCTGCGCGCCACGTCCTTATCACCAACGAGAGAAGCTACTTTTACACCCTCCTGTTGGTGCTTGCCTGCATTTTCACGGGCGCGAGCTACCTCGCGAACTTCGGCGCCTTCGAGCTATCCGATGGATTGAAGCTCGTCTCGATCTACTCGTTCTACGTCGCCGGCCGCGGCATGGCCGAGCCGATGCACCCGGCCGAAAAGCGTTGCGTCTACCTGCTTGCGGCATTGCCGCTGCTGTTCAAGGCCATCGGCCAGACTCAGGTCTACATCGGCGTCGAGTATCCCGACGTATTTTCCTACTTCCCGAACACGAATACGGCGGCGTTGTATTTCTCGGCCTTGTTCTTTGTCCTGTCTCCCTGGTTCGGAAACAGGGTTTTGATCGGCCAGTTCATAAACGCCGCCGTCATGAACCGCGTTGGGCCTGCTCTTGCAACCATCATCTCGATCGGCCTCTGGTCCTTCTTTCCCTTGCGGCCGCAAGTCTTCGTAGTGATCATCTTGTTGGCTTGCGCCAGCGTGGTCGCCCACGCCGTTGGCGCGCTCGATCGACTGATAACCGGCTTGAATGCCATCGCGCTCATCTGGGACCTCGACCCCGGTACTGTCGCCCGGATGACGACGAAGCAGCTGATCGAATTGACCGGGTCGACGGACGTGTCGGCGTTCTTCCGCATCACCCACTGGACCAACATCTGGCAGATATATTCGTCGCGGGGACTCGGCGGAATATTGTTCGGATACGGCGCGATGCAGACCGGCATCCTGACCGTCTTGCCGCTACCGCCGCACAATGACTACCTGCGCGTCCTGGCGGAGTACGGACTTCTGAACTTCCTGGTCTTCGTCGTCTTCGTCTTCAGCATCGTCTTTTCGCTGAAGGACCGGGCGGCGAAGACGATGTACACCGTGCTTCTCATCTACTTCCTGTCCGAAAACCTCATCGACAATTTCACCTCGATGACGCTGTTCTTTTCTTATGCAGGCCGGTTTACGTCACCAAAATGGCCGGCACGCGATCCGTCCAGCGCGTGAGCGGGAAGTACGGTCGATGGACTTCTCACTTTCCGAGCTCATCAGGCAGAACACTCCTGGGAATAGTGAAGGCTTTCCCGCAGGCGTGCCTCCGAGCTACAATTGGTATCAGGGCTGGAATGACGGCGGGCTTTGGTCGCCGCCTGCGGATTTCACCGCGGTCCAAGGCTGGGGACAGGTCTATCCGAAGGTGGGGGCACCACCCTACTCAAATCCGGACGCGAAGGTCGAGGTCGCCAACGCCAAGACCTACGTTCGCATCAAACAGGCCGGCGAATGGACGTTGGTCCAGGACCAGTCGCGAACGCAGTTGACCGGGGGACATTTTGTCCCGGACTTCGTCGGCAATGTTGCCATTCCCATGAAGGCCACACCGCTGGCCGGCGCGACCATCGCCTTTGATGTGCCTCCGGCTGGCTACAACAACCACTTCTGGTACAAGGCGCGCGGAACATACGCGGCCGACACTGTGGACGCCGTCTACGTTCAGATGGAGATGAGGGTTACCGATCCGAACCTAAGTCTCGTCGCCATGGTCGGCGCCGACTGGTGGCGCGACGCGCAAGCGCCCTATCTCGACGATCACAGCAACAATCCAGCTGTTGGAGTCAGCAACTGGGTTGAGCTTTCGACCCAATGGAAGACGATCGGCCATTACTCCATGAGCACTGATGGTTTCCGCGTGAACCCAGCCCCGCCGCTGCGCGATCTAATGCGAGAGACGCCGCCCGCGCTCCCCTCGAACCCAGTGCGGCACGGCGAAAATCTCATCCAGAACGGACAGGGTGAGACTGTCTCCACCTCCAGAGCGAAGCATACTGCCGCGAACGGAACCGAGTGGTCCTCTCCAGCGGAACAGACCCGGCAGCCCTCGATCGACTCCAGTTCACGCTCCATGCTCGCCGAGCCAGCCACGACGGTCCATACGTTGTCGAGCGACTGCCTTTTGGCATTCGCCCTGACACTGGGAGCACTGGCCCGAATCCCCTGGAGCAATGTGCCAGGCCGCAAACGAACAAACCGGACATGACGGCATGATGGCCAAATGGCGGAAGGTGCCTGCCCTTCGAGTAACCTCCGATGACATGCTGCGTCTGGACCTGCTGCGGTACGTCGCCTCCATCGGCATCGTGGCTGCCCTTCCGGGCGTTCCCTTCCGTCATGATTGGCATCTGTCTGTTCTACTTTCGCCGGCAGCGTTTCGAATTCCCGCACCGCAGTCGCACGACACTTAAGTCGCAGGTTCATTCTTGACGATCGTCAAGTCTGCAGCACCTCCGACCCCTAGGATCGAGACGTTCAACTGGTTAAGGGGTGGCCTATGTCTGACACCCGCCATTTCGTCCCGTTCCGCTCGCCGACTGATGCTGCCGCGCGTTTGATTCATGTCCTCGAGCAATCCGTCTCGGCTTGGCTGCTGCCACTCGGCCTCATTGGAATGATCGCGATCTCTCCGAGGAGTGCCGATGCGGCGAGTGGGAGACCGGACGCCATCACGTCCGTGAGTCTCGCCTCGAGTGTCATCGAACAGAACAGCATCGGATACAGCCAGGCATATCCAGCCGGCGTCCCGAAGACATGGTCCTGGTGCAACGGCGCATCCAAGCCCGAGAACGGCGAACCTCCCGCCGACTTCACCGCCGTCACGGGAATGGCGTCGATATTTCCAAAATTTGGCGCGGCCACACCGGACAAGAACGGCAAGATCCTCGTCGCCAATGGAAAGACCTATGTGCGCCTCCGCGCCACGAAGGAGTGGATCCTGGTACAGGATCAGACCGAGGACGAGATCGTCGGAGGCCATTTTGACGCAATGGTTCCCAAGAACGCTGCGCTCCCAATGAAGGTCGAGGTTCAAAAGGATGGAAGCACCCTTGTCGACGGCCCTCCACCCGGCCGCAACGACCTGGTATGGCTCGAGAGACGCGGCAGCTTCGCCGCCGGAGCTGTCGATTCCGTTTACGTCCAGATCGACATGAAGACGACGGACCCCGAGATGAAGGTGGTCGCCAACGTGGGGGCCGACTGGTGGCGTTCTTCGGACTCGCCGCACAACGGCGCCAACAATCGAGGAGCTGGCAACAGCAACTGGGTCGAACTCTCCGCAGACTGGACCACGCTCCACTTCTTTTCGGGCAGCACCGCACAGTTCGTCGCAGATCCGCCTCCTCCCCTGGCCGAGGCTCCGCTTCCCGCCTCAGCAACGGGCGCGCGGCGCACGACAGCTGCAGCATCGCCGTGCCTGAGGACCTTGGCGCCGCGATAGCACCGGCCTTCTCTCACCGTTCATGCTCGCACGCTTTGGTCGTTGAATTGTCGCCAGCCTCGGAAGCCACCTTTCTTTCGTAAGTGCATTGCCGAAGTACAATTTCTGGGATGAAGCCTTTCATGTCGTTGACCACCTACGGTTCGAAGCACTCATCCTCGATGTCGACGAGGCGCGGCATCGCGCTGCAGAGACCGTTTCAGCTGGTCATCATGGCTGGCGACTTCCTGCTCATCCTGCTCAGTTACGCCATCGCAAGCCTAATTCACCGCAAGTTCTTTCCAGCGCTGGCCGAGCGAGACGTTTCGTTCGGCGTCGCGTTTCTCGTCGCAACAGCATTCGTGGCGATCGCCCTTTTCAGAGGCTGTTACGATCGGCACAATCTCGTCAATTCGAGCTGGCAATTGCGCATGGCTTCATCGGTGTGGCTTCTGTCACTCGCGATTCTGGTATTTTCCGCTTTCCTGCTCAGATCGACGGCCGAGTTATCCCGCATCACCATCGTTCTTTTTGCGGTGGTCGGCCTTGTCGGTTTGTGGGCGCATCGCGCGATCTGGCGCCTTGCCCTGAGCTCTTCTTTCGCGCGCAGACATTCCGTCAAAAAAAGAGTCGTGCTGATCAGCGGTGAGCCGCTTGACTTTACTTCAACGCGCTTCAAGGATTTGCGCAGGAACGGCTTTCAGGTAGTGCGTCACTTCCTGCTGGACGCTGCGCTTAAGTCCGACGACGCTGCCATGGAGCGCGAGCTGACGACCATCATTCGAAGCTCGCGCGCGGCAGGCGCCGACGAATTTCTCCTGGCCTTCAATTGGAACGACCTACCGCTGTTTCGACATCTGTGCCGATGTCTGCGCCGGGTGCCGAATCCGGTTCGCCTGCTGCCGGATTCTGAGATCGCCGACCTTGTATCGCGGCCATTCGCGCCCATGGGCGGATCCGTCGCGATCGAAATCCAGCGAGCGCCTCTGTCCGTCACCGAGCGAGCCGTGAAACGCGTCCTCGATATTGGACTTGCCTCGGTCGGCCTTTTGTTCCTCGCACCTTTGCTGATCATAACGGCGCTTCTGATCAAACTCGATTCGCCTGGCACCATCATCTTCCGTCAGACACGCCGCGGCTTCAATGGTGAGCTGTTCGACATATGGAAGTTCCGCAGTATGACGGTTTCGGAGAATGGCTCCGAGATCAAGCAGGCAAGCAAGCGGGATGCGCGGGTCACCAGGATCGGGCGGATCTTGCGCAAGACCAGCATCGACGAGCTACCTCAGCTGTGGAACGTACTACGCGGAGAAATGTCGCTGGTGGGTCCGCGGCCTCACGCTCTCGCGCATGACAACTACTACGACCAGATGATCGGCGATTATGCTTGTCGTCGTCACGTCAAACCCGGTCTCACCGGCTGGGCTCAGGTCAACGGCTTCCGCGGCGAGACGCCGACCATCGATTCAATGAAGAAGCGCATCGAATACGACGTATGGTATGTGAGCAATTGGAGCATCTGGCTGGACTTTCGCATCATGATGCGGACTGCGGTAGCACTCTCGGGCCACGACGTCTATTGAGCCACCCTTCCTTGCAATCATCTCGTTATTGCACCAGTTCACCGGCCTGCGCGCGCAGTGGTTTGATCTGAGCCATTCGCGCTGAGAGGCCCGCGCGGCGGGCATTCCTTGCCGCTCGAAAGCTCGTCGCACCTCGTCCCAGTGCCTTGCCTTTTCGCCGAGCACGATGTTTGCGAGCAATGCGTCATCCACATACAACGGTGTCGGAATGACAAGCCCCCGACCAAACGCGCGATACTCCAAACCTTTTGCCATTCGTCCGCCCGAGGCACAGAAATTCCCGATCTCGTAAGCCGCTATTCCGACCATCGCCTCTTTCAAGTCAGAATTCTCAAGCGCAGGGCGCTGGTCCAGATAGCGGCAGCTATAAAGGGCATTGAGGCGATCGAAGCGGCTTACGGTAACGGTTAGGGTAACACCCGGTAACGCGATCAGCCGGCGTCGAGAAAATCTAATGAAAACAAAGCCGAATGGCGCGCCCGGAACGATTCGAACGTCCGACCCTCAGATTCGTAGTCTGATGCTCTATCCAGCTGAGCTACGGGCGCGTGTTTCGCAAGCAGCGCGGGCGGGGCCCGCAAGCAGCCCCCGGCGGAGCCGGAGGGGGTGCGAAAGAGCGCTCTGACTAACCGCTCTTGTCCCGATTGGCAAGGTCCGGGAGGGGGAGATTTTTGCGGGGCGATGACGGTCTATAGGGTCATTCCGGGGCTCGCGGAGCGAGAACCCGGAATCTCGCGCCCAAACCTCGGGATTCCGGGTTCGGCACTTCCCGCCGCCCCGGAATGACGTCTGGCTCGGCCGCTGGCCGACTATGCCCTCTGGCGCTCGTTGCGGATGGAGAGCAGTTCCACGGGACGGTCGGGGATGACGATGCGGAAAGTGGCGCCGATGGTGCCTTCGACCAGGTGGATCTCGCCGCCATGGGCGCGGACCAGCTCGGCGGCGATGGCGAGGCCAAGGCCGCTGCCGCCGGGGCGGCCCGAGGTCTGGAAGGCCTCGAAAAGGCGCTCCCGGGTCTTCGGGGGAACGCCAGGGCCGGTGTCGGAGACCTCGAGAATCGCGACGGCGCCTTCGCGCTTCCCGGTGATCCGGATCTGCTGCACGCGCCCCTCACCCGCCGCATGGCTTTCAAGCGCCTGGGCGGCGTTGCGGACGAGGTTGAGCAGGACGCGGAACAGCTGGTCGGGGTCGGCATCGACCGCAAGCCCGCGCTCGATCGCAGCGACCCAGGCGATCGAGGCCTCGTTGGCAAGCCCCGCGGTCTCCCGCACCTCCATCACCACAGGCTCGATCAGGACCATGCGGCGGTCGGGCGCGGCCTCCTGCGCGCGGCCGTAGGACAATGTCGACTGGCAGAAGGCGATGGCGCGCTCGAGCGAGCGCACGAGCTTGGGCGCAAAGCGCTGTACGCGCGGATCCGGCACGCTGGCGAGCTGATCCGACAGCAGCTGGGCCGAGGCAAGCAGATTGCGCAGATCGTGGTTGATCTTGGAGACCGCAAGACCGAGGGCGGCGAGCCGGCTCTTCTGATTCAGCATCGACATCAGGTCGCGCTGCATGTCGGACAATTCGCGCTCGGCCACCCCGATCTCGTCGCTGCGCTGGCTCGGCACGATGATGCCGGCCGAGCTCTCGGGATTCTCGTGGAAGCCGACCAGGCTCGCGGTCAGCCGCCGCATCGGCCGTACGAAGAGATAATGAAGCGCGAGGTAGACGAGGCCCGCCGTCAGCACCGCGATGATCAGCGCGACCACGACGAGGTTGCGGGAGAAGCGGTACATCTGCTTCCGCAGCGGCAATTCGTCGGTGACGATCTCGATGAACTGGGCATTGCCGACCCCGGGGCCGACGATGCGGATGGCCTGGTTGCCGGTCTCCAGCATCATCCGGAACGAGCCGGTGATCGCCTCCCAGGCCGTCATGTCGCGCAGATCGATGTCGTGCTCGATAGCGGCGGGAAGGTTGTCGCTGGCGAGCAGCCGGCGCTGCTGGCCCATCTTGATGGCGACGGCGCGGGCATTGATGCTCTTCAGGATCTGCCGCGACAGCGAATCGGGGACCATGCCGAGCGGCGCCGCATCCAGCACCAGCGCCGCGGTGTTGGCGGCCGCGACGCGATCATTCAGCCGGTTGACCCAAAAATTCGCGATGGCTGGCACGTAGAGCAGCACCGCGGCGATCATCACCAAGGGAATGGTGAGCAGCAGCAGCTTGCCGGACAACCCGAGCCCGCGCGAGCCGCGGGGCCGCGTCGCCGGCTGGTCTGGCTGATCCAGATCCTGGATCGGCTGGCGATCTGTGGCTGGCACGAAACTCGCCCCTGTTGGCCTTGGCTGATGGAGGATGCGACCCGACCGATGTCCGGTCAAATTACGGATCGCTAATCTGCCGAGGTCGGATGTAAGCGCTGATAGCGCGAGTCGCCACCTCAAGGGTTAAAAACGCCGCGCAAACAGCGATATTCACCACAATCGCGCGCTTGTGCGGCGTTGACGAAGACAAGGCGCTCCCTTATAAGCCGCGCGAATTGTCCGCGATGACCCGGTGCGACACCGGGAGCGGCTCTCTTGGGGCCGAAAAGGGCCCGTTTTGGGCCGCATCTTCCGGACTTTACCATCAATTCTACAGGCAAATTGCCCGGTCAGCGGAGAAAAACCCGTGAAGCGGACTTATCAACCCAGCAAACTGGTGCGCAAGCGCCGTCACGGCTTCCGCGCCCGTCTCGCCACTGCCGGCGGCCGCAAGGTTCTCGCCGCCCGTCGCGCCCGCGGCCGCAAGCGTCTGAGCGCCTGAGCCGGACCCCCTTTTTGGGATTTCATCATGGATCGGCTGAGGCAGCGGGCGGATTTCCTCGCCGTTGCCAATGGCGCGCGGGTGAATAGTCCCGCGTTCGTCCTGCAAAGCCTTGACCGGAAAAGCCTTGGCCGCGACGATTCCGGCCCTGTCAGGATCGGCTTCACCGTCACCAAGAAGAACGGCAACGCCCCCGAGCGCAATCGCATCCGGCGCCGGTTGCGGGAACTGGTGAAGCGGCTCGATCCGACATCGATGCAGCCCCACCATGATTATGTCCTGGTCGGACGAAGGGACGCGCTCTCGCGCGACTTCGCCACCATGCTCGACGATCTGCGCATAGCGTTCACGAAGCCCGCGCGGCATACGGCCAAAGCGCGCGGCCACAGGCCGGGTCACGCCGCAGCGACCAGCCGCAAACCGGATTGATGACGAGACAATCGAGATGACCGACAATCGCAATACCATCCTCGCCGTCATTCTGTCCGGCCTGGTCCTGATCGCCTGGCAGTATTTCTACAACGTGCCGCAGATGGAGAAGCAGCGCGCTCAGCAGCAGGCGCAGGCCGAGCTCCAGAAGACGACGCCGCAGCCGACCGCCTCGGCAACGCCGGGCAGCGCGCCGCAGCCGGGCGGTGCGGCCCAGCCGGCGACGCCGGCTGCGAGCCAGCCCCAAGCGGTCGTTTCCCGCGAGACCGCCATTGCAGCTAGCCCACGCGTCAAGATCGAGACGCCGCGGATCGCCGGCAGCATCTCGCTGAAGGGCGGCCGCATCGACGACATCGCGCTGGTGCAATATCGCGAGACGGTCGATCCGAAATCGCCGCCGATCGTCCTCTATTCGCCGTCGGGCACGGCGGAGCCCTATTACGCCGAGTTCGGCTGGGTTGCAGCGACGGGCGTGACGGCAAAGATGCCGGATGCCCAGACCGTCTGGCAGCAGGAGGGCAGCGGCAGCCTGACGCCGTCGACGCCCGTGGTGCTGAAATGGGACAATGGCGACGGCCTGACCTTCCGCCGCACCATCGCCGTCGACGATCATTATCTCTTCACCATCAAGGACGAGGTGAGCAATGTCGGGAACGCGCCCGTCACGCTCTATCCGTTCGCGCTGATCTCGCGCCACGGCGCGCCGCATGTCTCCGGCTACTATATCCTGCATGAGGGCCTGATCGGCTATCTCGGCGAACACAGGCTGCAGGAATATGCCTACAGCAAGATCGACGAAGCCAAGCAGGTGAACTTCAAGGCCACCAATGGCTGGCTCGGCATCACCGACAAATACTGGGCCTCCGCGCTGCTGCCGGATACCAACGCCCAGCTCCAGGCGCGTTTCTCGTCGAACCCGGTCGGTAAGGTCCATACCTACCAGACCGACTATCTGCTCGACCCCGTCACCGTCGCGATCGGCGGCACCGCGACGACCAACGCGCGGCTGTTCGCAGGCGCCAAGGAAGCCGGCGTGGTCGGCATCAACTTCCCGCTCGCAGGCCTCGGCGGCTACAACAAGGCGCTCGGCCTCAACCAGTTCGACCTGCTGATCGACTGGGGCTGGTTCTACTTCCTCACCAAGCCGATGTTCCTCGGCCTCGACTTCTTCTTCCGCTTCTTCGGCAATTTCGGCGTCTCGATCCTGCTGGTGACCGTGATCGTGAAGCTGTTGTTCTTCCCGCTGGCGAACAAGTCCTACGCCTCGATGGCGAAGATGAAGTCGATCCAGCCGCAGCTTTTGGCGCTGAAGGAGCGCTATCCCGACGATAAGGTGAAGCAGCAGCAGGAGATGATGGAGATCTACCGCAAGGAGAAGATCAATCCGGTCGCCGGCTGTCTTCCCGTGCTGATTCAGATCCCGGTCTTCTTCGCGCTCTACAAGGTGCTGTTCGTCACCATCGAGATGCGGCACGCGCCGTTCTTCGGCTGGATCAAGGACCTCTCGGCGCCGGATCCGACCAATCTGTTCAATCTGTTCGGGCTGATCCCGTTCGATCCGACCACGATTCCGGTGTTCGGCTATTACCTCGCGCTCGGCATCTGGCCGATCATCATGGGCATCACGATGTGGATTCAGATGAAGCTGAATCCGACGCCGCCGGATCCGACCCAGCAGATCATCTTCAACTGGATGCCGCTGATCTTCACCTTCATGCTGGCGGGATTCCCGGCGGGCCTCGTGATCTACTGGGCCTGGAACAACCTGCTCTCGGTGGTCCAGCAGGGCTACATCATGCGCCGCAACGGCGTGAAGGTGGAGCTGTTCGACAACATTCGGAACTCGTTCAAAAAAAAAGTGACGACTGAGGCGACGTAAGCGTCATTGCGAACTGAGCTGCCTCCACGTCGTCATGCCCGGGCTTGTCCCGGGCATCCACGTTTTGGAAGCTTGCTCCGTGAAGACGTGGATGACCGGGACAAGCCCGGCCATGACGCGAGGATAGACTTTCAGATGACCGACAAGTCAGACGACAAGCTGATCGAGGCCGGGCGAAAACTGTTCGCCCGCGACTGGCAGTTCATCTGGGCCTCGCCTTCGATCGAAACGCTGCCGCCGATGGCGGGGCTGGAGATCGCCTTTGCCGGGCGCTCCAATGTCGGCAAGTCGAGCCTGATCAATGCGCTCACGGGCCGCAACGCGCTGGCGCGCACCTCGCATACGCCGGGCCGAACCCAGGAGCTGATCTTCTTCGAGGTCCCGGGCAAGAATGACCTGCGCCTCGTCGACATGCCTGGCTACGGCTATGCCAAGGCGCCGAAGAGCCAGGTCGCGTCCTGGACCGAACTGATCCACAAATTCCTGCTGGGACGCGCCAGTCTCGCGCGCGTCTACGTGCTGATCGACGCGCGGCACGGGATCAAGGATGTCGATCTCGAAGTGCTGAAGACGCTCGACCGCTCCGCCGTCAGCTACCAGATCGTGCTGACCAAGGCCGACCAGGTGAAAGTTGCCGAGCTGCAAGCACGCATCGCCGAGACCGAGGCCGCATTGGCAAAACACCCGGCCGCGTTCCCGACCGTGCTCGCGACCTCGTCGCGCAGCGCGACCGGCATGGCCGAGCTTCGCGCCGCCATGGCGAAGCTCCTGGAAGAGCGGGCCTCGTGATGCCAGCGCACCGCCTGCTGATCGGGCTTGCCGGCTTGATGGGCGCCGCCGGCGTCGCGCTGGCCGCCGCGTCCGCCCATGGTGCCGACGCGAGTCGTCTTGCCTCCGCCAGCGCCATGCTGCTGTTTCATGCAAGTGCCATACTTGCGACCATCGCCTTGCTCACGCGCGGCCTTCTGCAAGGCGGAATTGGGCTCGTGGCAGCGTTCGGCTTCGCGACCGGCGCCGCGCTGTTCGCAGGCGACCTCACCTTGCGGCAATATGCCGGGCACGCGCTGTTTCCGATGGCCGCGCCGACGGGCGGGATGGTGATGATTGCGAGCTGGCTGGCGGTAAGCGTGGCGGCGGTGGCGGCGAGGAAGTGATGCTGTCTTCCTTCTCCCCTTGTGGGAGAAGGTGGCGCGAAGCGCCGGATGAGGGGTCTCTCTCAACAGAGGTGCGCGCGGAGAGAACCCCTCACCCGTCTCGCCGCTATGCGGCGAGCCACCCGCTCCCACAAGGGGAGAGGGAAAGAAACCACACTTTGCGCCCTGCCCGCCAATCGGATAGAACGCGCACCATTCGACCCGCCAGCGAGACCCGCGACATGACCGACATCTCTCCGCTCGACCAGGCCCGCATCCTGTCCGAAGCGCTGCCGCACATGCAGCAATATGACGAGGAAACCATCGTCATCAAATATGGCGGCCATGCCATGGGCGACGAGGAGACCGCGAAGAACTTTGCCCGCGACATCGTGCTCTTGGAGCAGACCGCGATCAATCCGGTGGTGGTGCATGGCGGCGGGCCGCAGATCGCGACCATGCTCAAGCGTCTTGGGATCGTCTCGGAATTCGCCGCGGGCCTGCGCATCACCGATGCCGCGACCATCGAGATCGTCGAGATGGTGCTCGCCGGCTCCGTCAACAAGCAGATCGTCGGCTACATCAACGAGGCCGGCGGCAAGGCGGTGGGCCTGTCCGGCAAGGACGGCAACATGGTGAAGGCGACCAAGACGACGCGCACCATCGTCGATCCGGACTCGCACATCGAGAAGGCGGTCGACCTCGGCTTCGTCGGCGATCCTGAAAAGGTCGACCTCACTTTGCTGAACCAGCTGATCGGCTACGAGCTGATCCCGGTGCTGGCGCCGCTCGCGACCTCCAAGGAAGGCCAGACGCTGAACATCAACGCCGACACCTTTGCAGGGGCCGTCGCCGGCGCACTGAAAGCCAAGCGCCTGCTGCTGCTCACCGACGTACCCGGCGTGCTCGACAAGTCGAAGAAGCTGATCCCGCAATTGTCGGTGAAAGACGCGCGAAAACTGATCGCCGACGGCACCATCTCCGGCGGCATGATCCCGAAGGTCGAGACCTGCATCTACGCGCTGGAGCAGGGCGTCGAGGGCGTCGTCATCATCGACGGCAAGATGCAGCACGCGGTGCTGCTCGAGCTCTTCACCAATCAGGGCACGGGCACGCTGATCCATAAGTGATGCGGAAGCGCGAGCAGCGGAAGAAGGTCGTCATGCCCGGGCTTGACCCGGGCATCCGCGGCTCTCCGCGCGCGCCGCTGCACGTGGATGGCCGGGTCAAGCCCGGCCATGACGAATGGAGAGAGCGACAAGCCCACCGCTCGCCGCTCACCCGCTTCCTGATGACGCTGCCTGCCGCAACTGTCTCCTTCTTCTTCTCCTCGGCGCCGGCGATCGCCGACCTCAAGATCTGCAACCGCATGTCCTATGTGGTCGAGGCCGCGATCGGCATCGACGACAAGGCGGCCACCGCGACGCGCGGCTGGTTCAGGATCGATCCCGCTGCCTGCCGCGTGGTGGTGCAGGGCACGCTGACCGCCGACCGCATCCTGCTCAACGCGCGCGCGCTCGGCCTCTACGGCGCGTCCCCGATCCCGCAAAGCGGCAACGACATGCTGTGCGTCGCGCAGGACAATTTCGTCATCGCCGCGGCGCGGCAGTGCCGCAGCGGCCAGACGCAGGTTCCCTTCACGCAGGTGACGCCGACGCAAAGCCCGGACGGCAACCTCGTCGCTTATCTCGCCGAGGATTCCGAATATGACGACGAGCAGGCGCGCCTCGCCGGCATCCAGCGGCTCCTGGTGATCGCAGGCTACGACGCCGCGCCGATCGACGGCGTCGACGGGCCGAAGACGCAGAGCGCGCTGGCCGCCTTCCTGAAGAGCCGCGGCTTGTCGTCGGACATCGTGGGCTCGCAGAACTTCTTCAAGACCATGGTCGATGCGGTGCAGACACCCTCCGCGACCGGCCTCACCTGGTGCAACGACACGCCGCACAAGGTGATGGCGGCGATCGCGACGGACGACGGCAAAGCGGTGACCAGCCGCGGCTGGTATCGCATCGATCCCAAGACCTGCCTGCATCCCGATGTGACCGGCCAGCCGAAGCAGATCTTCAGCTTCGCGGAAGCGGTCGACGCCGACAACCGAATCGTCAAGCTGAAGGACAAGCCGCTGAACTGGGGCGGCGACAGGCAGCTCTGCACACGCGAGACCAAGTTCGAGACCAGCGACCAGACCGATTGCGGCGCGCGCGGCTTTGCGCCAACGGGCTTCGGCGCGGTAGACATGTCGAGCGGCGGCAAGACGCTGCGCTTTGCCGTACCGTGAGCGAGAGACTTGCGATGAGCACACCCCGCAGCTTCAGCCATGTCGACACCTGGGTGTTCGACCTCGACAACACGCTCTATCCGCATCACGTCAATCTGTGGCAGCAGGTCGATGCGCGGATCGGGGAGTTCGTCTGCAACTGGCTGAATGTCGGCCCGGAGGAAGCGCGGGCGATCCAGAAGGACTATTACCGGCGCTTCGGCACCACGATGCGCGGCATGATGACCCTGCACGGCGTCTCCGCCGACGACTACCTCGCCTATGTCCACAGGATCGACCACTCGCCGCTGGAGCCGAATCCGGCGCTTGGCGCGGCCATCGCAAAGCTGCCAGGCCGCAAGCTGATCCTCACCAACGGCTCGGTCGACCATGTCGATGCGGTGCTGGCGCGGCTCGGCTTCGCCTCGCATTTCGACGGCGTGTTCGACATCATCGCCGCCGAGTTCGAACCGAAGCCGGCGGAGCAGACCTACCGCAAGTTCCTCGGCCAGCATGCGGTCGATCCGACCCGCGCCGCCATGTTCGAGGACCTCGCCCGCAACCTCACCGTCCCGCACCAGCTCGGCATGACCACCGTGCTGGTGGTGCCCGACGGCACCAAGGAGGTGGTGCGCGAGGACTGGGAGCTGGAAGGCCGCGACGCCGCCCATGTCGACCACGTCACGGATGATCTGGCGGGGTTTTTGGCGGGATTGTCATCACAATAACCGCTGTCGTCCCGGGGCGCGAAGCAAGCCCGGGACGACAGTGGAGTATGCCTTGACTCCACCCCTGCAAATCCCGAAAAAGCGCTCCAATTCCCGCGAAAACCACGCGCTCCCAGAGGAAATCACGATGTCCCTTGCAGCCCTCGAATCCACCATCAACAGCGCCTTCGACGCGCGTGACGGCATCTCGACCTCGACCAAGGGCGAGGTGCGCGAGGCCGTGGACCAGGCGCTGGAGACCCTGGACAAGGGCGAGGCCCGCGTTGCCGAGCGCGGCAGCGACGGCAAGTGGAAGGTCAATCAATGGCTGAAGAAGGCCGTGCTGCTGTCGTTCCGCCTCAACGACATGGACGTCATTGGCGGCGGCCCCGGCAAGGCGAGCTGGTGGGACAAGGTGCCCTCGAAGTTCGAAGGCTGGGGCCCGAACCGCTTTCGCGATGCCGGTTTTCGCGCGGTGCCGGGCGCGGTGGTGCGCCGCTCGGCCTTCATCGCCAAGAACGTCGTCCTGATGCCGTCCTTCGTCAATCTCGGCGCCTATGTCGATGAGAGCACGATGGTCGACACCTGGGCCACCGTCGGCTCCTGCGCGCAGATCGGCAAGCGCGTGCACATCTCGGGCGGCGCCGGCATCGGCGGCGTGCTCGAGCCACTGCAGGCCGAGCCCGTCATCATCGAGGACGATTGCTTCATCGGCGCGCGCTCGGAAGTCGCCGAAGGCGTGATCGTGCGCAAGGGCGCGGTGCTGGCCATGGGCGTGTTCCTGGGTGCCTCGACCAAGATCGTCGACCGCGAGACCGGTGAGGTCTTCATGGGCGAAGTGCCGGAATATTCCGTCGTGGTGCCCGGCGCGCTGCCCGGCAAGCCGATGAAGAACGGCCAGATCGGCCCGAGCACCGCCTGCGCCGTCATCGTCAAGCGCGTCGACGAGCGCACGCGCTCCAAGACCAGCATCAACGAGCTGCTGCGGGATTGATGCTAGGCGAGTAGCGAATGGCGAGCGGCGAATAGCGGCCCGCACCCTACTCGCCATTGGCTATTCACCATTCGCTGCTGGGATCGAACCCACCCTCCCTGCATCGCGACCAATCTTCGGGCGGCCCCGGTCCGCCCGGAGCCGCTCGCATGCGCTGGACCTGGTACCTTTTCCGCTTCGACGGGCGCATGGGCCGCGCCGGGTTCTGGTGCAGCCTGATCTTTGTCCTCTGCAGCATGATCCTGCTGCTCTTGCTCTCGCTGAGCGTGATGTCCGCGCTCGGCAGCGAGGTCAAATCCTTCAATCTGAATGCCGAGGACGTCTTCAAGATCGTCGATCCCGCGACCTATCGATGGTCGCTGCTGGACAATGTGCCGGTGCTGCTGCTCAAGGTGGTCGCAACCGCATTGACGCTCTGGATCGATCTCGCGATCATGGTGAAACGCCTGCATGACCGCGACAAGAGCGCGTGGTGGCTGCTCGCCTATTTCGTGCTGCCGGGGCTGTTCAAGCAGTTTGCAGAACGTCTTCCGGACACATATTGGATACTGCCGCTCGCGCTCGCCAGCATGGTCTTGCCCCTCTGGGGCTTCATCGAGACCGGTTTCCTGCGCGGCACCAAAGGACCCAATCGGTTCGGCCCCGATCCGGCGGCCGAGGTCGCTTCCGCATCGTCGCGGGCGGGACAGGGCTGGGACCAGAGCCGCGAGATCGAAATTGTCCCGCCCAGTGCTAGCCCACCCAGCGGCATGCATGGTAAGCGGGGCGCATGACCGATGCTCTCTCCATTGCCCGCGACCTGATCCGTTGCCCCTCGGTAACCCCGGCCGATGCCGGCGCGCTCGAAGTGCTCGCAAGAATCCTGGGCGCTGCCGGCTTCACCTGTCACCGCGTGACCTTCAGCGAGGAAGGCACCGCCGACGTCGACAATCTCTACGCTCGGATCGGCACGGACGGTCCGCACATCACCTTTGCCGGCCACACCGACGTGGTGCCGCCCGGCGACGAGAGCGCCTGGAGCGTCGGCGCGTTCTCCGGCGAGGTGAAGGACGGCGTGCTGCATGGCCGCGGCGCGGTTGACATGAAGGGCGGCATCGCCTGCTCGGTCGCCGCGGTGCTGGAGCATCTCGCCGCCAACGGCGGCAAGCCGCGCAGCGACGGTTCGGGCTCGATCTCGTTCCTGATCACGGGCGACGAGGAAGACGTCTCCATCAACGGCACCATCAAGCTGCTCAAATGGGTCGCCGAGCGCGGCGAAAAATTCGACCATTGCGTGCTCGGCGAGCCTTCCAACGTCGAGGCGCTCGGCGACACCATCAAGATCGGCCGGCGCGGCTCGCAGTCCGGCACGCTCGTCGTCGACGGCGTGCAGGGCCATGTCGCCTATCCGCACCGCGCCTCCAATCCGGTGCCCGACATTTCGCGGCTGATCGTTGCGATCACCGACGAGCCGCTCGACCATGGCAGCGCGCAATTCCAGGCGTCCAATCTCGAATTCGTCTCGGTCGACGTCGGCAACAAGGCCTTCAACGTCATTCCCGGCGAGGCCCGCGCAAGATTCAACATCCGCTACAACGACAACCACACCCAGGCGAGCTTGCGTGAATTGGTGGAGGCGCGCCTCGCCAAGGCCTGCGGCAACCGCATCAAGGCCCGCATCGTCTGGGAGCCCTCGAACTCGAACGTGTTCGTGACCAAGCCGGGTCCGTTCACCGATCTCGCAGTGTCCGCGATCGAGGAGGTGACGGGACGCAAGCCCGAGCTGTCGACCTCGGGCGGCACGTCGGATGCGCGATTCATTTCCTTCTATTGCCCCGTGATCGAGTTCGGCCTGGTCGGGCAGACCATGCACCAGATCGACGAGCGCGTGCCGGTGTCGGATCTGGAGAAGCTGACCAAGGTGTATCGCGGGATTTTGACGCGATATTTTGGGTGAGGCACTACTCGCCGCCCAACCCACCGCCGTCATGCCCGGGCTTGTCCAGGGCATCCACGTTCTTTGCCGCGCCTGATAGAAAGAACGTGGATGGCCGGACAAGCCCGGCCATGACGCCCGTTGCCGCATCAGGCCCTAATAATCCACCTTCATCAAATACAGCCCCTCGGGCGGGGCGACGATGCCGCAGGCGGCGCGGTTGCGGGCTGCGAGTGCGGCGGACAGATCGTCCGCGGTCCAGCGGCCCTCGCCGACCCAGACCAGGGATCCCACCATCGATCGCACCTGGCTGTGCAGGAACGAGCGTGCCGAGGTGATGACGTTGATCTCGCGACCGTCGCGAATCACGTCGAGCTGGTCGAGCGTCTTCTCCGGCGATTTGGCCTGGCACTCGGTGTCGCGGAACGTGGTGAAATCGTGCTTGCCCAGCAGGCGCTGCGCCGCCGCATGCATGGCGTCCGCATCGAGCTTGCGCGGCACGCGCCAGGCGTGGCCGACGTCGAGCGCGAGATTGGCGCGGGTGTTGACGATGCGATAGCGGTAGTGGCGCTTGACCGCCGAGAAGCGCGCTTCGAAATCGTCGGGCACGATCTCGGCTTCCAGCACCCCGATCGGATGCGGGCGCAGATGCGCGTTGAGCCCGTCGCGAAAACGGCCCGGCGGAAACTGCTTCTCGACGTCGACATGGGCGACCTGGCCGCGCGCATGCACGCCGGCATCGGTGCGGCCGGCACCGTGCACGCGCAGATCCGCCCCGGTCATCGCCTTCACGGCCGCCTCGAGCGCGCCCTGCACCGACGGCAGCGTGTCCTGCACCTGCCAGCCGAAGAATGGCGCGCCGTCATATTCGATCGTGAGCTTGTAGCGGGGCATCTATCCGATCTTGTCCGGTGTCATTGCCAGGCTTGACCCGGCAATCCATCGCCGAGGAACGAGTCTTGTGAGAAGATGGATACGCGGGTCAAGCCCGCGTATGACGCGTTGGTTAGCTGAACTTCGATCCCGACTTCAACGGCACGCCGCGCAGGAAGTCGGCGGCCTGCATGCGGGCCTTGCCCTCGCGCTGCAGCTCGATGATGCGGATGGCGCCGTCGCCGCAGGCGACGGTGAGGAGATCGTCGAGCACCTCGCCAGGAGTGCCGGAGCCCTTGGCCAATTCGCAGCGCAGGATCTTGACGCGTGCATTGTCGAGCTCGGCCCAGGCGCCGGGGAACGGCGAGAGGCCATGGACGTGGCGCAGCACCGCGCGCGCCGGCTTGCTCCAGTCGATCCGCGCCTCGGCCTTCTCGATCTTGGCGGCGTAGGTGACGCCGTCCGCGCTCTGCGTCTTGAGCTGGAGCCCGCCGCGTTCGAGCGCGGCCATAGCGCGCACCATCAGGTCGGCGCCGAGGCGCGAGAGGCGATCGTGCAGGTCGAGCGCGGTCATGCTGTCCGTGATCGCGATGCGCTCGGCCATGGCGACGTCACCGGTATCGAGGCCGACGTCCATCTTCATCACCATCACGCCGCTCTCGGCATCATCAGCCATGATGGCGCGGTTGATCGGCGCGGCGCCGCGCCAGCGCGGTAGCAGGGAGGCATGCAGATTGTAGCAGCCGAGTTTGGGCGCATCGAGGATCGCCTGAGGCAGGATCATGCCGTAGGCGACGACCACGGCCGCATCAGCCTCAAAGGCGCGAAATTCTTCGAGGGCCTCCTGCGTCTTCAGCGTCTTCGGCGTCAGCACGGGAATGCCGAGCTTTCGCGCCGCTTCCTCGACCGGGGTCGGCTGCAATTGCAGGCCGCGCCGCCCGCCCGGCTTCGGCGCGCGGGTGTAGACGGCCGCGATCTCGTGGCCATGCGCGACCAGCTCGAGCAGCGTCGGCACGGAGAAATCGGGCGTGCCCATGAAGATGAGGCGGAGGGGCATGTAGCTACGTTCGGTGAGAGTTCTGGTTCTCCGTCATGCCCGGGCTTGTCCCGCCTGCGGGGCCGAAGCCCCTTCGGCGCGGCGAAGGCCCGGGCATCCACGGTCTTTGCGACTCAGCAAGCAAGGCGTGGATGGCCGGGTCAAGCCCGGCCATGACGACCTGACAGAGCCGAGCCCTACTCCGCCGCGCGCTTGGCGGCTTTCTCGAACTTCTTCATGACGCGGTCGCGCTTGAGCTTGGACAGATAGTCGACGAACAGCACACCGTTGAGATGGTCGATCTCGTGCTGGATGCAGGTGGCGTAGAGGCCTTCGGCATCCTCCTCATGCACCTTGCCGTCGAGGTCGGTGAAGCGCACGCGCACTTTCGCGGGCCGCTCGACCTCCTCGTAATATTCCGGGATCGAGAGGCAGCCTTCCTCGTATGTGGAGAGCTCTTCCGAGGATGCGATAATCTCCGGATTGATGAAGACCCGCGGCAGCGGCTTGGTCTCGCCGTTCTCGGCGCGCTTGGCGAGGTCCATCGTGATCAGACGCAAGGGTTGCGCGACCTGGATCGCCGCCAGCCCAATGCCGGGCGCGTCGTACATGGTCTCGAACATGTCGTCGGCAAGCTTGCGGATCTCCGCCGTGACCTTCTCGATCGGCTTGGAGACCAGGCGCAGCTGCTTGTCGGGCAGGATGATGATTTCTCTGAGGGCCATGGCCGCGATTTAAGCCGCGCGCCGGATGCGGTCAATGCGGCGAGGAACCCGTTAACCCCTCGCTAACCATAAAACTTCACCTTTCATTAACCATGAAAATTAGGGGTCAGTTAACCCAGCATGTTCTCTCTTCGTTCGCGCCAGACTACCGAATCGGCTAGAAGGGCTGGCATGAACGAGATCATTGTCATGCTGGGCGACTGGCCGGTGCGCATCGTCGATGCGCTGATCGGCTTCGGTGCGCTCGTCCTCATCCTACTGGTTGTGATTGCGGTCGTGATCGCGCGCTCGGGGCGGCGTGGCGCGGAACTCGCCATGGCGAACGCGATCCGGGCCGACGAGCTCGAGGAGCGCCTCGCCCAGGTGCTGCACGCCCAGAGCGAGGCCTCGGGGCGGGTCGACGCCATGACCCAGGCGCTGGCGGGACGCCAGGCCGAGATGGCGCGGGCGGTCAACGAGCGGCTTGATTCGGTGACGCATCGGGTCGGCCAGTCCATGGAACATTCGACCCGCAACACCATGGAGAGCCTGCGCGCGCTGCATGAACGGCTCGGCATCATCGACAACGCGCACAAGAACCTCACCGACCTCACCACGCAGGTGACCACTCTGCGCGACGTGCTCGCCAACAAGCAATCGCGTGGCGCCTTCGGCCAGGCGCGGATGGAGGCGATCGTCCAGGACGGTCTGCCCAAGGGCTCCTACGAGTTCCAGTTCACGCTCTCGACCGGAAAACGGCCGGACTGCGTCGTGTTCCTGCCCGACCAGCGCCCGCTCTGCATCGACGCGAAGTTTCCGCTGGAGGCGATGACGGCGCTGCACGACGCCCGCACCGACGAGGAGCGGCGCGTTGCCACGCAGCGGCTGCGCGGCGACGTGATGAAGCATGTCAGCGACATCGCGGAAAAGTATCTCGTCACCGGCGAGACCCAGGAGATGGCGCTGATGTTCGTGCCGTCGGAATCGGTCTATGCCGAGATCCATGACGGATTCGACGACGTGATCCAGAAGGCCTATCGCGCCCGCGTCGTGCTGGTGTCGCCGTCGCTGCTGATGCTCGCGATCCAGGTGATGCAGCAGATCATGAAGGACGCGCGCATGCGCGATGCCGCCGACCAGATCCGCACCGAGGTGATCAAGCTCGGCGACGATTTGGGACGCCTGCGCGACCGCGTGGTCAAATTGCAGAAGCATTTTTCCGACGCGAACGAGGACGTCCGCCAGATCCTGATCTCCGCCGACAAGATCGAAAAGCGCGCAGGGCGAATCGAGGAGCTCGATTTCAGCAAGAGCGACGCACCGGAGGCACCGCGCCTGGTGGCGACGGGAGCGGCGGAGCTGTTTCCGCGCAAGCTCCAGGCGGGGGAGTGAGATTGGGGCACACTGTCATGCCCCGCGAAGGCGGGGCATCCCGTACGCCGCGGCGGTTGCGATCGAACCGAGACGCTGGTGGTTACTGGATCGTCCGTCCCAGTGCGCAATTGCGCACAAGGCGGACGATAAGGGCGGTGAGATGGTCACATGGGTGCACGCCTTTACTACGTCTACATTCTCGCCAGCCGAATTGGCGGCACGCTCTATATCGGCATGACGAACGATCTCGTCCGCCGAGTGGCGCAGCACAAGTTGAAGGTCATCGAAAGCTTCACCGAAAAGTATGATGTCGTTCGGCTGGTCTACTTCGAGCAGTTCGATGATCCCGAGAACGCGATCAGGCGGGAGAAGCGGCTGAAGAAGTGGAACAGGGCCTGGAAGGTCCGCTTGATCGAGCAGCATAACCCAAACTGGGATGATCTCTATCCTGGCATAGCCGGACCACCGTAAGGTGGTCATACCCCGCGAAGGCGGGGTATCCAGTACGCCGCAGCAGTTGTGATTGAACCGAGACGCCGCGGAATACTGGATCGTCCGCCTTCGCGGACGATGACACCGAGAGGGTGGAGAGAGCATCCGCCCCACTGAGCTCGCAAAGAGTCATTTCCCCCAGAATCTGCTAACACCCCCCCATGACCGCACCCGACACGACCTCCCCCGCGGCGACTTCCGCCGCCTCGCCCTCCTGGCGCGATAGCCTTGCCGTTTACCTGCAGCCGCGGGTGCTGATCGTGCTGTTTCTCGGCTTCTCCTCGGGGCTGCCGCTGGCGCTGTCGGGCTCGACGCTGCTGGTGTGGATGGCCGAGGCCGGGGTCGATCTTGGAACGATCGGGCTGTTTGCGCTGGTTGGAACACCATACACGCTCAAATTCCTGTGGGCGCCGCTGGTGGATGCGCTGCATGTGCCGTTGTTCACGCAGTCCTTCGGACGTCGCCGCGGGTGGCTGGTGTTTGCGCAGCTGTTGCTGATCGGTGCGATCCTGCTGCTCGCGCTGACCGATCCGGCACGTTCGCCGCTGCTCGTCGCGCTCGGCGCGCTGCTGGTCGCGACGATGTCCTCGACGCAGGACATCGTGGTCGACGCTTTCCGCGTCGAGAGCCTCCCCGAAAGCGAACAGGCCGCCGGCATGGCCGCCTATGTCGCCGCCTATCGCATCGGCATGTTGGTGTCGACCGCAGGCGCCCTGTTCATCGTCACCGGCTTCGAGGCGATCGTCCCTCGTGGCGCCGCCTGGATGTGGGGCTATGTGGTGATGGCGGCTCTGGTGCTGATCGGCACGGTGACTGCGCTCGCCGCCACCGAGCCCGCACAATCCGCGCGCGCCGAGGCCGCCACGCAGGACGAGGGCGCGCTCACGCGCGTGTTCCATGCCGCACTGGGCGCGTTCTCGGAATTCCTGCGACGCAAGGAAGCATGGGTCGTGCTCGCCTTCGTTGTGCTGTTCAAATTCACCGACGCGTTTTCCGGCAACATGACCGTGCCGTTCGTCATCGACATCGGCTTCACGCGGAACGACTATGCCGTGATCGTCAAGGGCGTCGGCATCGTCGCGACCCTCGCCGGCGGCTTTGCCGGCGGCTTTGTGGCCCGGCGCTATTCGCTCGCGACCAGCCTGTGGATCGGCGGCATCGTGCAGGCGATGTCCAATTTGTCGTTCTCGTGGCTGGCGCTGGTCGGCGTCAACGAATGGGCGCTGACCCTTGCGATCACCTCCGACAATTTCTGCAACGCCATCGGCACCGTGATCTTCGTCGCCTATCTCTCGGCGCTGTGCCAGAACCCGCTGCACACTGCGACCCAATATGCGCTGCTGACGGCGCTCGCCGCGGTAGGACGAACCTATTTGTCATCGGGCGCAGGCTATCTGGCGAAAGCGACGGGCTGGCCGATGTTCTTCGCGATCTCCGTCCTCGTCGCCATCCCGAGCCTGATGCTGCTGGCGTATTTGCAGAGGCGCGGGCATTTCGAGGCGCTGGGACCGGTGCGGGTGTGACGCCAACATCTCTCCTCGTCATTGCGAGGAGCTCTTGCGACGAAGCAATCCAGACTCTTCCCGCGGAACTTTTTCTGGATTGCTTCGCTACGCTCGCAATGACGGCGGAGAGCGCGAGCCGCGCCCCTACTGCTTCTTGATCAGGCTCCACTTGGTGATCACGGCCTCGCTCATCTGGCCGGGATCGCTGGCGCAGGCGACCTCGTCCACCTTCACGGAGATCTCCTTGCCGACGAAGGATTTCAGCTGGGCGGCCTGCGCCTCGCTGGAGGTGACGAGCTGGAACGTCTCGGGGCCGGTTTCGAGATTGCAGAGCCCGTTCGGCGGCGGCAGGCGGCGCGGTTCCGACGTGATCTGGTAGGTCGCGACGCGCTTGCCGTTCTTGACGTCGCGCACCTTCATCGCGTTGAGCTCGCCGGAGAGCACGTCGCCAGTGTTGATCGGCTTGCCGGGCTTGGACGGGGGCGGCGTCTCGCCACCCTGCTGCGCTGAGATGGCCGGGCTCACCAGCACCGTCATCATCGCGACCAAAGCGAAGCGTGTGGCGAAAAGTTTCGTCATGTCGTCCGTTCCGTAAAGTCTGGAGGAGGATTCTTGTTTTGACGCGTTTTCTTCACGCGAACCGGTATCCACTTCGCTCGAAAACGCTCTAGAACAGGGTGCGCTGCCGCATCGCAGCCGATAGCGTACCTTCGTCGAGATAATCAAGCTCGCCGCCGACGGGAACCCCGTGGGCGAGCCGCGTCACCTTCACATTGGCGTCCTGAAGCAGATCGGTGATGTAATGCGCCGTGGTCTGGCCGTCCACCGTCGCATTCAGCGCCAGGATGATTTCGTGCACCTGCGAATCATGGGCGCGCGCCACCAGCGCGTCGATGGTCAGATCCTGCGGGCCGACGCCGTCGAGCGGCGACAATGTCGCGCCGAGCACATGATAGCGCCCCTGGGTCGCATTGGCCCGCTCCAGCGCCCAGAGGTCGGCGACGTCGGCGACGACGACGATGATGGCGGGATCGCGCTTCGGATCGGTGCAGACGGTGCAGGGATTTTGCGTGTCGATGTTGCCGCAGGTCTTGCAGACCTGGACCTTATCCAGCGCCACCTGCAAGGCGCTCGACAACGGCATCATCAGCGCTTCGCGCTTCTTGATCAGATGCAGCGCCGCGCGCCGCGCCGAGCGCGGACCGAGGCCCGGCAGCCGCGCCAGCAGCTGGACCAGCCGCTCGATCTCGGGACCTGCAACGGCGCCCATTTTATTGGCCGAACAGCCCCGGCGGCAGGCCGAGCCCGCCGGTGAGGGCCTGCATCTTCTCCTGCATGGCGGTCTCGGCCTTGCGGCGCGCATCAGCGAAGGCGGTGACGAGCAGGTCTTCCAGCACCTCGCGCTCCTCGGCCTTCATCAGCGAAGGATCGATCTTGATGCCCTTGACGTCCATCTTCGCGGTCATGCGCACGGCGACGAGACCGCCGCCGGAAATGCCTTCGACCTCGACATTGGCGAGCTGGTCCTGCATCTCCTGCATCTTGGATTGCAGCTGCGCCGCCTGTTTCATCATGCCGAGAAAATCAGCCATGGGTGCGTGTCCTTGGAAAGAATGGTTCAGAGATCGTCGTCGCCGTCGGAACCGTCGGGCGGATCGTCGCTGCCATAGTCGGCGTTAATATCGGTTTCCGGCGTCTCCGGGGCAAGCCTGCGAACCTCGACGACCTTGGCGCCGGGGAAACGCGTCAGCACCTCCTGCACGCGCGGATCGGCTTCCGCGGTCCGGGCATGCTCCTGCTTGGCCGCCTGGTTCACCGAACGCAAAGTCGGCTGGCCCTGCTCGTTGGAGACGATCACGGTCCAGCGGCGGCCGGTCCACAGCTCGAACTTCTTCGCAAGCTCGGAGATCATGGTCTTGGAAGCGTTGGGCTCGAGCGCGACTTCCAGCCGCCCCTCCTCGAAACGGACGAGGCGCATGTCGCCTTCGAGCGCGCTCTTGGTCATGATGTCGCGCTTCTGCCCTGCGAGCGCAACCAGCTGGGTGAAGCTCGCGATGCGCAGCTGGGGCGCCGCCCCTTGCGTATCCGGCGCGGGCGTCGCCATCTGCGGCCGGGCGCCACCGCCAAACGCTGGAGCCGAGGCTGTCGGCATGCGCACGGGCGCAGCCGACATCGGCGCTACGGAGGCAACCGGCGCGGCCGGCGCGCCGCTGCGCGCGCTACTTCCGCCGTTCACGACCGGCGAGCCGCCGCCGTTCTGCTCGAGCATTCTGATCGCTTCGTCGGGCGTCGGCAGGTCGGCGACATAGGCGATGCGCACCAGAACCATTTCGGCCGCGGCTGCGGGACGCGTCGCGGCCTGCACCTCGGCGATGCCCTTAAGCAGCATCTGCCACATCCGCGACAGCACGCGCATCGAGATCTTGGAGGCGAACTCCCTGGCGCGCACCCGTTCGGTCTCGCCATAGGCGACGTTGTCGGCGGTCGCCGGGACGACCTTCACACGGGTGACGAAATTGACGAACTCGGCGAGGTCCGAGAGCACGACGATGGGATCGGCGCCGACATCGTATTGGTCGCGGAACTCCTTGAAGGCAGCCGCGATGTCGCCGCGCGCCAGCTGCTCGAACAGGTCGATGACGCGGGTGCGGTCGGCAAGACCCAGCATCTGCCTGACGGCATCGGCCTTCACGGCTCCGGCCGCATGCGCGATCGCCTGGTCGAGCAGCGACAGCGAATCGCGCACCGAACCCTCCGCGGCGCGCGCAATGATGCCGAGCGCCTCCGGCTCGATTTCGACGTTTTCCTTGGCTGCAATGCTGGCGAGGTGCCTCATCAGCACGTCGGCCTCGACGCGGCGGAGGTCGAAGCGCTGGCAGCGCGACAGCACGGTGACCGGAACCTTGCGGATCTCGGTGGTCGCGAACACGAACTTGGCGTGCTCCGGCGGTTCCTCCAGCGTCTTCAGGAAGGCGTTGAACGCCGCCGTCGACAGCATGTGGACTTCGTCGATGATGTAGACCTTGTAGCGGGCGCTGGCCGGGGCATAGCGCACGCTGTCATTGATCTGGCGGACGTCGTCGACGCCGGTATGCGAGGCCGCGTCCATTTCCAGCACGTCCATGTGCCGGCTTTCCATGATCGCCTGGCAATGCACGCCCAGCGTCGGCATGTGGATGGTCGGCCCCTTCACCGATCCATCCGGCATCTCATAGTTGAGGGCACGGGCGAGAATGCGCGCGGTGGTGGTCTTGCCGACCCCGCGGACGCCGGTGAGAATCCAGGCCTGCGGAATGCGCCCGGTCTCGAACGCATTGGAGACGGTGCGGACCACGGCCTCCTGGCCGATCAGGTCGTCGAACGAGGATGGGCGGTATTTGCGCGCCAGCACCCGGTAGGGCGCATTGCCGGCCTGGCCGGCGCTGTCGGGATCGGGAGGGGCGCCAGCGTCGGTCATCGGTCGATCCGCAATGAAATGTCTCTTGGCCGGCTTTTGCGGAAAGGAGCGCGCTGGCGGCTGGTGCCGCCGGCGCTGGTTCGCTCGAAAAACAGGTAGGAGACTGACGAGCGACCCGATCCGGACCTCGTTAGGGCTGCTTCCTTCCGGACCTGACCCGGTTGGCGAGTGGCTCGTCCACCGCCAATCTCCCGGTCCCTATTTGGGGCCAAAGGGAGCGGAAAGCAAGCGGGGTCTGGGGCTGTTCCGACAGCGCTTTAAGGACTTCCCGGCCCGAACGGCACCATTTCGCCCTCGAACGGTGTGCGCCACCCGGTCCGGCGCATAAGGACCACGGCGCATACGGATGTTGTCTGGGGGCGTGGTCTCTGCGACGGTAAGAATCAATCCAGAGAAGCCTTCATGCCCGAACCCGCCTGGTCGCTGCACTCCCGCCTGAAAGAGGACACCATCGATATCGGCGACCTGCCGCTGTCGAAGGTGCTGGTCATCAAGGACGCGCATTATCCCTGGCTGCTGCTGGTGCCGCGGCGCGCCGACACGGTCGAGATCATCGATCTCGACGAGGTGCAGCAGGCGCAGCTGATGACGGAGATCTCCCGCGTCTCGCGCGCGCTGAAGGAGATCACCAAATGCGACAAGCTCAACATCGCCGCGCTCGGCAACCTCGTGCCGCAGCTGCACGTCCACATCATCGCGCGCCGCACCAGTGACGCGGCCTGGCCGCGGCCGGTGTGGGGCGTGATGCCGCCGCTGGCGCATGACGCCGCGGAGGTTCAGAATTTCATCAGCGCGCTTCGCCGCAAGATCTGGTTGGGTTGAAAGAACAATAATGTCAGCATTCAACGCGTTTCCGCTGGGGCAGCCGGCCTTCGTCACCAACGTCCTCGACCGCGCGGCGCATCTGCGCCGTGACGACGAAAAGCTGTTCGCGCTCGAGCAGAAGCCGTCCTCGCGCGCCTACGTGGTCTATCGCGACTCGCTGCTGGTGAAGCGCGAGGGCGACAAGGTGCGCGCGCTGCTCGGAATCGACGAAGCGCTGAAATGCGGCGCCAATCCCGGCACGGTGTTCCTCGGGCTTCGCGACGGTGCGGCCGTGTTCGGCATGGGCCTGTCGCAGGCCGCCGCCGAGAAGCTGGTCGGCCGCGAGGATTATACCGTGACCGAGTTGCGCGGCATGGCGATGCAGGGCGCGATTCCGCCCGATGAGCTCTCGGCCGTCGCGATGGCAAAGTCGATGGTGGGATGGCATCAGCGCCACGGCTATTGCGCCAATTGCGGCGCACGCACCAGCATGAAGGAAGGCGGCTGGAAGCGCGACTGCCCGGCCTGCAGGGCCGAGCATTTTCCGCGCACCGATCCGGTCGTGATCATGCTGGTGGCGTCCGGCGACAAGTGCCTGCTCGGCCGGCAGAAGCAGTTTCCGGCAGGGATGTATTCGTGCCTCGCCGGCTTCGTCGAGGCGGCCGAGACCATCGAGGACGCGGTGCGCCGAGAAATCTTTGAAGAGTCCGGGATCCGCTGCACCGACGTGCAATATTACATGACCCAGCCCTGGCCCTATCCGTCGTCGCTGATGATCGGCTGCAGCGCACGGGCCGTGAGCGAGGACATCGTCGTCGATCACGCCGAGCTCGAGGATGCGCGCTGGTTCACGCGTGAGGAGGCCGCCAAGATGTTGACGCGGACGCATCCCGACGGGCTTGCCGGCCCGCATCCGTTCGCGATCGCCCATCATCTGCTCGGCCGCTGGGTGCACGACAAGAGCAGCTGAGCCGAGCCGACGATGGCCGGGATCGCGCCGCGCATCCTCTGCATCGGCATGCCGGTGCGCGACCTCATCCTGCGCGTCGAGGCCCTGCCCGAACGTGGCGGCAAGGCGAACACCAGCCATCTCGCCGAGATTTGCGGCGGCAACGCGCTCAATGCCGCGATCGCCGTTGCGCGGCTCGGCGGCCGCGTCGCGTTCGCAGGTCCCATGGGCGATGCGCAGGAGACGTCGAGCGCTTTCATCCTCGCGCAGATGGCGCAAGAGGGCGTCGATAGCACTCACATCGTGCGCATGCCGGGCCTGAGCACGCCGGTCTCGGCGATCATGATCGAGCCCTCCGGCGAGCGGACGCTCACCATCTATCGCGATCCCGCGCTGTGGACCGTGAGGCTGCCCGAGGCCGATGCGCTGCTTGCCGATTGTCAGGCGGTGCTTGTCGAAAGCCGCTGCGCTGCGTTCGCGACCTCGTTTTGCGCCGAGGCACGCCGGCGTGGCATTCCCGTCATCGTCGGCGTCGACCGCGCGATGGCGCTGCAGGAGGACCTGCTCACGGCGGCCTCGCATCTGCTGTTCGCCAGCGCCCAGCTGCAGGAGACGGCCGGCATCGCTGACGACGGCGCGACCTTGAAGCGCCTGGCGGAGCTGACGCCCGCCTTCCTCGCGGCCACAAGAGGTCCGCGCGGCACGATCTGGCTGAACCAGGCGGGCGCGCTGGAGGAAACACCAGCCTTCCCGGTCCAGGCGGTCGATACGCTCGGTGCCGGCGACGTCTTCCATGGCGCGTTCGCGCTCGGGCTCGCCGAAGGCAAGGGGTTGCGGGAAGCGATGCGATTCGCCGCGGCCGCCGCAGCGCTGAAATGCAGCCGCCATGGCGGCGGCCTGGCTGCCCCGCAACGCGTTGAAGTTGAAAGGTTTTTGCGCGATCGCCCATAGAGCGATTCCATGGAAGCGCCGAGATTATGGGCTTGCCGTGGAAAGATTTTCTCTATATCAGGGAAATCTGCCCATGAAATGAAACAAAGTTCTTCAAATGACTGATGTCGCCGTCCAGATCCCCGAGACCAGCCGCCGCCTCGACGCCATCGACCGCAAGATTCTGATGGTCCTCCAGGAAGACGCTTCCCTCTCCGTCGCCGAGATCGGCGACCGAGTCGGCCTGTCCTCGACCCCCTGCTGGAAGCGCATCCAGCGCCTGGAGGCCGACGGCGTGATCATCAAGCGCGTCGCCCTCGTCGACCAGAACAAGATCGGGCTCGGCATCTCCGTGTTCGTGTCGGTCGAGAGCTCCGACCATTCGGATGCCTGGCTGAAGCGATTCGCCGAGGCCGTCAGCGCCATGCCGGAGGTGATGGAGTTCTATCGCATGGCCGGCGACGTCGATTACATGCTGCGCGTCGTGGTCGCGGACATGCAGGCCTATGACGTGTTCTACAAGAAGCTGATCAGCGCCGTCCCGCTGAAGAACGTCACCTCGCGCTTTGCGATGGAGAAGATCAAGTCGGTGACGGCGCTGCCGATTCCCGCGGTGGTGGCGGCCTGACGCCAACTCTCATTTTAACGCGTTTTTCTTCAGGCGAACCGGCCACCACTTCGCTCGAAAACCTTCAAGCCGGCTGAAACACCGGAAGGGTGACGCTGACGCGCGTGCCCCCGCCCGGGGCCGCGCCGATCGCGATCGTCCCGCCATGGGCCTCGACCAGGCTGCGGACAACGGCGAGACCAAGGCCGGCGCCGCCGGTCGCGCGATTGCGCGACTTCTCAAGCCGGTGGAACGGCTCGAGCACGGTCTGACGTTGATCGGCAGGAATCCCGGGCCCCTCGTCGCCGATCGACACGACGACGGCACCGTCCTTCAGGGCCGTGCGCACATGCGCGGCATGGCCATAGGCGAGCGCGTTGTCGATGATGTTGGCGAAGACCCGCCGCAGAGCGAGCCGGTCGCCGAGGACGACGACGTCGCGCGCTCGCTCGTCCGTGATGAGATCGACCGCCGAGCCCTGAGCATGCCGGTCGTTCACCTCGACGGCCACCAGCGCGGCGAGCTCGACCATCTCCTGTGACAGCCCGCCGGCACCCGCTCGCGTCGATAGCAGCGCATCATCGAGCAGGCGGATCATGTCATCGATGTCGGCGACCGCCCGCTGCCGCTCGGCATCGTCGGGAATGTGCTCGACGCGCAGCCGCAATCGTGTCGCAAACGTCCTGACGTCGTGGGCGATGCCGCCGACCAACGTCATGCGCGCACGCAGCATCTCGGCAAGCCGTCCCTGCAAGCGGTTGAACGCGGCGATGACGGCGCGGATCTCCGGCGCGCTGCTTCGCGCATCGGGCAGCGGCGGCGGATCGGCCGACAGGTCGACACGATCGACGGCGGCGGCGAGCCGCGCCAGCGGCCGCGTCTCGCGCTGCATGACCAGCAGCGCCAGCAGCGCCACGATCGAGCCGAACAGGCCCGCGCCGAAGCCGACGGGAAGGCCGAACGGGGTTACCGGCAGGCGGGTATAGGCGTCGATGACCAACAGATCGCCGCTGCGCAAGCCGATACGGAATTCGATCGCATTGGCCATCAGCCGCGCGAGGCGGGGAAACGCCCGGCTGCCCCGATGACCCGACGGCGGCACGATCTCAACGGGGCGGCCCGCAAGTCCGGCCGCATAGGTCTCGCGCAGGTCCTGCTGCTCCGGCGGCGTCTCGCCGCCGGCCGGCGCGCCCGATGGCACGATGCGAACGATGAACTGCGGCGAAGACACCGCGTCGAGTACCGCCTGCCGAGAACCCGCGTCCGTTCGCTCCAGGAGCGTGGCCAGCGCATCGAGACGCGCGGGCGAAGGCCGGGTCAGCTCATTTTCGCGGAGGGTTGTCCGGTAGAAGATCGCGACGACCACGATGGTCACCAGGATAATCCCCACCAGTCCAATCAAAGCGAGCCGCGCGGCGAGCGTCACGCGCAGCATCACGACACCTGCTTGACGGTCGCGGTGAAAAGATAGCCGCCGTTGCGCACCGTCGTGATCAGGTTGGAGCCGGGACTTGCCCCGTCGAGTTTGCGGCGCAGCCGCGAGATCAGCATGTCGACGGTGCGGTCGAACGGCTCGGCCGAACGGCCGCGGGTCCAGTCGAGGATCTGGTCGCGCGTGAGCACCCTTCGCGGCCGCTGCACGAAGCAGCCGAGCAGGTCGAACTCGGCGCTGGTCAATTGCAGCTCCGGCGCCTCGGCCTCGGTCGTCTCGACGCTGCGCGCATCGAGATCGATCACGAAACGGTCGAAGGCATAACGCCGGACCAGCGGCTTGGATCGAGTTCCGTTGGCACGGCGCAGGATGGCGCGAACGCGCGCCAGCAGCTCGCGCGGCCCGAACGGCTTTGTCAGGTAATCGTCTGCGCCCATCTCGAGGCCGACCACGCGATCGATCTCGTCGCTCTTGGCCGTCAGCATCAGGATCGGGATGGCATCGTCGGCGCGCAAGCGGCGGCAGATCGAAAGCCCGTCCTCGCCCGGCAGCATCAGGTCGAGGATGACGAGGTCGGGCCGCAGGCGCTGGAGCATCGAATCCATGGCCTTGCCGTCGGCGACGCAAGCGACCTCGAACCCCTCGCGCCGCATGAAGTCGGCAACGAGGCGGCTGATCTCGGGATCGTCCTCCACCATGAGGATCGTGGCTGCTCGCGTGTTCATAACTGCATTGTGGGCAATGGCTCTCGTGAAGCAAGGTCACGGGCTTCCCTGTTACATAGTGTTACACAGGGCCGACAAAGCCATAACAATCGTTTCGTCCCGGCAATGCGTCGCAGACGCGGTCCAATCAGTCTCCCCCTCATGGCTCCCGCTCACGGCAGCCCCCAGAAGGAGACGATGACCATGACCAAGCTTTTCCTCACCTCCCTCGTCCTCGGCACCCTGTCGGTTGCCGCGGCGGCCGACGCCAATGCCTGGACGCGGTCGGGGACGGCGACCGGGCCGCGCGGCACCTCTCACGTCACCGCGACGGGAAGCTGCGCCAACGGCAGTTGCACGCGCAGCGTCACGCGCACTGGTCCTGCCGGCAACAGCTACACCCGCACCGGCACGATATCGCGCTGACGTGGCGCCGCCGTCGCCGCGTCAGCCCTGCGCGGCGACGGCCTCAAATAATCAGAAAGGATCCCCCACCGTGCCGTCGATTTTCCGTTCTCTGCCGCAAGCCGCAACCATCGTCGCGTTCGGCTTTGCAAGCTCGACCTCCGTGCTTGCCCAGACGCAATTGCAGACGCAGATCCCGCCGCAGATGCGTAGCGAAGCAAGGACCCTCATGCAGGCGTGTCGCACCGACCTTGACCGCCTGTGCAGCAGCATTGCACCGGGTGGCGGGCGCATCATCGCCTGCCTGCAATCCCATGCCGGCCAGCTCTCCTCATCCTGTGCGCAAGCGCTGCCGCGCGCGCAGGCGCTGCGGGACAATGCCGTCAGCGCCGGCGCGGCGCCGAAATAGGAGAATGCCGTGGGCTACGCTTCACTCCTGCTCGACCCGATGATCAGGCAACTGATCCTCGTAACCGCGCTCGCCCTCATGCTGCTCGAATACGGCATCGGGCGACTCGCACATCGCGACACCCACGACTGGCGCGAAAGCGCCGCCTCGTTCGGCGTGGCGTTGGGACAGAGCCTGCTCCGCGCCATCGAGGCCGGCCTTCTCGCCGTGCCGTTCGCGTTCCTGTACGAGCACCGCCTGTTCGACTTCGCACAGACCGGTCCGCTCGCGCTCGCAGGGTTATTCCTGGGCAGCGAGTTCCTGTATTATTGGCAGCATCGCGCATCGCATCGCATTCGCTGGATGTGGGCGACGCATGCGGTGCATCACTCGACGACGCGACTGAACTTGACTGCGGCGATCCGGCTCGGTTGGACCGGCAACATCTCGGGCAATTTCCTGTTCTGCCTGCCGCTCGCGCTGATCGGATTTCATCCGTTCGCGATCGTGGCAATGCTCGGCATCAACCTGCTCTATCAGTTCTTCATCCACAGCCAGTTCGGGCCGAAACTCGGCGTCCTGGAATGGGTGCTCAACACGCCGAGCCATCATCGCGTGCATCATGCCTGCAACGAGCCGTGCCTCGACAAGAATTTCGGCGGCATCCTGATCGTGTTCGACCGCCTGTTCGGGACCTTTGCCGAGCATCCTTCCGACCAGCCGCTCCGGTTCGGCGTCGTCGGCGGCGTCCAATCCTTCAACCCGATCCGGATTGCGCTCGGCGAATGGACCGCGATGCTGGGCGACGCCTGGCGGGCACAGGGCGCAGCCGCGAAGCTCCGCACCCTGTTCGGCCCGCCCGGAGGCTGAGCGCGTTGGCCCTCAGATCTTCTGATTGTACTCGCCGACTTCGGGATGCGTGCGCAGCACGCTGTTCACCATCTCGAACATGTCGTGCATGCGCTGCTCCGAGACCGGGCTCTCGACCACGACGACCAGTTCGGGCTTGTTGGACGATGCGCGCACCAGGCCCCAGCTGCCGTCTTCCACCGTGACGCGGACGCCGTTGACGGTGACGAGGTCGCGGATCGCCTGGCCCCCGATCTTCGCACCTTTGGCCTGCAGGTCTTCGAAGTGCTTCACCACCTTGTCGATGACGCCGTATTTGGTCTCGTCGGCGCAATGCGGTGACATGGTCGGCGACGACCAGGTCTTCGGCAGCGCGTTCTTCAAATCGGCCATCGACTTGCCGGGCGCGCGGTCGAGCATGTCGCAGATCGCGATGGCTGAGACCAGGCCGTCGTCGTAGCCGCGGCCATAGGGCTTGTTGAAGAAGAAGTGGCCCGACTTCTCGAAGCCTGCGAGCGCGCCGGTCTCGTTGGTGCGGCGCTTCATGTAGGAATGACCGGTCTTCCAATAGGCGGTCTTCGCGCCCTGCTTCTGCAGCACCGGATCGGTGATGAACAGGCCGGTGGATTTCACGTCGACGATGAACTGCGCGTCCTTGTGGATCGCCGACATGTCGCGCGCCAGCATCACGCCGACCTTGTCGGCAAAGATCTCCTCGCCGGTGTTGTCGACCACGCCGCAGCGGTCGCCGTCACCGTCGAAACCGAGGCCGACATCGGCCTTGTGCTGCAGCACCGCGTCGCGGATCGCGTGCAGCATCTCCATGTCTTCCGGATTCGGATTATATTTCGGGAAGGTGTGGTCGAGCTCGGTGTCGAGCGGGATCACCTCGCAGCCAATCGCTTCCAGGACCTGCGGCGCGAAGGCGCCGGCGGTGCCGTTGCCGCAGGCCGCGACCACCTTGAGCTTGCGCTTAAGCTTCGGACGAGAGGTGAGGTCGGCGATGTAGCGCGCCGGATAATTCTCGTGGAACTGGTAGGAGCCGCCGGCCTTGTTCTTGAATTCCGCGTTCAGGACGATCTCCTTCAGCCGCGTCATCTCGTCGGGGCCGAAGGTCAGCGGGCGGTTGGCGCCCATCTTCACGCCGGTCCAGCCATTGTCGTTGTGGGAGGCCGTGACCATCGCAACAGCGGGCACGTCGAGATCGAACTGCGCGAAATAGGCCATCGGCGTCACCGCAAGGCCGATGTCGTGCACCTTGCAGCCCGCCGCCATCAGGCCGGAGATCAGCGCGTATTTGATCGAGGCCGAATAGCCGCGGAAATCGTGGCCGGTGACGATCTCCTGGCGGACGCCGAGCTCGGCGATCAGCGCGCCGAGCCCCATGCCGAGCGCCTGCACACCCATCAGGTTGATTTCCTTCTGGAACAACCAGCGCGCGTCGTACTCGCGAAAGCCCGTCGGCTTCACCATCGGCTCGGATTCGAAGGCGTAGGTGTTGGGCAACAATACGGATTTCGGCTTCGGGAACATTGATTCGGTCTCGTGGAAAGGGGGCGGGATTTGCTGCAGGCTTAGCGAACGCCAAGCCGCAGCGAAAGGCGGGAATGAAGGCTTATGGCCGATAATTGCGGCAGTTTGGTAACGAAGAAACGTTACCGCCGGGGCGGCTCAAGCAAGAGTTTCTTGGAATGGACGGCGACAGGCTCTGCCTATTGCTCCAGCACCATCTGCCCGTTCGCGTATTCGAAACGCTTCAGGCGGGACAGGAAGGAGAGGCCGAGCAGGTTCTCCGACAGCGCCTCGTCCGGCAGGACCATGGCATCGACGTCGCGCACGACGAGGCCGCCGACGTCGAGCATGGCGATGCGGGTGCGCGCGGCCTTGATGGTGCCGTTGGCGGTGGAGACGGTGGCGTTGTACTCGCCGCGCGAGGGACGGAGACCAAAGCGGGCGGCCGAGGTCTCGTTGAGCGCCACGACGGAGGCGCCGGTATCGATCATGAAGCCGATGCGCTGGCCGTCGATGCGGCCCTCGGTCTGGAAATGACCGCGGCCGTCACGGGCAATGGCCAGGCTGCGGCCGCCGGCCGGGGCTGTGGCTGCGACCGCGACCGTCGTGCGCGGCACTGACGTGGCGGAAGCCGAGCTCATCTTGTCCGCCAGCTGCGCCATGAAGGTGCCGAGGCCGATCATGACGGCCGCGATGATCATAATGTTACGCATCACACCACTTCCGAGCCGAAAGCTCGATTTCATCACGCGACGAGGCCGGCGGCGAGCGCAGGCGCGCCGGGGCTCCTGTCATTTTGACGAAAAGGATGAGCGGAGGGTTAATGCCGGTTGCGAGTTCTCACGTCCCGCGCGGCTTCGCCCGCCTTGTCGGCACGGCGCTCGCGGGATCGTCCGGCCAGGGGTGACGCGGATAGCGGCCGCGCAGGTCGGAGCGGACGGCGGCGTAGCTGCCGCGCCAGAAGCCGGGCAGATCGCGCGTCACCTGCACCGGACGCTGGGCCGGCGACAGCAATTCCAGCACCAGCGGCACCTTGCCGGCGGCGATCGAGGGATGGGTGTTGAGGCCGAACAGTTCCTGCAGCCGGACCGCGATGGTCGGCCCCTGCTCGGCCTCGTAGTCGATCGCGAGCACGCTCCCCGTAGGCGCCTCGAAATGGGTCGGCGCCTCGCGATCGAGCCGCGCGCGCATCTCCCAAGGCAGGAGCGCCATCAGGGCATCGGAGAGATCGCCCGCGGAGACGTCCTTGAGCGCGATCTTGTCGTAGAGCGCCGGCACCAGCCAATCGTCGCGCCGCGCGATCAGACCGTCGTCCGACAGATCGGGCCAGCTGTCGCCCTCGGCCTTGCGCAGGAACATCACGCGGTCGCGCCATTGCCTGGCGGCCTTCGACCAGGGCAGCCGGTCGAGGCCCGCGGCGATCAGGCCATCTGCGAAGATGCGCGCGGTGTCCTCCGAGGGCGATACTGAAAGCGTCGCCTCGGACAGCGTGATCGCGTGCAGCACGCGCTTGCGCCGCGCCCGCAGCGCCATCGCGCCGCGATCAAAGGAGATCTCGTCGGCGGTCTCGATATGTTCGGCGAAATGCTGCTCGATCTCGTCCTCGGTGATTTGTGCAGCGAGCAGGATGCGTCCGCTCGCCGCCGTCCCCGTCATCTCGCCGATCGCGATGTAGGACGCACGGGCGAGCGAGGAGGTCTGCTCGATGGAGGCGCCACGGCCGTTGGCCAGCACGAAACTGCCATTGCCGCGATTGCGCGCGACGCGGTCCGGGAACGCATAGGCGAGCATCAGGCCGGTCGAGAGATCCTCCCGCTGCGCCACCTTCTCCGACGCCGCGACCTGCGAGGCCCAGCGGCGCGCGAGATCGCGCGCGCTTGCCGCGCGCGGCGAGCGGTCGCGGCGGAACTGGTCGCGACGGTGCTCGAGATCGACGCTGTCGCCGCCCAGGCCGCGCTCGGTGATGATGGCCGCGATCTCGGCGGCGGCTTCGCCCTCGCCGGCGCGATGCGAATCCACGATCATGCGCGCCAGCCGCGGCGGCAGCGCCAGCGCACGCAGGCTCTTGCCTTCGGTGGTGATGCGGCCGTCGCCATCGAGCGCGTTGAGCTCGCTCAGCAGGCTCTTGGCTTCCTTCCAGGCCGGCTGCGGCGGCGGATCGAGGAACGCCAGGGCCGCGGGATCGCTGACGCCCCATTGCGCCAGATCGAGCACCAGCGAGGACAGGTCGGCACTGAGGATTTCCGGCTGGGTGTAGGGCGCGAGCGAGGTGGTCTGCGGCTCGTCCCAGAGCCGGTAGCAGACGCCGGGCTCGGTGCGGCCAGCGCGGCCGCGGCGCTGATCCACCGCCGCGCGCGAAGCGCGCACGGTCTCGAGCCGCGTCAGGCCGATATCGGGCTCGTAGCGCGGAACGCGGGCAAGGCCGCTATCGACCACGATGCGCACGCCCTCGATGGTGAGCGAGGTCTCCGCGATCGAGGTCGCCAGCACCACCTTGCGCGTGCCTCTGGGAGCCGGCGCGATTGCACGGTCCTGCACGGCAGCATCGAGCGCGCCGAACAGCGGGACGATCTCGACGGAGGCGTCCTGCACGCGCTCGGCCAAAAAGTTCTGGGTGCGGCGGATCTCGGCGGCACCCGGCAGAAACGCCAGCACCGAGCCGCTATCGGCGCGAAGTGCAGACGCGATCGCATCCGCCATCTGCCGTTCGACAGGCGCATCCGCCTTGCGGCCGAGATAGCGCGTCTCGACCGGAAACGCCCGGCCCTCGCTTTCGACGACGGGAGCATCGCCGAGCAGCCTTGCCACCCGCGCACCGTCGAGCGTCGCCGACATCACCAGGATACGCAGGTCTTCGCGCAAGCCGGTTTGCGCATCACGCGCCAGCGCGAGGCCCAGATCGGCGTCGAGCGAGCGTTCATGGAATTCGTCGAACAGGACGGCGGCAACGCCTGTTAGTTCGGGATCGTCGAGGATCTGGCGGGTGAAGATGCCTTCGGTCACTACCTCGATCCGCGTGGCGCGCGAGATCTTGGAGCCGAAGCGGACACGATAGCCGACAGTTTCGCCAGCGCGCTCGCCGAGCGATTTGGCCATGCGGTCGGCACTGGCGCGCGCGGCGATGCGGCGTGGCTCCAGCACGATGATCTTCTTGTCCTTGGCCCAGGGCGCGTCGAGCAAGGCCAGCGGCACGCGTGTGGTCTTGCCGGCGCCGGGAGGGGCCACCAGCACGGCGGCGTTGCTGGCCTCCAGCGTGCGCGACAAATCGTCGAGCACGGCGTCGATCGGGAGAGGCGTGTCGAAGCTGCGGGGCAAGATCTATCCACTCGTCATGCCCGGGCTTGTCCCGGGCATCCACGTCCTCGACCAGAAAACAGACGTGGATGGCCGGGACCCGGCTCCGCGAATGCTTCGCCGGGCTTACAGAATCGGGGCGGCGAAGCCTAGGCGAAGACGGCAAGCCCGGCCATGACGAATTTATGTGGAGCTGGGAACGATCAGCCCTGCACCGGTGGGCGCCCGACGCTCTCGTAGACGAAGCCTGCGGCTTCCATGTCCTCGGGGCGGTAGATGTTGCGGAGGTCGACGACGACCGGCTGCGCCATGGTCGCCTTCAACCGGTCGAGATCGAGCGCGCGGAACTGCACCCATTCGGTGACGATGACGAGCGCGTCGGCACCTTGGGCACAGGCATAGGCGTCCTCGCAATAGGTGATATCGGGCAATTCGCCCTTGGCCTGCTCCATGCCGACGGGATCGAACGCCTTCACTTTCGCGCCCATGTCGATCAGGCCCGTCACCAGCGGAATCGACGGCGCATCGCGCATGTCGTCGGTGTCGGGCTTGAAGGTGAGGCCGAGCACCGCGACGGTCTTGCCGCGCAGATTGCCGCCGAGCGCCTGGCTCACCTTGCGCGCCATCGCGCGCTTGCGGTTCTCGTTGACCGCCAGCACCGATTCGACGATGCGCAAGGAGACGTCGTAGTCCTGCGCGATCTTGATCAGGGCCTTGGTGTCCTTCGGGAAGCACGAGCCGCCGAAGCCGGGACCGGCATGCAGGAATTTCGTGCCGATGCGGTTGTCGAGGCCGATGCCGCGCGCGACCTCCTGAACATTGGCGCCGGCCTTCTCGGAGAGGTCGGCGATCTCGTTGATGAAGGTGATCTTGGTCGCCAGGAACGCGTTGGCGGCGTATTTGATCATCTCGGCGGTGCGGCGCGCGGTGAACATCAGCGGCGCCTGGTTCAGCGACAGCGGGCGGTAGATGTCGCCCATCACCTTGCGGCCGCGCTCGTCGGAGGTGCCGACCACGATGCGGTCGGGGAATTTGAAATCGCGGATCGCCGCGCCCTCGCGCAGGAACTCAGGGTTCGAGGCGACCACCACGTCGGCCGACGGATTGGCCTCGCGGATGATGCGCTCGACCTCGTCGCCGGTGCCGACCGGCACGGTCGATTTCGTCACCACCACGGTGAAGCCCTGCAGCGATTGCGCGATCTCTTTCGCGGCGGCGTAGACGTAAGACAGGTCGGCGTGTCCGTCGCCGCGGCGCGAGGGCGTACCGACCGCGATGAACACGGCATCGGCATCGGCGACCGGCTGCTTCAGGTCGGTGGTGAAGTCGAGCCGCTTGGCTTTCACATTGTTCGCGACCAGCTCGTCGAGGCCAGGCTCGTAGATCGGGATCTCGCCGCGATGGAGCGCCGCGATCTTCCTCTCGTCCTTGTCGACGCAGGTGACGTCGTGGCCGAAATCCGCAAAGCAGGCGCCGGACACCAATCCCACATAGCCCGTGCCGATCATCGCAATTCGCATGAAAAATCCTGTTCCAACTTGGTTAACGGACGTCCAACTCAGCCCAATCCGGGGCGGTTTAGCATTTTCCCGAGGTCATGGAACAGTCCGCATGCAAAAACCGGCCCGCGATTTGAACCGGTAAAGAAGTCGGAAACCACTGGGCTCCAAACTGGCCCAGGCCCGCACAGGCACGGGCGGAACGCGCCTCGAAAAGGGACACCATGGCACGATCAGGCACAATCGCGGCGGCCAGCCCCTCCACGGCCGCTTCGGGCGCGCGTATCGACTGGGTCGACTACGCCAAGGGCATCTGCATCGTCATGGTGGTGATGATGCATTCGGTGCTGGGGGTGGAGCTTGCCGCCGGGCAGACCGGGTTCATGCACGTGCTCGTAGCCTTCGCAAAGCCGTTCAGGATGCCGGATTTCTTTCTGATTTCGGGCTTGTTCCTGTCTCTGGTGATCGATCGGGACTGGCGAACCTATCTCGACCGCAAGGTGGTGCATTTCGCCTATTTTTATGTCGTCTGGGTGACAATCCAATTCGGCTTCAAGGCCCCGGCCTTTGCGGCCGAGACCAGCTGGCAGCACGTTGGCCTGCTGTATCTCGAATCCTTCATCGAGCCGTTCGGCACGCTGTGGTTCATCTATCTGTTGCCGGTCTTCTTCGTCGTCACGAAACTGACACGCAAGGTCCCATCCCTCGCGGTCTGGCTGATCGCCGCCGCGCTGGAGACCGCGCACATCACGACCGGCTGGACCGCCATCGACGAGTTCTGCGCACGCTTCGTCTATTTCTATTCGGGCTATTTGTTAGCGCCCTACGTGTTCGCCCTGTCGGATCGGGCGCGGAAGCATCCGGCGCAAGCGCTTGCAGCGCTCGTTGCCTGGGCGCTGATCAATGCCGGCCTCGTCGCAGCGGGCGCCAGCGAGTGGGCGATCGTCTCGCTCGCGCTCGGCTTCGCCGGCGCCTGCGCCATCGTCGCGGCGGGCACGCTGCTCGCGCGGGCGCACTGGCTCAACTTCCTCCGCTTCTGCGGCGAGCATTCGATCGTGATCTATCTCGCCTTCTTCCTGCCGATGGCGGCGACGCGAACGCTGCTGCTGCGCACGGGCGTCATCCCTGATATCGGCACGGTGTCGCTGCTCGTCACCATCGCCGGCGTGCTCGGTGCGCTGGCGATCTGGCAGGCCGCGTTGCGACTTAATGCGCGCTTCCTGTTCGAGCGGCCCGATGCGTTTTGGATCGCGCCGAAGAAGACGGGAGCGGTGTTGCAGGCGGCGGAGTAGCCGCGCTCACGGTGCCGTCGCCCGGCTTGACCTGGCGACCCAGTACGCGGAGGCGCCAGCGATTGAACCCAGAAGCCGCGGCGTACTGGATTCTCCGCTTGCCGCCTACGCTAAAGCTTCGGCGCGCCCAAGACCGAGACCTCGGCGAAGCCTTGGCGTAGCCGGGTCGCGGGGAATGACAGCGGGGGATAGTCGCGCTACCAAGCCAAAAATCCGCCTCCCAAGGCTGTCAAAGTCCGCAAAAATTCATACATTGCGGCCCATGCCCAAAACCTCTTCGAAGACCACCGCCAAAGCTGACACCAAGGCCGCGCCGAAAGCTGCCGCAGAGACCAAGCCCCCTGCTGCCAAGGCTGCTGCCAAACCGGTCGCGGCGAAGGCGGCCGGCAAGGGCGACCATGTCTTCCTAGTCGACGGTTCCTCCTACATCTTCCGCGCCTATCACGCACTGCCGCCGCTGAATCGCAAGTCCGACGGGCTCCAGGTCAACGCCGTGCTCGGCTTCTGCAACATGCTGTGGAAGCTGCTCCGCGAGATGCCCGAGGACAACCGGCCGACGCATCTGGCCATCATTTTCGACAAGTCGGAGATCACCTTCCGCAACAAGATCTATCCGGACTACAAGGCGCACCGGCCGCCCGCCCCCGACGATCTCATTCCGCAATTCGCGCTGATCCGCGAGGCCGTGCGCGCCTTCGACCTGCCCTGCCTGGAACAGACCGGCTTCGAGGCCGACGATCTCATCGCGACCTATGTGCGACAGGCCTGCGAGCGCGGCGCCAGCGCCACCATCGTGTCGTCTGACAAGGACCTGATGCAGCTCGTTACCGATTGCGTCACCATGTACGACACCATGAAGGATCGCCGCATCGGCATATCAGAGGTGATCGAGAAGTTCGGCGTGCCGCCGAACAAGGTGGTCGAGGTGCAGGCGCTCGCGGGCGATTCCACCGACAACGTGCCGGGCGTACCCGGCATCGGCATCAAGACCGCGGCGCAGCTGATCACCGAATATGGCGATCTCGACCAATTGTTGTTCCGCGCCGGCGAGATCAAGCAGCCGAAGCGGCGCGAGGCGCTGCTCGAGAATGCGGAGAAGGCGCGCATCTCGCGGCAGCTCGTGCTGCTCGACGACAAGGTCGAGCTGGAGGTGCCGCTGGACGACCTCGCCGTCCACGAGCCCGACGCGCGCAAGTTGATCGCCTTTCTCAAGGCGATGGAGTTCACGACGCTGACGCGGCGCGTCGCCGAGTATGCGCAGATCGATCCCGCCAATGTCGATGCCGATCCCGGCTATGCCAGCGGCGCCAGCGTGTTCACGACGCTGCCGCCCTCGGACGTCGTGCCGGCACCAGGCACGGGAACCCCGGCGCCAGCCCGGCCGAACCAGCCCAACAAGGCGGCGGGCAAGGAGGACAAGGCTGCGAGCCTGAAGGGTGCACCGATCTCGCTCGCCGCCGCGCGCGAAGAGGCGCTGCGCAAGCTTTCGGTCGATCGCGGCAAATACCAGACCATCAAGACGCTGAAGGAGCTCGACGCCTTCATCGCGCGCATCCATGATACCGGCCATGTCGCGATCGAGACGAGAGCGAACTCGATCGATCCGATGCAGGCCGATCTGTGCGGCATCGCACTGGCGCTGGCGCCGAACGAGGCCTGCTACGTGCCGCTGGCGCACAAGCAATCCGGCGGCGGCGCCGGCCTGTTCGATGCGGGCCTTGCGCCGGACCAGGTCAAGCATGACGACGCGCTGCAGGCGCTGCGGCCGGTGCTGGAAGCGACGGGCATCCTCAAGATCGGCTTCGACGTCAAGTTCACTTCCGTGATGCTGGCGCAGCACGGCATCACCTTGCGCAACATCGACGATGCGCTGCTGATCTCCTACGTGCTCGATGCCGGCCGCGGCTCGCATGCGCTGGAATCGTTGTCGGAGCGCTGGTTCGGCCATGCCATGCTGAAGGAAAGCGAGCTGCTCGGCAGCGGCAAGGGCAAGATCACCTTCGACCAGGTGCCGATCGACAAGGCCGCACCGCTGTCGGCCGAAGGCGTCGACGTCGCCTTGCGGGTCTGGCGCGTGCTGAAGCCGCGCCTCGTTTCCGAGCACATGAGTGCGGTCTACGAGACGCTGGAGCGGCCGCTGGTGTCGGTGCTCGCGCGCATGGAGCGGCGCGGCATCTCGATCGACCGCCAGGTGCTATCGCGTCTGTCCGGCGACTTCGCCCAAACCGCGGCGCGCGTCGAGGCCGAGATCCAGGAGATCGCGGGCGAGCCGGTCAATGTCGGCAGCCCCAAGCAGATCGGCGACATCCTGTTCGGCAAGATGGGATTGCCTGGCGGCACCAAGACCAAGACCGGCGCGTGGTCGACCACCGCACAGGTGCTCGACGAGCTCGCTGAGCAGGGCCACGACTTCCCGAAGAAGATTCTGGAGTGGCGCCAGGTCTCCAAGCTGAAATCGACCTACACCGACGCGCTGCCGACCTACGTCAATCCGCAGACCCACCGCGTGCACACCACCTACGCGCTGGCTGCGACCACGACGGGGCGCTTGTCGTCGAACGAGCCGAACCTGCAGAACATCCCGGTGCGCACCGAGGACGGCCGCAAGATCCGCCGCGCCTTCATCGCCACGCCCGGGCACAAGCTGGTCTCGGCCGATTATTCACAGATCGAGCTGCGGCTGCTGGCCGAGATCGCCGACATTCCCGTGCTGAAGCAGGCGTTCCGCGATGGGCTCGACATTCACGCCATGACCGCGTCGGAAATGTTCGGTGTGCCGATCAAGGGCATGCCGAGCGAGATCCGCCGCCGCGCGAAGGCGATCAATTTCGGCATCATCTACGGCATCTCCGCCTTCGGCCTCGCCAACCAGCTCGGCATCGCGCGCGAGGAAGCCTCCGCCTACATCAAGAAATATTTCGAGCGCTTCCCCGGCATCCGCGCCTATATGGACGAGACGCGCGATTTCTGCCGCAACCACGGCTACGTCACCACGCTGTTCGGCCGCAAGTGCCACTACCCCGACATCAAGGCTTCGAATGCCTCGGTGCGCGCCTTCAACGAGCGCGCCGCGATCAACGCGCGACTTCAGGGCACCGCGGCCGACATCATCCGCCGTGCCATGACGCGCGTGGAGGACGCGCTCACCGAGAAGAAGCTCTCGGCGCGGATGCTGCTCCAGGTGCACGACGAGTTGATCTTCGAGGTGCCCGACGACGAGGTCGAGGCAACGCTCCCCGTCGTGCAGAAGGTGATGCAGGACGCGCCGTTCCCTGCCGTGCTGCTCTCGGTGCCGCTGCATGTCGACGCCCGCGCGGCGAACAATTGGGACGAGGCGCATTGAGGATCTGCCTCTCCACGCTTGCGGGGAGAGGTCGGATCGCATCGTCAGATGCGATCCGGGTGAGGGGGTACAGGTCTATCGACGACCGCCCGTAACAGGGCTATCGCATTTGAAAGTTTTTCCCTGCGGCCATCCTTCGAGACGCCCGCTGGAGGCGGGCTCCTCAGGATGAGGGCGGAGTGCGCGGCAGCAGTTTCAACGGGCACTGACGCTGATTAGCCTCATCCTGAGGAGGCGCGTCAGCGCCGTCTCGAAGGACGAGGCGTGCGCGCAGACCGCCGCCACAAGTCATATGCGATTGCCCTGCCGCCCGTAGGGAGAGAGCCCCTCACCCCAACCCTCTCAGGGCGAGCGAAGCTCATCCCAGCCCCGCAAGTGCGGGGCGAGGGAGCACAGCGAGCGCGCGTGGCGAGAACCTAATTGTCCTCCGAGCAATTGCGCGATGGTCCCGCGATCCCGCGCATACTAGAACCGGACCGTCTCCCGCACTGGTTCGCTCATGCCCCACGCCTCCGCCCTGCTCGGCTTCGCCCTCGTCAGCCTCGGTCTCGTACTCACGCCGGGGCCGAACATGATCTACCTGATCTCGCGTTCGATCACGCAAGGCGGCGCGGCCGGAATCGTCTCGCTCGGCGGCGTGGCGCTCGGCTTCGTGTTCTACATGCTGTGCGCGGCGTTCGGCATCACGGCGCTGTTGCTCGCCATTCCTTTCGCCTATGACGCGCTGCGCTTTGCCGGCGCCGGCTATTTGCTGTGGCTTGCCTGGCAGGCGGTGAAGCCGGGCGGGCGTTCGCCGTTCCAGGTGAGGAAGCTCGCCATCGACAGCCCGCGCAAATTGTTCGCGATGGGCTTCATCACCAACCTGCTCAACCCGAAGATCGCGATGCTGTATCTGGCGCTGCTGCCGCAATTCATCGATCCCACAGCGGGCAGCGTGCTGACGCAGTCGCTGGTGCTGGGCGCGATCCAGATCGCGATCAGCGTCAGCGTCAACGCGATGATCGCACTCGCGGCCGGATCGATCGCGCTGTTCCTGGCGAACCGGCCGAGCTGGCTGCTGGTGCAGCGCTGGCTGATGGGCACCGTGCTGGCGGGACTCGCGGTGCGGATGGCGGTCGAAGCGAAGAGGGTGTGAGGCGCTTTCTTCACCCTCCCCTGGAGGGGAGGGTCGGCGCGCGATCGAGCGGAGCGAGATTGCGTGACGGGGTGGGGTGACGGTCTCTCCTCGTCCAACAGTGCCCGCGTGGAGAGATCACCCCATCCCGCTCGCGCTTCGCGCGATCGACCCTCCCCCTCCAGGGGAGGGTAAGCGAAGCTCAATCCAGCTTCGCCTCCATGCCGCGCTTCACGGCCGGGCGCGCCATCAGGGCATCGTACCAGCGCTTGACGTTGGGGAAGTCGGCCAGATCAACCTTGTGGCGAGGATGGCGCCAGGCCCAGCCCAGGATGGCAAAATCGGCAATCGAGAGCTCGCCGGCGACGAATTCGCGCCCCTCGAGGCGGCGGTCAAGCACGCCATAGAGCCGGCGCGTCTCGGCCATGAAGCGCTTCAGGCCATAGGCCCGGTCCTGCTCGTTTTCGAGTGCGATAAAATGGTGCACCTGGCCGGGCATCGGGCCGAAGCCGCCCATCTGCCACATCAGCCATTCGTAGACTGGGATGCGCTGGATAATCGATTTCGGCAGGAATTTGCCGGTCTTTTCGCCGAGATAGAGCAGGATCGCGCCGGATTCGAAGATGCTGACGGGCTTGCCGTCGGGCCCCTCGGGGTCGACGATCGCGGGGATCTTGTTGTTGGGCGAGAGCTTGAGGAACTCGGGCGCCATCTGCTCGCCCTTGGTGATGTTCACCGGGATCACCTTGTAGGGCAGCCCCATCTCCTCCAGCGCGACCGAGATCTTGCGGCCGTTCGGCGTGTTCCAGGTATAGAGCTCGATGGTCATTCCGTGTCCTTCCCCAAAAGGCCTGCCCCAAGAGGCTTGCCCCCTCACCTACTCCAGAAGGTTGCGCCATCACAACCGGCGGACCGGGATGGCCGATCCCTGTTGACGGGAGACGCCCCCTCTGGAATGTCGCGTCGGTCGCGGATAAATTCCGTCTCCTCCAAAAACGCTGTTCGAGGGACCGCAGTGTCGAAATCAGCCTCCCGCGCCCGCCTGTTCGAGATCATCCGCCGGCGCTCATTCGGCCGCGGCGAGGTGACGCTCGCGTCGGGCCGCAAGAGCGATTTCTACTTCAACCTCAAGCCGACCATGCTCGACCCCGAGGGCGCGACGCTGCTCGCCGAGCTGACTTACGAGGCGCTGAAGGACGACCAGCTCGATTTCATCGGCGGGCTCGAGATGGGCGCGGTGCCGCTCGCCGGCGCGCTGGCGCAGATTTCCTGGATCAAGGGCCATCCGATCGCGGCCTTCTTCGTACGCAAGAAGCCGAAGGAGCACGGTGCGAAGCTCGCGATCGAGGGCCTGCCCAAGGGCGAGACGCTGGCCGGCAAGCGGGTCGTCATCGTCGAGGACGTCACCACAACCGGCGGCTCGGCGATGAAGGCAGTAGAATCGGTGCGCGAGGCCGGGGCCAATGTCGTGCTGGTGCTGACCATGGTCGACCGCGAGGAAGGCGCCACCGACACGTTCGGTGCGGCCGGCCTGCCGTTCCGCTCGCTGTACAAGGCGTCGGAATTCCTGAAGGCGTGATGCGGCGAAACATCCTTCGCTGTCACCCTCAGTGTGCCCCGAAAGCAACCATTCGTCCAAAGCTGCGGCTGGCCCTAAAGAGGCCACCGCCTCGTCTTGAAACCGCCTCCGCTCAACTGCTCATTTACCATCCCGCTTTATGGTGAATCGTGTGCTGAGACCTCTCGGTCCCAGCCGGTTCAGTTGCGTCGGGTGGAGTAAGCATTGCGTACAGTCATGTCCCATGCGCGCCGGCGGCGTCGCGCGATGCTTGTGGCCGCCATCCTGGCAGCGCCACTGCTTGCGGCTCCGGCTCCGGTTTCCGCCGAAGGCCTGTTCGACTTCCTTTTCGGCGGAATGCAGCAGCAGCGGCCGCAGCGCGAGGTGCCGCAGCCGCAGGCGAACTCCTACACCGATCCCTTCGGCAGCCAGCAGAATGGCGCCACGCCGCAATATGTGCCGCCGACCCGCTCGGCGGCGGCCGGCGGCTCGGGCCCGGCCTTCTGCGTACGCAGCTGCGACGGGAAATACTTTCCGCTGATGCGCGGCCTCGTCTCACCCGCGCAGATGTGTCAGGCGTTCTGTCCTGCCAGCGCGACCAAGGTCTATTTCGGTTCGTCGATCGAGGGGGCCTATTCACAGACCGGCGAGCGCTACGCCGACAGCGAGAACGCGTTCTCCTATCGCAAGGCGCTGCGCGCCGATTGCACCTGCAACGGCCGTGAACCGGTCGGCCTCGCCCCGGTCGACCTTGCGCTGGATTCCTCGTTGAAGGCCGGCGACGTGATCGCCACCACCGACGGGCTCGTCGCCTATACCGGCATCCGCCTCGGCAACGACCAGGCTGCGGATTTCACCCCGGTTGCCTCCTATCCCGGTCTCACCGCACAGGTTCGCGCACGTCTTGGCGAGATGAAGGTGGCGCCGGTGCGCGCCGAGACGGTGTCGGCAGACGCGCCGGCGTCAAACGAGATCGTGCGTGAACCGCTGCCGGATGTGTCGGTGCCGAAGGCGGCCGCGAAGCCGGCCAAGCGGGCGGGATTGGATTAGGCCTCAGCTGCATCCGTGCCGTCGTTGCGAGGAGCCCTGCGACGAAGCAATCCAGGATTCCTCCGCGGAGACACTCTGGATTGCTTCGCTACGCTCGCAATGACAGAGTTTGCGGCACTACCTCCCGATGATCACCCCGATCACGTTGGGCGCGGCCAGATATTTCTCCTCGATCGCGGCGCGCGCGGCGGCGCGGTTTTCCGGCGTCAGGAGGCCGCGCTTTTCGGCCAGGATCATCCAGCAGAAACCCCACCAATCCGTCAGCATGCCCTGGTCGCCGACGAGGTCATAGCCCTGCTCGGCCGCGAAGATGCGCGCATGCGCTTCGTCCAGCGTGTCGAGAAACAGATGGTCCTCGGGCGAGAACAGATCGTCACTGACGTCGTCGATGGTGTAGCCCCAGATCGACTGGCACACCGCATTGAACTCGCGGTCGAACTGGTCGTCATCGACCCTCTGGCGCCGCGCGGCCTGATGCAGCCGGGACAGCGAGCGCGCGAAATCGGCGATCCGGGTGAGGGCAAACTGGTCGAAGGCAATAGTGGACATGTAGTCCTCACAAAGTCGGACAGACGCTAGATATTGTATCGGCGAGGCGCCGAATCACAATGATATATCAAAGACTTGCTAAAGTGTTCTTAATTTGTTCTGCACGTGTGGCGAATCGAAAGGGGCCGCCCGAGGCGACCCCTTGCCGGTTGCAATCTTGTTCGGGATGAAATTCCAGCCCCGGCGAGGGCGGACCTTAATACCGACAACGGGCTTTGCGCGATTCCGGAAAAATACCGATCGTGGTGCTGTCCTAATGCGGGCGGCGCCTCAATAACAGCGCGACGCCGCAATGGCGTGGACGCGGCGGTCGCCGAGCAGATGGGCGACAAAGCCGTTCTGCGGAAAGATCTTGGCGAAGGCAGCGTCGCGGATGCTGAGGCCGCCGGCATAGGCGCCGAACGCAGGCATTACGGCGCGCATCCCATCGCTGGCGAAGCAGCGGCGCTCCATCGAGCGACCGCGCGCCGAGACGCGCGCCTTCGGATGCAGATGGCCGGCGATCTCGCCGTAAGCGCCGGTCGGCTCGTGGCGGAAGGTGATCGGGCCGATCGCGACTTCATCCGCGACGGTGCCGCCGAGATCGCGCGGCAGCATGGGATCGTGATTGCCCGAGATCCAGATCCAGTCGCGGCCGCTCTGGAGTGCGGCGACGGCATCGCGGTCCTCGGCGGACAGGCGCTCATGCGCGCTGCGGTCGTGAAAACTGTCGCCGAGCGCGATGACTACTCGCGGATCATGGCGGGAGATGACAGCAGCGAGCCGGCCGAGCGTCGCGATGGTATCGTAAGGCGGCAGCAGTACGCCGCGCGTGGCGAAGCTCGACCCTTTCTCCAGATGCAGGTCGGAGACCACGAGCAGGCGCTGCTCGTCCCAGAACAGCGCGCCGGAGAGATCGGCTGCGAAGGTCACATCGCTGATCGTGACTCTGGAAACGCGCATGTCCTCGACATCTCCCGAAATCAGCGCGCCTGCCGTCACGTCTTACCCGCTTCTATCCATCGCCTCTTTGACGAGCTCGTCGGCGGCTTCGGCCAAGAGCTCGTCTGCAGCTTCGCCATAAACTGACTCGCGGCCGATTTCCAGCATCACGGGCACGGCGAGCGGGGAGACGTGATCGAGTTCCCGGTGCGTGATGCGGCCGTGGATGCGCATCAGCATGTCGCCGAGGCGGCGCAAATCGAGCAGGCCGGTGGCGGCATCGGCGCGCGCAGCGCGGAGCAGGACGTGATCGGCCTGGTGCTTGCGCAGCACGTCGTAGACGAGATCGGTCGAGAACAGCACCTGGCGGCGGCTCTTCTCTTCGCCGGTGTGGCGGCGCGCGATCAGGCCGGAGATGATCGCGCAGTTGCGGAAGGTGCGCTTCATCAGCGCGGATTCGGCGAGCCAGGCTTCGAGATCATCGCCGAGCATGTCAGGGTCGAACAGCGCGTTGAGATCGATCCACCCATCGCGGATCATGAAGGAGAGATCGCCAAGCCCCCAGATCGCCACGGCATATTCATTGGCGACGAAGCCGAGCGGCCGCGCGCGGGCTCGCTCCAGCCGCCGCGTCAAGAGCATGCCGAGGGTTTGATGCGCGAGGCGGCCCTCGAACGGGTAGCAGACCAGATAATGCTTGTTGGCCCGCGGAAAGCTCTCGACCAGGAGCTCCCGGACTGCCGGCACTTGGCTGACGTCCTTCTGCAGCGACAGCCAGTCGCGCACCTGCTCCGGCAAGCCGCCCCAGGCGCGGCCATTATCGAGCAGGCGGCGCACGCGCTCGGCGAGATAGGTCGAGAGCGGAAACTTGCCGCCCATGTAGGACGGCACCTTGGGGTCCTTGTCATGTGCGCGCGAGACATAGACCTGATCCTCCACCAGCGTCTCGTAGCGCACCACCTCCCCGGAGAACACGAAGGTGTCGCCGGGCGAAAGGCCCTCGATGAAGGCCTCCTCGATCTCGCCGAGCAGCCGGCCGCCGCGCGCGATCACGCCCGTGGATCCCGTGCCGCCGCCGCGCGAGCGCACCAGCCGCACCTTCAGCATGTCGTCCTCGACGATGGTGCCGACATTCATGCGATAGCTCTGCCGCACCTTGGGATTGGCGACGCGCCAGCGTCCCTCCTTGTCCTGCTTGATGCGGGCGAAGCGCTCATAGGTCTTCAGCGCATAACCGCCGGAGGCGACGAAATCGACGACATCGTCGAAATCCTGCCGCGGCAACTCGGCGTAGGGCGCGGCCGTGCGGACCTCGCCGTAGAGCTCATCGCTGAAGAACGGCTCGCCGCAGGCACAGCCCAGAACATGCTGAGCCAGCACGTCGAGGGCACCCGTGCGCAAGGGCGGCGTGTCCTGCGCATTCTCGGCGATGGCGTCGATGGCGACTCGGCACTCCAGGACTTCAAAACGGTTGGCGGGCACCAGCACGGCGCGCGAGGCCTCGTCGAGGCGGTGATTGGCGCGGCCGATGCGCTGCATCAGACGCGAGGAGCCTTTTGGCGCACCGATATTGACGACGAGATCGACGTCACCCCAGTCGACGCCGAGGTCGAGCGAGGAGGTGCAGACCACGCCGCGCAGCCGGCCCGCCGACATGGCGTCCTCGACCTTGCGGCGCTGGGCGACGTCGAGCGAACCGTGATGCAGCGCGATGGCAAGGCCATCGTCGTTCATGCTCCAGAGATTCTGGAACAGCATCTCAGCCTGGCTGCGGGTGTTGACGAAGACCAGCGTGGTCTTGTTGGCCTTGATCAGTTCGTAGATTTCAGGAAGCGCGTGACGCGCGCTGTGGCCGGCCCAGGGCAGCCGCTCGCGCGTATCGAGCATCTCGACCACGGGCGGCGCGGCACCGCCGGCGACGACGATGTCGGCTGCCCGCTCCTTGCCGTCGGGCTGCGGCACCAGGAAGCGCGCGAGCTGCTCCGGCTCGGCTACGGTCGCGGACAAGCCGATCGCGCGCATCTGCGGCGCGAGGCGCCACAATCGCGCCAGCCCGAGGGAGAGCAGATCGCCGCGCTTGGACGTCACCAGCGCGTGCAACTCGTCGAGCACGATGCGCTTCAGCGAGGAGAACAGGAACGGCGCGTCGTCCGAGGAGAGCAGCAGCGCGAGCTGCTCGGGTGTCGTCAGCAACACGTCCGGCGGATAGCGCCGCTGCCGCTGACGGCGCGAGACCGGCGTATCGCCGGTGCGGGTCTCGACCTTGATGGGCAAGCCCATCTCGGCGATCGGACGCTCGAGATTGCGCGCGATGTCGACGGCGAGGGCCTTGAGCGGCGAGATGTAGAGGGTGTGCAGGCCGCCGCTGCGTTGCACGCTGCGGCCGGTGGAGACGAGGTTCTTCTTCGCGCCCGCGTCGCGTGTCAGCGGCTGCGCCGACAGCTCGACCAGCGTCGGCAGAAATCCGGCCAGCGTCTTGCCGGCGCCGGTCGGCGCGATCAGCAGCGCCGAGCGATCCTCGCGCGCCTTCTCCAGCAGCGCCAATTGATGCGCGCGCGGCGACCAGCCGCGGGCTGCGAACCAGGCCTGAAAGCGATCCGGCAGCAGCGCGGCCGGCTCGGTCGATGTCTGGAGGATACGGGGCGGCACGGCATGACAGGTAAGCCGTAGGGATGGCTTCGTCGAGGGGGGCCGCCCTCCCCGCCTGCACGAGGAGGGCTACCACTCAGTCATTGTTGCGCGACCTGCGCAAGCGCCTCGCCCTTCGAGACGACCGCTTCGCGGTCTCCTCAGGGTGAGGCTCAGGTGCATCGGCGCTTGTTGAACCCGGCGCAACGCACTCGATCCTCATCCTGAGGGCCCGCCAACGGCGGGCGTCTCGAAGGATGGCAACGAGCGAGATCGCTCCCACGCAGCCCTTTTAGGCCCCGGCCGGCACCTGATCGAGAAATCCGGTCACGCTTCTGATCCGGCCGTCCTTCAGCACGGCGAAATCGGTGCCCTTGATCGGGCTGTCGGCGCCATCCGGGCCGAGCCCCCACGAAAAGCGGACGTGATCGCCGTAGCCGTTGGGCTCGCCGATCAGCTTGAATGTGAAATCGGGAAAGCGCTGCTGCACACCTGCGATCAGCGTCTCGATGCCGTCCTGGCCGTCGCCCTTCATCACGGGGTCGACGTAGCTCGCATCCGTCGTCCAGCTTTCGCTCAGCAGCTCGCGGCGGCGGCCGGCGGTGCGCTCGTTCCAGAGCTCGATGTAGCGGCGGGCGATGGTGACGGGGTCGGTCATGGTTCTCTCCTTCGATGGTGCCGTGTTGTCCGGCTGACCGTGACTATCGAAGGTTCACGCGCGTTGATCGATTACCTCGGAGGTCATCAACGCGCGTGAGGTGTTCGCAAAAATTACTTCGCCGCCGTCACCATGATCTCGACGGTGTATTGCGGGGCCGCCAGCTTGGCTTCGACGGTGGCGCGCGCAGGCGTATTGCCGGACGAGACCCAGGCGTCCCACACAGCGTTCATCTCTGCGAAGGTCTTCATGTCGGTGATGTAGATCGTGGCCGAGAGCAGCTTCGACTTGTCGGTGCCGGCCTTGGCGAGGTGGCCGTCGATGGTCGCCAGGATGTCCTGGGTCTGCTTCGTCACGCTTTCGCCGGCCGCCTTGTTGGCGACGACACCGGCGAGATAGACGGTGTTGCCGTGCACGACGACCTGGCTCATGCGCGGGCCGGTTTCAAAACGCTGAATGCTCATCTGGATCTCCTGGCTGGAATGGCGGCCCTGTCTAGCCCAGCGGTTTGCACTGTGCCAGCCCTGGCACGCATGCGTTGCCCGGCACGCATGCGTGGGGTAGCAACGCCGTTCACGGAAACCGGCTGAAGAACGTCCAGATCGTTTCGGCGCCATCGATGTCGCCGTTCTGCGGTCCGAGCAGGCTCCTGGCGACCTTCGGGAAGCGGGCATCCGGAGCAAAGCCTGGCATGCGGTGGCCGCCATGGTTGATGCGATAGAGCACGACGTCGTGCCCAGCCGGACATCGCGAGCCGATCCGCGTCACTGTGGACTGGTCCGCCGGCGCCACGTCGGGCATGTCGGTGATCCCGGCGTCGTCGATCTCGCAGCCATTGAGCCTGCGCCAGAACGCCAGCGTCTCGTCCGTCGACCAGAATCCCTCAGCGGCAAAATAGCTCGATCCGCGCCCTCCCTCATAAGGGACCAGCGGATCTTCGGTCCCGTTCATGAGCAGCATCGGCAGCGGCCGCGACGGATGGCACGTGACGGCGGCTTCATCGTTGAGGTTCATGATCACACTCGCAGCCGCCGCAAACAGATCGGCCCGCGCACAGGCCATGGTCATCGCCATGGCACCGCCATTGGAGACGCCGGCGACGTAGACGCGCTTCGGATCGGCCGTGCCGTCGGCCACCAGCTTCTCGACCAGCCTTGCGATGAAGGCGACGTCATCGGTGCCCGCCGGTGGTCCGCGCAGGGCAGGCCCCGCCTTGGTGCGCGCGTCCGCCCATGCGTTGTTGAGCCCGTCCGGAAACACCACGGCGAGGCCCTCGCGCTTGGCAACCTGCGGCCAAGCCGACCGCGTGACCATGTCGGCACCGCGCTGGGTCTTGCCATGCAGCACGACGACCAGCGGTGCGGGCCGCTTGGCCGGCAGTTGCGCAGTGTAGGAGCGCTTCATCCCGTTGACATCGATTGTATCGGCGGACGCAGCCGAAGCTGCCGCCAAAGCAGCGATCAGGGTGGCGATGCGCATCCGCCGCCGCATGGTCTAGCCCACTGCCTTGGCGGCGGCACGGCCCGCATTGCGGCCCGAGAACAGGCAGCCGCCCAGAAAGGTGCCTTCCAGCGAGCGATAGCCATGCACGCCGCCGCCACCGAAGCCGGCGGCCTCGCCGACGGCGTAGAGGCCCGGAATGATGCTGCCCTCCTCCCCGAACACGCGGGAGTCGAGATCGGTCTCGAAGCCGCCCAGCGTCTTGCGGGTGAGAATGTTGAGCTTCACGGCGATCAGCGGCCCATGCGCGGGATCGAGGATGCGGTGCGGAGAAGCGGTGCGGATCAACTTGTCGCCAATATAGCGGCGCGCATTGTGGATGTTCATGACCTGGGCGTCCTTGACGTAAGGATTGGCGATCTCGCGGTCGCGCGCCTCGATCTGCATCCTGATGTGCTCGAGCTTGAGGAGATCGCTGCCGGCGAGCTTGTTCATGGCCACAACGAGCTCATCGAGCTTGTCGCGGACAATGAAGTCGACACCGTGGCTCTTGAACGCCTCCACCGGCGCCGGCGCCCCCTTGTTGGTGGCCCGGCGAAGCGTCATGCGCCAGCTCTTGCCGGTCAGGTCCGGGTTCTGCTCCGAGCCCGACAGCGCAAACTCTTTCTTGATGATGCTCTGGGTCAGGATGAACCAGGAATAATCGTAGCCGGTCGACATGATGTATTTGAGCTGGCCGAGCGTGTCGGAGCCCGGGAATAGCGGCGCCGGCAGCCGCGTGCCTGTGGCGTCGAACCACATCGAGGAAGGACCCGGCAGGATGCGGATGCCGTGGCGCGGCCAGATCGGGTTCCAGTTCTGGATGCCCTCGACGTAGTGCCACATGCGGTCGCGGTTGATCAGCCGCGCGCCGGTCTTTTCCGTGATGCCGATCATGCGCCCGTCGACATGCTCGGGCACGCCGGAGATCATGAACTTCGGGGGCTCACCGAGCCGCTTCGGCCAGTTCTGCCGCACCAGCTCGTGGTTGCCGCCGATGCCGCCGGAGGCGACGATCACGGCCTGCGCCTTCAGTGCGAAGTCGCCGACCACGCTGCGCGAGGAGCTCTTGCCGCGCTCTGCATCATCGGGCGCAAGAACGACGCCGCTGACGCCATCCACGGTGCCATTGCTGATAGAGAGCGCATCGACGCGATGACGAAATCTGAAGATCAATCGGCCGGTCTTGGCTGCCTCGCGCGCGCGGCGCTCGAACGGCTCGACGATGCCCGGGCCGGTGCCCCAGGTGACGTGGAAGCGCGGCACCGAATTGCCGTGGCCCATCGCGTCATAGCCGCCGCGCTCGGCCCAACCGACCACGGGAAAGAAGCGATGGCCCATCGCGCGCAGCCAGCCGCGCTTCTCGCCGGCCGCGAAGGCCACATAGGCTTCGGCCCATTGGCGCGGCCAGAAATCCTCGTCGCGGTCGAAGCCGGCGGTGCCGAGCCAGTCCTGCATGGCAAGCTCGTAGGAGTCCTTGATGCCGAGCCGGCGCTGCTCCGGCGAATCGACCAGGAACAATCCGCCGAACGACCAGAACGCCTGGCCGCCCAGCGACTGCTCGCCTTCCTGGTCGACTACCATCACGCGCTTGCCCGCTTCGGCGATCTCGGTGGCGGCAACGAGGCCCGACAGTCCCGCGCCGACGACGATGACGTCCGTTTCTTCAACCATGCGTTTCCCCCTCCAAGTTCTTCTCCTCCTCAAGGGTTCCACCCTGTAGTTGCCCGGATTGAAGCCAGCGGTTGCAACTGAGATCAAGGGTATGGCGCGCAAGACCTCGTTAACTTGTTCCACTTTGGGATAGAGACCGGCCGGGTGCAGCGCGGGCGCAACACTGGATTTGAATTTGTTTTGAGCCAGCAGGCCTGCCTAGACAAAACTTCGGTTACGACCGACGCTAGCCGTGCATCATCACCTGACACACAGATTCGAATTCGACTGGGGCGGGGGAAAATGAAGTTTCTGACGGGGTTGCTTGCGGCGGTCCTCTTGATCGCGGGCATGGGGGCTTCTCACGCGGTGGTTCGGATCGCGGATGACCGCGGCGGCCGGATCGGAACCTACGTCGACAGGTACCAGGACCTCAGGCAATCGGGTGAGACGGTCATCATCGATGGCCTCTGTGCCTCGGCCTGTACCATCGTTCTCGGTGCTATCCCGCACGACCGGATCTGCGTGACCTCGCATGCGACGCTGGGCTTCCACGCCGCCTGGGATTTCGGCGCCAACGGCCGCGCCGTCACCAATCCCGAAGCGACCCAGATGCTGTACGCGATGTATCCCTCGCAGATCAGGCGCTGGATCGGCCAGCGGGGCGGCCTCACCCCGCGGATGCTCTTCCTGAAAGGCAAGCAGCTCCAGGCCATGTACAAGCCGTGCTACCTGGACGCGCAAGCCTCGACGACCAGGCCGTCGCGCCGGTCGCTCCCGCAAGCGGAGCCGCTCGAATCCGCTCGAGGCCAGCTCCTCCACTGACATCCACAGGCTGGCGGCGTCCTTTGGCGCCGCCGCGGCGTCTTGCCTGCTGGCGGCGCCTTGCCTGCTGGCGGCGCCTTGCCTGCTGGCGGCGCCTTGCCCGCAGCCGGCGCAAAGCCTATCTGAAAGCCAGGGAACCGGGGCCTTCGTCCCGATCGTTGTCATGGCTCAACCGCTGCACCCGGCACATCGGCTATCGGACAATTCGCCCACTGCCGGGCGGATGCCATCCGTGCTGCTGTGGGCGGGCGCTGCAATCGGCGGTCTCGCCGTGATCGGCGCGCTGGCGCTCTGGTTCCACTATGGCAGCCAGGTGTTCTTCGAAATGATCAGGACCGGCTTTGCCGCCTGCTTCTGACCTGCGACAGGAAGTTTTCCGCCCATGAGCTCCGCCACCCGTCCGCTGGTGATCGCGACCGCCTTTGCCGCAAGCCTCGTCGTCGGGCTCCTGATCATGTTCTGGGCGATGGGCGGCGTCAGCAAGGTGGCACAGCCGGCCGCGATCGGCGGCCCGTTCCAGCTGACCGACCAGAACGGGAAGGCCGTCACCGACAAGAGCCTGAAGGGCAAGCCGACCCTGATCTTCTTCGGCTACACCCATTGCCCCGACGTCTGCCCGACCTCGCTGTTCGAGATCTCGGAAGTGCTGCGCGCGCTGGGCAAGGACGCCGACAAGGTCAATGCCATCTTCATCTCGGTCGATCCCGAGCGCGACACGCCGGCGACGATGAAGGATTACCTGTCGAGCTTCGATCCGCACCTCCAGGGCCTGTCCGGCGACCCCGCCGAGACCGCCAAGGTCATCTCCTCCTACCGGGTCTATGCCAAGAAGGTCCCGACCAAGGATGGCGACTACACGATGGACCACACCGCGCTGATCTACCTGATGGACCGCGAGGGCAGGTTCGTTTCGCCGTTCAATTTGAAGCGGACGCCGGAAGAGGCAGCGGTTGATTTGAAAAAGTATCTTTGAAGGCCCGATTTGGGCGCGATGCTTCCGCGCCGTCATGGCCGGGCATAGCCGTCCGAAGGACGGCGTCGCTTCCGCTCGCCTATGTCCCGGCCATCCACGTTCTTGGGCTGGGTGAGGAAGTTCGTGGATGCCCGGGACAAGCCCGGGCATGACCGAGAGACGTTGCCCTTCCCACATTCCAGGCTCGCGTTCCCGGCGGGATGGTCTATAAGGCCCTCCGATCTCGACGAAATTCATTACTTGCGGCCGATGGCTCCATCGCAACAGGCGAAATCGCTCAAATCTGTCCGTGGCTTGCTGGCAGGGCTGGCTGCCGGCCTTTGCCTGCTGGGCGGCGTCACCGAGGCGAACGCGCAAGCCCCCGCCAAGCAGCCTCCGGCAGCGCCACAGACCTCCCCTCAGGCCGCTCCGCAGGCCGTGCCCGGGTTCTGGGACCCGCGTCGGCGGCCGGAGCGGCCGGACCTGTCGCGCCTGACCGTGATCCGCTTCCTGACCGAGACCGACTATCCACCATTCAACTTCACCGGCGCGGACGGCAATCCGGCCGGCTTCAACGTCGATTTTGCCCGCGCGCTCTGCGAGGAGATCAAGGTCACCTGCACGGTGCAAATGCGGCGTTTCGAGACCCTGATCGATGCGCTCACCTCCAACCGGGGCGATGCCATCATCGCCTCCATGGCGGTGAGCCCGCAGCTGCGCGCCCGCGTCGACTTCACCGATCCCTATTATCGCGTGCCGGCGCGCTTCGTCTCGCGCAAGGATGCGGTGATGCCGGAGATCCGCCCCGAATATCTCGAAGGCAAGAAGGTCGGCGCCATCGCCGGCTCCGCGCACGAGGCGTATCTCAAGGCGATGTTCACGGACGCCGAGCTGCACGCCTACCCCAATGACGATGCGATGCGCGCAGCTCTGCGCAGGGGCGAGGTCGACTTTATCTTCGGCGACGCCATCTCGCTGGCGTTCTGGATCAACGGCACGGATTCGGCCGATTGCTGCGCCTTCTCCGGCGGCCCATTCGTCGAGAGCCGTTTCTTCGGCGAGGGCATCGGCATCGCCGTGCGCAAGGGCAACGACGTGCTGCGCCAGGCCCTGAACTGGGCGATGTTCCGGATCTGGGAAAAAGGCCGCTACACCGATCTCTGGCTACGGTATTTCTCCGTCAGCCCGTTCTGACCTTCGCCTCTCCGCCTGCAGCGGGAGTGCGGACGATCGCAGAGATCATCACGCGCGCGTCATACCCATTCACCACGCCTGAAATTCCCGGTCCCGCCCGCCGGCGAATTCCGCTATTGAGGGACGCGGCAATCGTTCCGTTCCTTCCGCGAGCATTCCGCGTTCGTCGATCCGTCTCGCCGGTGCGCAGGTTCAATGCAGCTTTACCTCCCGATCGCCGATCTTCCGGTCAACGTCTTCCTGGTGCTCGCCATGGGCGCTGCGGTCGGCTTCGTCTCCGGCATGTTCGGCATCGGCGGCGGCTTCCTGATGACGCCGCTTTTGATCTTCATCGGCATCACGCCGGCGGTCGCGGTGGCCTCGGTGGCGAGCCACATCGCGGCCTCCTCCTTTTCCGGCGCTCTCTCCTATTGGCGGCGACGCGCGATCGATCCGGCGCTGGCGAGCGTCTTGTTATGCGGCGGCGTGACCGGCACGACGCTCGGCGTCTGGACCTTCACCCAGCTGCGCGCGCTCGGCCAGCTCGACCTGATGATCGCGCTCTCCTACGTCGTGCTGCTCACCACGGTCGGCAGCCTGATGTTCTCGGAAGGATTGCGCGCCTTGATGCGGACCCGGCGCGGGGCGCTGCCCCCGCGCCGCACCCACAACTGGATCCACGGCTTGCCGCTGAAGATGCGGTTCAAGCGCTCGAAGATCTACCTCTCGGTCATCCCCGTGGTGATCGTCGGCATCGTGATCGGCTTCATCGGCGCCATCATGGGTATAGGCGGCGGCTTCATCCTGGTGCCGATCATGATCTATCTCTTGAGGGTACCGACCTCGACGGTGATCGGGACTTCGATGGTTCTCACCGTCGTCACCATGCTGTTCGCGACCATGCTGCACGCGGCGACCAATCACCTGGTCGATGCCGTGCTGGCGCTGATCCTGATGGTCGGCGGCGTCACCGGCGCGCAGTTCGGCGCCCGTGCCGGACAGAAGATCCGTGGCGAGCAGCTGCGGCTGCTGCTGGGCTTGCTCATCCTCTCGGTCGGAATCCGCTTCGCGATCGAACTGGTGATCCAGCCCTCCGATCTCTTCACCATCCGTGAGCTCGGAGTGAGCCGATGAGGCGCATGCTTCTCGCCATCGTCATCGTCCTGCTGCTCGGCGGCGCTGCGCAGGCCGAGCGACTGATCGTGTCGGTCTCGAATCATCGCGTCACGGTGACGCCGAACTATTCCGGCGAGGAGCTGGTGCTGTTCGGCTCGGTCGAGAAGGATGCGACGACGCCGGCCGACCGCACGGCCTACGATCTCGTCGTCACCGTGATGGGCCCGCGCGCCGACATGGTGACGCGGCGGAAGGAGCGCACCTTCGGCATCTGGATCAACACCGACTACCGCCAGTTCCTGCAGGTGCCGAGCTATCTCGCGCTGTTCGCCAACCGCCCGTTGGACGCCATCACCTCGCCCGAGATCGCGCGGCGGCAGCAGATCGGGCTCAACAACGTGCTGCTGACGCAACGGGTCAGCGGCGACTTTGCCGACGTGGTGCCGAACGATGCGTTCCGCTCGGCCTTCATTCGCCTGCGCACCCAGCGCGGGCTTTATAGGGAAGACGGCAGCGCGGTCACGTTCCTGACGCCGACGCTGTTCCGCACCGGCATTCCGCTGCCCGCGGAGGTGCCGATCGGCACCTATGAGGTCGAGATCAAGCTGTTCGCCAACGGTGCGTTCATCGGCAAGACCGAGACCGCGTTCGAGATCGTCAAGGTCGGCTTCGAGCAGTTCGTCGCGACGACCGCCCGGCAGAACGGCCTGATCTACGGCCTCGCCACGGTTGCGATGGCGCTGATGACGGGGTGGATGGCCTCGATCGTGTTCAGGAAGGACTAGCCCCCGTCATTGCTTCGTCGCAAGGGCTCCTCGCAATGACGATAGTGAACAGCGGGGCCTCCACCTACACCGCCGCCTTCGCAGGCCGCGTCACGAGATAAATGCCGAGCGCGACCGGAATGATGCCGAGCAGGTCGCGCGCCTCGATGTGCTCGCCGAGGACGAGGAATGCGAACAGCATGCCGAGCGGCGGCATCAGGAAATGATAGGCGCTGGCGGCGGTGGCGCCACACGTCTTCAAGAGGCGAAACCAGAGCCAAGAAGCGACGATCGAGCCGCCGAGCACGAGAAAGGCGAAGGCGCCGATCAGGCTCGGCGTATAGTCGATCGCGTCGACATCGGCGAAGGTGAGCGCGACCGGTGTCAGCACGATGCCGGAAGCGAGGTTCTGCACGCCATTGCCGATCCACAGGGATCCCTTCGGCGCCAGCAGCTTGAACAGGATGGTGCCGGCCACGATGGACGCGAGCGAGGCCAGCGTGAAGACGATGCCGTGCAGCGAATCGGTGCCGACCGACAGGCGGTGCCAGACGATTGCGGTCACGCCGACGATGCCGAGCAGGAGGCCGCTCGCCTTGCGCCAGGTCATGCCTTCGCCGAGCAGCAGCGCGGCAAGGCCCGCGGTGAACACCGGATTGGCTGACACGATCAGGCCGCCGAGGCCGGCGGAGACCGATTGCAGGCCGGTGTAGCCGAGGCCGAGATAGAGCGCGTTGTTGGCGATGCCGAGCATCGCGAAGATCGCGGCATCGCGCCACGACAAGGACCAGACTTCGCCGCGGATCAATGTGGCACCCAGGATCAGGATGCCCGCGAGGGAGAAGCGCGCGGCGAGCAGGATCAGCGGCGGGCAATGGGTGACGCCGATCTTGCCGGCGACGAAGGCGTAGCTCCAGAGCAGGCAGAACAGGCCGATCGCGAGCGGCAATGTGTTGAAGCGGCTGCGAGGGGCGGGAAGCGAGGTCGCGAGCGACATGAGGACATTCTCGGATATTTTCTTCTGCCCTCGATCTAAGGAGGCCGCTTGTCATCTGGAAATTAAATGATTAACTCATGCCCAGTGGATTTCTTAATGGAGGCGGCCATGCTCGATCTCGAGCTGCTGCGCAGCTTCGTCTCGGTGGTCGAGGCCGGCGGCTTCACCCGCGCCGGCGAGCGCGTCCACCGCACGCAATCGACCGTGAGCCAGCAAATCAAGCGGCTGGAAGAGGATGTCGGTCAGGTGCTGCTGCACCGCGACGGCAAGGACGTACGCCCGACCGAGGCCGGCGAGCGGCTGCTGTCCTATGCGCGGCGATTGCTCTCGCTGGCCGAGGAGGCGCGCGACGTGCTGCGCCAGCCTGATAGCGAAGGCGCGATCCGGCTTGGCATCCCCGAGGACTTTGCCGCGTACCGGCTGGCAAAACTGCTGGGCGCGTTCTCGCGCTCGCATCCGGGATTGCGGCTGGACGTGCGCGCCGATCAGAGCAAGCATCTCGCCCGCGATCTCCAACGCGGCGAGCTCGACCTTGCGCTCTACAAGCGCGAGGCTGGCGCGAAGGACGCGATCGCGGTGTGGCCGGAGCGGGTGCACTGGGTCACCAGCAAGAGCCATCCGGTCGACGTCAACGTGCCGTCGGTGCCGCTGATCGGCTTTCCGCTCGGCTGCATCTACCGCGCCGGCGCCATCCACGCGCTGGAAACGGCCGGCCGCGCTTGGCACACCGCCTACACCTCATCGAGCCTCGCGGGCATTCAGGCCGCAGTCGCCGCCGGCATGGGCCTCAGCATCCTGTCGGAGATGGCGATCCAGACCGACCACCGCGTGCTGACGGCGAAGGACGGCTTTGCGCCGATCAACAAGACCGAGGTTGCACTGATGGCTTCGCCAGATGCGAGCCCGGCGACGCTACGGCTTGCGGACCGTCTCGCGGAGTTTTGCGATGCGGTGCAGAGCAAGGCGGCTTGAGCTCGCCAAAGCTCCTACGGCTCTCAATTCGCTGCGGACATCAGCTTGTCGCCGCACGCGCTTGCGTAGAACTTGCCGCCGCATTGGCGCTTGATCGCAGCGCAGCGGGCTGCGGGCGACGCCTTCTGCGACACCGTGAAGCCACAGCTGAGGCCGTCGGCGCTGCGACCGGTTTTGCCGGCGGCGAACGCCGCACTGGTGGCGCTGATGCAGACGACGAGCAGGGCCGCAGTGGCGATTTCGATCAGCAGTCTCACGGTCCGCTTCTCCACACTGATGGCTGATTCTTTCGTAATCTAACACCGAATCTGGGTTTCTCCGTGCTCCTCCGGGTTCCCAATTCGGCCCATTCCTTGCATAAATTTGCGCCAGCGCAATGCACGGCCACGCGGGCGACAGTTCCGCTGCAAGGGCAGGACGCGTAGAGTTAAGAGTTGTTTCGACCTAGGAAGTAACGGCTTTGCAGGATTCATCGTTCCAGCCCAGTTTTCCGGCCCCCGGGCAGCCCATCGACGAACTCGCGCTGGCCGAGATCAAGGGCGCAATCCTGGCAAAGCTGCGCCTTGCCATCGGCAAGGACGCTGGCATGGCGACCAGGCACGATTGGTACCAGGCCGCGGCGCTCGCGCTGCGCGACCGCATCGTGCATCGCTGGCTCACGGCCGAGAAGCACAGCTACGACGCGGGCCGCAAGCGGGTTTACTATCTCTCGCTCGAATTCCTGATCGGCCGGCTCTTCACCGACGCGCTCAACAACATGGGCCTGCTCAAGATCTTCGAGGTCGCGCTCGGCGATCTCGGCGTCTCGCTGCCGGAGCTGCGCAAATGCGAGCCGGATGCGGCGCTCGGCAATGGCGGCCTCGGCCGGCTCGCCGCCTGCTTCATGGAGAGCATGGCGACGCTGTCGATCCCCGCGATCGGCTACGGCATCCGCTACGATTACGGCCTGTTCCGCCAGATCATCAATCAGGGCTGGCAGCAGGAATATCCCGACGAATGGCTGAGCTTCGGCAATCCCTGGGAATTGCAGCGGCCCGAGGTGATCTACGACGTCAATTTCGGCGGCGGCGTCGAGCATGTCGACGACAAGGGCCGCGACCGCTCGATCTGGCATCCTGCTGAAACCGTGCAGGCGATCGCCTATGACACGCCGATCGTCGGCTGGCGCGGCCAGCACGTCAACGCGCTGCGGCTGTGGTCGGCGCGCTCGCCCGATCCGCTCAAGCTCGACGCCTTCAACAAAGGCGATTACGTCAGCGCCAGCGCCGAGCAGGCGCGCGCGGAGGCGATCTGCAAGTTCCTCTATCCGAACGACGAGAGCCCGGCGGGCCGCGAGCTGCGGCTGCGCCAGGAATATTTCTTCGTCTCCGCCTCGCTCCAGGACCTGGTGAAGCGGCATCTCGCCTCCGACGGCCAGCTGCGCAACCTCGCCGGCAAGGTCGCGGTGCAGCTCAACGACACCCATCCGAGCCTTGCCGTCACCGAGCTGATGCGCATCCTCGTCGACCTCCACAATTTCCGCTGGGACGAGGCCTGGAAGATCACGGTCGCCACCCTCTCCTACACCAACCACACGCTGCTGCCGGAGGCGCTGGAGACCTGGCCGGTCGAGCTGTTCGAGCGGCTGCTGCCGCGGCATCTGGAGATCATCTACCGCATCAATGTGCAGCATCTGGCGCTCGCCGAAGCGCGCTGCCCCGGCGACATCGACTTCCGCGCCTCGGTCTCGCTGATCGACGAGAAGAGTGGCCGCCGCGTGCGCATGGGCCAACTCGCCTTCGTCGGCTCGCACCGCATCAACGGGGTCTCGGCGATGCATTCGGACCTGATGCGCGAGACCGTTTTCCACGACCTCAACCATCTCTATCCCGGACGGATCACCAACAAGACCAACGGCATCACCTTCCGACGCTGGCTGATGCTGGCGAACCCGAAGCTGACCGATTTGTTGCGCGAGAGCTGCGGCGATGCCGTGCTCGACGATCCGACCCAGCTCTCGCTGATAGAGGCGCGCGCCAGCGACGCCGAGTTCCAGAAGAAGTTCCGCAGCGTCAAGCACCACAACAAGGCCCAGCTCGCCCGCCTGATCGGCGAACGGCTCGGCATCAGGGTCGACCCGGGCGCATTGTTCGACGTGCAGATCAAGCGCATCCACGAGTACAAGCGCCAGTTGCTCAACGTCATCGAGACGGTCGCGCTGTACCAGGCGATCAAGGACGAGCCCAACGGCAATTGGGTGCCGCGGGTCAAGATCTTCGCCGGCAAGGCGGCGGCGAGCTATCGCTACGCCAAGCTGATCATCAAGCTGATCAACGACGTCGCCGAGATCGTCAACAACGATCCCGCGATCGGCGGCAAGCTCAAGGTCGTGTTCCTGCCCGACTACAATGTCAGTCTCGCCGAGGTGATCATTCCCGCCGCCGATCTGTCCGAGCAGATCTCCACCGCGGGCATGGAAGCCTCCGGCACCGGCAACATGAAGCTGGCGCTGAACGGGGCCATCACCATCGGCACGCTCGACGGCGCCAATATCGAGATCCGCGACCATGTCGGCGCGGAGAATATCGCGATCTTCGGCATGGAAGCCGGCGACGTGATGATCAGGCGCAAGCAGGGGCTGGATGCTTCCGACGTGATCCGCCGGTCGCCGAAGCTGCAGCGTGCCATCAACGCGATCGGCGCCGGCGAGTTCTCGCCCGGCGACCCCGGCCGTTTCGAATCCATCGCGCACGCGCTGCGTTATCTCGACCATTACATGGTCAGCGCCGATTTCGATTCCTATTACGAGGCGCAGCGCGCGGTCGATGCGCGCTGGCAGGTGGCGCCGGCCTGGACCCGCGCCTCGATCCTCAATGTCGCGCGCATGGCCTGGTTCTCCTCGGACCGCACCATCCGCGAATATGCCGAGGAGATCTGGAACGTGCCGGTCAATCCGACCACGCCGCTGCTGCCGAACCTGCGCGACGCCGCGGGCTGATTTTCCGCGGCGTGGAAGCGGCGTTACCTGACACGTAATTGCACATGCAAGCAATGGCTGTGATATGACGACCGTCATTCCGGGGCGGCTCGCAGAGCCGAACCCGGAATCTCGAACTTCCGGGTTCGATGCTGCGCATCGCCCCGGAATGACAGACGGAAACGCAATGCACGCCAAGCTCCCGCACCCCTTCGACGAGGCCACGCGCGTCACCGCCGGTGACTCTAGCTGGCAGGGACACACCAGCAATGATTACTGGGCCTTTGTCGGCCCGTTCGGCGGCGTCACCGCCGCGACGATCCTGCGCGCGCTGATCGAGCATCCGCAAGCCGCCGGCGATCCGCTCGCCCTCACCGTCAATTATTGCGCGCCGATCGCCAAGGGTCCGTTCGATCTCGACGTGCGCCTCGTCAAGGCCAACCGCTCCAGCCAGCACTGGAGCGTCGAGCTCAGCCAAGGCGGCGGCGAGGTCGCAACGCTCGCCACCGCGGTGTTCGCCGAGCGCCGTCCGTCCTGGGAGCACAGGGTAGCGCAATATCCGGATGCCAAGCCGTTCGAGGAGACGCTGCCGTTCCCAAGAATCTCGGCATCCTGGGCCAACCAGTACGAATTCCGCTTCGTCGAGGGCGAGATGCGGATCGGCCCGCCGCAGGCCGAGCCCGCCAGCACCTATTCGAAGATCTGGATCAGCGACCGCACGCCGCGCAAGCTAGACATGCTGTCGCTGATGTCGATGTCGGACGCCTTCTTCGGCCGCATCTTCCATGCAAGGCGCGAGCTGGTGCCGTTCGGCACGGTGTCGCTGACGACCTATTTCCACACCGACGCCGAGGAGCTCGCGGCTGAGGACATCACGCGCGTGCTGGCGACGGCGGATTCGAAGATCATGCATAAGAGCTACGCCGACCAGAACGCCGAGCTGTGGTCGCCGAACGGCCGGCTGCTCGCGACCACGACGCAGATCGCGTATTTCAAGGCGTAGCTGCTTCCAGACTCGTCATTGCGAGGAGCGCTAGCGACGAAGCAATCCAGAGCGTCTCTGCGCGGGGATTCTGGATTGCTTCGCTGCGCTCGCAATGACCGTGGAGAGATATGCGGCAAACAAAAAGGGCGGCCTTGCGGCCGCCCTGCTGCGTTGAAGACAGAGCGTTTACTCCGCGGCGAGCTTCACGTCCGGCGCGGCGGCGCGCACTTCGGCGTCGACCTGGGCTTCGAACTTTGCGAAGTTCTTCTGGAACATGCCGACCAGCGCGCGGGCGGTCTTGTCGAACTCGTCCTTGTCCTTCCAGGTGTTGACCGGGTTGAGGATCTCGGCCGGCACGCCCGGCAGAGCGGTCGGGACCGCAAAGCCGAAATACTTGTCAGTGCGGAATTCGACGTTGCGAAGCGAGCCATCGAGCGCGGCGGTGAGCAGCGCGCGCGTCACCTTGATCGGCATGCGCGAGCCGACACCATACTTGCCGCCGGTCCACCCGGTGTTGACCAGCCAGCAATCGACATTGTGCTGGGCGATGAGGTCGCGCAGCATGTTGCCGTAGACGGATGGATCGAGCGGCAGGAAGGGCGAGCCGAAGCAGGTCGAGAATTCCGGCTGCGGCTCGTTGCCGAGACCGCGCTCGGTGCCGGCGACCTTGGCGGTGTATCCGGACAGGAAGTGATACATCGCCTGCGCCGGCGAGAGCTTGGCGATCGGCGGCAGCACGCCAAAGGCGTCGGCGGCCAGCATCACCACGTTCTTCGGCTGCGGCGCGCGGCCGGTGCGCGAGGCGTTCGGGATGAAGTCGAGCGGATAGGCCGAACGCGTGTTCTCGGTCTTGGAGCCGTCGTCGAAATCGACGACGCGGGTGTCCTCATCGAGCACGCAGTTCTCGAGCACCGCGCCGAAGCGGGTCGAGGCGGCATAGATCTCAGGTTCGGCTTCCTTCGACAGCTTGATGCACTTGGCGTAGCAGCCGCCTTCGAAATTGAAGACGCCGTTCGGGCCCCAGCCGTGCTCGTCGTCGCCGATCAGGGTGCGGTTGGGATCGGCCGACAGCGTCGTCTTGCCGGTGCCCGACAGGCCGAAGAAGATCGCGGTGTCGCCCTTGGCGCCGACATTCGCCGAGCAGTGCATCGGCATCACACCGCGCTCGGGCAGATAATAATTCAGGGTCGTGAAGACCGACTTCTTCATCTCGCCGGCATAATAAGACCCGCCGATCAGGACGATCTTGCGGGCGAAATCGATCGCGACCACGTTCTCCGAGCGGCAGCCATGGCGTTTAGGATCGGCGCGGAAGCTCGGCATGTCGATGATGGTGAGCTCCGGCACGAAGGTCGGCAGCTCGATCGCCTCGGGGCGGATCAGCAGCGTGCGGATGAACAGCGAGTGCCAGGCAAGCTCGGTGAAGACGCGCGTCTTGATCCGGTAGGCCGGGTCGGCGCCGCCATAGAGGTCCTGCGCGAACAGGCGCTTGCCTTCGGCGTGCTTGAGGAAGTCCTGGTAGAGCGTCTCGAACTGTTCTGCGGTGATCGACTGGTTGCCCGCCCACCACATCTTCTTGTCGGTGGTGGCGTCGCGCACCGTGAACTTGTCCTTCGGGCTGCGCCCGGTGAACTCGCCGGTGTCGGCGCAGAGTGCGCCATCGGCGGAGAGTACCGCCTCACCCCCTGCGAGCGAGTATTGATAGAGTTGCGGCGCACCCAGATTCCAGTGAACCTGCTTGAGATTCTTTAAGCCGAATTTGTCGGCGCCGAAGGCACCGTTGCGCACGCCCGTCTCTTGCACGAAAACATCCTCCTAGAACCCGCGACATCAAGCGCGGCCAAGTTTGGGCGCCATCGCGATCACCGTGATTAATGGGCCGTTCGGCCTTGGCTGAACGACCTAATACTGATGAACGCTGGCGTTGCCAAGCTGATCCCGCAGGATTTGGTTTATTCAAGGACCGCGCCAAACGTCGCGCATGTCAGCTCTGAAAGGCCGCATCGAGAAAGTGCGGATGATCGCGCAACCAAATGCACATTCGCGCGTTATGCCCGGTTATTGCGACGCACAATCGCTTCGCCAACACCCCTATCTTACCTCGCCCTCGCCGATCAACGCGAACGGTCCCCACATCGCGGGATAAGCGTTGCGCGGCGATGAGGCATCGTCGAGATAGGTTAACATCGCGCGGCGCAAGGCTTCGGCACGACCGAGCTTCGGTTCGTTCTTGAGCAGCTCGAACGTCGATGTGGTCAAGCGGGTCGCAGCCTCCGAATCCACGGCCCAATGCGACACCAGGAGCGCGCGGGCACCTGCGTAGAAGAACGAGCGCGCCAATCCCGACAACGCCTCGGCACCGGGCTTGTCGCCCGCGATGGTGTTGCAGGCGGACAGCACAACCCAATCGGCATTGAGCTTGAGCTGGGCCACTTCGCTCGCGGTGAGAAGACCATCGTCGAGCTCCGTCGGCTGGTCGGGGATGGAGAGCGCCAGCGAGGGCTCCCCCAATCCCTTGACGTCGCCGGCGACAAGGCCGTGGGTGGCGAAGTAGATGATGCCGTATTGGGCAAGCGCTGCACGCTTGAGCGTCGTTTCGCTGGCGTCGCGGCCGAGATGGATGTCAGCCTCGGCAGCGCCGACGTCCCTCGCCACCGCGTTCAATTCGTCGGCGGTATCGGGCAGCTGCGGCAGCGCCTGGGCCAGCCGCGCACGATCCACGCCTGCGCCGCGCCAGAAGTCGGCATAGGCGATCGTCGCGATGCTGCGTGCGGCGACCTTGCCGTTCGCGGCACGCCGGTCGGCAGGCCCTTCGGCTGCAGGGTTGAACACAGGATCGCCGAAACCGGTCATCGGCTTGACACTTTGATCCCTGCGGGCAAAAGCGCGCAGCGATTTGAGGCTGATCACCGACGGCAGGACCGAAACGGCCTGACCCCGCAGCAGCCAGGCAGCACTGCGATAGCCCTCGAGCCGGTCCGGGATCGCAGCCTGTGGCTTTTCCGTGACCAGCAGATGAAACGGCAATGCGGTCAATGCCGCCGACGGTACGACCAGCAGGTTGCGCTTGTCCTTGGTCAGCGCCTCAACCGGGCCGAGCAGCGCGACATAGAGCTCGTTGGCAAGACCGAGGTCGAACAATCCCGATTTGCCGGATGCATCGCGCGCCTTGCCGACATCGAGCCCCCTGCGGAAAGCCGTGACCTTCTGTGCGACCGCGTCCGCTCCGAGCGGAATCTCCTTCCAGTCGACGCTCTCGCGCGTGATCGCGACGACATAGCTCCGCCTGTCGACGACGGAATAGACCACCATCGCCTCGTCGGACGCCAGCAGCGGCTGGATGTCCCTGACGGTCAGCGGCAGCGGGTTGGACAGCGAGGAATAGTCGGGAAACTCGACGGCGAGCGTCTTCTGCAATCCATTGCGCGCGCCCGCGATCGCCGCGATCCGCACGCGGCTGCGCTGCTCGGCCGCGACGTCGCGCTGGGCCGATGGCTTCGACACTGCAGCGATGATCGCCTTGTCGAGCGCTTCGGACTCGGCCGCGAGATCCTGATCCTTGCGCACGAGCTCGGCGAGCCGGTCGCTGCCGGCGGCGAGCCGCACCGCGAGCTTGTTCACGGCAGAAGCGGCAGAGGATTGCGTGCCGCGCTGGATCGCACCGAGCGCATCGTCGAGCGCCTTCTCGCTCGAAAGCAGCGATTGCTGCCGTGCCGCGAACAGGATCGGCAGCACGACGCGCAGCTGCGCACGATTGGCCGCGAGCGTCTTCTGCGCCAACGGCAACGCATCCGCCGTCCGCCCCGTCGCCTGCAGGAAATCGGCAAGATTGCTCGTCGAGGCCGCGACATCAGGGTGATCAGGCCCGAGCGCACGCTCGCGGATCGCCAGCGCGCGGCGATACAGCGGCTCGGCATCGGCAAAACGCTGCTGGTGCTGATAAAGCCCGGCGAGATTGTTGAGCGAGCGCGCGACGTCGGGGTGTTCAGGCCCCAGCACCTTTTCGCGGATCGCGAGCGAGCGCTTGATCGGCGCTTCGGCATCGGCGTCGCGATTGAGGTCGCGCTCGACCTGTCCGATGTTGTTCAGGACCGTGGCGACCGCGGGATGCTCGGGACCGGCAGCCTTCTGATAGATCGCGAGCGCACGGCGGAACAGTGGCTCGGCATCGGCCGGACGCTGCTGCTTGGCGTAGAGCGTGGCGATATTGTTGAGGGATTGACCGACGTCGGGATGCTCGCGCGGCAGCGCCTTCTCGCGCACGGCAAGTGCACGCTTGAACAGCGGCTCGGCCTCTGCGAAGCGACCCTGCCGCTGATAGAGCGCGGCAAGATTGGTCAGCTCGGCCGCAACCAGGGCGTTGTCGGAGCCGAGCGATTTTTCCATGAGTGCGATCGCGCGCTTGTAGAGCGGCTCAGCCAGATCGTCCCGCCCCTGACCGGCATGGACCTGGCCGAGATTGTTCAAAGCGGCCGAGAGATCGCGGCCGTTGTCCTTCTCCAGGCTGGCGACCATCGCCTGCGCCAACGGCAGCGCTTCCGAATATTTTCCGGCACCGATGAGCGCGTTGAGCCGCGCGCTCTCCGCGGCGAGACCTTTCTGCGCAAGGGCTGGCGTGGCGAGCGAGGTGGTGATGACGAGCGCGAGAGCCGCCGTCCATGCCAAACGTTGACGCGTCATGACCCCTCTCGCTGCGAGCCCGAAAACCATCACGGTCATGGGTCGCGGCGATCGGTAGCCGCGTTCAAGCGGTTGCGCCCTGGTCCACCTTCGTGCGCGCTTCGCCAGCGAGACGGACCAGCATCTTGCGCAGCGCCGTGCCATCCGTCACCCGCTCCGGGAAGTCCAGCCGCAGCGCGGCCTGGCCGACCTGCATGTCGAGGCCTTCAGGATCACAGCCGGTACAGCGCCAGTCGCCCTCGGCGGCGCCGAGCAGCTTTGTGGCATAAAGATTGAGGGCGTCGCGATGGTCGGCGTTCATGTGCTCGACGGCGCTTGCCTCCGCCACCAGCAGGTCCTCGGCGCCGGTGAGGTCCGTCAGGAATTGCTCCGGCTTGAGGTCGACGATCCGGCCAAAGCCGGCGACCAGATGGGTTCCCGTGGGCCGGATCCGGAAGAAGGAGAAATCCTTAAAGGAAACAAAGCCTTCTGCCGAGGGATGAGCACTCAGATACCGTCGCTGGAGCAGATCCCTGTCGGAATCGGCCTCCTCGGCCCGGCCGGAGAGCATGATCCGGGCGCCTTCCAGGGGATCGCCGGCCGCGCGCTCGTCCAGCATCAGCGAGACCCTGGAGTCCGCGAGGACGTTCTTGGTGTGCACGGCAAGGCGCGAGATCAGCAGGATCGGCGAGCCGTCGGGATGGCTGGCCAGATTGACCAGGGAACAATAGGGATCGCCGCTGCCGGCCATCAGCGTCGCCAGAGCCCCCTGCCGAGACCGCCTCAGCAGCGATTTGGCGAGCTTTGCGGGGTCGAAATCGGGGGTCGGTTGCATCGGCTTTCTCGGCTCAGGTGGTTGCAAGGAGGGCCTTTTTTCGGGTAAACGGGGGTCCGGTTATGGGTCGAGATGCGGCGAATCTGCCGTGTTTCGTGGAACTTGGTCACACTTCAGCCCAGCTTGCATTGCTCGGTGACAAGGTTCGAACGCCACTTCGGCACCCATGTATGCGGCGCATCACTGATTGCTCGCCGTTTCAAGCCACGACCCAAACGGAAAGCAGAAAGCAGAGAGGCTCATGCCCACAATCGCTTTGGTCGACGACGACCGCAACATTCTCACATCCGTCTCGATCGCGCTGGAAGCCGAAGGCTACCGTATCATGACCTACACCGACGGCGCCTCCGCGCTCGACGGTTTCCGCACCACCCAGCCCGATCTCGCCATCCTCGACATCAAGATGCCGCGCATGGACGGCATGGAGACGCTGCGTCGTCTCAGGCAAAAGTCCGACCTGCCGGTGATTTTCCTCACCTCCAAGGACGAGGAGATCGACGAGCTGTTCGGCCTCAAGATGGGCGCCGACGACTTCATCCGCAAACCATTCTCGCAGCGTCTGCTGGTCGAACGCGTCAAGGCGGTGCTGCGGCGCTCGGCGCCGAAGGACCCGACCGTCGCGCCGAAGGAGAATGACGCCAAGGCGCTCGACCGCGGGCTGCTGCGCATGGACCCCGAGCGCCATACCTGCACCTGGAAGAACGAGCCGGTGACGCTGACCGTGACCGAATTCCTGATCCTGCAGGCGCTCGCGACCCGGCCCGGCGTGGTGAAGAGCCGCAACGCGCTGATGGACGCCGCCTATGACGACCAGGTCTATGTCGACGACCGCACCATTGACAGCCACATCAAGCGGCTGCGCAAGAAGTTCAAGGTGGTCGACAACGAGTTCGAGATGATCGAGACGCTCTACGGCGTCGGCTACCGTTTCAAGGAAGCCTGAGGGCGCCCCCTCCACGGCGATCGAGAGCATCTCCGGTTCTCGTTCCATCGGGACGAGGATCGCTCTAGGATGCGCGGACCTTCGCACGGGCCGTCCTAACGCGGGCGTAAGCATTGCTTGACCGAACGCAGCCTGACCCTAACCAGAGCGCCGGGGATATCGCATCCGACGGCGTTCAGGAGCACGTTGCCGACAACAAGCCGCAGGGCTTCCGGCCGCTGAACTGGCTGAAACGCGCCGGGCAGTTCTTCTTCGCGCTGTCCTTCTCGAGCCTGACCCGCCGCATCGTCTCGCTCAACCTCGCCGGCCTCGTCGCGCTGGTGGCGAGCATCCTGTACCTGTCGCAATTCCGTGCCGGCCTGATCGATGCCCGCGCCCAGAGCCTCCTGGTCCAGGCCGAGATCATCGCCGGCGCGATCGCGGCGTCTGCCACGGTGCAGACCAACGCCATCACCATCGATCCCGACCGGCTGCTCGACCTCAAGCCGGGTGAGACCTATGGCGGCTCGGACGAGTATTCGCCGTTGGACTTTCCGATCAATCCGGAGCGCGTCGCGCCGGTGCTGCGCACCTTGATCTCGCCGACCAAGACGCGCGCCCGCATCTACGATCCGAACGGCAGCCTGCTGCTCGACAGCCGCAACCTCGAAAACGTTCTGCGCTTTCCGCTGCCGCCTCCGGCCGAGAAACCCGGCATCATCGAGCGTGGCAAGGTCGCGGTGCGCACCTGGCTGAACCGCGGCGACCTGCCGCTCTATCGCGAGCTCGGGCCCGAGAACGGCAACGGCTATGCCGAAGTGGGCGACGCCCTCCAGGGCCAGAAACGCTCGATGGTGCGGGTCAATGCACGCGGCGAGGTGATCGTCTCGGTCGCCGTCCCCGTGCTGCGCTCGCGTGCGATCCACGGCGCCTTGATGCTGTCGACGCAAGGCGACGACATCGACCAGATGGTCACCGCCGAGCGCCTCGCCATCCTGAAGGTCGGCGGCGTCGCCGCCGCCGTCATGATCATGCTGTCACTGCTGCTGGCGAGCACGATCGCAGGTCCAGTGCGCCGGCTCGCCGACAGCGCCGAACGCGTCCGCCGCCGCATCAAGGCCCGCATCGAGATTCCCGATTTCACCCGCCGCCGCGACGAGATCGGCCACCTCTCCGGCGCGCTGCGCGACATGACCAGCGCGCTCTACAGCCGCATCGAGGCGATCGAGATGTTCGCCGCCGACGTTGCCCATGAATTGAAGAACCCGCTGACCTCGCTGCGCTCGGCGGTCGAGACGCTGCCGCTGGCGCGCAACGAGAACAGCCGCGCCCGCCTGCTCGAGGTGATCGAGCACGACGTCAAGCGGCTCGACCGGCTGATCTCCGACATCTCCGACGCCAGCCGCCTCGATGCCGAGCTGCAGCGCCAGGATGCGATCCCGGTCGATTTGCGCCGGCTGCTGACGACGCTGGTGTCCGTCGCCAACGAAACCAAGCTCGGCCACGAGGTCGCGGTCGAAACGCGCTTCGAGGGCCGCAGCCCGACCGACACCTTCGCCGTGAGCGGCCACGATTCCCGGCTCGGACAGGTCGTCTCCAACCTGCTCTCCAACGCGCAATCCTTCTCCGAACGCGGCAGCAAGGTGCGCCTCACCTGCCGCCGCGTTCGCTCCGAGATCGAGATCGTGGTCGACGACGACGGTCCCGGCATTCGCGAGGACGCGCTGGAGCGCATCTTCGAGCGCTTCTACACCGACCGCCCGCATCAGGGCTTTGGCCAGAACTCCGGCCTCGGCCTGTCGATCTCCAAGCAGATCGTCGACGCCCATGGTGGACGCATCTGGGCGGAGAACCGCCCTGGCCCGCCGGACGTCGACGGCACTCCGACAATTGCCGGTGCGCGCTTCGTGGTCAGGCTGCCAGCGCTATGAGCGAAGGCGGGCCCAGCGTTCACGCCTCTGCCGTCAAGGTCGGGCCTTACGCCGTGCTGATCCGCGGGCCCTCGGGGTCCGGCAAGTCGCGGCTTGCCTTCGATCTGATCATGGCGGGGCGCTCGGGCATCGTGGAAAGGGCCGTTCTGGTCGGTGACGACCGTGTCCATCTGGCGACACTCGGCCACGAAATTGAGGTCCGCCCCGCGCCTCGCCTGGCGGGCCTGATCGAGATCCGGGGCCTCGGAATCCGCCGCTGCGACTTCGTGGAGCATGCGACCGTCGGTCTCGTGGTCGATCTGGCCGCAGCCGACGCGGAGCGCCTGCCACCGGCCGAAGCCCTGAAAACCAGCATTTTTGGTGTCGAAATACCGCGAATCCCCGTTGCCCGCGACTATTCGCCCCTCCCCCTGGTTGTTGCGGCCTTGACCACTACCAAGAGTTCATCTTCCGTTAACCCCTCAGGCGATTGTTTGAAGGGAAATGGTAACCATATGAACCCCACTATCGCGACCGAATAGACCGGCGCAGCTCCCCTCATCCATCCGTCTAGATTCAGGGAGATACGCAACATCCCCTCTTGCGCGGGGGCTCTGGATGGTCAAAGTGGCGCGTTCGTGCGGTGCACCAAAAGCGCCCGCGAGGAGTTTTCCGATGATTGGTCTAGTACTTGTGACCCACGGGCGCCTTGCCGACGAATTCAAGGCAGCGCTTGAGCATGTCATGGGTCCACAAAAGCAAATCGAAGCGATCACGATCGGCGCCGAAGATGATTCCGATCTCTGCCGAAGCGACATCATCGAGGCGGTGAACCGCGTCGATTCCGGCGACGGCGTTGCGATCCTCACCGACATGTTCGGCGGCACGCCGTCGAACCTGGCAATATCCTGCATGAGCCGGCCCAAGGTCGAAGTGCTCGCGGGCATCAACCTGCCCATGCTGGTCAAGCTTGCCAAGGTGCGCGAGGAGCGACCGCTGCCCGACGCGATCGCGATGGCGCAGGAAGCTGGCCGCAAATACGTCACCATCGCCAGCCGGGTGCTCGCCGGCAAATGAGCGAGGAGGCGCCACAAGCCGCGACCGGCGTGCCCGCGGGCGCGATCTCCAAGGATCTCCTGATCATCAACAAGCGCGGCCTGCATGCGCGCGCCTCGGCGAAATTCGTCCAGGCGGTCGAGCGCTTCGATGCGCAGGTGTGGGTGACGCGCGGCGGCGAGACCGTCGGCGGCACCTCGATCATGGGCCTGATGATGCTCGCCGCGGGTCCCGGCACGACGATCACGGTGGCGGCGGCAGGAACCGACGCCGAAGCCGCGCTCGCGGCGATCACAGAGCTCGTTGAAAGCAAGTTCAACGAGGAAGGGATTTAGGGGCTTCGTCATTCCGGGGCGATGCGCAGCATCGAACCCGGAATCTCGAGGTTCTCAGGTGCGCAATCGCGCACCATAGTTCACGCTTCGCGTGCCCCGGAACGACAATAACCCTCACTTCCCCGGCGGCGCGAAGTAGATGTTCCAGCTCATCGACGGGCCGGCCTTGCCGTTGGTGAAGCGGCGCGTGGCCATGACGATGCGCTCGGCGTTGGGCGCTGCGTCCGACACCCATTTCTCGAACGCGGGCAGGCGGCCGTCGGTCGGATCGAACACGCCGATGAAGCCGTACTTCCTGGCGTCGTCGCGCGAGGTCAGTCCGGAATCCCAAGCCTCCAACGGCAGCAGCGCGGACGGATGATCCGGGCTGTAGAACACCAGCGGCTGGATCTGCTCCATCGTGCCGGCAACGACGGCCCAGCGCGTACCGAAGCGGCTGTGCCAGGCCTGGGTCAATTCGCGCGCGAGCTCCGAGCGGGCGCCATAGATCTGGGCGTTGCCGGCATTGGCCGCCATCTCGCGCGCGGCGATCCAGGGCGACGCGGCGAGCGTCGCGGCGCTGAGCACGAGCCAGATCGCGGCGATGTTGAACAGCGCGGCGCTCTGCACGCGCAGCGTCGGAATCGCGACCAGTGCGAGCGGCACCAGGAAGAACAGCGAGATGCCCCAATCCGTCTTCATGTAGATGCCGAAGGCGAGCGCGCCGAGCGGCGGGCCGACTGCGACGATGACCTGGACGATCCAGACATTCAGCGCCTGCGAGACATTGACCCCTGCATTGGCGCCACGCGCCCAGGCGCGCGTGACGATGCGCAAAGGCGCAGCCAGCAGCAATTTGACCCATGGCGGCACCAGCGCCATGGCCAGCGCCGCGAGCGCAACCGGCAAGGCCAGCAGCGCGAAGTTATGCAGCACATAGCCCGCGACCAGCTGATGCAGCTGGGCCTTGTCCTTGAGGCTGTAGGTGTCGCCGGCATAGGTCAGCGGCACGAAATGCGCATCCGCCAGCCAGATGAGGTGCGGGATCATCGCCGCGACCATCGTGCCGATCGCCACCCATGGCGCGGGCGATGACAGGAAACGCAGCCGGTCGCGATGGATCAGCGCAGCGAGGCCGATCGCGCCGATCATGGTCAGCACCCAATATTTGGTCATCAGCGCCAGCGCGCCGGCAAGCCCGAGCAGGATTCCGGATTGCCAGCTCCGCTTCTCGAAGGCGTTGAGATAAGCGAGCACCAGAAGCGGCAGCGTGACGAGCTGCAGCAGGTCCGGGTTGTACTTGAAGCCCTTGAAATTGAAGATCGGGTAGAGCGCGATCATCACCACGACCAGGAACGCGCGGCGCGCATCGACCACGCGCAAGGCGATCAGCCAGCAGATCACCATGCCGACGCTCACCGTCGTCATCGCCAGCGCATAGGTCGCCCAGTCCGCCGCCGGGAGCGCCTTGAACCAGAGGCCGGCCACCCAGCCCGACAGCGGCGGGTGCTTGCCATAGCCCCAGAGGAATTTCTGTCCCCAGCCCCAGGCTTCTGCGACGTCCATATGAACGTCCTGCGCCGCCTTCAGATTGATCAGGATGAAGGTCCAGAGCACCGCATGCAGGATGGCGAATTGGATCACCAGCCACAATCGCGCCTCGGGGCGGGTCGCACAGGCGACCAGGAAGGCCCGGAAGCGGTTGTAACTCAGGCGGGTCCTTGCCCGCGCTCCGGCAGTGGAAATTGAGGTCGTGGACATGGCCGTTGCGTAGCGCGTTTTGGCCCGTCGTGGAATCAGCTTGGCGTGAACAAAGGCCCTGAAAATACAGCATTATGGTTGCCGCACGGGGATGTGAGTGGTATCCCGCGCCCATGACGACCGTCCCCATTTCCAACATCCGCAACTTCTCCATCGTCGCCCATATCGACCATGGAAAATCGACGCTGGCCGACCGCCTGATCCAGATGACCGGCGGTCTCTCCGACCGCGAGATGGCGGGCAAGGAGCAGGTGCTCGATTCCATGGACATCGAGCGCGAGCGCGGCATCACCATCAAGGCGCAGACGGTGCGCCTCGCCTACCGCGCCAAGGACGGCAAGGACTACATCTTCAACCTGATGGACACGCCCGGCCATGTCGACTTCGCCTACGAGGTCTCGCGGTCGCTGGCGGCCTGCGAGGGTTCCCTGCTCGTGGTCGACGCCAGCCAGGGCGTCGAGGCGCAGACGCTCGCCAACGTCTACCAGGCGCTCGACAACAATCACGAGATCGTCCCGGTCCTGAACAAGGTCGACCTGCCCGCGGCCGAGCCCGAGAAGGTCAAGCAGCAGATCGAGGACGTCATCGGCATCGACGCCTCCGACGCGGTGATGATCTCGGCCAAGACCGGCCTCGGCATCCCCGACGTGCTGGAAGCCATCGTCACCCGCCTGCCGCCGCCGAAGGGCGACCGCGACGCCACGCTGAAGGCGCTGTTGGTCGACAGCTGGTACGACGTCTATCTCGGCGTCGTCGTCTTGGTGCGCATCGTCGACGGCACGATGAAGAAGGGCCAGCGCGTGCGCATGATGGGCACGGGCGCCGCCTACGACGTCGAGCGCGTCGGCTTCTTCACGCCGAAGATGCAGCAGGTCGAGGAGCTCGGCCCCGGCGAGATCGGCTTCATCACCGCCGCGATCAAGGAGGTCGCCGACACCCGCGTCGGCGACACCATCACCGACGACAGGAAGCCGGTCGCCGAGATGCTGCCGGGCTTCAAGCCGGCGATCCCCGTCGTGTTCTGCGGTCTGTTCCCGGTCGACGCCGACGACTTCGAGACGCTGCGTGCCGCGATGGGCAAGCTGCGCCTCAACGACGCCAGCTTCTCCTTCGAGATGGAGACGTCAGCTGCGCTCGGCTTCGGCTTCCGCTGCGGCTTCCTCGGGCTTCTCCACCTCGAGATCATCCAGGAGCGACTGTCCCGCGAGTTCGACCTTAACCTGATCGCGACCGCGCCGAGCGTGATCTACAAGATGAAGCTCACCGACGGGCAGGAGATCGAGATCCACAACCCCGTCGACATGCCCGACGTCGTCAAGATCGCCGAGATTGACGAGCCCTGGATCGAGGCGACGATCCTCACGCCCGACGAATATCTCGGCAGCGTCCTGAAGCTGTGCCAGGACCGCCGCGGCGCGCAGAAGGAGCTCACTTACGTCGGCTCCCGCGCCATGGTGAAATACGACCTGCCGCTCAACGAAGTCGTGTTCGATTTCTACGACCGCCTCAAATCGGTCTCCAAGGGCTACGCCTCGTTCGACTATCACCTCACCGACTACAAGCCGGCCGATCTCGTCAAGATGCAGATCCTGGTCAATGCAGAGCCGGTCGACGCGCTCTCGATGCTGGTCCACCGCACCCGCGCGGAGGGGCGCGGCCGCGCCATGGTCGAGAAGATGAAGGAGCTGATCCCGCCGCACATGTTCCAGATCCCGATCCAGGCGGCGATCGGCGGCAAGGTGATCGCCCGCGAGACGGTGCGCGCGCTGCGCAAGGACGTCACCGCGAAATGCTACGGCGGCGACATCACGCGCAAGCGCAAGCTTCTGGAGAAGCAGAAGGAAGGCAAGAAGAAGATGCGGCAGTTCGGCAAGGTCGACATCCCGCAGGAAGCCTTCATCGCCGCGCTGAAGGTCGACAGCTGAGGCGACGCACGGGACGGGCCGCCCCGGTCTGCGGGGTGGCAAACAAAAAGTTTGAGAACAACCCCATGCACAGTAGCCGCCGCCTTGGCGGCACTGTGCTTTTTTGATTTTTACGAAATCGGTTTGCTCCGTCGGGCAAAACAGGGGTATGGTGGCATCATCGGAGGGGGCCGGATGAGCCAGCACGATCGTCGATCTGATCTTTTCAAGTGTCGATCATTCATGCACGGAGTTATTTCATGGTCCGTGCAAATATCATCCGTCGCAGGATATTTGACAGCCTAGGCGCTGCGGCAGGCCAGGTTTCTGCAATAGCGTCGGGGACGTTCATTGCTTCGGCCCGCGCGCAATCGGCTCAGAAAAGATAGGGGTCGTTCCCGCGCGCATGACGGAGCCCGGTCGTGACATCGCGTCACAGAACAATTGCGTGGGGCGTTGGGCACGTGGTTGTTGGCTCGGGTCCGCGCCCGCGCTATTGTGGTTGAGCCTCAATGAGCGGAGGTGACATGCAGCGACGCGAATTTCTCGTACTGATCGGTGCCGCGGCGGCCTGGTCACCCCTTGCTCGCGCGCAACAGCCAAAGAAAGTCCCCCAGATTGGCTTCTTGACCACCGGCTCGATCGAGCAAACTCGCACTTCGATGGCTGCCTTTCATCAAGGACTACGCGAACGCGGTTATATCGACGGAGAGAATATCATCGTCGAGTTTCGAGCAGCCGATTCGAAGGTCGAACAACTCCCGGCCTTGGCGAGTGACCTCGTCCGTCTCAATCCTGCTCTTATCGTTGCACAGAATTCACTTGCTGCGCGGGCAGTACAGCAAGCTACCAAATCGATTCCTGTTGTTGTGCCAGTCATGGGCGACCCAGTCGAAGACGGACTCGTCGCCAGCATCGCCCGACCAGGAGGTAACATCACGGGACTAACCTTCATCGGCCCGCAGCTTGTTCCCAAGCGGCTTGCGCAATTGAAGGAAGCATTGCCCAAGGCGTCTCGGATAGCAGCGATTTGGCACCCGGCTGCATACGGCAAGACGACAACTCAAGGCATGATCACCGCTGCGGAGTCCGCATCAAAAGCCGTGGGCGTTCAGCTGCAACTCATTTCCGTCCAAGATCCTGACGGGCTGGGCGAAGCGTTTTCCGCGCTTGCGGGCGCGCGTGCCGATGCAGTCTTCCTGTTTCCCAGCCCGATGTTCTTCGTTGCACGCAAGCGCATCGCCGACCTCGCCGCAGAACATCGGCTGCCGCTGTTTGCCATCGGCAAGGAATTTGTTCAACTTGGTGCGCTCATGTCCTACGGAGCGGATATCATCGACTTGAACCGGCTATGCACTGATTTCGTCGATAAAATCCTCAAGGGCGCCAAGCCCGGGGATCTGCCGGTCGAGCAACCAACCAAGTATGAACTGTTCGTCAACCTCAAGACTGCAAAGACACTCGGGATCGAACTACCTGCTACATTGCTGGCCCACGCGGACGGTGTGATAGAATGATTTGCTGATGCAAGTCGATGCATTCAAGCCCGCGGACGGCCAGCCTTTTCGAGACCTCGTCCCGTTTCCGATAGACCGTCGTCTGGGTGCCAAGGGGAGTGGTGGACACGGCGCTCAACGCGCCTTTGCCCACCCTACGAAAGCTGTGCTCGCCTTCGCTCCTCGCGGCAAATCCTCATTGCATCTTCTTCGCCTCGACGTACCGGGCAAAATTGTCGAGGATCGCCTGCCAGCCGCCCTGCTGCTGCTCGACCGAGTGCGTGGTTTCGGCGTCGAAGACGACACGGACCACGACGCTCTTCGGGCCGGGTACGAACTCGACTTCGGCCTTGCGATCACCGAACGCGTATTCGATCCGCTTGTGCTCGATGATCCTGGTGTAGGTGCCGGCGAAGTCGAAGCCCATGCTGCCGTCCTTGGCTTCCATCCGCGACGAGAAGGCGCCGCCGTCCCGCAGGTCGACCGTCGCCCTGGTCGTGTGCCAGTCGTCGGACGCGGCATTCCACTTCACGATGTCGGCTGGCGTCGTATAGGCACGCCAGACCTCATCGATCGGGGCGGCGACGCTGGTTTCGACGGTGATCCTCATGGGCATTGCTCCAGTTGCGACTTTGACGCTCGAATTGACGGAATCACGTCACGTGTGCCGGGTCCAATTCCAGCACGCTCGGGACGTGTCCACCCAAGGACGATCGAGACCGACCTATGCCGACATGGTCGGGCCGTCAATGCGCTCAAAAAGTTTGAACGCACCGAGATTGTGTGCTGTCGGGAAGAAATGGCAGCCCGTAGGATGGGTCGAGCTCTTGCGAAACCCGCCGCGGGACCAGCGGCGTCGCATCCGGCAATGCCTGTTAGCTCAATCCGATTGTCAGGATAAGCTTGATGGGTTTCGCTTCGCTCTGCCCATCCTACGAGCTACTGTCCGGAATTTATTGGCGGACGGCCGACAAGGGTGATGAATGATGGTGGACGATTGTCCATCGACCGTCGCGTTTTGCGAGCACCATGGTGAAGCGTGACGGACGAGGCGTATCGTTTTCCGCGGCCCGGGCAAAATTATAGAATCCGGTCCCTACGACTGACGTCTCGCTGAGGACAATGGTACGCCTCTCGACGATCGTGTTCTTCCGACCGCTGCCGGGCAACTCCTGGAAATATTTTCGTATCTCTTCGGTGCCTTCGGAAATCACCGGGCTTGTCGTTCCGAGCAGGATCGCATCGGAGGCGTAAAGGCCGACCAGCGCATCGCGGTCATTCGCGCTGTAGGTGGCCGACCACTGCTCGATCACCGCATTGGCTTCTTCTGCCGGTCCCGCGACCGCAGCCACTGCGGAAGCTCCCAACCAAATGGCCAGCGCGAGCACAAGATGCTTCATCATCGTCTCCCAGATAATCGAATGTCGCGAATGGTCAGGCGAATACTCCGCCACTCTAGCCGTCCGAAACGCGACGGCATAGACCACGGCCGCAACGCTCTCGCATCAGAGACTTGTTGCTGCGGCCATCCTTCGAGACGCCCGCTTAGGCGGGGCTTCTCAGGATGAGGGCGGAGTGCGCGGCAGCAGTTTCAATGGGCACTGACGCTGTCAGCCTCATTCCGAGGAGGCGCGTTAGCGCCGTCTCGAACGACGAGGCGTGCCAGCAGGCCGCGGCCACCAGCAGGGCTAAACTCGACGGCTTTCGATTGCAGCTTCGCTCTTCGAGCAAGGTCGCTCGACCATCCTGCGCCGATCTTCAGATCGGCCTTGTCTTCTCCCGGATGGCCATCGACCGTTTCAGGACCTGCTCGGCATCGGCATAGCGGCCTTGATACTTGTAGAGACCGGCGAGGTTTTCCAGAACGCCGGCGAGATCCGGATGATTGGGGCCGAGGGTTTTCTCGAAAGTGGCCGCCGACCGCTTGAACAGCCGCTCGGCCTCCGCGTTACGGCCCTGACGCCCGTAGAGCGCAGCCAGATTGTTCTGTGCCTGCGCGATGTCGGGATGATCCGGGCCGAACGCCTTCTCGGTCACCGCCATCGACCGCTTCAGCAGGCGCTCGGCATCGGCATAGCGATGGCGATTGATATAGGCGTCGGCCAAATTGTTCATCAGTACCGTGGCTTCGGGATCGTCGGGACCGAGCGCCTTCTGCAGCACGGCGAGGCCTCGCTTGAATAGCGGTATGGCCTGATCGTACCGGCCCTGATGGCTGTAGACCGCGCCGAGGTTGCTCAACGCCATCACGATCGACGCATCATTGGGGCCGACCGTCTTCTCGCTGATGGCGATCGAGCGCTTGAGGAGCGGCTCCGCTTCCGCATAACGCTCTTCCGCGCGATAGAGATCGCCCAGATTGTTCAGCACCATTGCGACTTCGGAGTGATTCGGGCCTAGCGTCTTCTCCTCAATGGCCAGCGCGCGCTTGTACAGCGGTTCGGCGACAGCGTATTGGCCGAGATTGTAATGGATCGTGCCGAGGTCGTTCAGCGGCGTCGCGACGGCCGCATCGTCAGGGCCGAACTCCTTCTCGCGAAGGGCCAGAAACTTCTGGGCCAGAGGCAGCGCTTCCATGTACTTCCCGGCCCGATAAAGCACCTTCATCTGCCGCGCGAGCGTGCTCGCCTCGTCCTCTTCGGCATAGGACGGCACGCCGAACGACAGGCTCAAGGCAAGCGCAGCAACTGCAACGCAGATCGATTTTCTCAGGGTCCTCATCGCGCCTTCCCTCGTCGCGGCTATTGGGACTTACGCGCCGTTGGTGCGCCCGGAAGCCGGACAGGTTCAATGCAGCCGCGGCTTTCCGACCCGACCGACCGCGCGGGCGCGGCCGCATGCCATTGGCAGGCGTGAGTAATTCATCATTGCCCGAGCTGCTGAAGCACGGCAGACCACAACGCGAGCGGCTCCCTGAGGCCTCCGGGTTCGTTCGGCTTCTGGCGAACCGCCGTGTGCACCATGACGAGCTTGGACGCGGGATCGACCAGGATGACCTGACCGCGGATGCCGAGCAGGGCAAATCGGCGCTGCTCGCCGGGGAGGAGCCATACCTGATAGCCGTAGCCGAAATAGCGCGTGGCCACGCGCGGAGCGAGATGACCGTCCTCTGGCCTGACGGTCGTGGCATCCAGCAGCCACTGCCGGGGGATCAGCTGCCGGCCTTCCCAGGCGCCGTCATGGGCGAGCAACCGGGCCAGGCGCGCATAATCGCGCAAGGTTGCGTTGAAGCAGCAATAGGCGATCTCCTGCCCGCTGCCGTCGATCACCCATGAGGCATCAGCCTCGGTGCCGATGGGGTCCCAGATCCGGTCGCGGAGATAGTCGGCGACCGGCGTGTCCGTGGCGGCGCGCAGGACCAAGCCCAGAATCTCGGTTTCAACGCTGGCATAGTGGAATTTGGTGCCTGGCGGCGCGGTCCGCGTGTTGAACTGCGCGACGATGGCGGCGGGATCTTTCGGCGGGCCGGCGAACAGGGCCCGCCCAAGCCGGGCGATGTCGTCGTTCCCATCATAGACTTCCGAGAACTCGACGCCCGACGACATGTTCAACAAGGCGCGGATGGACGTGTTGCCATATTCCGTGCCTGCAAGGCCGCCGACATAGGTCGAGACGAGGTCGTCGATCGACTTGATCCGTCCCTCCGAGACCGCGATCCCGACCAGCATGGCCACCACCGTCTTGGCCATGGACATCGAGACAAAGCGGTGATGGTCGGTCCGCGCATATTGATAGTGCTCGTAGAGGATGGTGTCGTCCCTGGCGATCAGGAGGCCCGTCACCGGGTTGCGCTTGAGGTAGTCCGCGATGCCGAGCTTTTCGGTACCAAAACCGTAGGTGACCTGCGGCTCCGGCGCGCGCTTGAATTGCCAGGCCGTCGTCGCGCGAGCGACCCGGCGCGAGGGATAGATCTCGCCGAAATGGCTGTAGCTGCCGACGAGCTTGTCGAGCGGGGGAGCGGCTCCGCGCGTGCCGACCGGATAGCCTTCAGCCGCGCCGTAGAGCCCGGCATCGGGACCGCTATCCGAAAAGACCGGCCCCGGCGCGGCGGGCGCGCCTCGGACGTCCTGCGCGCAGGCCAACGGCGCCCAGACCGCGGAAGCAAAAATGACGGGCAGGAAAAGGCGGCGGCAGCCGCGTGGCCTCAACAGCGCTCCCCAGTTCATTGCACTTGCCTCCTCGCACGCTCGTATGTGTGCGCTTCACGAGAACAACATCGCAGGCTGGTGACGCGCGGCATGCTATCATTGCGAGCGGGCCGCGTCAGCCTGCGGTGGCAACCCGCCTTGCTCTCGCCCGCGGATGAAATCGCAACATGCTACCTGAGCATCGCCTCGGCCTCCGGAGCTACGGATGTATCGGGTCGCACGAACACGAAACGGGATACCGCAGAGATGTGCGCGTCCTCACGGCCATCCTGGCCGATCAGGATGAGGCCCGCTCCGCCATTCGCCACGGTTAGGACGACCGCCTCACCCGCCCACGTCGCGATCGGTTCCATCCCAATGATGAGAAATTCCCCGATCGGCTGGTCCAAATACTGAAGTCTCAGCTGGGGCGCGATCTCGGGGGGCGCCAGAGCAAAGCCAAGCTCTTGCGCACGCAGATAGATCGCCCGCAGCGAAGCCTCGCCTTGGAAGCCGAGTTCGGCAACCGAGACGGTAACAAGCTCAACATCCGCGTTCTTGCGACTGAGAGTGAAGGCCGGTCGAGCGAGTATCTCATCGGCCGAGTTTCCGACGCCGCATCCTATTGCACTCATCGCGCGGCGGAGAGAGGACGTATCCGTGAATGTCCCGATCCGGATCGTCTTCCACACCGAGACATCCGCAGCGGAGCTGATCGGGATCTCCGATCTGGGCGCTGGCGGATCGACCTTGACCACAAGCTGTCTCCGCAGAACATCCTGGGCAGAGCATTGAGCCTCGGTGCGATCTACGTAAATCAAGCTGAACAGGTTGGCGAGCAACAGGATCACAAGTGCATCGCCAAAGTGTCGAGGTGTCGAACGACACGGTCCTTGGATGCTCTGTCGCGACACGACGTGGTCAATCTCGGCGCGCGTCGCGCCGATATCCACTAGCTCTCGATCGCTGAGGACACAGAGGGAGGCTAGCACCCTCTGTCGCGCGCGGCGCTTCTGCAATGCGCTTTGGACTTGCAGGAAAATGCTGTAGGTTTGCAGGAAAATGCTGGCGATCCATGGCGTCGGCGCAGAGCGGTCAATGATGCTCATCGGCGCTTCCCTTCGCTAACCTCTCCTGTGGAGGCTGTCAGGACTTCGCCGGGCACGCTTGACGTGCGGCTTACATTTTCCTTACCGACGGCTTATTTCGTGGCCATGCCTGGTATAGATCGGCACGCACTGCAGAGCGGACTGACGTTCGCGGCTTACATTTTTGCTTTCGAAGGCCTATTGTCCATTGGTGACTGCTCCGCGCCTCCGGCGTATAGAGGGCAGGCTTGGGGAATGGTGTCATGCGCTGTTTCTTCGAGGACTGTGTGTTGGACACCGAGCGGCGCGAGTTGCGGCGCGGCCCCGCTATCGTGCCCACGACACCCCAGGTTCTGGATCTGCTCGAATTTCTGATCCGCAGCAGGGATCGCGTCGTCAGCAAGGACGATCTCGTCAATGCGATTTGGAATGGCCGAATCGTGTCCGATGCGGCGCTGACCACCCGGCTGAACGCCGTCCGGCGTGCGATCGGTGATTCCGGTCAGCAACAACGTCTCATCAAGACATTTCCACGAAAGGGCTTTCGTTTCGTGGGCGTGGTGCACGATGAGGATCGACAACCAGCAACCGCGGCGGCGGTTACGATCCCAGTTGCCTCTTCAGCCGACGTTGACGAACGGCAATCCGCCCGCTGGCTTGAGAACATCAGAGGTCGTTTGAAGCTCGTCGGCAGGGTGCTGGCATTGGTCGCCACCATCGGCGCGATTGCCGGCGGCCTTGTCGGATACTGGAATGTCTGGAAGACGGTCCGCACTGACGCCGGGCGGGAAGCTCAAAACATCCAAAAACAACCGACAATTGCACCCGAGATTGAGCCTCGCCTCTCCCTGGTCGTGTTGCCCTTCACCAACCTCAACGACGACCCAGCGCAGGACACATTTGCCGAGTCCCTCTCGACAGATTTGGCGACCGATCTCGCGCGAACGCCCGCCACGCGCGTTATTGGACGCGACGTGGCCTTTTCCTACAAGAAGAAGGCGATTGATTTGCAGCAGCTCGGAACGGATCTCCGCATCCGCTGGGCCGTGCGGGGCGCGGTGAGACGCAACGGAGACCAGGTGCGGGTCAACGTATCTCTAACCGACCTTCGGACCGCTCGCGACATCTGGTCGGATCGGTTCGACGACGACCTTGCAAACCTGGCCGCCTTGCACGGTACCATCACGGCGCGACTTCTCTGCGTTGCACACTTGCATCTCCGTCAATACGAGGAAGCCCTCCAACAGTGCAGCCGCTCCCTGAATATGTCCGGTACGGACTATCAGGCTTATATGAGGCTGATCTCGGCTTTCGGGTCGACGGGGCGGAACACATCCTAAGTTCACATTGCCGCGGCCCATCGCACGCTGATTTGTGCTCACGCGCATTCGTGCCTGCTGCTGCTCAGTACCCGCGCTTTGCGAGTAACCTTGCCCTACGCCGCCCGATGGGCCACCATCCCTCCCGCGCACCACCGCCAAAACCAACAGCGCCGAGGAAACGCATGAGCAAGCCGTCACGCTTCGACTATGGCTGGGTCGTTGTCGCCGCGGGCGCACTGATGACCTGCGTCGGATTCGGCACGATGCTGTCGCTGGCGGTGTTCCTGCAGCCGATCTCGGAGGCGATGGGCTGGTCGCGCGCCGGTGTGTCGGCGGCGGCGACGCTGGATTTTCTCTTCATGGGATTCGCCGCGTTCCTATGGGGCACGCTGTCGGACCGCTTCGGCACCCGCATCGTGGTGCTCTCGGGAAGCGTTCTGCTGGGACTGGGTCTCGTCACCGCGAGTCAGGCCGCAAGCCTGTGGCAATTCCAGCTTTGCTTCGGCGTGCTGATCGGCATCGCCGTGGGCAGCTTCTACGCACCGATGATGGCGCTCGCGAGCGCCTGGATCGAGAAGAACCGCAGCCTCGCCGTGGCGCTGGTCTCCGCCGGCATGGGCGTGTCGCCGGTGACGGTGGCGCCGGCCGCGAGCTGGCTGATCACGGCCTATGATTGGCGCACCGCGATGCTGACGATCGGGATCGCTGCGTGGGCGCTTCTGATCCCCGCCTCCTTCCTGGTGCGTCCGGCGCCGGCAGCCGCCCGCCCCTCAACCGCGGATGCTGCGCCGGAGGTCGAGCTGAGCGCGGCGCAGGCGCTGCGCACGCCGCAATTCATCGCGCTCGCAGCGGCGCATTTCGCCTGCTGCGCGGCGCATTCCGGCCCGATCTTCCACATGGTGTCCTATGCGATGGTCTGCGGCATCGCTCCGCTCGCAGCGGTGACGGTCTATAGCGTCGCCGGCGTCTCAGGCCTCGGCGGACGCCTGCTGCTGGGCGTGCTGGCCGATCGCATCGGCGCGAAACCGGTCCTTGTCGGCGGGCTGTTCGTGCAGGCGATGTGCATCGCGACGTATCTCGGGGTGGCGCAGCTCGGCGAGTTCTACGCGCTCTCGGTCGTGTTCGGCCTCGCCTATGGCGGGGTGATGCCGCTCTATGCGGTGCTGGTGCGCGAGTTCTTCGGCGCGCGCATCATGGGCACGGTGTTCGGCGCCGTGTCGGCCTTCGCCAGCCTCGGCATGGCGCTCGGGCCCTGGGCCGGCGGCATCGTATTCGACACGTTCCAGCAATACACCTGGCTGCACGCCGGCTCCTTCGCGATCGGGCTTGCGGCGGTCGCGGTGGCGTTGAGTTTTCCGACCAGACGGCCATCGCTCGATCTTGGCCGCGCGACGGCGTGAGACCGACCTGTGGCGATTGCCGGATCTGATTTTCCCAGCCGAACGAACTGCGTCATGACGATCATTTCCCTGGAACGGACCGCCGACACTCTTCCCGCGGATTTTCCTGCGCTGGAGGTCGATGCCAGGGACGATGGACACGCGCACATGACCCGTCTGGCCGCGGAATTCGCAACGGATCGCGCCATGTTTCACGCGATATTCACGTGCCACCTGGATGGCAGATTGGCGGGCATCGGAGCGATCACCGACGAGCCTGCACCGGCGCCGGTGCCCATGTGGCGGATGCGGCGGTTTTACGTGCACCGGGACTGCAGGAGGCGCAAGGTCGCCAGGGCCATTGCGAACGCCTTGCTGCAAGAAGCTGCGGGCAAGGTCGCAGCGGTCACCGTCCACGCAGGAAATGCCGACGCAGTGCGGTTTTGGGAAGCGATGAGATTCACCGGGGTCGACGGCCAACCCTGGTCTCACCAAGCACATCTGCCGATCCTTGGGCCCTCCCCCAGATCGTGAGCGGCTCTGCCAAGCCTTGCCTCGACGACCGGATGGACTTCTGACGGCGATCGGATTGGTGTAGCATTCCCTTGTGATCAGATCGTTCTGGCATCGCGAGAGGCCAAATGAAGCGACGGGCGTTTCTCGGCTTCTTGGCAAGTGCGACGATATCGGCGCGCGAAGCATTGGCCCAAAAGCGCGTTCCGGTCGTGGGATTCGTCGGATTTGCCACGCCGGAAGTCGACAATGCGGTGCTCGTTCCGTTCCGGAAGGCGCTGGCAGAGCTGGGTTACGTGGAGGGCCGCACCATCGTCATCGAGGCCCACTCGACGGCCGGCGACGTGTCGCGGGGCCTTGCATTGATCGACGACTTCGTGGCCAGACAGGTGGACGTCCTGCTTTCGCCGGGCCCGGCCGCAGCACGCGCGATGATCAGGAAAACCAATATTCCCGTCGTCGCCGTGGCGCTGCCCGCGGTGCAAAGCGACCCTGAATTGTTTCAGAGTCTCGCGCGGCCGGGCGGCAGCCTCACCGGCTTCGCCGCGTTCGGCGAGGAGATGTCGGCCAAGCGCATCGAGATGATCCGGGAGATCCTGCCTTCGCTGAAGCGGATCGGCGTCTTGAACAATGCGACGGACCCGACCTTCAGCGCCTGGGGCGCGCAAACCATCGAGGAAGCACGACGCGCCGGGCTCGAACCGGTGCGCCTCGGACTGACGAGCGCGTCGCCGGCCGCGGTTGCCGAGCAATTCAACGTGCTCGCGGGCGCCGGCGGCAACGCCGTGATCGTCATTCGCGACTACATGACCGCCGCAATGCAGGACGCAATCTGCCGTATCGGCATCGACATGAAGATCGCCGTCATCGGCCAGCACAGGGAGTTCGCGCATGCCGGCGCTCTGATCAGTTATGGCGCCGACATCGGCGACCTGTTTCGTCGCGCTGCGGGCTATGTCGATCTGATCCTGAAGGGACAGAAGCCCGCGAACATGCCGATCCAGCTGCCAACCAAATTCGAGCTGGCCGTCAATCTCAAGACTGCGCGTGCGCTTGGCGTGACGATCCCGCCCACCATTCTCGTGCTGACGGACGACGTGATCGAGTGATCCCTCGTTCAATGTCCGTCGGAGGATCGCGGCGTAGGCCGATATATCGCGGTTGAACCAGCGGATCCGTTCGCGAACGCCCCAGAAGTCCCGCGCCTACTCCACGCCCCTTTGCGCGATCCTGACCCCGTCGGCGATCCGGTCGCTCGGGTGCAGCACGACGCGGTCGCCGGCGGCAAGGCCCGAGAGCACTTCGGCCGTGCGGTTGTTGCGGTGACCGATCTGGATGGGGACGGTTTTGGCGCGGCCGTTGTCGTCGGTAAAAACTGCCCATTGGTCGGCTTTCCGGAACAAGGCGCTCACCGGCACGGTCAGGGCGTCAGGGGCGCTCCAGGCGGTGACGTGGACGATGACACGATAATCGTGTCCGAGCGAGGCCCACGCCTCGGGCGGATCGGTGAAGTCGATGGTGACGCGGACGCGCTGCTCCTCGATGCCGAGCGCGGAGACCTTCAGGAAGCCGGCCGGGTCGACGCGGACCACCTTGCCCTTGATCGGCGGCCCGCCCCAACCGTCGATGCGGGCCGGCGCGCCGACCTTGATCTGGACGGCGTCGGTCGAAAGCAGGTCGGCGACGACCTCGAGGTCGAGCGGGTTGCCGATATCGACCAGCGGCGCTCCGGGCAGGACCGTCGTCTCGCTGTCCTGGATGATCTTCAGCACCCGTCCGCTTGCAGGCGCCAGCACGCGGATGCAGCACATCGGCTGCGCCGAGGGCGCGGCATTGGCCGGATCCATCAGCCGCGCCGCCAGACTGGTACGCACCGCGCGACGCATCTCGACCTGGGCCTTGGCGCTCGCCAGCGCGGCCTCGCTGGTGGCGACCTCGAATTTCGCCTTGTCGAAGGCCTGGGCGGACACGGACTGGGTGCGCAACAAGGTCTGCGCGCGCTGAAATTCGGTCCTGGCAAAATCGAGCGCGGCTTCGATCCGCTTCACCTCGGCTTCCTGCTGCTGAATGGAGGCATCCGCAGCCAGGACCTCGGCCTGGAGCTGGTCTCGCGAGCGCGCGTCGATGAAGCCCGGCAGCGTCGGCTGCATCAAGGCGACGACGGTCTGGTTGGCGGTCACCTCGTCGCCGACATGGAGGGAAGGTCCTTGTTCGCCGAACGGATGCGAGATCCTGAGGACCTTGCCTGCGATCGGCGCCGAGACGGTGTAGACGTGGCGGACGCGGGTCTTGCCGTCGTCGTCAGCCGTGACCTCGATCGGTCCCCTCGCCACGGTCGCGAGATCGACCAGGACCGGCCGCGGCCAGGCGAACCAGGCCAGCCCTCCTGCAATCGCGACCAGAAGCGCGGCGCCGATGATGCGTTTGGTCCAGTTGGCGGGCATGGCTAGTCTCGCGTCTTGAGGACCGCGACGAGGTCCAGTTTGTCGATGCGTTCACGGATCACGGCGGCAGAGGCGATGGCGGCCAGCACCACGACGGAGGTCGCAATGACATAGGTCGAATGCTCGACCACGAGGCGGACGCGCATCAATTCGCCGGCCAGATTCGTCTTCATCACCCATGCCAGCCCATAGCCCATCAGCCAGCCGGGCGGCTGGGCGATCGCGGTAAGGATGGCGAGCTCGAGGAGCAGGATGCGCAGCACCTCGCCACGCGTGAATCCGAGCACGCGCAGGCTCGCCAGTTCGCGCGCCCGTTCAGACAGCGAGATGCGGGCGTTGTTGTAGACCACGCCGAACGCGATCACGGCCGCAAGCCCGGTGTAGATGCTCGCCATCGTGGTGACGAGCAAGGCGACGGTCTTGCGGAAGTTCGCCAGCGAGACGCGCTGCAGACCCACGCCGGCGACGATCGGCATCGACTTCACCGCCGCGTAGAAATCCTCCGTCCTGTTGCCGTCGAGGCTGAGGTTGACGCTGTTCACGACCGGCGCCTCACGCATCAACTTGCGCAGCGCCTCGATGTCCATCATGCCGCGGATGCCGAAATAGTCCTCGACGGTGGCCACGACCGGCAACGTCACCGTGCGACGGGCGCCTTCCAAGAGATCGAGCTCGACGCTATCGCCGGGCGAGACGCCGAGGATGTGAGCGAGCATGTCGGAGATCGCAAGGCCGGTTTCGGGAAGCGCGACGGGCCGCAAGTCGAAGTCGATGATGCGCCTGAGATCGGCGTCGGGAGGCCGGCCGCTGATCGTGATCCGCCGCTCGATGCTGCCGTGACGAATGCGGACGGGCACCTCGCGGAACGGCTCGGCGGCGAGCACGCCCGGAAGCCGGTTCACCTGCTCCACCACATTCGCAATCCGCTTCTCGGCGAAACCGATGGTCGCGTCCTGGCGGTCGGCGAGGAAGTAGGTGACGTCGATCAGGTGCTCCATCGAATCGCGCGTGAACAGCGAGACCACCAGGATCGCCGTGGCCAGCGCCATGCCGAGCGCCGTGAACGCGGCGCGGACCGGATGGCGCGCGATGTTGCGGATCATCATCAGCGTCGGCTGCGACACGAACCGGTCGAGCTGCACGCGCTCCGGCAGCAGCCGGCGGTAGACCGGCGGGGCCGGCGGCTGCATGGCGATGGCCGGCGGCAGCTTCACCACCTCGCGCAGCGCCCGCAACGCGCCGATCGCAGCCGCCGCCGCGCTGAGCGCGCCCGCGATGATGTAAAGGTCCGGCGCCCGCGCGAACACCAGGAACGGGAAGTGGAAGAAGTCGCCGAACAGCGCCGTGACGCGCAATCCCAGCCAGGTGCCGGCACCGCCGCCCAGGATGATACCGATCACCACGATCAACGCCACGAATTTCAGATAGTGCAGCATCACGCTGCCGCTGGAATAGCCCAGCGCCTTGAACAGGCCGATCTGCTCGCGCTCCAGCGCGACAAGCCGGGTCAAGGTGAGGTTGACCAGGAACGCGGCCACCAGCAGGAAAATCGGCGGCAGCGTGCGGCTCATGTTGTTGAGCATGTCGAGCTCGTGATCGAGCCAGGCATGCGAGGTCTGGTCCTTGCGCCCATGGGCCGCCTGGCCGCCATAGGGGTCGAGCAGGGCGTCGAGCCGCGCGATCACCTCGCGCTCGGACGCGCCGGGCTGCAGCTTGATCGACACCGCCGAGAAGGCGCCGTCGAGATCGTAGACGCCGGCAAGCGCCTTCTCCGACATCCAGACGATGGCGAAGCGGCGGTCATCCGGCATCAGGTCGCCCGGGCCGACGGTGTAGACGAACTCGGGCGACAGCGCGGTGCCGACGATGACGAGCTCGCGCTTCCTGCCGTTCAGGATGGCCGAGAACCTCGCGCCCTCCGAAAAGCCGTGCGCGCGGGCGAACGGCTCGTTGACGACGATTTCTTCAGAACGTCCGGGCTCCGGCAGCCGCCCGGACCGCATATAGAGCCGGTTGAGATGCGGCTCGCCGTTGTCGGGCAGCGAGACGAAGTGCGCGCTGGCCGGCGCCGAGAATCCGGGAATGTCGAGCAGCGCCGGCTTGGCGATGCGGACGTCGACGGCGGCGACGCCGGGGATCTCGCCGATCCTGGCGGCGAGCGCCTTGGGAGCGCGCTTGACCTGCGCGAACACGTCGCCGAAGCCGTAGCGTTCGTAATAGGCGATCCGCGTCTCCTCCAGCGACCGATGCGAGCCGACCGCGAGCACCAGCGTGGCAACGCCGCCTCCGACGACCAGCGCGACGGCGAGGACTTGGGCCCAGAGCCGCCTGACGTCGCGAAACAGCTTGATGTCGAGCGCCCGCATGGAAGTCACCAGGTGAGCTCGGCGGCCTGCCGCCGGGTCTCGTTGGTCTGAATCCGGGAGATGCGGCCGTCGGCGAAGAACAGCACCCTGTCGGCGACCTCCTGGATACTGGCATTGTGGGTGATGATGAGCGTGGTGGTTCCGAGCTGCCGGTTGACGCCAAGCAGCGCGTCGATGACGCGGATGCCGGTCTTCGAATCCAGCGCCCCGGTCGGCTCGTCGCAGAGCAGCACCGCCGGCCGCTTGGCGATGGCGCGGGCAATCGCGACGCGCTGCTGCTCGCCGCCGGAAAGCTGGGCGGGGAAATGATGCATCCGCTCTTCCAGCCCGACCAGCGCGAGCGCGTCGGCGGGGCGCATCGGATTTCTGGCGACCTCGGTGACCAGCGCGACGTTCTCGAAGGCGGTGAGGCTCGGCACCAGATTGTAGAACTGGAACACGAAGCCGACATGGTCGCGGCGATACAGCGTCAGCTCGCGGTCCTGGAGGTCGGTCAGGTCGAGATCGCGGAAATACAGCTTGCCGCTGCTCGGCCGGTCGAGACCGCCCATGATATTGAGTAACGTCGTCTTGCCGCTGCCGGACGGGCCGAGCAGCACGACCACCTCCTTCGCGTCGATCTCCAGATCGACGTTTCTGAGCGCATGCACCATCACCTCGCCGGAGACGTAGGTCTTGGTCAGTGACTTCGCGGTGAAGACAGGCCCGCTCATCGACGTCCTTTCAAGCCCGTGCCGTTCGCCGGCATCTCCTTGCGCGAAGGTCAGCCGTGGCGATAGCCGCCGGAAGAGCCCTGACCGGATCGCCGGTTGAGATGGGGAATAAACGCCGGCACCTGCGCGGCGTATTTCGCATAGGCCTCGCCGAACGCTGCCCTGGCATCCCGCTCCTCGTCTTTCGCAAGCTTCACGTACATCGCGGTCAGGACCGGAAACATCGCCAGCGTGAGGATGGTCGGCCATTGCAGCAGGAAGCCGAACATCACCAGCACGAAGCCGACATATTGCGGATGCCGGACGTAGCTGTAAGGCCCGCTGGTCGCGAGGCTGCGGGTCTGTTGCGCGTCGTACAGCACCCGCCAGGCGGCAGCGATCAGAAGGAACCCCGCACCGATGAAGATGAAGCTCAGGACGTGGAACGGACCGGCATGCGGATTGGTCTTCAAGCCGAACATCATCTCCAGCAGGTGGCCGGCATCATGCGAGAACCAGTCGACGTTCGGATAGTGCGACTGCAGCCAGCCCGACAGGAAGTAGATAGTGAGCGGGAAGCCGTACATCTCGACGAACAGCGCAACCAGGAACGCACTGAACGCGCCGAAGGAGCGCCAGTCGCGCGAGGTCTGCGGCTTGAAGAAGGAATAAGCGAACAGGATGAAGACCGCCGAATTGACGATGACGAGGCTCCAGAGGCCATAGGCCGGCGCAGCGTCCTGCATCACACGCTCCTTTGGTCGTTCGGGCCAGCGCCGCGATGGCGGCCGTGTCCGCCATGCATGAAGACGTGCATGAGCGGACAGGCGATGAGGGGCAGCCAGACCAGAAGCCCGAGCACGTGGGCCTGGTGCTCGGTGAACAGCAGCGCGCCGGCGACGACCAGGAACCCGAGCAGGACCAGGCCGGCCTTGGCCCTGGTGGACATGCCCGCTTGCGGGCGCGCTCGAATATCGGAATGGTCTTGCACCGTCATGGCACGCTCCTGCGGCTATCAGAAGCCTAGCGGCGCGACCGTCGTCAGAGTTGATTCACGTCAAGGTCCAGCGCCCATCCGAGCCGCGAGCAACAGCCTTCTCGTCCAGGATGATGCGGACATGAGCACGGGCTCGTCGCACCTTGACATTTCTCAAAGCGCGCCTTCGGCCGCCTCTTATGATGCAGCCTTCACAATCGCTGGAGGATGGACATGATCACGAAGACAGTCTTGGCCGCAGCTGGCATCGTTTGCCTGCTGGCGGCGCCGGCGCTGGCGCAGAGCACGGACAAGGAAAAGAACGGCCACCATTACAGCGGCGGACCGAAGACGGAAGTGCCCCACCACATGGGCAAGAAGGAGACGACCGGCAGTTCGGCGAAAGCGGCGTCAGGCGGCCATCATTACACCGGCGGCCCCAACACCTCGACGCCTCACCATATGGGCGAGAAGACCAAGTAAGCCTGCCCAGGGCCCGCGGCGCGGGCCCGCCTCCGACCGGAGCGCGCGATGCAACGAGCTTGCTCGCGTGCGAGGGGCGGCGGGCTGAGTCTTCACGAGAGACAACCTCCGGGAGGAGATAGCCGCCCGGCATTGCGCCGACCTCTCCCGCAAGCCGGCCGGAGAGCAGCGCGTGACTTGCGCGAGAAGGAAGCGCGTGCTCACGCCACCAGCGCGGCGTCCTCGTCGCCGTCGATGCCGAGCTGTGCGGCCAGCAGGCTGACGATCTCCGCATTCGGCCGGGCCTTGCTGAACAGGAAGCCCTGGCCCTCATGGCAGCCTTCGGCGCGGAGGCAGCTGAGCTCGGCTTCGGTCTCGACGCCTTCGGCGGTGATGGTGACGCCAAGGCCCTTGCCGAGGCTGACGATGGAGCGGATGATCGCCTGAGCCTCGCGGTTGGCCCCGAGATCGCGCACGAAGGACTGGTCGATCTTGATCTTGTCGAACGGGAAACTGCGTAAGTAGCTGAGGCTGGAATAGCCGGTGCCGAAATCGTCCATGGAGATGCGCACGCCGAGCGCGCGCAGCGCATGCAGCGTCGCCAGCACCTGCGCGCTCTTCTCAAGGAGCAGCGTCTCGGTGATCTCGAGCTCGAGCCGGCGCGGCGCCAGGCCGGAATGTTTCAGCGCGTCAGTGACCATCGAAAGCAGATTGCCGCTGCGAAACTGGAGCGGCGACAGGTTGACCGCGACGCGGACGTCGTCGGGCCAGGCCGCGGCGTCGAGGCAGGCCCGGCGCAGCATCAGCCCGCCAAGCGGATTGATCAGGCCGGTGTCCTCGGCGACCGGAATGAACTCGGCCGGCGACACCATGCCGCGCTCGGCATGCGGCCAGCGCACCAGCGCCTCGAAGCCGGTGATGCGGCCGCTCGAGAGGTCGATCAGCGGCTGGTAGTACGGCCGCAGCACGTCGTTCTGGATCGCGTCGCGCAGCTCGACCTCGATCTTGCGGCGGCTCTGCGCCTTGGCATCGAGTGCGGCCTCGAAGAAGGCAAAGCTGCCGCGCGCGTCCAGCTTGGCGCGCGACAGCGCCATGTCGGCGCTCTTGAGCAGCTTTTCGGAATCCTCGCCATCGCCCGGCGCCATCGCAATGCCGATCGAGGCGCCGATCACCACGGAATGACCGTCGAGCAGATAGGGGTCGGCAATGGCCGCAAGGAGACGCTTGGCCAGCATCACCGCGTCCTCGGGGCGCGCCAGCCCGCTCTGCACGATCGCGAACTCGTCGGAATTGAGCCGCGCCAGCGCGTCCTCCTCGCGCAAGGTGGAGCGCAGCCGCTTGGCGACGCCGCGCAGGAGCTTGTCGCCGACCGCATGCCCCAGCGTGTCGTTGACCGCCTTGAAATTGTCGAGCCCCAGCATCAGCAGCGCGACCTTCTCGGCACCGCGGCGCGTGTGCAGCAGCATCTCGTCCATCTGCTGCCGCAGCAGGCTGCGATTGGGCAGGCCGGTCAACCCGTCATGCTGGGCCATGAAGGCGAGCCGCGCCTCGGCGCGCTTGCGCTCGGTGATGTCCATCAGCGCGAGCAGCACCGCGGGCCGCTCGGCATAAGTCAACTCGCGGGAATAGATCGCAAGGTCGATCAGCGCGCCGTCGGCCTTGACGTGCTTCCAGGTGCGGCCGGCCTGATCCTCGCCGGTCCCATCGACGATCCAGGGCGGCTCGCTTTCGAACGCCTGCAAGGACCGGATCTTCAATCGCTCGAACTCGGCCCGGCTGTAGCCGTAATGCGCGACCGCGGCATCGTTGACGCCGAGGATGCGCTCGTCGTCCAGCGCGCAGACGATCATGGGCACGGGATTGCCGTCGAACAGCAGGCGGAACGAGGCCTCGCGCTGCTTGAGCTCGGTGATGTCGACGCGCAGGCCGACGACGCCGCCGTCATCGGTCAAGCGCTCGTCGATCAGGATGACGCGGCCGTCCGACAGCTTCTGCTCGTGGCGCGCGCCGGGCTTGTAGAGCTTTTGCAAGCGCTCGGCGATCCAGGCTTCTTCATTGCCGATGGCCTCGGGATAATCGCCGCGGGCGACGCCGATACGCAGCGTGTCCTCGAGCCGCGCGCCTTCCTCGAACAGATCGGCCGTCTTGCTGTAGATCTCGGCGTATTTCTTGTTCCAGAGGACGTAGCGGCCTTCGGCGTCGAGAAACACGATGCCCTGCGGCAGGATGTCGATGGCCTGGCGCAGGCGCTCATGGGATTTGCGCGCCTCCGCGATCGCGGCTTCCGCCTCGGCACGGCTGCGCAGGATTTCGTCGTGTTCGGAAAGGGCACGGTGCGCGCGCGCGAAGCGCGGCTTGCGCGCCTTTTGGCCGGCGCGGGCAAGCACGCTTTGCTTTCGCTTTCTTGTTTTTCGAGACCCCAAACTCAACTTCACTTGTCCCAGTCGCGTCCAGCGGCCGCAAGTTTTGAGGCAAGTGTCTGAAAAAAAAGTAATCTTAGCCAGCCGCGGTCCGCGCGCGGGGCGCATATTGCCTGTTTGCGCGGCGTGGCGGGCGGCGGCGGGCGCCATCAGACTGAGTGCGGCGCCCGCAATCAGTGAGCGATCTGGCGCAAAATTACGCGCGCGCCTGAATCGGTTCCGAAATTGCGCGCGATTGCATGCGAACCGCAGAATTTTCTGCGCGCCGCGCACGAATTTTGGTCAATGCAGGATACGGTTATTACACCCTTAAGAAACGGCGGGTCGAGACGCGATTCGGGCGCGCCGCGGTGAACCGGCGGCGGGCTCGTCGCCTCGTTCTTAACCCTGGTGCAGCATTGGGCTATAAGAGCATCAGCATGAGTCGCCGCGGCATCACCTTCCTCCTGCTCTCGTTCGTCTGCCTGGGCGCCGGTGGCGCGCTGGCCCAGGACCGTGGCAGCATCAACCCGAAGCCGCTGCCGCCGCTCGCCAATCCCAACGACCCCGATCTCGCCGCCAAGGAGCTGTTCGCGCGAAAGCTGCTGCCGTCGAAGGGGCCGGCCCACGTCGTCGGCTCCTATACCAGAGGCTGCATCGGCGGCGCGCAGCAGATGCCTATGAACGGCGATCATTGGCAGGTGATGCGGCTGTCGCGCAATCGCGGCTACGGTCATCCCGACATGATCGCGCTGATCAAGCGGCTCGCCGCGAAGGCGCACAAGGACGCAGGCTGGCCCGGCATCCTGGTCGGCGACATCGCGCAGCCGCGCGGCGGGCCGGCGCTGTCAGGCCATGCCAGCCACCAGATCGGTCTCGACGCCGACATCTGGCTGACGCCGATGCCGGACCGCCGGCTCTCGCGCGAGGAGCGCGAGGAAATGTCGGCGGTGATGATGGTGCGCCAGGACCGGCTCGACATCGACCCCAAGGTGTTCACGCCAGGCCATGTGCTGGTGCTGCGCGCCGCCGCGCGCGAGCCCGCCGTGCAGCGCATCTTCGTCAATGCCGCGATCAAGAAGGCGCTATGCCGCGAGGCCAAGGGCGACCGCGCCTGGCTGTCGAAGATCCGCCCCTGGTGGGGCCACGACTACCACTTCCACATCCGCATGCACTGCCCGGCCGGGGCCGGCGAATGCGAGGGCCAGCCGTCACAGGCCGAGGACGAAGGCTGCAAGCCCGCCGATCTCGCCTACTGGTTCTCCGATGCGGTGCTGCACCCCAAGCCGCCGCCCGAACCGCCCAAGCCGAAGCCGCCGATGACGCTCGCGCAGATGCCGGCAACCTGCAAGGCGGTGCTGCATGCAGGGGATGCGAAGCCGTAAGGTTCGTGGCCACGGCATCCACCGCAGTGGTACCGGGGCCCGGGACCCCATAACCGCAGGGAGTGGTACTTGCGCGAAGCAGGTCACTCCGAGTCTTCGCCCAACGCAATCCTGTGGTTATGGACACCGGGCTCGCGCTACGCGCGCCCCGGGATGACGGACTCGCCGGCCCGATAGCCGCTGGCCGACAACCGGCCGCCTTTGACCTGCGGCCGCGGCCTGCTATGTTTGCACTGCGATATCCCCGCGGGCCGTAAGCCGTCGCTAGGGACCGTGGAACGGCGCTTCCGCCCGTCGCATCTGACCCAGCCAACGCCAGATTTCGCGCGTGCAACCTTGCGCGCGCGAGCTAGCACGGAGCGCATCCATGTTTCGCCTGCCAGGATTTTTCATCGCCTTCGTCATTTTCGCCGGCACGGCCGTCGCGCCGGCCGCGGCCGAGGACAAGACCATCACCGTGTTCGCCGCCGCCTCGATGAAGAACGCGCTGGACGAGATCGACGCCGCCTACACCGCCAGGACCGGGGTCAAGTTCAGCGTCAGCTACGCGGCAAGCTCGGTTCTGGCCAAGCAGATCGAGCAGGGTGCGCCGGCCGACGTGTTCGTCTCCGCCGACACCGACTGGATGGACTACGCGATCGCCAAGAAGACCATCAACGAGCCGTCCAGGGTCAACCTGCTGGGCAACAGCATCGTGCTGATTGCGCCGAAGGATTCCAAGATCGACAGCGTGACGATCGCGCCAGGTTTCGATCTCGCCAAGCTCGCCGGCGACGGCAGGATCGCGACCGGTGACGTCAAGTCGGTCCCTGCAGGCAAATATGCCAAGGCGGCGCTGGAAAAGCTCGGGGCCTGGCAGGCCGCGGAGCCGAAATTCGCCATGGCCGAGAGCGTGCGCGCGGCGCTGACGCTGGTCGCGCGCGGCGAGGCCGTGCTCGGCATCGTCTATTCCACCGACGCCAAGGTCGAGCCGGGCGTGAAGATCGTCGGCACGTTCCCGGCGGATTCGCATCCTGCGATCATCTATCCGGTCGCGGCGACCAGCACCGCCAAGCCGGAGACGAACGACTATCTCGCCTTCCTGCGCTCGACGGCGGCCAAGACCATCTTGGAGAAATACGGCTTCAAGTTCCTGATCAGCCCCACGACCTGATTGTTGCGACCTGATTGTTGCGACCTGATTCTTGCAAACCTGATTTTGCCACCTGTTTTCTGCGACCTGATATGACGACTTGATGTTCGAGATCTCTCCCGCCGAATGGACGGCGATCCTGCTTTCGCTCAGGGTCGCCGTCATTGCCACGCTGGTCGCGACGCCGTTCGGCATTGCGCTGGCGTGGCTGCTCGCGCGGCGTGATTTCTGGGGCAAGTCGGTGCTCGACGCACTCGTGCACCTGCCCCTGGTGCTGCCGCCCGTCGTCACCGGTTATCTGCTGCTGCTCACCTTCGGCCGCCGCGGCCTCGTCGGCGGCTTTCTCGCCGATTATCTCGGCATCGTCTTCGCGTTCCGCTGGACCGGTGCTGCGCTCGCCTGCGGCGTGATGGCGTTTCCGCTGCTGGTGCGGCCGATGCGGCTGTCGATCGAGGCGATCGACCGCCGGCTCGAGCAGGCCGCGGAGACGCTCGGCGCAGCGCCGTGGAAAGTGTTCTTCACGGTGACGCTGCCGCTGGCGCTGCCGGGCGTGCTCGCCGGCATGGTGCTGGGCTTTGCCAAGGCGATCGGCGAGTTCGGCGCCACCATCACCTTCGTCTCCAACATCCCAGGAGAGACCCAGACGATTTCGTCCGCGATCTATTCGCTGATCCAGACCCCCGACGGCGACGCCGCGGCGGGAAGGCTCGTGATCGTCTCGATCGTGCTCGCGATCGGCGCGCTGATCGCGGCCGAATGGTTCGCCCGCCGCGCCACGCAGCGCCTGCACGGGAATTGACCATGCTGCGCGTCGACGTCGAAAAACAGCTCGGTGAATTCTCGCTGTCCGCTTCCTTCAGCAGCGAGGGGCGCGTCATCGGCCTGTTCGGTGCCTCGGGCGCCGGCAAGAGCTCGCTGGTCAACATGATCGCCGGCCTGCTGCGGCCTGATCGCGGCACCATCGCGATCGATGGCGAGATCGTCGACGACACCGCGGCCGGCATTCACGTGCCCACTTACCGCCGCCGCATCGGCTACGTGTTCCAGGATGCGCGGCTGTTTCCGCATCTGAGCGTGGCGCAGAATCTCGACTACGGGCGGCGGATGAATGGGCTTGCGCCCGACCCGGCGCAGCACAAGCGCATCATCGACCTGCTCGACATCGGCGCGCTCAGGGATCGCCGTCCCGGGAAGCTGTCCGGCGGCGAGCGCCAGCGCGTCGCGCTCGGCCGCGCGCTGCTGTCGAAGCCGCGCCTCCTGCTGCTCGACGAGCCGCTCGGCGCGCTCGATGAGGGCCGCAAGCTCGAAATCCTGCCCTACCTGGTGCGGCTGCGCGACGAGGCCAATGTGCCGATGGTCTATGTCAGCCACGACGTCGCCGAGCTGCGCCAGCTCGCGACGCAGATCGTGATGCTGAAGCAGGGGCGGGTGACGAGTTTCGGCGGGGTGAAGGTGCTGACGTGAAGGCTCGTGGCCCATCCCCGTCATTGCGAGCGAAGCGAAGCAATCCAGAGTCTATCCGTGGCGGCAGACTGGATTGCTTCGTCGCAAGAGCTCCTCGCAATGACGAGGAAACATCAAACTCCCGCCACCGAGGACCACAGCTCCGCGAGCTTCTTACGCAGCGCCCGGGCGCCTGTCAGCGGCGGCGGTGTCTCGTCATCTTCGGGCAGGCGCAGGCCGACGACGTTGACGCGCCCCCCGGAGATGCTGCGGGCGACCAGCACGATCTCGCCCAGGGCGAGCTCGGCGCCCTCCCTCGGCGCGTGGTCGAGATGGACGTCGAAATAATCGGCGAGCGTGAGCTTGCTCTCGTCCTCACTCACCTTGACGCCGTAGATCGCGGCGAGCTCGGCGAGCGTGTGCTCGCCGGAGACCATGAAATCGCCGAGCAGATGCGGATCGGGCGCGGTGCTCGGCTGCATGTCGACGAAGAAACGGTCGAGCGACTCGGCCTTTTCCGGCGGGGCCAGCAGATAGATGTAATCGCCGGGCGCGATCGGATCGGCTTCCGCCGGCGTCAGGATGTTCTCGTTGCGGATGACGAGCGTCGGCTTGGACCAGGACGGGATCAGGCCACGGCGGAAATACAGGCTCTTGGGCCGCACCGGATAGCCGACCAGCTGCTGCTCGAGCTGGCCGGGCAGATCGAGCTCGACGCGGCGCGGGCCGCGCTCGGCGCGGGGCAGCGCCACGTGCAGCTTGCGCGCGGCCGGCGCCAGGGTCCAGCCTTGCAGCAGAAGCGAGATGATGACGACGACGAAGGCCACGTCGAAATAGAGATAGGCCTTGGACAGCCCGACCAGCATCGGGATCGAGGCCAGGAAGATCGCGACCGCACCGCGCAGACCGGTCCAGGCGATGAAGATCTTTTCGCGCCAGTTGAAGCGGAACGGCGACAGGCACACGAACACCGCGATCGGCCGCGCGATCAGCATCAGGACCAGCGCCACGGCGATGGCCGGCAATATGCTGGCACCGAGCCGGCTCGGCGACACCAGGAGACCGAGCAGCACGAACATCACGATCTGCGCCAGCCAAGTCGCGGCGTCCAGGAACGTCACCACCGAATTGTGCGCGCGCGTCGGCCGGTTACCGATGATGATGCCGGCGAGATAGACGGCGAGGAAGCCGGAGGCGTGCATGATCTGCGAGCCGCCAAAGATCACGAGCGCGGCCGTGGTCACGAACGGCGCATGCAGGCCCTGCGGCAGGGCGACCTTGTTGAGAGCGATGACGACGAGGCGGCCGCCGATGACGCCGACGACGGCACCCAGCGCCGCCTCCTGGATGAACTCCATCAGCACATGGCCGGGCGAGCTCGTGCCGACCGAGATGTATTCCACCAGCATCAGGGTGAGAAAGATCGCGAAGGGATCGTTGGTGCCGGACTCCGCCTCCAGCGTCGCGCCGACGCGCGGACGCAGACGCAGGCCCTGGGTGTGCACCAGCAGGAACACCGCGGCCGCGTCGGTCGAGGCCACCACGGCACCGACCAGCAGCGATTCCGACCAGTTGAGGTCGAGCGCGTATTTGGCGAACGGCGCCGTGACCAGCGCGGTCAGCAGCACGCCTGCGGTCGCGAGCACCACGGACGGCGCAAGCACGGTGCGGATGCTGGCAATGCGCGTGCGCAGGCCGCCGTCGAACAGGATCAAAGCGAGCGCGACGGAGCCGACCAGATAGGTGGTGCGGACGTCGTCGAACTGGAGCTGACCGGGGCCGGAATCGCCGGCGAGCATGCCGATGATGAGGAACACGAGCAGCAAGGGCGCGCCGAAGCGCAGCGCAAGCAGGCTCGAGAGGATGCCGGCCATGACGAGGACGGCGCCGAGCAATATGGCGAGACTGACGGAGTCGAGGGAAGCCATCCACCTTCCGGGTAAGAAATCGCTGGAATTTCATCCTTATCGTCGGTGGACTCGTGCGCCAACCCATTTTCGCGCTTCGCGGCAATCTGCCCGCATTTTACGGCCTTAACGCGCTTCACTTCACGGTGTATCGATGGCCCGGCCGCGCCCTTTGTGGGATTGTCCGGCGCCCTCGAATCAATTCCTGCCCGCTTGCCGACGAGACCCGATGGACATGGACCTCAAAGACTTCATGGAGTTCGTGCAGACCACCGCACGCAGCGTCGGGGCGGAAATCTCCTCACCCTGGTTCTACCTGCAATTCGGCCTCATCCTGGCCGCGGCCGGCATCGCCTATGCCGCGGAGGCGGCCATTCGCAGCCGTCTCGATATGACGTCACTGGCGATGCGCTGGCCGCTGCCGCTCCGGCATTTCGTCCGGGTCATGGTCGCCAGCGCCTCGACGGCGGTGTTCACGCTGCTCGTGATCGTCTCGCGCGTGGTGATGTATCACGCGACCTGGCCGAGCCGCTCCTATCTCTTGATGGTCGCGGCCAAGCTGGGTTTCGCCTGGCTGGTGATCCGGCTCGTGACCTCGGTGCTGCGCAACGCCTTCATCGTCAAGCTGGTGTCGATCACCGCCTGGTTCGTCGCCGCGCTCTCCATCGTCGGCCAGCTCGATGCGACGGTCGACCTGTTGGATTCCTTCGCCATCGTGCTCGGCGGCCTCAGGCTGACCCCGCTCCTGGCGCTCAAGGCCGGCGCGCTGCTGCTGATCGCACTCTGGCTCACCAACATCGCCAGCAATTTCGCCGAGAGCCGGATCAATTCGACCACCGACCTGACGCCGTCGGTGCAGGTGCTGCTGGTCAAGATCATCCGCATCGGGCTGCTCACGGTCGCGATCGTGATCGCGCTCGGCGCGGTCGGGATCGACCTGTCGGCGCTCGCGGTGTTCTCCGGCGCGGTCGGCGTCGGCATCGGTATCGGCCTGCAGAAGATCGTCGCCAATTTCATCTCGGGGATCATCCTGCTCGCGGACAAATCGGTGAAGCCCGGCGATCTCGTCACCATCGGCGACAATACCGGCCGCATCAGCGCGATGAAGACGCGCTATATTTCGGTCGCCGCCGGCGACGGCCGCGAATTCCTGGTCCCGAACGAGGATCTGGTGACGCAGAAGGTCGTCAACTGGACCTATACCGACAAGAACACGCTGGTGAAGATCGCCTTCGGCACCAATTACGACGCCGACCCGAAGCTGGTCTGCAAGCTTGCGGCCGAGACCGCGGAAGCCCATCCGCGCGCGCAGAAGGGCAAGCCGCCCACCTGCCTCCTGACCGAGTTCGCGGAAGCCGGGATGAAGTTCTCGCTGACCTTCTGGATCGCCGACCCCGACGGCATGGACAGGGTCAAGAGCGACGTGATGCTGGAGCTGTGGGACGCCTTCAAGCGCGAGGGTATCCGGGTTCCCTATCCCGTCCGCGAAATCCGCATCCGCGGCGGCGCCCTGCCGGTGGAAACCGCCGTGGAAGTCCCGAATTAGGTCACTTTCACCCCCCAAGCAGGCCGCTCGGCTTGCATGAAGCCTGCCAATCATTAGATTGGGGCCTGAAATCAAGCCTTTCCGCCAAAATCGAGATCAGCCCGAGAAGACCTGACACGCATGAGCTACGTCGACGCCACTGAGACCTCCCTGCGCAAGACCGGACAGATCAAGCTGCACGGGCCCGCCGCCTTTGCCGGCATGCGCAAGGCGGGCGCGCTGGTGGCCAAGTGCCTCGACGAGCTCACCGACATCGTCGGGCCCGGCGTGCCGACCTCCAGAATCGACGATTTCGTCCGGGACTTCGCCTTCAGCCATGGTGCCTACCCGGCGACGCTGATGTATCGCGGCTACCGCTACTCGACCTGCACCTCGCTCAACCACGTGGTCTGCCACGGCATGCCCGGCGACCGCCCGCTGAAGGAAGGCGACATCGTCAACATCGACGTCACCTTCATCGTCGACGGCTGGTATGGCGATTCCAGCCGGATGTATGCGATCGGCCCGATCGCCCGCAAGGCCGAACGGCTGATCGAGGTGACCTATGAGGCCATGATGCGCGGCATCGCCGCGGTGAAGCCGGGCGCCACCACCGGCGACATCGGCCACGCCATCCAGAGCTTCGTCGAGCCGCAGGGCATGAGCGTGGTGCGCGATTTCTGCGGCCATGGCCTGGGCCGCATGTTCCACGACGAGCCGAACATCATCCATATCGGCCGGCCCGGCGAGGGCGTGCAGCTCAAGCCCGGCATGTTCTTCACCATCGAGCCGATGATCAATCTCGGCAAGCCGCATGTGAAGATTCTCTCCGACGGCTGGACCGCGGTGACCCGCGATCGCTCGCTGTCGGCGCAGTTCGAGCACTCCGTCGGCGTCACGGCGACGGGGGTGGAGATTTTCACGCTGTCGGCGCGACATGGCGAGAAGCAGATCGGGTGATTTGAGGCGCCGTCGTATGAGGCGCGACTGCTCCCGCAATTGACGGTTGCAAAAACGCCAAGCCCCGGCAATGCTGGCGGCCGATGCCCGCCAAGCCTGACCACGACAAGAGCAAGCCTGACGAGACGCCGCACTATCTCGGCCATCGCGAGCGGCTGCGCGAGCGCTTCTACAGCGCGGGCGCGGATGCGCTGAGCGACTACGAATTGCTGGAGATGGCGTTGTTTCCGGCGCTGCCGCGGCGCGACACCAAGCCGCTCGCCAAGACGCTGATCAAGACCTTCGGCTCGTTCGCCGAGGTCGTGCATGCGCCGGTGGCGCGCCTGCGCGAGGTCGAGGGGGTCGGCGAGTCCGCGATCAACCAGCTCAAGCTGATAGAAGCTGCCGCGCATCGCGTCGCCAAGGGCGAGGTCAACAGCCGCAACGCGCTGTCATCCTGGAACGAGGTGATCGCCTATTGCCGCACCAGCATGGCGTTTGCCGAGAAGGAGCAATTCCGCCTGCTCTTCCTGGACAAGCGCAACCAGCTGATCGCCGACGAGGTGCAGCAGACCGGCACGGTCGACCACACCCCGGTCTACCCGCGCGAGGTGATCAAGCGCGCGCTCGAGCTGTCCGCGACCGCGCTGATCCTGGTGCACAACCACCCCAGCGGCGATCCCTCGCCCTCGCAGGCCGATATCCAGATGACGAAGGCGATCATCGACATCGCAAAACCACTGGGGATTGCCGTGCATGATCACATCATCGTCGGCAGAAACGGGCATGCCAGCCTGCGCGGGATGCGGTTGATCTAGAGCCTCAAATCAGATGACAAGGCAACGATGAGCGATTGGCTGCACAATCTGCCGGTGTCCCTGATGGCGCTGGTGATCTTCGGGTTTACCTATCTTCTGGCCGCGGCGATCTTCGCAGGCATCGCGCTTGTCGCGACAGGAGAGCGCGCAAAATCGCTCAAAGCGATCTCGCCGGGCATGCTGCCCGTGCTCGGCATCATCTTCGGCCTGTTCGTCGCCTTCACCGCAGCGCAGGTCTGGGGCGACAGCGATCGCGCCAGTGCCGCGGTAAGCCGCGAGGCCAGCGCGCTGCGCAGCGCCGTGCTGCTGGCCGGCGGCCTGCCGGCGGAGCAGGAGGCGAAGCTGCGCGGCCTGGTGCGCGACTATGTCGGGCAGGCCGTCGCGGTGGAATGGCCGATGATGGCGCATCAGGAGGCATCGCTGAAGGTGACGCCGCCGGCGCTCGCCGATGCCCTGCAGCTCGTCATCACGATGACGCCGCAAGGCACGGGGCACGCGAATGTGCAGCGCGAGCTCATCGCCGCGCTGGAGCAGGCGCTGGATGCGCGGCGGCAACGGATCATCGTCAGCCTCGCCGCGGTCAATCCAGTCAAATGGTGGTGCCTGTACCTCCAAGCCGCCTGCGCATTGCTGGTGATCGGCCTCGTTCATTGCGACAATCGGCTGGGATCGGCGATCGCGATGGGACTGTTCGCAACGGGGGTGGCCACCTCGGTCCTGCTGATCGCCGCGCACGACCGGCCGTTCGCCGGCCAGATTTCGATCCAGCCAGAGCCGCTGCTCCAGATCATGCCGGAGGCAGCGGCGAAGACCTAGAGCGCGTCAGCTTCGGTCGCAATACCTGATCCTGGTGCACAATGATCCATCCGGCGATCCGTCACCCTCGCAGGCCGACATCCAGATGACGAAGGCGATCATCGACATCGCAAGACCGCTCGGCATTGACCACATCATCGTCGGCTAGAGTGGCCACGCGAGCCTGCGCGGGCTGCGGCTGATCTAGGCCAGTTCAGAACCCCTGGTTCTTGGCGGCTTTCAAATGGTCTTCTGCGGCTGTGATGCCGGCGAATGCCTTGAGCGTCAGAGCGGTCGGTTGCGGTTTCCATCCGGCAACGAGTTTCTCGGCCTGCTCGAGCTCAGGTTTGGACAACATGGAAGCCATTTCGTTCACGTTCTTGGCCGGCGCCACCTTCGAGAGCTTGAAATAGGCATACGACAGGGACAAATCTCTCGGCGTTCCCTTTCCGGCCGAATAGGCGCGGGACAGGCCGAACAGGGCCTCAGGCAGCCCCTGGTCACCCGCCAGCTTCCACCATTTCAGCGCTTCTTCCGAATTGCCTCGCCGGTCATACGTGAGCGCGACGTCGTGCTGGGCGCGCGCATAGCCCGCATTAGCGGCAACGAGCTTGTATTTCAGGGCTTGATCCGCGTCGGTTGCGATGATGCCTGCGCCTTGACCGTCATAGTAGCAACCGAGCTTGTAGGCGCCGAGGGGGTCGTTGCCGGCGGCCGATTTCTGAAACCACTCGAAGGCCTGGCTGCGATCCTGCTGTGTGCCGATGCCGTTGTTGTGCATCATGCCGACATGATATTGCGCCTCGGCATCGCCGCGATTGGCCAATGCGACCATTGCATTGAAGGTGCGGGTGTCATTCGCGCTGGCGGGCATCGCGAAAAGCAGGAGGCACAAGAAGGCCAGGGCAACGAATCTCATGTCAAAGCCCGATCGAGTTTGAACCATTCCGTGTTGGTCGCTCGAGACGGACGAAAAGTTCGAAATCCAACAAATGCCGAAATCAGCGATCTCGCCTGTCGGAATCGGCGCAAGGCACCGCGCTGCGATCGAAGGTGACGGCTTAGAATATGGATGAGGAGGAGTTCTTCTGTGGGAGCAGCTGCGCTCCCTCCCCCGCTTGCGGGGGAGGGCTGGGGAGAGGGCGCCTCTGCAATCGAGAACCCCCAGCCCTCACCCGCGCCTTCGGCGCGACCTCTCCCGCAAGCGGGAGAGGTGACCGAGCCAGCATCGAGCCCGCCTACTGCCGCAGCATGATCAGGGGATCTGCCGTGTCGGGGACGCGGCGCCACTGGGCGTGGTCGTCGGCCTCGAACTGCCAGGCTTCGCCTGATTTCGACATCAGGATGATCTGGCCGCGCTCGAGGCGCCATTGCGTCGGGTTGAACTGCGCAATCGCCGCGTCGCATCTCGGCTTGAGGAAGACCTGAAAATTGTCCGAATCCGCCTCGGTGTTGGTCAGCGTCAGTCCGCAGATCGGCTGACCCTTGCCGCGCACCATCGACCAGTCGCCGATCATCTGGTCCATCGACTTGGCCATCGAGCGCGCGGCGGCAAGGTCCTGCAGGATGTAGACGCCCTCGCCCTGGCGCAGGCCCTCGAAGATGCCGGCCTCGACCTCGGTGAAGTCGATCACGGCTTCGCCGGTCGCATCCTGCAGGCGCACGATGTCGAGGCCCCTCACGCTCCAGGCCACAATGTCCTTGGTGAAGGGCAGCGCGGTCTTGCAGGCCGGCTCCAGCTCCAGCTTGTAGCCCTGGCCTGCGGCGTCAGCCTTGAGGGTGACGACGCAGGTCTTGCTCCGCTCGGTGGTCGAGAGCTCCCATTGTCCGGGCATCTGCTTCTTCAGGCTCGCCGCATCCTGCGCATGCGCGATGCCGATCGCGGCCAAGGGGGCCGCGACGGCGCCGATCGCGGCCAAAAAGGCCGCGGCGGCGAATGCGAGAAGGCGACGAGCGACCATCAGCGCCCCTTGACCGGCGTTTCCGCAACTGGCGTCAGCGGCGCCTTGCCGGCGAACCAGGCCTTGAGATTGTCCACCACGAGCTGGTCCATGGCGTTGCGCGTCACCACCGAGGCTGAGCCGATATGCGGCAGCAGCACGACGTTCTGCATGGATTTGAGCTCGTCGGGCACGTTCGGCTCGGCCGCGAACACGTCGAGCCCGGCGGCGAGAATGGTGCCGGATTTCAGCGCCTGGATCAGCGCGGGCTCGTCGATCACCGAGCCGCGGGCGACGTTGACCAGTACGCCGCGCGGGCCGAGCGCCTTGAGCACCTCTTCATTGATCATCTTGTTGGTGCTGGCACCGCCGGGCACGATCACAACAAGCGTGTCGACCGCTTTCGCCATCTCGATCAGGTCGGGGTAGTGCTTGTAGGAGACGTCCTTGGAGGGGTTGCGCGAGTGGTAGACCACCGGCACCAGCGAGGCGTCGAGCCGGCGCGCGATGGCCTGGCCGATCCGGCCCATGCCGACGATGCCGACCTTGCGGTCGCGCAGCGAGCCGACGCTGAGCGGATAGTTCTGGGTCTGCCAGAGCCCGGAGCGGACATAGCGGTCGGCCTTGATGAACTCGCGCAAGGTCGAAATCAGAAGGCCCATCGCGACGTCGGCGACCTCCTCGGTCAAGACGTCGGGCGTGTTGGTGACGATGATGTTGTGCTCGGCCGCATATTTGGCGTCGATGTGGTCGTAGCCGACGCCGAAGCTCGCCACCATCTCCAGCTTCGGCAGCTGCGACAGCGAGTCCTTGTCCGCACGCACGGTGTGGTAGGTCACCGCGACGCCGCGGATCTTGTCGCGGACCGCGGGCGTCAGCCGCTCGAGATCGCCGCGCGTCTCCGCCTTGTGCACGACGAAATGATCGGAAAACCCGTTCTCGAGGATCGGCCGCACCGGCCCATAGATCAGAAGGTCGATCTTTTCGGACGAAATCGAACCGGCAGCCATCAGTTTTCCTTTCCAAGCGCGCTCTCATGCCAGCGCCGTAAAACGAGGTGGGAAACTAGCGCCAGCACCCCATAGATGACAATCCCGGCCAGCGACAACAGAAGCAGCGCGGCGAACATGCGGGGTATGTTCAAGCGATAGCCGGACTCGGCGATCCTGTAGGCGAGCCCGGAGCCGGCGCCGGCCGTTCCGGCCGCAATCTCGGCCACGACCGCGCCGATCAGCGACAGGCCGCCGGCGATGCGCAGGCCGCCGAGAATGTAGGGCAGCGCCGCCGGCAGCTTGAGGAAGCGCAGGGTTTGCGGCTTCGAGGCGCCATAGAGCTGGAACAGGCCGGCGAGGTTGCGGTCCACCGAGTTCAGCCCGAGCGTGGTGTTCGACAGCACCGGGAAAAATGCGACGATGAAGGCGCAGACGACCACCGCGGTCTGCTGCTCCAGATAGATCAGCAAGAGCGGCGCGATCGCGATGACCGGCGTCACCTGCAGCACGATGGCATAGGGGAACAGCGAATATTCCACCCATTTCGACTGGTTGAACAGCAGCGCCAGCGCGATGCCGCCGATGCTGGCGGCGACAAAACCTTCGAGCGTGGTTGCAAGCGTGGCCGCCAGCGATTGTGACAGCACCGCCCAGTCCTTGATCAATGTCAGCAGGATGACGGAGGGCGCCGGCAGCACGTAAGGCGGGATCTCCCTGATGCGGACCACGAGTTCCCAGGCAAGGAGGCCGGCTGCGAAGACGATGACCGGCAGCACGAAGCGCATCGCGCGTTGCGCGGCGGATCGTTTCGCGATGACCGGGCTTTGCGCGTTCATAGCGTCGACTGCCCCGAATAGGACGGCGCCAGCGCGGCCGACACGCGTCGGCAATAATCGGAATAGGCCGTCGAGGTACGAAACTCCTCGCCGCGCGGCTCGACCGTCTCGATACGGATGTCGGCCTGGATGCGGCCCGGCCGCGCCGTCATGACCACGACACGCTGCGACAGATAGACGGATTCGAACACCGAATGGGTGACGAAGATGACGGTCTTGCGTAAGCGTCGCCACAGCGCCAGCAGATCGTTGTTGAGGCGGAAGCGCGTGATCTCGTCGAGCGCGGCGAACGGCTCGTCCATCAGGAGGATATCCGGATCGGTGACGAGCGCGCGCGCCAGCGACACCCGCATCTTCATGCCGCCGGAGAGCTCGCGCGGAAAGCTATCGGCGAAATCGGCAAGGCCGACGCTGGCCAGCGCCGCGTCGGCACGCGCACGCCCCTCCGCTTTCGGCACGCCGCCGAGCTTCAGCGGCAGGCGCACGTTCTCGCGAACATTGGCCCAGGGCATCAGGGTGGGCTCCTGGAACACGAAGCCGATGCCGTGACCTGGCTGCGGCACGCCCTCGCGCCGTGCCACTCGCACCGTGCCCGATGATGGCGCGCCGAGCTCGGCGATCAACCGCAACACCGTCGACTTGCCGCAGCCGGAGGGGCCCAGCAGCGAGATGAACTCGCCCTTGCGGACGGCAAGGTCGAACGGGCCGAGCGCCATCACGCCGTTGTCATAGACCTTCGTCACGCCGCGCAGGCTGACGGCGAGAGCCGTCAGGCTGGCCTCGACGGCGGGCGATGGATTGCGCTCTACCATTGAGAGCGGGCTGCTGCGTTTCGGGCGCTCTTCAGCTCTCCACAAGGGGGAGAGGTGGGCCCCAGCCGCACCGCCGTGCCGGATCTCAGCATGCGTTACGGCTTGTTCGGGCGCAGCTCGACGCCGACGCCCTTGTTGACGAAGCGCAGCGTGTAGGATTTGCGGTAGTCGAGATCCGCCTTCACGACCCCGGCCTTGACCATCTTGTTGAAGAAGGAGGCATAGCGCTCGTCGCTCATTGCGCCGATGCCGTTCTTCAAGCTGTCGCCGGAATCGACGATGCCGTGCTCCTTCATCTTGACGACGGAATAGGCCAGGAGATCGTCGGTCATCTCCGGGTTGAGCTGCTTGATCAGGGCGTTGCCGGCGGAATTGTCCCGGTAGAGGTAATTGTACCAGCCGATCATGGAGGCATCGACGAAGCGCTGCACGAGATCAGGCTTCTTCTCGACGATCTCACGGCGGGTTTCGATCAGGGTGGAATAGGTGTTGAAGCCGTAATCGGCGAGCAGCAGCACATTGGGCTTGAAGCCGGCGGCCTTCTCCACCGCAAACGGCTCGGAGGTGACGTAACCCTGCATGGCGCTCTTGGGATTGGCGATGAAGGGCTGCGGATTGAAATTGTAGGGGCGCACGTTCTTCTCGCTGAAGCCATATTCGGACTTCAGCCATTGGAAGTAGCTGGTCATGCCTTCCTTGGAGACGAACAGCGTCAGCGGCTTGAGGTCCTCGATCTTGGCGACCTTGGCATCAGGCTGCGTCAGCATCACCTGCGGATCCTTCTGGAAAATCGCGGCGATGGTGATGACGGGAACGTTGTTGGCGACGGCATCGAACGACATCAGCGTGTTCGCGGCCATGAAGAAATCGATCTTGCCGGCGATCAGCAGCATCCGGTTGTTCTCGTTCGGGCCGCCGGGGACGATGGTGACGTCGAGGCCGTATTTCTTGTAGGTGCCGTCGGCGACCGCCTGGAAGAAGCCGCCATGCTCGGCCTCGGCGACCCAGTTGGTGCCGAAGGTGACCTTGTCGAGCGTTTGGGCGCGCGCCGGCGCAAAAGAGGCGAGGGCGGCCAACAAGCCTGCAACTAACGCTCGCCGCAGATGAAAGGGGGTCATAATGGCACTCCGTCGATCGTGGCTGGCCCAATCGCGACTGGTCCGGGTGAAGGCAACGCGATAGAACCGCATGACATCAGGGGATGCGAGCCGGCCGGACCCGCATCCCCTCATACCGCAAATTACGTGACAAATTCGGGCAAGGAAACCTCGATGACGCCCTCCCGCGACTGGATCGACATCGACTGGGCTGATGCGAGCCCCGGCGAGGTGTCGCGCTGGATCGCGGTGCTGCCGCTGGCGGCAACCGAGCAGCACGGTCCGCATCTGCCGCTGTCGACGGACGTGCTGATCGCGGACGCCTATCTGGCACGTGTGCGTCAGCTGTTACCCACCAGCATTCCGGCGAGCTTCCTCCCGGTCGAACGGGTCGGGATTTCGACCGAACATATCGACTATCCGGGCACGCAGACGCTGCCGACTGAAATCGCGCTGAGGAAATGGACAGCGATCGGTGCGGACGTTGCAAGCCGCGGCGTGAGGAAGCTCGTCATCGTCACCAGCCATGGCGGCAACAGCGCGGCGATGATGCTGGTTGCGCAGGATCTGCGTGCGCATCACAAGCTGTTCGTGGTGACGACGTCGTGGTCGCGGCTCTCGGGCGCGGACAAATTGTTCCCGGCCGATGAAGTGCGGCACGGCATTCACGGCGGCGCGGTCGAGACCTCGATCATGCTGGCGCGCTATCCCGATCAGGTACGCAAGGATGCGATCGCCGATTTTCCCGCGAGCAGCATCGCGATCGAGCAGCAGTATCGCTGGCTGTCGACGCAGCGGCCGGCGCCATTCGCCTGGCAGGCGCAGGATCTCAACGCCAGCGGTGCGGTCGGCGACGCGACGCTGGCTGACCCAGCGAAGGGCGAGCAGCTGCTCGATCAGGGCGCGACCGCGTTCTGCGAGCTGCTGGGTGAGGTCGATAACTTCGACGTGAACAGGCTCGCCAAGGGCCCCCTCGGCTAGGGGGCATCTTCCTGGATTCATTCAGGAAAGATCGAGTCTTCGCGAGCGCATTTGCAGTCTTCGAACCGGACGCGAGGAGCCTCCGTCCAACTGGGCACGCGGGCCACAACGGACCGCCTCAACCCCGGATGGAGTTTCATATGTCGATCAAGACCAAGATTGCCGCCGCAGCTCTCGCTGCTCTCGCCGTGACCGGCAGCATCGCGTCCACCACCACCTCGGCCGAAGCCAAGCAGCCCGCCTGGGTCTATGGTGTGGGCGCCGGCATCGCCACCGCCGCCGTCGTCGGCTCCGCGATCGCCGCCACGCACGACCCCTATTATCACGGCTATCGCCGCTGCGGCTGGGTCGCCCAGTACAACGCTTTTGGCCAGTACGTCGGCCGCGTTCGCACCTGCTACTGATCTGAGTATCTGAGGCCGATCTCCACGTGGATCCTGCGTCCGACACGGGCGCCTCATCCACCCCGTGTC
>NZ_JARFML010000026.1 GCF_029167105.1 Bradyrhizobium yuanmingense | reverse complement strand
CCAGGGCAAGCCGGACCTGGCCAAGGCCGCGCTCGCGGAAGCCTATCAGGACGACAAGGCCGACATCGCGATCGGCACGACCTCGTCGGCGACGCCGCGGGCAGGGCAGCACATCGAACTGGGAAGCCCGACGCTGCCGCCCCTTGCGTACACCGTGTTCTGCCTGCGCTACGAGGCGGAATGTCTTCGGCCGCGCTCGTTTCGCGGCGGGCCGATCCGGCTGACCGAGGACCGCTGGGCGGCTCTGCAGGAGGTCAATCGCGCGGTCAATCTCGCCATCGTGCCGGCGCGCAACGAGCTCGGCCTTGCCGGCGAGGAATGGGTCATCAACCCCAAGCACGGCGATTGCAATGACTACGCGGTGAGCAAGCGCCACGAATTGCTTCGGCGCGGCTGGCCTGCGCGAGTCCTGCTACTGAGCGAAGTCGTCGTCAGTTCCGGAGAGCATCACCTCGTGCTTCTCGTGCGCACGCGAAATGGCGATTTCGTCCTCGACAATCTCTCACCCGAAATCAAACCATGGTCGCACGTCCGGTATCGCTGGGTTCGGGTGCAAATGCCACGGCACATTCTGTGGGCGAGAACCGACGGGAAGGGAGCATAAGCCAGACAACCATTCAATGAAATACCTCTGATTAAGATCGCCTGCTGTCTGCGGCAGGCGAAATCCGCATGGTCGCAATCATTTGGAGAGAGATCCGTGAAGAAAGTAGGGCGTTGCCGAGGCTTTGGCTGGGCGCAAATAATTGCCGGCTTGTGTTACGCCGGTTCCGCACTGGCGGATCAGGCACTTTCCTCCAGCCAAGCGCCAGGTCCCGCCTCCTCGCCTTCGCCTTTTCCTGCTCCGGCGTCGACTCCTCCACTCTCATTTGATGACGCACGCTTTGCTGGAACTACCTCCGAGCCATACACCCGTTACGGGAAGTTCTTCAGCAACGGTGAAGTCGTCGAGCATCGTTCCTGGGATCACAACAACGATGGAAGCTCGGTCGTTTGCGGCGATTGCACTCTGAAAAATTCCCGCATTCGATCCAACGAGGGATTCCGGTGTATTGGCTCCGACGGTGTTGGCGGCATCAATATTGATGGCGTCTACATCGAGACCAAAGGTCTGCCGGGCGATCACGCAGACGGGCTTCAGTGTTATGATCCTGGAAAAACCAACACGATCACGGTTCGCAATACAACATTCAAGACCTATAACAACACCAATGCAACGGCCGGATTCTTCTATGCTGATGGATTAGGGGGCTCAGTAAGCTTTGAGAACGTCCTGTTCTGGGGCGGACCTTACGGGTTGCGAATGCATCCCGACGGCATGAACGTCGCTGTTTCCCTTAAGGATGTGTATTTCGTTGGCCCGTTCCTATACGGCGCATTTCTGATCAACAATGCGGGCGGCGGAACAATGACGATCACCAAATGGGAGAACGTCAGGAGTGCAACCATCGTCAATGGCCAACTCGTCCCGGGCAGTTTGCTTCCTCAGCCTCGGATCCGCTGATCCATTTTCCTGCCGCAGCCAGCAGCACGCCTTGGAAGCTCGCGGCTTGTATTCTCGAATTAAGGTCGCCCGTTCGGAAATAACAGCTTGCAAATTAAATCGATATAATAATATAAACGTTTAATTCCTGGGCTCCGGTAGGTTATGCCATACAGAAGACGAGGAGAGATGTCGTTTCCATTTGAGCTTGGGATCTGCAGTGGCGGCGCGGGGGGAAAATGGTGCGCGATCCGGGGTCGCGCGCAGCGACCGGGCGGTGCAGTCGCGAAGGAACCGAGAAAGTTCGAGTTTGCAGGAACGCGCACTTAGCATCGCCGAGCCGGGTCGCCAGGCCTCACCGCATTGAAGAGCCAATTCGGGATGGTTTGGCGACCCTCAGAAGGACGTGCCTGACAAGTCGCGCTCGAGCAAGTTGGTTGTCGAAGATGGGTTCGGTCGAACATTAAACGAGGGTGGGTCCTGACGTATCGCACGAGGCTGAATCCCATGCCGGAGGCAATTTATCGGGCCGCTGAGCCCGACATTTCGATCATCATCGTGAGCTACAACACGCGCACCATGACGCTCGAATGTATTCGATCTGTCTTGGCACAAACAACGTCGGTACTCTACGAAGTCATCGTTTTCGATAACGCTTCAACAGACGGATCTCCGGAAGCCATTCGCGCAAACTTCCCTCAACTCGAGCTCATCGCGTCGCGAGAAAATCTTGGGTTTGCCGGCGCCAACAACATCGCCGCGATGCGGGCGCGGGGTCGCCGGTTTCTGCTGCTCAACCCGGACACCCTGATCTTGAATCACGCAATCGATCATCTGCACGAGTTCGCCGATGCGAATCCGCGCTTTGGGATCTGGGGCGGGCGCACCGTGCTGTCTGACGGCCGCTTGAATCCTGGCTCCTGTTGGGGAGATGCCACCCTATGGAGCATCTTCTGTTTTGCTACTGGTCTGACCAGCTTGAAGCGCAGCAGCGCGGTTTTCAATCCCGAAGGATACGGTGGCTGGAAGCGTGACAGCATTCGTGCAGTCGACATTGTCACGGGCTGCTTTCTTCTCATTGACCGCGAACTTTGGAAGCAACTTGACGGCTTTGACCCCGAGTTTTTCATGTACGGTGAAGAAGCGGACTTGTGCCGCCGGGCGCGCAAGCTTGGTGCATCCCCGACCATCACGCCTGCAGCTACCATCATTCATTACGGCCAGTCTTCCGAGCCCGATCAAGCAGAGCAACGCATCAAGGTCCTTGCCGGCCGGATCACGCTGCTGCGGCGTCACAATTCCGCTGCGACGATTCTCGCAGGCAAGACACTGTACATGATGCTTCCCCTCCTGCGCTTGCTTGCGTACGGAACGGCCGGCCTGGTCTCCGGCAGAAGTGATTTGCGTGAAAAGGCGCGAAACTGGCGCTATGTCTGGCAGCATCGTCAACGCTGGGTGAATGGCTGGAGCCATGTCGGCGTGAGGAGCGCGCGCGGCAATCCGCGCAACAACCTGTCAGGGGAGATAGCTGCTGTGGAACGTCCGTCAGGGGGCGCGTTATCTCGCTCGCGCCAGGGATAGCCACCGATGCGGCGCGACGTTACCATTGTGGTCTATCATCATATCGCGGACCATGAAGACCCGTTAACCAGCAAGCTTGGAGTTGTTACAAGGCCAGAGGTCTTTGAGAAGCACGTCAAGTATTTCGTGCGTCATTTTGACATGGTGAGCGGATCGGACCTTGTAAGCGGCACTCTGCCGCGTAAACCTTTGCTGATCACCTTCGATGACGCATATCGCTCAGTTCTCGATACCGCAAGTACTGTCCTGAAAGCGGCAAATGCACCTTCGCTGTTCTTCGTCAATCCCACAACGATGCTCGGAAGCAGATTGCCAGTGGATAATATCCTTTCGTTGGCAGCGGTGGTGCTCGGTCAACAGCAACTGATAGCGCTCCTGAAGATCAACGAAACCGGACCAACATCAGTCCCTAGGCTCATCGCCAACGTGATTTCAAAATGGACTCAAGCGCAAATTGCGGAGACGAAGCAGCAGCTGTGTACCGCAATGGGCACCAATGAATTGGAGCTTTGGCGTACATCGAAGCTCTTTCTTAATATCACCGATATCAAGCGGTTTGCGAGCTTAGGGATTGAAGTAGGAAACCACTCGATGAGCCACACGTTCTTTCGTTCGCTTTCATCGAGCGAGTTGGAGACCGAGATCGTGCAAAGCCGTGAGCTTCTGGAGAAGTTATCGGGACAAACGGTTCAATGCCTAAGTATTCCTTATGGGAATACATTGGACGCGACCGAAGATGCGCTGCGCGCCGCACGGCGTAATCACAAGGCGATCTTTCTGGTGCATGCGAAAAGCAACCGCTTTAAACCGGCGGCTGACATTTTCTATCGGATTAGCCTGGGGAACGCGGCGCCAGAAGAGATTCCGTTTAAGCTCCGGGTTATGCCTGTACTGCGGTGTGCGAGAGATTGGCTATGGTAGCTGCGCGGCCCGAACAAAAGAGAATAGTGATTCTGACGCGGGATGGCCCAGAACATCGTTATGTCGCAAACATGCTTTGCGCTGGACTCTCCATTGACCGCATCATTGTGGACCGGTCGGCACGGAGGACAAGACTGCGGCGCGCCGTACGGAAGGGGGTGGTGCATTTCTTAGGAAAAGCAACCCGTGCTGTGTTTCTCAAGTTGATTCGAGACGATGAGGCCCGAACTCGGTCACTTGAAAGTCTGTTGGGGCAAAAGGCTCAAACATTCTATGCATCTGATCAAATCGACTATGTCGACGGCATAAACGGCGCCGAAAGCTTGGAAGTCCTGCGGCAGAGGCGCCCCGATGCGATTCTTATTTACGGCACGTCGGTCGTGAAGAATGCGGTCCTCGGCTCTGCAAACGATATCTGTTTCAACCTGCATACAGGTATTAGCCCCCAGTATCGCGGAACCGCGTGCAGCTTTTGGCCTGTCGTCAACGACGAGTTGGACATGCTCGGTGCGACCATTCATGAATGCACGTCCGGCGTCGACAGCGGGCCGATCTTTGAGACAGTGCATTCGAGATACGAACCGGGGGACGACTTGCATACGATTTTTGGCCGAGCCGTGATGGTCGGTGCCGAAGCGTATGTACGGGTGGTTCAACGCTATGTGGCGGGCACCTTGAGCGGAGTTTCGCAAGATCTCAATCTTGGGCGCGAGTACCGTGGAGCCGATTTGACCATTGGTCCGGAGTTGGTGGCGCGATACCGGCTCGCCCGTCTGAGGTCCATCGCCGAGACCTCGATCATTGGTCAAAACGATAGGGCAGTTCGCTGACGGGCAATCGTGCAAAAACTCGCCTGACCGGCCGAAGTCGTCGTTGAGGGCGGCGCCGACTTCGTAAGCCGCCCCAGCAGATCGTCATCGATGGACGAAAGCCGTGACCGGCGTCTGCTAGGACGACGCTGCGAGCCCCAGCGCCGTAACTGCCGAGGGGTCGACCCAACGTCGGATAGTGCCATCAATCAAATTGGCCCCGTACATCCAGCCGTCGGGCCCCTTTTGCATGTCGACGATGCCTTGTACGTTGTCCACCAACTGGACGCTGGTGACCTGCCGGCTTGCGTTCAAGGTCGCAGCGAAGATCGTTCCGTTTTGGACATCGTCGAAGAAAATTGTGTTCTGATTGTAGAAATCTCCCGCGGTAATCACGTGGGCATTGTCGGGAGCCCCGTGGCTTAGAGACAGGATCGGAAATACGGCGGGCGGGTCTGACGTATCGTTCCGATTGCCATTGTTATAGAAGGTGATCGCCTGCGCGAGATTTTGGTAGCTGCCGGTCCTGTCGGGGCCTTCGAGATAGGGCCATCCAAAGTTCGAGCCGGCTGGCCCCGTATTCAGCTCTTCCCAGCTGTTCCAGCCCACATCTCCGAGCACAGGAAGATTGGTAACTGGATCGAAGCTGAAGCGGTACGCGTTGCGAACACCGTAGTAGAACACCTTCGACGCATTGCTGTTTGGATCGCTTGCCTGATAGAACGGATTGCCGGGCACTCCCTCACCTGTAACGGGGTCGATCCGCAACAACTTGCCCGATAGATTGTGGATGTCTTGGACGCGCACTCCCCGGGGGTCGACGAAGTTGTACGACACGCCATCGCCGACGGTGAGGTAGAGATAGCCGTCAGGGCCGAAATGAACTGCGCCTACGCCGTGCGAATCGCTATCAGTCGCCAGATAGTCACGAATGTTTTGGTTCTGGATGCCGGTCCGGTCCGGATCGTTGTCCTGCGATCCACTCTCGATCTGGCTCGCCGGAGCTGTGATCGTGGTGCCATTGACGATGCCGGAAGGAGCGATGCTCGGATCGCCTGTGCTGTTTACGTCGGGACGGCTCGTATAGGCCCAGATGCTGTTCTTTCCGACCAGCACTACCTCGCTCGCCGGATCGGCAATCATTGTGGTTGGGTCAACGGTGACCCTCACCAGGCGAGCAGGTCGGTTGCCGGCCTGATCGGGGCCGGCAAGGCCGGGCTGACCCGCCGTCTCGGGTGGATCGTAGGTATAGAGCAGGTAGACATAGTGGTTCGTTGCGAAATTCGGGTTCACCGCGATACCCAGCAGTCCGCGATCATTGACGCCATTTACCTCGCTCGAAATGTCGATCAGCGGAGTTGATCGAAGTTCTCCGTTGTCCACCACCCGCACCACGCCGTCCTTTTGGGCAACCAGCATGTAGCGGCCGTCTGGAGTCCAATCGATCGCCGTTGGCCCGTCGGCATACCCCTGGCCCAGCCCCGTCACGTACGTCTCACCGGCCAGATTGCCGAGCTCGGGGTTGTCATTATCCAGGATCTTCACGGTCGTCGTCGTCTCGGCGCCGAGAGTGGCGCCGGCCGGGTTGCTCAAGGTGACCGTGAAGGTCTCGTCATTCTCCGGCGTCGCATCGTTGATGATCGGGACCGTGATCGTCTGGCTCACCTGGCCAGCAGCGAAAGTCACCGTGCCTGACGAGGCGGTGTAGTCGGAACCCGCGAGGGCGCTGCCGTTGCTTGTCGTGAAGCCGACGGTAGCTGTTTGACTGGTGCTGCCGCTGCGCAACAGCGTAATCGTCGCCGTCTGTGTATTCTCGGTAACGCTTATCGCCGCGTCCGCCATTGAGATCGCGACGGGCGAGTCGTCGTCGATGATGGTCACGAGCACGGTGCGCGGGGTCCCGAGGGAGCCGGAACCGGGATTCTGAAGCCCCACCGCGAACGTCTCGTTACCCTCGGTGAGCTGATCGTTCACAATTGGGATGGTGAAGCTCTTGGTGCTCTCCCCGGGGTTGAAGACGACCTGACCGGTGTTCGACCGGCCATTAAACGTGGGCTGGATGAAGTCCTGGCCCGCCGTAGCTGTGCCGCCGGTGCCGATTTCGTTCGTCGTGTACTCCACGGTCGCTTGAGATTGGAGGTCGCCGGAGCGTACGACGGTAATGGTAGCCATCCCTCCCGTCTCACTGACATAGACAGTCGAACTGCTAAGTAGTGAGATGACGTTGCCCGCAGCGAACACGACGTCGCGGAAATAGTTTGCATTCTGATAGACGTTGGTGGGGAAGGCGCCCTTGGTCAGGTCGAAGACGCCGGCACCGACCGGGGCGTTCAGGCCACCATTGCTGATGGCTGAGGCGAAGCCCTGCGTGGTGGAGACGTAGGAGCTGTTGATGTTGACGGAGACGATGTAGGTCGTGCCGGCCTGGATGGTCAGCGGCGTGGCGAGCGCCTGCTGCTGCCAGCCCGATGCGCCTTCGTTGGTAAAGGTGACCGTCGCCAGCTCCTGGCCGGTGGCCGACCAGATGTGGCCGATATGGGTGCCCGTCTCGCCCGGGGCCTTGTAGTACCGGATTGCCTGGATCGAGCCGGAGGTGTCGCTGGTGAGGCGCATCCCCAACTCATAACCTACTCCGTCGCTGGCATTGGTGATGACAGGCGTCTGGGTGGTGAACAGCGTAGTGGTGGCACTCGCAGCGGCAACCGTCGCCGTGGCCGCGCTGGTCACATTCTCGCTGGCGCCGAGCAGGTCGGTGTAGGTGGCATTCACGCGGATCCGCTTGCCGACCAGACTGCTGTCGAGGGTGAGGCTCGAGGTCGTGGCGGCCAGGTTCGTCCAAGTGGTGCCGTCGGGGCTGCTCTGCCAGTGATAGGTGATGCTGGCGGGCGCGCCGTCGGGATCCGTGACGCTGGCCGTCAGGATCTGGTTCTGGGTCGCGGTGCCGGTGATCGTGACAGCGCCGGCGTCGTTGACGTTGGCCACTGTCGTGGCGGTCGCGGTGCTCACCGGGGCCTCGGTGCTGCCCAAGAGGTCCGTGTAGCTGGCGGTGACACGTATGAAGCTGCCGACCTGGGCCTGCCCGAGGACTAGCGTGCTCGCGGTCGCGCCACTGATGTTGCTCCACGAGTTGCCGTTCGCACTCTGCTGCCACTGATAGGAGACGGTGCCCGGCACTCCGTCCGCATCGCTCACGGTCGCGGTCAAGGTCTGGTTCTGCGTCGGCGTCCCGCTGACGCTTACCACACCGGGGCGGTTATTGGGATTTGACGAGCCCGCAGCGAACACGACGTCGCGGAAATAGTTTGCATTCTGATAGACGTTGGTGGGGAAGGCGCCCTTGGTCAGGTCGAAGACGCCGGCACCGACCGGGGCGTTCAGGCCACCATTGCTGATGGCTGAGGCGAAGCCCTGCGTGGTGGAGACGTAGGAGCTGTTGATGTTGACGGAGACGATGTAGGTCGTGCCGGCCTGGATGGTCAGCGGCGTGGCGAGCGCCTGCTGCTGCCAGCCCGATGCGCCTTCGTTGGTAAAGGTGACCGTCGCCAGCTCCTGGCCGGTGGCCGACCAGATGTGGCCGATATGCGTGCCCGTCTCGCCCGGGGCCTTGTAGTACCGGATTGCCTGGATCGAGCCGGAGGTGTCGCTGGTGAAGCGCATCCCCAACTCATAACCTACTCCGTCGCTGGCATTGGTGATGACAGGCGTCTGGGTGGTGAACAGCGTAGTGGTGGCACTCGCAGCGGCAACCGTCGCCGTGGCCGCGCTGGTCACATTCTCGCTGGCGCCGAGCAGGTCGGTGTAGGTGGCATTCACGCGGATCCGCTTGCCGACCAGGCTGCTGTCGAGGGTGAGGCTCGAGGTCGTGGCGGCCAGGTTCGTCCAAGTGGTGCCGTCGGGGCTGCTCTGCCAATGATAGGTGATGCTGGCGGGCGCGCCGTCGGGATCCGTGACGCTGGCCGTCAGGATCTGGTTCTGGGTCGCGGTGCCGGTGATCGTGACAGCGCCGGCGTCGTTGACGTTGGCCACTGTCGTGGCGGTCGCGGTGCTCACCGGGGCCTCGGTGCTGCCCGAGAGGTCCGTGTAGCTGGCGGTGACACGTATGAAGCTGCCGACCTGGGCCTGCCCGAGGACTAGCGTGCTCGCGGTCGCACCACTGATGTTGCTCCACGAGTTGCCGTTCGCACTCTGCTGCCACTGATAGGAGACGGTGCCCGGCACTCCGTCCGCATCGCTCACGGTCGCGGTCAAGGTCTGGTTCTGCGTCGGCGTCCCGCTGACGCTTACCACACCGGGGCGGTTATTGGACTTCACCGGCACGTCAGTTGCACTCCCCCAGCTAGTCAGCGTGATTAAATACTATCTAAAGTCGCAAAACCAACTGTGCGGGTTGTAGTTTCGGCCGCGGGTGTCATGTTGTTCGCATAACAATATTCAACATTAAATAACATTAAAAAGATTAAATCGAAAGCGGTTTTTGCCTTTGGAGTAGCGCCGGTCGTCAATTTCTCTTGAGCCTGAAGAAGCAGGCGCGCGTCACGAATCTCGTGCACATCAGCGGGATGTGCCGTTTGCACAGCTTCGACCGCACTCGCTATGTCCAACTCTTATGGTTTCATCCGCTTCGCGATCAGGTCGGCGAACTCACCCAGATTCCGCGCCGCCTCGACCTCGCCAACGCGAAATCGGACGCGAAACTTCTGCTCGACGGCGATCACGAGCGAGATCTGCATGAGCGAGTCCCATTCATCGACGTCCGCCGCCGAGAGCTCGGGGGTGGCCGCGACCTTCTCGAGGAAGATTCCGTCGAATACTTCCTGCAACTTCGCTAATACTTCAGCCTGCTGCATAAGCTCTCCGGGCAACATCAATCTTTGTCGAACGCACCTGATACTTCCTCACCTCCAGCTCGAACTCTCTTCGGGTTGCGGAGTCTTCCGTGCGCGCGAAACCAAACTCCTCGTAAACTTCCGCGACGATGCCGTTCTTGGTTGTCGGAAGATAAATGCCGCGCACTGTGGTGCAACCGGCCACCTCTGCGAGTCGAAAAATCTCATTCATGATCTCGTCCTCGACCTGGCGCTTCAGCACGCGGCAACTCATGAGCCAGGTATCGAGAACGAAGACGCCGCCATCGATCCTTGCAATGACGACGGAAATGAGCCCGGAATCACCGAACCTATCCTCGAGCCGCATCGTGAAGCACCGGTAGTCCGGCCTTCCCAGCAGTGCCTTGATCTCAGTCTCGGACCGACGGGTCGTCGTCAGGTTGAACTGGTTGCTGCGCGCGATCAGCTGGCCGATGCGAGGAACGTCGAGCGAGTCGAATTCTTTGATCGTGCCTCGCATCTCAAGCGAGGCGAGGTAGGCAGGCATGTCGGTGACGCTCGCTGCGAGCTCCGCACGTCGCCGTTCTTGCCTGTACTGCGCAGTCCGTTCGAGATCCTCCTCGGTGACGGTCCGTGGCTCGAAATGACGTCCGGCCTGGATGCGAACGATGAATTCGGCGGGGTCCGGCCCGAGGAGTACACCTGTAACCAACGGCTGAAACTGGCGCACGATCTCGATTTCCGCCGGGTTGTCGTCGGCAAACACGAAGCTTTCCAGGCCAAGGCGGAGTTCCTCCGCGATCCTCTGCAGGTTGTCGGACTTCGGGTCCCAATTGGCTTTGAAGGCCGCGAAGTGCTCCAGCCGGACAACCATCTCAGGATGCTTCTCGAATACCTCGATTGCGCGTGCATGGTCGTTCTTGCTGCATACCGCAAGCAGGACGCCGCGTTGGGAAAGTCCAAGCAGGTATCTCTGGAAAGCCTTGAACGCTTCACCACGGGGAGACGAGTCGCCAAGTTCGATTCCCTCAATACCGTCCTCCGCGATCACGCCGCCCCATAGGGTGTGATCGAGGTCGATCGCCAGGACTTTCTTGGGGCTCTGCTTCCGGGAGGCGATCAGGTGGCTTAGCTCTTGCGCGATGTCGACGAGAAAGTCAGGTGAGCCGAGCTGCTTCGATTCATACCACGCTCGCGCATCCGCCGCGGCTGAGATCCCTCGCCGCGCCGAGAGGAACTCGACGTCGCAGATTTGCACCTCAGCTGGGGCCCGAAGCCCGAGCTCGAGATTGACCGCCTTTCGGAAACTCCAGTCGGTGCCAAGCGTGCGTGAACGAAACGAACCGAGATCGACGTCGCCGGGCAGCGCAAGATTGGCGAGGATCGCCGCCGCGCCGGAGCGCGCGGTGAAAGTCTGCGCGAGGTTGAGGAGGTGCTCAGCGGCGCAGACTGCGGCCTCGCGCTGATGTTCGACGGCATCGAGGAGCGAGCCGGAAAACCGGCAGTGGCTCGCGTTCGGCAGTATGAAGGCGAGATCCGGCCTGAAGGCGTACAGTGAGCTCGAGCCGTCAAGGATCTCCGAGACGAAATTATCGTACGCGCCGAGGAAACGTTCGCACTCGATCCCACGAATGGCTAGGAGATGTTCAACCAGTTCGTGCAACGGATAAAGGTTGTAGCCGCCTATCAGGGCGAGGCGGAGTCTTGGCTGGACGCTTCCGGGTGCATAAAGCTTCGCCTTTTTTCGAAGCGTCGACAGAAAGAACAGCTCGGAGAAGCTCGTCGCTTGCCGCGAGCGGGCGACAAGATGCCCCCAGAACGTGGCATCGCCTGACAACGCCAGGGACTTGAGTTCGGCATCATTGATGGGCCGGTCTGGCACGGGTACTGCAGCTAGAATGGCGGCCTCCGTTCAGGACAGCGGCATCATTTGATTGTTCACTACATTAAATGATGATATGACTTGGGTCAATTAAATGTATTTAAATGATCGGTTAAGGTGTAATAAATATATGATGGCGTATATCAGGCCGGAGCCGGTGAGCCCAAGCACGCTTTCCACGAAAGCTGAGAATCTGAAGCGGCTTCCCGGAGGAAATAACCTGCTTCTCCGAGAACTTCGGCTGGAGGACTCCGCGCAAGTCATCGCCTGGCGGAACGATCCCGTTCTCGGCAAGTTCCTGACCCGCGAGAAGCTGACCTTGGCTCAGCAGGAAGAGTTTTTCCGGAAATATCAGGCGAGGGCCGACGATTACTATTTCATTGCCGAATTTAAGCGCTCGAAGAAGCCGGCGGGCAGCATCGCGCTTGCGAACCTGGATTTCGCGGCGGGACAGGGCGAAGTTGCGCGGTTGATAGTCGATCCTGCCGCGCGCCTTTTTCTGGCAGAGATGTTCGACCTTTTACTTGAATTCGCATTCGAGCAGCTGGGGCTTTCGGCCGTCGTGGCCAATGTTCAAGGCAGGAATAAAGCCGCGAAGAACTTTCATATTCGCCTCGGCTTCCAAGTTGAAAAGGTTGCGCCGAAAGCTTGGTGGAACGGCGACGACGTGATTACGTTTCGGATGTCGCGCGCAGACTATCCACGGCTAAAACAGGTCTGGTCGGCGCTGCTCCTCGATGCACGAGAAGGTTAAATTGTTGGAGCAACCAGCCAGATTCCGTTCGACGCCGCCCGTCTCCCTAGGCTGCCAGGGAAGGGAGGAGCAGGGTATGGATTTGCACTTTCATCACGTGGGAATGGCGTGTCGAAAGATCGCGGCGGAGCTGCCCGAACTCGCGGTCGTTGGCTACAGTCCTGAAGGCCCCATGGTCGAGGACCCGATCCAGCAGGTTCGGATTCAGTTTGTGTCGGGCGGCGGTCCGCGCCTGGAGCTCATTGAGCCGACCGGCGCACAATCGCCGGTTACGGGTATCTTGAAGCGCGGCAGCAAATTCTATCATCTTGCTTACGAAGCGGCTCGCTTCGACGAAGCGATCGCTTGCTTTAGGGCGCAGCAATATCTTCCTGTATCGTCACCCGCGCCGGCGATTGCCTTCGACATGCGCCGCATAGTGTTTCTTGCCTCCGCCACGCTCACGCTCGTTGAGCTCATCGATGCGAGAACCTAGCGCGAGTTGGCGATGGATCCGGATGCTGGGTAACGATTTGCGCGAGTCCGTCAGGCGACACAGCTCGGCTGCGCCGAACCCATTCAGCAGCGCGCAGGCCGCCGGCCTGCAGTCTCACGACCGGTTCGGGGCCGAGGTCGGACAGCAGAATGCCCATGTGCCCCAATCCCGGAGGCGTTATTGGCCAAACGCCCAACCCGTTTTCTGACAATACGGTTCGATCGATGTCGCCCCAAAACTGCACGACAATGGCGCCATGGGGCGCGCACGCAACGAGGTGAGCTGCTTCCGGCGAGCCGATGCGAGGCTCAGCCGCCGGTCGCAGCGCGACGATGATTGCGTCCCATTCGTCATGATACAAGGTCCGAACGTCCTCGAAGACGTCCACGCTCGCTCCGGAGCTCACGAGACCGGAGCGAAGCGAGCCAATGAAGTCGTTGTCGCACAGCAGAGCAATGCGATTTTTGTAAACGGATAATCCGCTATCCTGCAGTTGCTTCACGCACAGTGGACCGAGAAACGAGAAGACATCGACTGACGGGTGACGTTCGTTCACGCCGACGATTGGAATTCCGCGCCGCAAGCATGCGTCCAGGTCGAGGTCCTCGGAGCGAAATTCCCAGGCCTCGAACATCAAGGCGATGACGGCCTCCCTTGGTAGCTCATCAATAAGCGCAGCGGTCAGAGGCCGAAGATGGCCGCTGTTGGTTACGATATCCGTCTGATGGATGATATCGGGGGTGATCTGCTCCAGGATGTCGATGCGATGGGCCACACCGACGGAATCTGCGAGCTTGAGGGTCTGGTCCCTGGCTTCAGCCGAGGTGCCGTGCTGCGTAGTTTTCGTAAAGGCATAGACGTGCCTGGCTCCGGCCATCGCTGCGAGAACGGCCGTCACGGCATACGCCCCGGTCGCAGCCTCGGTGAGAACCGTAAGTTCCGAAAGGTCTAAGAGAGTTTCGGTGAGGGCACGGCTCATCAGGGCGCCCAGACGTGGCAATGAGAAGGCTGGTCGGAAGGTGGTGTCGAGGCGAGACCGCAATTGCCCGAATGCTGCACCGGACTCGGCCCCGATCATGAATCGCCTCTTGTTTTCGCCAGTTGGGAAAGGGGCCGTTTGCGCGCATGTGCGGCGACTGCTCGAGCCTCGTTTTGTGCCGAAGCGGAGGCTAAAGAGTGATGCCGCATCATTTCATGCAATTAAAATTATAATAGTTCCAAAAGCGCCCCGTGCATATAATGCGTTCGGTATAAGCTGCCTCTGGATCTCGCTTTGCGCGGGAGTTCACCGATGTCGTGACGGAAGCCTAGCATGCGATAGCACTCAAGGTGTCGTTTGCGGGCAGGAAATTTAAAATGCGAGATTAACATATTTAACTTGCGGCGTATCCAAATCCGTTTATTTTTTATCCTCGACTATCGCAGGGAAGGCGCCGATGAATCCACTCGACTCCAATAATGAAGACCGTCGTGAGTTCTTGAGGAACTGCGGAAAATTTGCCGCCGTCACTCCTCCCGTGATGACGCTGCTGCTTTCGACCTCTCTGACCTCAACCGCCATCGCTAGTTCTGGCGGAAACCTTGTGCAGGGCAACAATGGCGGTGGCAACGGTTGTTGCGACGGCAGTCCTAACGGGAAAGAAGACGTTACTCGCTAGAGTGGCGCCTGCGGGTCCGGTCCTGACACCGCCGTCCCGGTGACGGGTTGGAGGTTCAGCCGGCCCGGCGGCGCCTTTGCGCCGACGAGCGATCGATCAGCAGATCGTTGAGCTTCTTGCCGGCTCGAAGCTGGGCTTTCAGCCATCGGGGTTGCTTGCCGCGACCGGACCAAGTTTCGGACGGATTCTTCGGGTTCTGGTATTTCGGCAACACTGGAGGGTAGGGGCGGCGAGGACGTCCCTCGTTCTGGGCCGAAGCGGCCGTCCCCTCAATCTTGCGAAGCCGCTCTTCGAGCTTGGCTTTTTCCGCGGTCATCCTTCGACTGAGAACAGCCGTGACCTCATCATAGAGCTGCCACAGCTCTGCTGTGGTCATAGATCCCCAGTCCTCATTCCCCATGGAAGTCGTCCCCACTACCTCCGAACCAAATCAGGAGGGGGATTATCAGGTCAAACCGGGGTCGGGCAAGCACGATCCACTCGTGCGGCTTCGCCACTCGGCAACGCGGTGGTTGGAGTTATCGGCTGAGGCTGTACCTCCGAACGAGCGGTCGCTTCCCTCGCCCCCGGACTCGTCGTCTCGGCGCAAGCAATCGGTGCTCGGCCTTCAACACGCGGTTACGCAAGTTCTGCAATTCAGTGAATTGAACGATGAGAGCCTGATGAGTTTGACGCAAAACTGCTGAAGAATACATGTGACCACCTACTCATTGCCAACGATGCCCTCCATGACCGCTCATTGAAGTTGCTGAATTGACGAGTATGCAGCTCCAATTTGGGTGACCGGATTTCGTCGTTGCTACACTGGCTGCCCGACGCAGCCGTTTTCGTGCTTCACTAACCAGCTTCGCCTTGATGAATAGTATTACTTTTCCTCCCTTCAAAAGCGTGGCTTTTTGAACGAGCTCGCGTTCGTCGAAATTTCGTCGAATGTTAGATTTGAATCGTGAATGGCCCAATATATCGTTGGTAATAACGGTGCCAACGAAGTTAATCGAATGTTGACCATCATAACACAGCAGCCGATCCGTGGGTCGATGACATTCTCTGAGGGAATTTGCTGATTGAATCCATCAGGCGTTGTCGAAAGAACGCTGCTTTCGTCGAGGAGCTTGCAGTCTTGAATTTTGAGCACCGCATTCTTACGGTGCTGCGCATATTTGCCGTTCAAGTTACCGTGGGGCAGCGTCGAATGTTGGGCTGTCCAGGGTATGAGGCGGCGTGATTTTATGGCCGAGCGGACTGGTCCATCCTCGCGTTTCGAAGAAATTGTTGGATTAAACGGCTGCACGGGGGGTTGTTAGCGATAGGCAGGGGAAGCATGCACCGCACCAGAATTGTCATCGCGGATCGACATCCGATCGTTTTGCAAGGGATCAGGAGCGTTCTTGCGACGCAGCGTGATTTTACGATCGTTGCGTCCTGCAGCGATGGTGCAAGCTGCAATGAGGCAATCCGATTCCTTGTGCCTGACGTCGCGCTTGTCGATGCTGCTCTGCCCGATGTCAGCCGGCAGCAGATCCTCGCTCGTGCAAACGATTCAGCCCCAGGACCCGCGGTAGTCTTCTTCGCCGGTGTCGCGGCCGATTGTGAGTTGGAAAGGCTCGCCTCGGACGGCGCCTGCATCGTCCTCTCGAAGGATTCGGATGCCGAGATGCTGGTCTCAACCCTGCGGAAAGCCGCCGAGGGCCAAGCAGCGGCCTCGCCGAACGCATGGCTAGCCAATGATGAGGCCCGCCCCGCTGAGAAGCCCCTAGCACAACTGACGGACCGGGAGCGGCAAATCATGCGGCTCGTGTCGGAGGGTCTATCGAACAAAGAGATTGGACGTCGGTTGAACCTCGCCGACGGTACGATCAAGGTCCACCTTCATCATATCTTCCAAAAGCTGGACATCAGCAATCGCACGGTTCTCGCGGCATTGGCGATTTCGCGAAACGAGGTGAATGCCCCGTCAAGTGAACTGGATTCCCCTGATCTGTTGCGTCAGGATCCGGCGGGCGTGAAATGACCGGGGGCGTCTGGCTTCTTCCGGAGCGTGCGCGGGGGTTATCGTGGCGCCAGATGCCCAGCCATGTCGCTGCAGGCCCCTTCGGCCTCAGCTAACGTTTGAAAGGGCGAGCCGCCAATCTTGATTGCGGCCTGGTTCTTGTGGAGCGGACGCCAACTCGCCAGATAGCCGGCGCGTCCATGAAAGCCGGGGCCGCTGGGGCTTTCGAAGCTGATCACGAACGAGAAGCCCTCGCTGGTCGCGCTCCAGATCTCCATGTCCCGGACGGACCGATGGAATTGCAGCGGCATCGCAATGATCCGTTCCAATCGAGCCCCGCGCTCGACTTCCGTTAAAAAATTAAACTCATTAAATGGCAAGCGCAACTGCGAAACTGCGCCTGAACGGCAGGAATGCACCAGGAAGTGCCACAACGGGCACAAAAATTGCCGATCAACTGACAGCGCACGTTAAGGAGCGCGAGTTCACATAAAAAATTATCGGTTGAAACTGCATTTAATATATAATACCATAAATAAAATTTTAAACCCAGGGAGAGCGTGTTGTGACCCGGGACGGCAACGAGGACGACGACCGGCGGGCGTTCTTGAAAACCTGCGGAAGATTTGCGGCCGTGACACCCCCAGCGATGAGTCTGCTTCTATCCACATCCCTGACCTCGAGAGCCATTGCGAGCTCGGGGGGGCTGCGTGGAGTGACGCAGAAGGAGGGGAGGCAGTCGTTCTTCGATAACGACCGGTCGTCCGTATCAGGGCCGGGGAGCTCCAGCGGCGGGTCGTCAGGCGGCGGCGGGGGAGCCCCTGGCGGTCGGTCTGCTGGATCATCTCGCCCCAGCGGGGCAGCCGGGGGTGGCGGATCTGGCGGTCGTGGCGGGTCTGGTGGTGGCGGAGGCAATGCGAAAGGGCCTTTCGCAACTGGCGGCAGCTCTGGAATTCCAAACGCACAAGGTGGGCTCGATTGCGCAGAAGAAGATGAGGAAAAGCGCAAGGCCGAGTGCCCTGGAGCTAACACGAGGATTTCGAGTGCAGCCGAATCGAGCCGATAGCAGTCTTCTCAGCCCATGCGTGAGCCTGCGGCGCCGTATGGTTTGGCAGGGCTGGACCTTTCTTAAACGTCCGGCCGAGTCCTCCCTTGTTGCACCACCGCAGCGCGATTTGCGGTGCAACACTCCCAAATGTTCATGCGATTGTGGTGAATTGCATCCTTTTCCTGACCTTATCAGTAGGCGACTTCTCCTCAAGACCTCGATCAGGAGCGTGTCATGAATATCCGCGTTCGAGCGGAGGGTCCTGCGGCGCTGCTTCGAGAACGTCTCGAGGCGCTGGTCGCAGAGCTTGCGGAACTTGAAAAGCTCAGAGAGCGGGTAGGTCGAGAGGAAAATCTTCAGCGCAAGCTGCGCAAGGCGGGCGGCGCCAATAACCCAGCTCGGACCGCGGGTGGGCCTTCCGGCTTCGCACAGGCAATGCTCATTCCCATACCGCTTATTCGCAAGAAGTCGGGCTGTTGTGACGAGCGTCCCAAGGCGAATGGATGACAGGAATTTTCGTCCATTGTTCGTTTCGGCCGGGAGCCGGCCGCAAAGTCGAAAAAAATGCCACGCAGGATCGGATGTTTGCAGCGAGCGAGCCTCGCGCGGTTTGCCGAATGGCGCGGGCACATGCGGGTGGTTCGCGAAAACGAACTGGTTCTAAGAGCCTGTCCCGGCTATTCGTCTGCCAGACGAACGGGAGGCGCTCCGCGCTGGAGGCCTATGAACGAGCCCGACCGTGCTCTGCGAGACGATCCGATCGATTCTGCGGCTCATGACCTTGTAACATTCGCATGCCATGGCTTCGAGCCGCGGCCGATCGATTTCAAGCTGGCCACGTCGATTGGATCTTAGTGCTCTTGATGTCCGCATTGTGCTCACGACATGCGTGACGGTGGTGCGGCGGACGCCCAGCAATTCCGACAACGTTTCCTGGGTCAGCGGGAGGAGATCGCTGCCATTTGCCCGATCGTGAATGTGAAGCAGCCAGCGCGCCAGGCGGGCTTCAACGGAATGCAATGCGTTGCAGGCCGCCACGTGCTGGAGTTGCGTCAGCAACGATCTCGTGAAGACTTGCACCATCGCCGCGATGGGGAGGCTGCAACGTTGCGCTGTCAGGAATTGCGCGGGCGAGATCTGCAGCGCTGCCCCCGAAAAACGAACAACGGCCGTCACGGGCGAGTGGGATACGCCAAGCACTGACGTCAGACCCACAGCGCCCTCTCTGCCAACGATCGTCGTGGCGACTGTTTGCCCGTTCGGCAGCTCCATGATGGTGACTATCGCGCCGCTCACGGGGAACAGAAGCTGTTCGATCCGATCGCCCGATCGGACGAGCACCGAATCGCGCTCGATCACGATCTTCCTCAGATGAGGCGCAAGCAAAGCAAAATCCGCTGGCGGCAACGCTGCTAACAACCGATTACCAACCCTGGTCGCGTGGTCCATCATGGGATCAACCCCCCGACGGATGCCGGGCGCGAGGACTCATGCCGGCTTGTTGAGCTGCTCTCTTGTGTGCAGCTCAACAGCAGTTAACTTGCAACCACAGATATGGTTCCTGCGAAGAAGGCCGAGCATTCGTTGGCCTGCAGATCGCACCGCGAGCCTGTGCGTCCGACTTCAACTTGCGCTAATGCAGACCTGTCGCGGACGCACAATTAACCCCATCAACTCGCCAGCCTGCGCGGGGGCTGAATAGCATCTCAGCCACCGATCGTTTCTCCGAACAGCTGTTTGGCTGCGAGTGGTGAAGCGCCAGGTGCGGACCGCGAGCGCGCGCTGAACGTCGTCTCAGGGATCGAACAGTTTCTCAGGTGTGTTCTGGCCGTCTGTCTAGCGGTGTTGGATGACGGTCGTAACCCGATCGAACGCCCACTCGAAGCACGGCGTGGCGTCGCTATACCGTTCGGCAAAATGAACACATTCGGCAAATGCGCGCATTTCCCGCCTGAAAAGTTGCGTTTTTAGGTATGGTTAAACTAATTAAATCTCTTTCTTTATTCGATTAGTTGTATTTTAATGCCCTCGCTCGGTCTCGGCTATATGCCGAAGGACATAGACGGCCGGGGTCGAGGCAGGGTCCATGTTAGACACATCTGCGAAACAGGGAATATTTAAGCGCACCCGGCTTGTGATCGCAGACCGACAGCCGATCGTTCTGCAGGGGCTTAAGTCGGTACTCGGGGCACAGCCGGACTTCGACGTTGTCGCCTTGTGCAGCGACGGGACAAGCTGCATCCAAGCGATCCGGAATCTGACACCCGACGTTGCACTTCTTGCTGACACCCTGCCAGATCTGACGGCATCCGAGATCCTCGCCATTGCGAAAGCTGATCGGCTGCCCACGCGCCTGGTGTTCTTTACAGATTCCGACACGGACCACGATCTAACCTTGGCCATCGCTGCTGGCGCGTGTGATGCAATCGCGAAGTATGTCGCACCGGACGCTGTGCTGCGATCGCTGCGACTGATGACGAAGCGTAGCTTTTTTGAGCAGTCCGATCTCTCGCCAACCGTCGAGAAAACCGACAGCAGCAAAATCGACAACCTGCTGGAGCTATTGACGCCGCGAGAACGTCAAATTGTACGACTGGTGTCAGAAGGAATGTCGAACAAGGAGATCGCGCACCAGCTAAACGTTTCCGATGGAACCGTTAAAGTACACCTGCACAACATATTTCAGAAGCTTGAAATAACCAACAGGACGGTGCTCGCCACCCTCGCATTGCTACAACGCCCGTCCGGGTTCGGAATGCTCTCGCTGGCTCTCCTGGCGGTCGCCATTGCGGACGAACTCAAGGCGTCGGAGGCAAGCGATATGCTTCCGCATGACGACAGCACCGGCCCCGCGGTGGAGTATGCCGAATATGAGCTCTGGAAGCGAGCTATCCTCCGTCACGCCATCGTCGCGAACTCCGACGAAAAGCCGTCGCTCACTCAGAGAGGCGTTTTTGTCGGGGCGAGTCAAATCTCGACCGCGGCATCGGCAATGGAAGCGCCTCGCACCGCTGAGCAATCCGCAGGCTCGAAATCGTGGAGGGACTGCAGTTCTGCTGGATCAATCACGCCCGGTTTGGCCACACCTTCCCTGCGAGGAATGAACGACGCGAAGATTGGAGGTGACTCCACCGCGGAACATCTATTCTCGCAGCTGACATCCAATCCGACGTTGATTCACGGAGGGTATGGTACTTTCGCCACTCTCACCGGTGCGCTGATCTACGCACTGAACGATTCCCATTTGGCCTTGCGGTCGCATGAGTCGGCCAAAGCGCTGCTCGACAGCTTCGTGGATATCACCGGAGATAATGCGGCCACCAAACTTGCTGCGATCACCAATGCCGACGATCATCATGTAGACGATTCAGTCCCGGGTTTCCTTGCGCAGGCTTCTCGCCTGGCTTCCGCGTTTGTGGCCGCTGAAAACGAAAGCGCCGCCGGAGAAGGCACTCGGGGCCACTTGGGTGATGGTACCGTAGGGGAGACTCTCCAAAAACTTGTCGGCCTCGTGCACTTCGGTCACGATGCCGGCAGTAGCGGGGATAGCCACGATCAGCTGACGGGCAGCAACATCGCCGAAAACGTTGTTTATCACGACCCGATCGATTCTACTTTTACCTCTTCGGACTCTGCCTTCAATTTCGCATCTGGGCCGAGCAGGATCAATCTTGCGGCTTTCGGAGCGCTTGCTTGGCTTCATATGACGGCAGCTAGCAAGTCCATACCGCCACACACTGTCGCCTGGATCTTCGACTCCGCAAGCAATGAAACGATCGTCTATGTGAATACGACCGATCATGTTCTGGAGATCGGAGATCGCGGCCTGTTGGAAATCCATCTGCCGGGGATTGTATCCATCGCAGAATTGGATTTCGTTGGCCAGCCCACGGGCGCGGCTGCTGCTCTCACCTTGGAGCAGCTCGAACAAGCGCTGACATCGGTGGCTGCAACCGAAACTGTTCTAAGTACGGACAGTGCCCATACAATTATCGGTGCGGGGGAGACCGCACTCGGGACCGCTGGAGTTTGGGACAGTCTGGCTGATGCCGGCTTGAGGACCGAATTCGCGCCGGCCCGCACAACGGAAGAGAGCGTCGATGGGACCGAGGGGTCGGCTCGCATATCACCGATCGTGCTTGCTCATGCTGCAGCGGTAACGGAAGTTGAAAATCTTACATTGAAGAGTCAGCGGAACGATGCAGGTACCGGCCCCAGCATCGCAGCGGCCGGTAGCGCGGGCGGCAGTAACTCACAGCATGTTCTGGAGCCATGGCCTGCAAAGGAAGCAGGTGCGGAGCAGACAGAAGGTGGCTTCATACCTGGGAGTGATGTCGGTGATGAGAACGAGCATCAATCCCCGGCTTCGGACCCTTCGGGAAGGTCAGGGAAGACGGCAGAAACAGGCAGCGTGGAACATGGCAAGCCGGTGCATTCAACCTCTACAAACGCACCTGAAGCCGCCGATTTTGGTGCATCGAGCCTCGCGACAGCGCAGAAGGACGACCGCGCAGGGGCGCGACACGCTCCCGAGCAAATGTCTGCAATGGCCGGCGCCAGAGATGTGGCCGAAGTGAAGTCCATACCGGGCAATCGCACCGGCAATGAAAACGCGCATCATTCACCGGCTTCGGACGGTGCACCAGGGCCAGCGAAAACGGCCGAACCAGGCGGCCTGGGTCACGGCAACTTGCACGCGTCGGAGCGAGGGCCGGCAACGGCAGCCACGGAGACGGCCGAAGTGAAGTCCATACCGGGCAATCGCGCTGGCAATGAAAACGCGCATCATTCACCGGCTTCGGACGGTGCACCAGGGCCAGCGAAAACGGCCGAACCAGGCGACCGGGGTCACGGCAACTTGCACGCGTCCGAGCGAGGGCCGGCAACGGCAGCCACGGAGACGGCTGAAGTGAGGTCCATACCGGGCAATCGCAGCGGCAATGAGAACGCGCATCATTCACCGGCTTCGGACGGTGCACCAGGGCCAGCGCAAACGGCCGAACCAGGCGACCGGGGTCACGGCAACTTGCACGCGTCCGAGCGAGGGCCGGCAACGGCAGCCACGGAGACGGCTGAAGTGAGGTCCATACCGGGCAATCGCAGCGGCAATGAAGACGCGCATGATTCACCGGCTTCGGACGGTGCACCGGGGCCAGCGCAAACGGCCGAACCAGGCGGCCTGGGTCACGGCAACTTGCACGCGTCGGAGCGAGGGCCGGCAACGGCAGCCACGGAGACGGCCGAAGCAAAGGCCATACCGGGCAACGGCGTCGGCAATGACCATGAGCATCATTCCTGGGCTCCGGCCGATACGCCTGGGCCAGGGGAAATGGCAGAGCCCAGCGGCATGGAGCACAGCAACAAATGGGGGCACTCGACCTCTGCTCACGGGCCGAAGGCTGACGAAAGTGTTGCAACGGCCGGTAGCGCGGACCTCGGTAGCACGCTAAGCGTCGCGGAGCCGGAGCCTGTAAAGGCGAGAACCACCGAGTTGGCTGAAACTGTCTTCATGTCCGAGAAGAGTGTCGGTGATGGCGACAATCATCGTGCATCGAACGCAAGCGCGTCGGCGGCAGCGGCCACGGCAAAACAGGCTGACCTGCAGCACAGCAATTCAGGATACAATTCACACTCGACCTCCGCAAACGCATCAGCAGCAGCCGAGATTGCCGAATCGAGCGCCACAAAAGGCGAGAGTGCAGGGAACGGAAACTCGCAGCACGCTACGCAACCTGCTGCAATCGCATCGGTGGCCGCACAGCCGGCTAAAGCTGCATTCGAGGCCGGCGGCGCCGATCAAGATCGGGTGTTCCGCTTCGACAGCGACGCAACTCCTTTCACTCCCATCGTCAGGATTGAACCTAGAGAGGTCCACAGTCCGCCCGATCCACGCGCCCAGCCCGGTCAGGCGGTCACCCTCGATATCCTCGTCAAAATTCTGCCCAATGCACTGGACGAACCCGCGGCCAACCATGGCAATAACGGTCCCCATCACGCCCCTGTAGCTGCGCATCATGACCTGTTGATTTGAAATGTTGCACGCCGCGCATGGATGCTCGTCCTGCGTCGGTCACGGCGCGCGAGCCCGCGCAAGGTTTCGAGTGCCTAGGAACTTGCGATGCCATCTCGGGTTTGGTGCGCGGCCTACAATCGAAGGACGCACATGAACCGGGGGGGGGAGGACGATGAGGGACAGCACGTCGGATGTGGCCGGTATCAGCGGCGCGGTTCACCTGTGCGTCGACATGCAGAACATTTTCGCTCCCGATGGCCTTTGGGCGACGCCCTGGATGGAGCGGGTGCTGCCGACGGTCGTCTCGGTCGTTGCGCGCCATGCGGAGAGAACGATCTTCACACGCTTCATCACCCCGCGGGATCCGGAGGATCGACCGGGGCAGTGGCAGAGCTATTTCCACCGCTGGCGCCAGGCGACGCGCAGGCATCTGCCGTCATCGGCTCTGGAGCTCGTGCCGGCCTTGGCCCGGTTCGTTCCGCCGGCGGCCGTGATCGACAAGCCGGCCTATTCCGCGTTCAGCAATCCCGGTCTTGCGAGCCTGCTGGTCGAGAAGAACGTCGGCACCGTCGTGATATCGGGCGCGGAGACGGACGTCTGCGTGCTTTCGACGGTCCTGAGCGCCGTCGATCTCGGCTTCAGGATCGTCATCATCGAGGACGCGCTGTGCAGCTCGTCCGACGTCGGCCACGATGCGCTCATGACGATGTATCGCACCCGCTTCCACGGCCAGGTCGACCTGGTGACGGCGGAAGAGCTGGCCGAGGTCTGGCGGGAGTAGGGTCCGACTTCATCGAGCCGCACAAGGTCCTCGCGTCCCACGAGGCGGATCAAGCGACCGCGGCGTCGGCCGCCACCGGTCTCGCATGCGGCGGCCGAGCATCGTCCGCGCCGGACCGCATGCTCAGGTAGGTTGGGTCGAAGCCGGCGAGCCGGACCAGGCCCGGCCAGTCCGTGATGGTCAAGGTCTTGCTTTGCCATTGCAGCAGATGGCAGCGGCGCAGCTCCTGGATGGTGCGGTTGGCATGGACCGGGGAGATGCTGCAGGCTGCGGCGAGGTCGGACTGGGTGAAGGGCGAGGACAACCTGAAATCCCGGGCAAGCCCGACGGTTTGCAGCCGCACCGTGATCTCGCAGAGCAGGTGCGCCACGCGTGTCAACGCGTCCCGGCTGCCGAGATTCACCGTCCAGTTGCGCTGGATGGCGTGATCGGCAAGCAGCATCAACAGCAGGGCGTGCGACATTGCCGGAGATTGCACCGCGAGCTCGCGAAAGAAGCGGTGCGGCACGAGCGCGACGATTGCGGAGCCGAGCGCGGTCAGGTTGCCCTCGAGGCGCGGGCGATACAGGCTTTGCAGGTTGGCGATGTCGCCGGGCACGCAGATCGCGGTGATCTGGCCATCTGCGCTTTCGTCATTCTGCCAGGACAGATATCCCTGGAGCACCAGGCAGCATTGCGTTGCCTCATCGCCGTGCCGCAGGATGGTCTGATGCGCGCCGAAATGCGCGATGCTGCTCGGCATGTCCGCGAGCAGATCGAGATGCTCCGGGGTCAGTTCGACGAGGCTCGTCAGTCGATCGGCGAGCTTCGAGAAAGCAAATCCTGCCTGCATTTGATCTCCGACATCCCCATCGGCTCCAAGTGTGGCCGATAACGACGGCGGAAAGCATTAACGTTTGATAGGTTCGTCTGGAGTATCGGCGAGGCAGCAGGCCGCTTGCCGATAAAAGATCCTCACGTTCAATTGACGTTGTCGCCGAGCATGTTGCGGACGCCTTTGGTGACGGCGGCGAGGCCGCGCGTGCCGTGCATCAGCGCGATCTCGCCCTGCTGTTCGTGGCGGATGGCATGCGCCATGATGCGCAGGCGAGGGTCGCCTCGGCTGTGCCACATCTGGTCGGCCATCCTGACCGCACCGCGGTGATGCCGGCTCATCGCCTCGACGAACAGCATATCCAATTGGTCCGGCGGAGCGGTCTTGACCTGGCGCATCTCGGCCGGCGTCAGGAAGCCCTGCATCGCCGCCCGCTCCTCGGTGCTGCAATCGGGCATCTCCGTGTCGAACCAGCTCAGCCACCAATTCTCGAAGATGCGGTTCGCCCCGCTCTGGCTCGCGACCATCAGCATCGCGAGCTTGCGCAGATGTGGATCCTGCGCGCGCTCGGCAGCCGTCCGTGCCAGCTCGATGCCCTGGGCATGATGCGTTGTCATGTGACGAATGTAGGCCTGGTCTTGATCCCTGTCGCGCCCCATCCACGGCAGCTCGTAACCATGACCGCCGAACAACGCGACCGTCCCAAGTAGCGCAATCACGGCCAGCGCGCCGGTGATCCACAGGTTGGTGAACCGCACGTCGCTGTCAGGCGCAGTCCCGCGCCGCCAGCGCAGGCGCGCGAACAGGGGATACATCACGGCCGACGAGCCATGGACCAGCATTCCGATCCAGTAGGGTTGTTGCAGCGTGAACAGCGGCTGCCAGAATGGAAACAGCGGCACCAGCACGAACCATTCCATGCCCGAGGAGAACACGGCCCAGGGCAGCGCCAGCAGCAGGATCGTCATCGGCCGCAAGTCGGCCGTCCAGCGTCCCAGCACGCCGAAGAAAACCAACGCCCAGGAAAAATCGGCCCATTGGTGAAAGGCGATCCCGGCCAGGATCGCGCTCCAGGATGGCTCGGAGCTGATCGCCCAGTCGCGCGCAGGAATCGCGGCAACCGTCATCCAGTCGACCGCCGCATCGCGGCCGATGCGGGCAGCGAAGAGCTGGCTGACGATGGTCGAGAAAGTGCTGCTGATCAGGCCGAGGGTGGCTGCGGCAATCCAGCGCGAACGCCGCCGCTCGCCGGTGGTGCGCCGCGCCCCACTCGCGAGAGCTGGTCGCGGCTCTGCGTTCACGTCAGCTGCTTGAGCTTCTTCAGCGGATTGAGCTCGCTCGGCTTGTCCTGTTCGGCGCGCCCGCGCTCGGCTTGCGCCTTGCCGTCATCGTGCAGATCCTGGTCGCCGACGATTTCGCCGACGGCCTGCTTGGTCTTGCCGGCGATCCGCTGCTGCAGACCTTTGGTCTTGCCCATGAGCTGCCTCCGATATGTCCTGCCGTTGGCTCACGCCGCTACCCCGGCGCCTGAAGGGGGGCGTGGGCGCCGGGGCTGCGGTCTTGCAAATTGCTTCCGGCGGCGGGGGGAGACGCCGGAAGCAAGGATCAGACTCATCGCGACGCGGATGGTTCCTCCAGATATCACCGAGGTTCGAGCGCGATGATCACGCCTTCGTTGCCCCGGAGCAGAACGGACGCATCCGGCACCGGCTCGGCCGGCCGATCCAGATGCGTCGACATCAAGAGACGACCGCGACCTTGCCAATGGAATTTCCGCGGTTCGGCCGCGAGATTGAGTGCAACCAGAATCTCGTTCCGGCCCTTCGTCCGTTTGAAGGCGAGGACATCGTTCTGCGAGCGCAGCGGTTCGTAGCCGCCCCGTCGCAGTCCGGGATGCTCGCGCCGCAGCGCCATCAGCGCGCGAAACAGTGCGAGGAGCGAGCGCTCCTCGCGCTGCTGTGCGGCGATGTTGGCCGCACCATCAGGCGGCTCCAGCGGCAGCCATGGGCGGCCCGCGGTGAAGCCGCCATCGGGGCTGTCGTCCCATCGCATCGGCGCGCGTTCGGGATCGCGGCACAGGCCATAGCCGGGCACGAGCTTCTCGAAGGGATCACGGACGCGGTCGGCAGGGATCGGCACGCGCTTGCGGCCGATCTCGTCGCCCATGAAGAAGAACGGCGTTCCCCGCAGCGTCATCAGCAGCATCGCCAGCACGCGCATCTGTGTCTGGCCGATCTTGCTCGCGATCCGCTGCTTGTCGTGGCCGCCGATGACCCAGACCGGCCAGCCGTCGTCAGGGATGGCGTTGAGATAGGTGTCGATCGTTGCCTGCAGCGACAGGGCGTCCCATTTGGAATCGAGCAGGGCGAAATTGAGCGGCAGATGCAGGCGCGGCCGGTCGTTGCCGTAGAAGTGGCCGATGCGGTCGGTCTTGCCCTGGACTTCGCCGCAAAGCGTGCGCCCGGGATAGGCGTCGATCACCTCGCGGATGAACTCGATGCAATCCATCGTTTCGGGCCGGTCGTCGGTGAACACCGGCGTCTGCCGCTGCGGCGGCGGCTTGCCCTCGGCTTGCGGGTTCGGCGGATTGTCGCGCAAGAGCCGGTCCTTGATCAGGACCGCGCTGGCGTCGACGCGAAAGCCATCGACGCCGCGGTCGAGCCAGAACCGCATGGCGTCGGCGATCGCGGCGCGCACTTGCGGGTTGCGCCAGTTGAGGTCGGGCTGCTCCACCAGGAAGGAATGATAGTAATATTGCCGGCGCGGCTCGCACCACTCCCAGCCGCTGCCGCCGAACCGGCTCAGCCAGTTGTTGGGCGGGCCGCCATTCTCGGCAGGATCGGCCCAGATGTACCAATCGGCCTTGGCGCTGTTGCGCGAGCTCGCGCTCTCGACGAACCATGCATGATCGTTCGCGGTGTGATTGGGGACGAGGTCGAGGATAAGCCGGATGCCCGCATCGTGCAGCGCCTCGAGCAGGCGATCGAACTCCTCGAGGCTGCCGAAGGCGGGATCGATCGAACAAAAGTCGGAGATGTCGTAGCCGAGGTCGCGGAACGGGCTCTTGTAGATCGGCGTCAGCCACACCGCGTCGACGCCGAGCCATTTCAGATAGTCTATGCGTGACATCAGCCCGGCAAGGTCGCCTTTGCCGTCACCGTTGGAGTCCTGAAAGGAGATCAGCGCGATCTCGTAGATGACGGCGGATTCCCACCACGCAGCTTCATCACGGGACTCGTCGCTCATCACCTTGCTTCACCTCGTTCGTCTTGTCGTTTGTCTTGGCATCGGCCGCGATCTGCCTTGCCGCAGTTCGGGCGCTCTCGATGCCCCTGGGAAAACCGCTGCGGCTCGGATAGAGCCTGCGCCGTGCATCGCGCGGCGGGCGGCGCGGCTTGGTGTCCTGCGCGGCACGATAGTCGAGCACGGCGATGCCGCCGACCATCAGCAGCGCCAGCGCGATATTGCCCTTCTTGGGATTGTCCACAGTCAGCCCGGACAGCAGCGCGGCGGCATCGAGGCCGTCGCCGCCGACGCGGGCCCACAGGCCGGCATTCTTGTCGACCGAGAGCGACATGATGCCGGCCGTGATCTCGCGCACGCCGAAGGCGCGGACCATCGTCTCGTGGCCTTCCATGCCCAGCGTGCGCGTGACGCGCCGCGGCGCGAACAACTCGACCATGCCGAGACCGATGCTGAACCAGCCGAGCGCGCGCGCGAGCTGGTCCGCCGGCCGCTTCAGGCTCGGCCCGCCCTCGACGATCTCAGGGTCGCCCTTGGTGCGTACGATGTTGGAGAAGTGAAACATGGCTAGCTCCTTCAGGGCTTCAGCACCACCTTGACGCAGGACTCGCGCTTGTCGCGAAACACCTGGTACATCTCCGGGCCTTGCGCGAGCGGGACGGTGTGGGTGATGACGAACGACGGATCGATCTCACCTTCCTCGATTCGGCGGAGCAGGTCGTCGGTCCAGCGGTTGACGTGGGTCTGGCCGGTGCGCATCGTCAGGCCCTTGTTCATGAAGGCGCCCATCGGCAGCATGTCGGACAAGCCGCTGTACACGCCTGCCACCGAGATGATGCCGCCGGGACGGCAGACATAGATCATCTCCCGCAGCACGTGGGGCCGGTCGCTCTCGGCCATCACCATCTGCTTGGCGCGGTCGAGCAGGGTGTCGGGCTGAGACGGCATCACATGGGCCTCCATGCCGACGCAGTCGATGCATTTTTCCGGGCCCTTGCCGTCGGTCAATTCCTGGAGCCGCTCCACCACGCTCTCGGTCTCGAAATTGATCGTGGTTGCGCCGCCGGCTTCCGCCATGCTCAGCCGTTCGGGCAGGCAGTCGATCGCGATCACCTGGTTGGCGCCGAGCAGGATCGCGCTGCGGATCGCCATCTGTCCGACAGGGCCGCAGCCCCAGATCGCGACCGTGTCGGTCGGCTCGATGTCGCATTGCACGGCGGCCTGCCAGCCGGTCGGGAAGATGTCGCTGAGGAAAAGCAATTGCTCGTCCGGGATGCCCGGGGGCACCTTGATGTGCGTGGCGTCGGCGAAGGGCACGCGGAGATATTCGGCCTGGCCGCCCGGATAGCCGCCGGTCAGATGCGTGTAGCCGAACAGGCCGGCGGTGGTGTGTCCGAACACCTTATCGGCCAGATGGCGCTTGCGGTTGGTGGTTTCGCAGACGGAGAAATTGCCGCGCTTACACTGGTCGCACTCGCCGCAAATGATCGTAAAGGGCACCACGATCCGGTCGCCCTTCTTCAGCTTGCCGTTGACGCCCGAGCCGACCTCGACCACTTCGCCCATGGTCTCGTGGCCCATGATGTCGCCGGGCAACATGCCTGGAATGAAATTGTGGAAGAGATGGAGGTCGGAACCGCAGATGGCGCAGCTCGTGACCTTGATGATGGCGTCGCGCGGGTCCTGGATCTCGGGGTCGGTGACCGTGTCGCAGCGAATATCTTCCTTGCCGTGCCAAACCAGCGCCTTCATCTTCCGTCCTCTCGGCTGAACCAGTTGGCACTTAAAGTCCAGGAATGAATGATGGTTGCTAATCGACGTGCATTTCTTCGCAAGCGCACCCGATAGGAACGAGATGGCGGCGTCGCGATTTGGGGGGCATCATCCTCCTCTCAAGGACCTATGCCATGCCCGCCAATCAGCTCGCCGTCGTCACCGGCGCCTCCACCGGCATCGGCCTGGAACTTGCGCGCTGCTGCGCCCAGGCCGGATTCAACCTCGTCATCGCCGCGGATGAACCTCAGATCGAACGGGTGGCAGTCGATCTGCGCCGGCTCGGCGGCAGCGTCGAGCCGGTCGAGACCGATCTTTCCACCACGGAAGGCGTCGACAAGCTCTGCGCCGCGATCGGCGACCGGCCGATCGACGCTTTGCTGGCCAATGCCGGAATCGGCCTCGGCAAGGCGTTCCTCGACCAGGACTTCACCAGGGTGAAGCACCTGATCGACACCAACATCACCGGCACGCTTGATCTGATCCACCGCATCGGCAACGAGATGCTTCGCCGCAAGGCCGGCCGCATCCTGATCACCGGCTCGATCGCCGGCTTCATGCCGGGCAGTTTCCAGGCCGCCTACAACGCCAGCAAGGCGTTCCTCGATTCATTCTCGTTTGCGCTGCGCGAGGAGCTGCGCGACAGCGGCGTTACCGTCACCTGCCTGATGCCGGGTGCGACCGAGACCGAGTTCTTCCGCCGCGCCGACATGATGGACACCAAGGTCGGCACGGAGAAGAAGGATGGCGCCTACGACGTCGCGAAGGCCGGCTTCGACGCCATGCTGCGCGGGGAAGCCGACATTGTCACCGGGCTGAAGAACAAGCTCCAGACGACAGTCGCCAATGTCACGCCGAACGAGATGCTGGCCAAGCAGCATCGCAAAACGGCCGAGCCTGGCACGGCAAAGTCGTGAGCTGAAGTTCGCCGCAAGCCCCGCGACCAACAGCCGCCCAATGAAACGCTGGACAAGGCGTGGCGGCTGATTCACATAGCCTAATGCGCTGAGTTCGCCGTCAGGCCAGACTGCATCCGTCAGGACGGGGCTGCAATGGCGATGGACCGCGTTGAAATTGCCTTTGTAGCGACCGCTATTACAGGTTTCCTGGTGATGATGGCTGCGATCGTCTGGATGATGCTGAGCTGATGGGGCAGGAGGCAGTCTTGCGGATCGCTCTGCCCTATGCGGCAGTCATCCTTTGCCTGGCGGTGACCGCTTGGCTCGCATTCGCGCATCTTTTCTGATCGTCAGTCGATCGTTGTCAGCTTCCGGGCTCGACGATCAGCGCCGCGAGCTGACGCGCCAACTTGGCAAGATCGATCGGTTTTTCAAAAAGCGGTACGTCCTGAAACTCCGGTCCGACGGTGACCCTTTCGTACCCCGTGGTAAAGACGAACGGCACGTTGCGCGCCCTTAGTTCGCGAGCGACCGGAAAGATCCTCTCGCTGTGAATGTTCACGTCCAGGACCGCCGCATCCAGCGTGCTGCCGTCACGCAGGATCTTGAATGCGTCCTCGATGTGCCCGGCAGGACCTGCCACCTCGGCACCCAGCGCCCGGAATGCCTCGCTGATGTCGTCGGCGAGGAAATACTCGTCCTCGACCACGAAAACCCTGCGCCCGGTGAAAGGCGCAGGCTGACCGGATGTTGTGCGCAACATCGTTTTGATGCCTCAGCCTTCGCTTCGGCCCCCTAGGAACATAAAACGGACCCCGCCTTGATCCGAAACGATCAAATCGAAAACAGGTTCCATGAGCAACCGCGACATCATCGTGATCGGCGGCTCGGCAGGAGCGACCCAGCCATTGAAGCAGATCCTGAGCCGCTTGCCGCCGGATTTGCCCGCAGCCGTCTTCATCGTTCTGCACATTCCGGCGCAGGGCATCGGCATTCTGTCAACGATCGCCAGGAGCGCCGGCCCGCTTCCGGTCCGCCAGGCCGAAAACGGCATGGAGATCGAGCTGGGGCAGATCTATTTGGCCGCGCCGGACCACCATTTGCTGCTCTCGAGGGATCGGGTGTTGCTCGGGCGCGGTCCGCGCGAGAACCTGGTGCGGCCATCGATGCCCTGTTTCGTTCCGCAGCCATCGCTTACGGGCCGCGGGGCGCAGCGGCCGGTCCGCTGTCGCCGAGATGTACCAGGCGAGGGCGGCCGAATATCGCGAATATGCCGACATGATCCGGCGGGTGGTGCTACAATCGCTCGATGCTCCCGTCCGCACGCGGCAGACGTGAAGGGACTGCCATGGCCATCTCCGAACAAGCCGAGCAGCTCGGTGTCGAGCAGCGCCTTCTGGTCAGGGCCGACCGGGACATCGAAGAGTTCTCGCAGCGCATCCGCAAGCAGGAGGATCGTGTGCGCGAACTTCGCGCCGGCGGCCATGATACCCGCGAGGCGGAACGGCTGGTCGACCTGTTCAAGCAGAACCTTGCCGAGTGGGAGCGCCGCCGCGTTCTGATCGCCCAGCGCATCGCATATCTGCAACGGCAGGTGGCTGCAGAACAGCCCGAAGCTGGTTGATGGTCCCAGCGTTCAACGCCGCTCGTCGCCTGGCTGGCCGAGATGCCGCGCGGCCCCCCTGGGTTGACGCGCGAAAGATCGAAGGAAGCTCTGTTACATTATCGTCTTTCAACTGTTGGGATCGGGCTAGTTTCTGTTTTCTGCAAGGATCGGGCGCCCGTTGGGGCCGGCCAGTGAGAGAGAGCTACCAAGTCCATGACCGAAGCGGGCGAGCAAGCGGCAGAAGGAGAGCGCCAGACCATGTCCCCGCTCGTGATCGGCGTCGGCGCCTCACCGTCCGCTCTGGACAGCATCGAGCGCTTCTTCGCCAAGATGACCTTGAGCGAAGACCAGGCGATCGTGCTGGCGCTTCAGCACCACGAGGCGTTCGACGAGGCTCAGCTGCGTCAGATCGTGCAAAGCTCGAATGGCGGCAGGTTGTCCGACCCCCGCCACGGCCAACCGATCGAAGGCGGGAACATCTATCTGTGCCCGCCGGCGATGATTACCACGATCCAGGGCGGCCGTTTCGCGATCCGCAAGGCCGAGCAGGCACCGGGCGATCGAGCTACGATTGACAGCTTCCTGGTATCACTGGCGGAGGAGCACGCCGAGGAATCCATCGGTGTGATTTTGTGCGGGACCGGCGGCGACGGCACGCTGGGTACTGCGACGCTGAAAGATCACGGCGGTCTTGCCATCGCTGAAAGGGTCGCCAGCGAGAAATCGGTCCCTCTCAAGGATGCCAAAACGGCGGCGGCGATCGCCGACTATGTGTTGCCGGCCGAGGAGATTCCCGAGCACATCCATGTCTATGCTCGCCATCTGCGTCGTCTGGAGGAAAAGCGGGGGTTCGACGAGGAGCCCGCCGCCGCTGCGACCTCGCTCTCGCGGATAGCCGACATCCTGCGTAACAAGACCGGCAACGATTTTCACGGCTACAAGCAAAATACCTTCCTGCGCCGGGTGCAAAGGCGCATGCAAGTCGTCCAGATCGACGGCATTCCCGCCTACATGGATTTTCTGCGCAACGACAAGGATGAGGCGCAACACCTCTTCAATGATCTCCTGATCGGCGTCACCGAATTCTTCCGCGACAAGCGCGAATTCGAGCTTCTGGAGACCCAGATCATTCCAAAGATCTTCGAGGGCAAGGGTGCCGCTCAGCAGATTCGCGTCTGGGTGCTCGGTTGCGCCACTGGCGAGGAGGCCTATTCGATCGCCATCCTGCTGCGCGAACACATGGCGCGGATGGACTCCTTGCCGCAGGTGCAGATCTTCGCCACCGGCATCGACGGACGGGCGCTCGCCGCTGCGCGGGTCGGCCGCTATCGCACCTCGATCGAGGGCGACATGACCAGCGAACGCTTGGCGCGCTGGTTCGTGCGGGAGGGGGACACCTATTGCGTGGTCAAGGAGCTGCGCGAGATGTGCATCTTCTCCCAGCACAGCGTCACCAAGGACGCGCCGTTCTCCAGGCTGGACCTGGTTTCGTGCCGCAATCTGCTGATCTATCTCAACGCGGAGCTTCAGAACCGCGTCATTCCGCTGTTTCACTTCGCGCTGTTGCCCGACCGCTATCTGGTCCTCGGAAATTCGGAGAATGTGACGCGGCATCCAAAGCTGTTCGTGCCGATCGACCGCCGTGCACGTATCTTCAGGAAACTCGATACCGGAGCGCGGCTGCCTCCCGAGTTTCCGATCACGACCGCTGCGAGCAGGGCGCCGGTCGACGTGCCGCCGGTGCGCTCGCTCAGCCCTGACGTCGGCCTGGAGCGGCGCGCGCAACGGATCGCGGACCGATATGCCCCGGCTTACGTCATCACCGACGAGAATTTCCAGATCCTGCACTTTTCGGGACGTACCGGTCGGTACATCGAGGCGACCGCCGGCGCCGCCAGCCTCGATCTGCTTCAGCTCGTGCATCGCGATCTCCGCCTCGAGCTGCGGACCGCGCTCGGCCGCGCGGCGGAAACCAACGAGCCTGTCAATGCCGAGCAGGTGCACCTCGGCGTGAGCGATCACCGCATCCTTGTGAGCATCACGGTGGAGCCCATTCAGGACGACGCCGGCGGTCACCGGAACTTCGTCGTTCTGTTCAAGGACGGACCGGCCCAACCGATCGGGGACGACCAGGGCAAGTCCAACGCCCTCATTCGCACCGAGCATGTCGAACGCCTCGAAAGCGAGCTGCGCGCGACACGTGAGCGCCTCCAGGCCACCATCGAGGAACTCGAAAGTACCAACGAAGAGCTGAAATCCTCCAACGAGGAATACCAATCGCTCAGCGAAGAGCTCCAGTCCGCCAACGAGGAGCTCGAGACTTCACGCGAAGAGTTGCAGTCCGTCAACGAGGAGCTGACGACGGTCAATGGCGAGCTGGCGCACCGCGTCCGAGAATTGACGCGCGCCACCAGCGATCTGAAGAATTTCCTCGAAAGCACGCAGATCGCGACCGTGTTTCTCGACAACGATTTACGGGTGATGACCTTCACCCCGGCTATCACGCAAATCTTGCACTTGGTGGAAACCGATGCTGGCCGCCCGATATCTCACATCAAGGCGCGCGTTCCGATCGAGGCGCTCTACGACGATGTCCGCCGCGTGCTGCGCACCCTGGCCAGCGTCGAGCGCGAGCTGACCGCGCCGGATGACCGCAAGAGATATATCGCGCGCGTCTTGCCGTACCGCAGCGTCGACAATTTCATCGCAGGCGTCGTCATCACGTTCATCGATGTTACGGAGATTACCCGCGCCGAGGAGCGGCAGCGCCTGCTGCTGGCCGAACTGCAGCATCGCGTCCGCAATACGCTTGGTGTCGTGCGTTCGATCGCCCGCCGGTCGGCGGAGACGAGCACCACAGTGGAGGAATACGCCTCCCATCTGGACGGACGGCTCAACGCCTTCGCCCGGACCCAGGGACTGGTGACGCGGGATCCCGAGGGCGGTGTTGATCTCGAATACCTGGTGGTGGAGGAACTGCTCGCCTACAATGCCCGCGAAGGCGAGCAGATGCGTGTTTCGGGCCCGAAGGTCCGCTTCCAGCCCAAGGCCGCCGAAACGTTCGCTCTAGCCATTCACGAACTCGCGACCAACGCGCTGAAATACGGAGCGCTGAGCAAGCCGTCAGGCCGCATAGACGTGTCTTGGCGCATCGACGAAAGCACGGAACCCGCACAATTGACGGTCGAATGGCGGGAACGTGGGGGGCCGCAGGTGAAGCCGCCGCTGCGGAAAGGTTTCGGAACCGAGCTTCTTGAGCGTACACTGGCGTTCGAGCTGAAGGGCCAGAGCACGCTGACCTTCCATTCGGGAGGGCTGCAATGCACGATCAGGATCCCATTGAACAAGGGCTCCTTCCACACTCCCCCTGTGGCTGACTGATGTCCTTGTCGACCACCGATCGCAGCCTTTTGGACCCGGCCATTCGCCGGCTGAATGCGCTGAGGCCGCTTTCGTCGGCGGCGCGCGCGTCACTTGAGTATGCGATGCTCGAAGGGGTGCAGCACGCCGGAGCAAACGAGGACCTAGTCTCCGAGGGAGACCCCGTCGACAGTGTCCGCATCGTGCTGTCGGGCTGGCTCTGCCGCTACAAGATGCTCGAGGACGGCCGGCGCCAGATCGTTAACTTCATCCTTCCCGGCGAAAGCTGCGACGCTCATGTATTCCTGCTCTCAACCATGGATCACACCATCGGTGCGTTGACCCCGGTCGTTTTCGCCGAGGTCAAGCGCGCGCGCTTCGATAGCCTGCTGGCGGCCGACCGTTCGCTTGCCGAAGCCTTTCTTTGCGAGACGCTCGTCAACAACGCGGTTCAGCGCGAATGGGCCGTCAATCTTGGCCGTCGCGTCGCGCTCGAGCGCGTGGCGCATCTGTTCTGCGAGATCTTCGAGCGGTTGCGTCCCGTCGGCATGGTCGACGGCAACAGCTGCGCAATGCCCGTGACGCAGATGGATCTTGCCGATGCCACCGGCCTCTCGGTGGTCCATCTCAATCGCACGCTTCAGGAACTGCGCGCATCAGGACTGATTGTGCTGCGCGACCGTACCCTGGTCATCAAGGATCTCGACGCGCTCAAAGATGTGGCTCTGTTCTCGCCGGGTTATCTGCAAGTCTATCGCGGTGGCCGAGAGCGCGGGTGAAAAGCCGCCGTCGGCCGTCTGCGCACTAGGAACATCGGCTTACCTGAGTTAGTTTACCGGTATCACCGGCCAAGGCCCTGTCCGTAGGCGCCGGTGGCTGAGAGATCGCGCGCTCCCGCCTGCATGATGAGGAGCGCGGCCATGGATGGTGATCATCTTGGTCTGGAAACTCGGCGTCTCCTGGAGCGCGCCGATCGAGCCATCGAAGAGAGTATCCGTCTGCGGGCTCTCAATGCCGAAGTCAGGCGGCAGCTCCGGCAGGCCTGCTATGACATGGAACGGCAGCTCGCCGAGGCTTTCGCCAACGCGAGCGCCGCCATAGCGAGCGAGGGGCCATGCACCCATGTTCGATCGGAAACTTCGCGTCCCTGGCGCACGATCGAACGAGAGCTGATAACCGTGCACATCAGGGCAATTACTCATTTTGAGTAACCTAGGTGAATGGCTCCGCGCGCAGTAGGCCTATAATTGTACCATGCGCGACGTTCTTATTCCTCGCGCCATTCGCGCGATCGATGTCAGCCGCACTCTTCGAGAGGAGCGTCGACAACTCGTGGAGCATCGCGATCAAATCGTGGCTGACTTGCGCCTGGCCATCCTGGAGAGCGCCATGGTTCGTACGGAGATCAAGGCTCGCCGCGACGATGAGGACAATTAACCCGCGTTCGGCGCAGTTTGCGCCTCCTAGGAATGATGTTGTTGCTTCAGCGACTTAAGACTCCAATCACAGTTTTTGGGCAGCGGGAGCAACCGTTCCGGTTCCAGAACGTTAGATGCAGGCCAGCGCGACTTGCCTGGCATTATCACCATATGAACGCAATGGCGCGTTCCGCTGACTACAGGGATACGCCCATGACGATGATGCGGCGTCGGATCAAGCACGAGGATACCTTGGAGGCCCGGCTGGCAGCCGAAGCGGAGCGGTTGCGCGAAGAGGCCAAATCACTTCCGCCCGGCGCGGCGCGCGACGAGATGCTGCGCAAGGCGCGACAGGCGGAAACAGGGTCTCAAATGAGCGAATGGCTGCGCTCACCCGGCCTGCAGCCGCCGAACTGACGGGCGCAGCGCTGCAGCCTGTCAGGGTTGCACGCGCCGGGAACGGGTTAGATGTCGGCGCGTACCGATGCGCTGATGTTGTGGGCAGAAACCGGAAAAATGAGCACCACATCCATCGTTCCCCGTTGCGTCCGGTTGTCACCCGGCAGTGCGGGAATCAACGCCGCTTCGCGGCTTTGGTTCGCCGGTTGTAGGGCGAGCGATTGGCGGGCCGCAGCGAAATTCCTTCGCGCTGCGCCTTGCTGCGGATCGCCGCGACGGGGCGCTGCAGCTTGATGCTCATCACGCCGGTCGGCGTGTTGCCTTTCGCAAGCTGCTTCAACTTGCTCACATCTGCAGCCGTCCACGGCTCGCGCGCGCGGCGCTTGTAAGCGGGATTTGCCTTGCGCGGTCCTTTGCGGCCGATCGGTGAGCCCGGCCGTTTCAATGCTGCTTTTGCCATGATGATCCTCCTTCAAGTCGTCCTTGAACATACGAATCAGCATTTCGGTTCCGGCGCAGTCCAAATCGATCGCGCTTTGCGCAAAATCGCGCAGCGTTAACTTATTGAAATGCCGGAACCGGCCGTTGCGACGGAAGCTGCAATCGTTGCCGGGCGGAGCCGCCTCAACCGGCAAGCGACTTACGTGAAAACAGAACCTGGGCCCCCGCGCCGATCCCGCCGGGGCCGATTTCCTCCAACCGAATTGTCCACGGAAGTTCAAAAGTACAAATGACCGCCAAACGTAACCGCAGGAAACAGACTCAAACGCTTCAGGAGCGGCTAGCCGCCTTTGCCGAAAGCGCCCGCGAGAGCGCAAGCAGCCTGCCGCCCGGCAGGGAGCGCGAGGTGCTGCTGCAGCGCGCCAAGCAGAACGAAATAACCTCGAACCTGACCGATTGGCTCAGCGCGCCCGTCGCTCCAAGGCGAGGACCATCATAGTGGCAAGCATCAAGCATTACCGCGCGTTCCAGATCGATCCGGACGGGCACGTGTTCGGATGCATCAACCTTGTCTGCGACGACGACGAAGAGGCCAAGCGCGAAGCCGCCTCGCTCGTTCTGGTGCATCGCATCGAGCTGTGGCGGCTGGACCAGCGGATCGCCAAATTCGATGCGCCGCAGGAGCTTGCTCGCCAGTAAGCTTGGGAACTGCGCGCTGGGCGCCGGGTTGGTCGGAGGACATCGACCTCGCCAGGAGCCAGCATGACGGATGCCGACATTCGCAAGGGGATGCCGCCCGTCAGGCTGTCGCGCGAGGAGTTCGAGCGGCGCTACAAGCGCCAGTTCGTCGATCCGGCCTTTGCTCCGCTCGGGCGTGCGCTCGATGCCATCATCGCGGCCGCCTGGGACGCCTACAGCCATTCGCGCAAGGCACCATTGACGCGGAAGGCCGGCGCAGGGTTCGCCGACCCCGATTACGATCTTGCCGTCGACTGGCTTGATGCGCGCGCAAAAATCCTGGAGGCGCAGCGGCGCCACGACGATGCCGACGCGACGCCGCGCATCCTGATCATCAACGGCTCGGCCCGCAGCGAGCACACCTGTCCCGGCGAGATGTCGAAGACCTGGCGGCTGGTCAAGCTGGCCGAGCCCGTCTTCATCGAGATGGGATTTGCCGTCGACATCCTCGATCTGTCGCGCCTCGCTTCGGAGTACGGCAAGACCATTCATCCCTGCAAGTCCTGCGTCAGCACCGCCATGCCGCTGTGCCACTGGCCGTGCAGCTGCTATCCGAACCATTCGCTGGGCCAGACCCACGACTGGATGAACGAGATCTATCCGCTCTGGGTTGCGGCCCACGGCATTCTGATCGTGGCGCCCGTGAACTGGTATCACGTCCCCGCCGGTCTCAAGGCGATGATGGACCGCATGGTCTGCGCCGACGGCGGCAATCCCGATCCGACCTCGACCCACGGCAAGAATGCCGCGGAAGCCAAGGCGATCGAGCTGAAGGGCTGGCCCTATCCGCGTCATCTCGCCGGCCGCCATTTCGGCCTCGTCGTTCACGGCGATGCGGTCGGCGCAGAGGGCGTGCGCCGGGCCTTGTCCGACTGGCTGACCGACATGCAGCTGATCTCGGCAGGGCGCTACGCCGAGCTCGACGGTTATGTCGGCTACGACGAGCCATACGCCACGTCCCATCGCGAGCTCGACGAGGACCGCGAATTCCAGCAGGAAGTGCAGAATGCGGCGCGCGCGCTCGGCAATGCCGTCCGGCTCGCGCGAAGCGGGCGCCTCGATGAGCCCGGCGCCGGTCTTGCGGACCCGAACCCCAAATGACCGGCGCGCCACCCCTTGAATGCCTGATCGTCGGAGGCGGCCCGGCCGGACTGATGGCCGCGATCTATCTGGCGCGCTTCCGCCGCCGCGTCTGCGTCGTGGACGCCGGCGCGAGCCGGGCGGCCCTGATCCCGCGCAGCCACAATGTCCCCGGCTTCGTCCACGGCCTGTCCGGCGCGGAGCTGATCGAGCGGATGTCGGCCCAGCTGAACGAGCTCGCCGTCACACGCGTGGAGGCCGAGGTCACGGCGTTGCAGCGTCACGAACACGGTTTTGAAGCGAGCTGGAATGGCCGTGCGCATGCGGCCGCCACGGTCATTCTCGCCTGCGGGATCGTCGATACCCATCCGCCGTTCGACGCATGGCGCGCCGCCGTCGCGGATGGCCTGCTGCGCTATTGCCCGGTCTGCGACGCCTTCGAGGCGACCGGCCGCCGCATCGGCGTCATCGGCCCGCTCGCGCGCGCTGCGAGCAAGGCGCTGTTCCTGCGCGGCTATTCGCGCGACGTGACGCTGCTCGCAATTGGGCAGGGTGACGATCGGTCGGCAACGTCACGGCTGGCTGAGGCGGGCGTCGAGGTCGTGTTCGCGCCCGACCTGCGTTTGCGGCGAAGAGGCGAGGGCCTCGAAGCCGTCTTTGCCGACGCCAGGACGGCGCAATTCGAGATGGTCTATCCCGCGATGGGTGCCGAGGTGCGCTCGCAGCTCGCGATGGCGCTCGGCGCCGATCATACCGCGGAGGGCTATCTGGAGGTCGACGATCATCAGCGCACGTCGATCGCCGGGCTCTATGGAATCGGCGACGTCGTCACCGACCTGCACCAGATCTCGGTCGCGTTCGGCCACGCGGCCATCGCCGCCTGCACCATCCACAACAGCCTGTCGCCGCGATTTGCGTGATGGGACGGCGGTGAGCCTCACAATCGGCTGGAACCGGGAACGAAGCGCGTTGCCCCGCTTTGGTCGAGCGGAGCGGGGCGCGACTGGAGACAACCGATGGCTCAATCCGAAGACATGACCCGCTGCATCGCGCTTTGCATGAGCTGCTACCAGACATGTCTCGGCACGGCGATGAACCATTGCCTCGAGACCGGCGGCAAGCATGTTGAGCCGAAACATTTCCGCCTGATGATGGCCTGCGCCGAGATGTGCCGGACCGCCGCGCACTTCATGCTGATCAACACGCCGCATCATAAGCACACCTGCGGCGAGTGCGCCGAAATCTGCACCGAATGTGCCGAGGATTGCGCCCGGATCGGCGGCATGGACGAATGCGTCGCGACATGCCGATCCTGCGCCCAATCCTGCCGCGCGATGGCGGCTTGAGGAGGTGCCCATGCTGGAAGAGAAACTCAAGGAAGCGATCGTCGGCGAATTGCAGCGTCAGGCCGCCGACCGGCCGCAATCGCTGAAGGTGCAGGGCGCGGGAGACGCAGCGGCCTCGGAGGAGCTGACCGTCAACGGCAAGATCGACCTTGGCGCGCTTGTCATGGTGATCGCAGGATCGGTCGCCGGCGGGCCTTGAGCTCGATCGTCGACCGGCGGCCTCAGCCATACTCCTCGCCGATGCCGTATTCCCGGTAGATCTGCAGCGGGTCGAGCTCGGGAAACAGACGGCATTTGGCCTGCGCAAGATGCAGGCTCACCGCAGCCGGCTCCTTGCCGTTCGCGAGCAGCTTGCGGATGTCATCCATATGCGCGTTCGGCTGGTGCTTCGGTTCGAGCTGCTCTAGCGCGACCAGGGCGGTCGCGAGTGCCTCGGTCAGAACCCAGTCGTCGTGGCCCGTGATTCCCTTCTTCGACATCGGAAGAACCCCACATCTGGTGGCGGTCACAGTTTACCGCGCCTTCGGCCAAATCGCCATCGAGCCGTTGCGGGCCCTTCGCGCGCGCGAGGCCATGGGCCATGCTCCGGCTTGCCTTATGGCCGCGTCAGGCTAAAAGGCGGCCAGTTGCGGGGGCGGCAGTATCTTTGTTGAAACAAACTTGGCGTAGACGGGCCGTATCCAGGCTCGCCGTTCCGGTCTGGGTCCCGATCCCGCACTTCGCAACACCATAGGGTTGCGACCCCCTCAAGGTTCGAGCCAGCATGGTCTTTCTCAGTTTCGTCTACCGCTTCCTCACCAATTTCGCCTTCATGGCGGTGGTCTATTTCAGCTTGAACTTCATGGAAAAGTATCCGAACCGGGCGATCCTGGCGATCCTGGTGCTGGTCTATGCCGCCATGCGCGCGGCCTCGACGCTGCGGGCGTTCTACTTCTTCCAGAAGATCGAGAAGCTGGAGGCCGAGACCAAGCGCCTTCAGGCTCCGATCAACGACGGTTCGGGCAGCACCACCGCGCGCAAGCAGGTGATCACCGACGTCGCGCGGCTGCGGCGGGACGGCGAGCTCAAGTCCTACATGGACCTGTTCTTCCTGGCGCTGATCGTGCTGCTCTGCGTCGCCGCCATCATGCGGCAATAGCAGATCAGGCGCGTTTTTTCAGGCTGGCGACGCGGGTCGGACGGGGCGGCACGCCCTTGGAGGCCGCGCCATTGGCCGCGGCGCTCTTCGCTGCGGTACTCTTGGGTACGATGTCGACGGGCTGCGCGGCATGATCCGCTGCAGCCGGCGCCGCCTGGGCGGTACGTCGCCCATGCAGCTTGGCCGTCTTGCCCTTCGCGCCTCTGCCCTGTGCTGCCTTGTCCTTGGCCGGATGCGGCCTCTCGGCCGCCATGGCGAGCCGGGTCGCGGCGCGCCGCGATGAGGTCGTCGACATCAGCACCTCGACCGAGCCTTCCGGAATCGCGAACAGATCGCGACCCGGGACGGGCAGGGTGGATGCGAGGTCCATCTGGCCCTGGCTCCGGCGCGGCAGCAGCGACTGATGCTCGCCCTGCACATTGAGGTTCGCGAGCGCAGGCGCCGACAGCGTCCTGGTCTGCGTGAACACGAAATGCGGCACACGTGGCCAGCGCGCGATCGGCGTCGTCTCGGTTGGCGGATGCAGCAGCCATTCGACCTGCGTGGTCGGCGTCGCCGGCCGTTCGGCCGTGGCGGGCACCACATGCACGATGCGATAGCCGCGCGCCTTGAGGTCGCGGATGATCTTGGGCAGCGCCGCCACCGTGCGGGCCTGGATGTCGTGCAGCAGCAGGATGCCCTTGCCCTTGGCCTCCAGCCGCTGGATCGCGAGCTGGTAGACGCGGTCGGACGACACGTGCCGCCAATCGTCGGCCGGGAAGTCGGCGCTCCAGACCTGGAGGCCGCGCGCAATCAGATGGTTCTCGATGCCCTCGGCGCGCATCAGTCCGGGAATGCGGAAGAACGGGGCGAGCTGCGACGGATCGGTCATCGCGGCCGCGGTCCATTCGATGCCGCCATTGATCTCCGCCTCGGCCTTCTCGATCGGCATCCGGTCGAAGGTCAGCGGATGGTCCATGCTGTGCGTGCCGACGGTATGGCCCGCCGCGACCAGCTTGCGTACGCCTTCCGGATTGGCCTTGGCCTGGTTGCCGACGATGAAGAAGGTCGCCTTGATGCATTCGTCGGCGAGGATCTTGAGCACCTGGTTGGAATATTTCGGGATCGGACCGTCGTCGAAGGTCAGGACGACCTCATGGTCCTTCAGCGGCAGCGTCTCGCGGTACTGCATGGTGCCGATCAGCGGATGTTCGCGCGGATCGACAACGAGGGTGCGGGAGGTGCCGAGGGCGTCGGGGTGGCCGGGACACTCGGCTGCGAGCGCGGCCGGCGAACCGGCGGTGAGCATTCCCAGACAGAGGACGATCCACGATCGCGTCCGCAAAACAACGCTACTTCCGATCATGAACCTCGTCTGCCCCCATGCAATTGGCGCTTAGATAGGTCGGAGATGCCCCAAAAGGGTTCAGCCGCAGCCGCCCTCATCTTTGAGGGGGTAGCATGAACAGAGTGTTAATTGGCCCCAAATCGCCCCATTTTGCCCCGGCGTGACATTCCGGCATCAGCGCGTATCGGCGCTCTTCCGTGATGTGCCCGCCGGGACGATGTGGACCACCCGATAGTCGTTCTCCCTCAGATACCGCAGAAACGCCGGCATCATTGCGGCCGTGCGCGCCTTGTTGTCGTGGAAGAGGATGATGCCCTTGCCGCTCGCCGCGAGGCGCTCGGTGACCAGCTTCAATTGCTGCTCCGGCGTCATCTCCTCCCAGTCGCTGGCCCATAAATCGGCCCCGAACACAATGATGCCGCGCGACTGGAGCAGGTCGAGCTGCGATTGGGTCGACTCGAAATAGGGAAAGCGGAAGAACGGCGTCGAGGGTGTCGTCGTCGAGGCTCCGTGCAGCGCCATCTCGTCTGCGGCAATGCCCCGGTCGATGTCGGCCATGGCCTTCTCGAACGGAATGCGCCCCATGAACGGATGCGAGTAGGAGTGATGCCCGACGGTGTGGCCCTCGCGGGCGATGCGCTTGACCATGTCCGGATGCTCGGAGGCGTGCTGGCCGATCAGGAAAAAGGTCGCGCGCACGCATTCCTGTGCCAGCGCCGCCAGCACCTTCGACGTCGTCGGCGGGTTCGGCCCGTCGTCGAAGGTCAGCACGACCTCGCGATCGGCCAGCGGCAGGGTCTGCGGAAAGCTCTTCAGGCCCACGCGCGGATAGGACTTGGGATCGACGCTGAGGACGCGCGAGGTGCCGAGCGCGTCCTTGCGCGGGCACTCGGCGGCCTCCGTCTCGGCGGCGCCGATGACCGTCGTGGCATTGCCGATGATGGTCGCGACGAGCGCGCCCGCCATGGTCGAGGTCCGCCTCAGTCGCAGCATCTTTGTCATTGCGCTCGGCTTTGCCTTGTGGGTATTGCCTGAAGCCTCAGCTCACACCACCGGTTCCAACCTGTCAAACGGCGAGGCGCGCCATGGATGAACATCTGGACGTTGCCCCATCGGCTGCGGATTCGGTACTCGACCACGTGCCGATGCGCAATGAAGACGGCGAAATTCGTCACGAATTCGTCGAGGAGGTCGCCCGTGCGATCGAGGCCGGGGACAGCGCGGCGCTGCGCGCCTGCGTCGCGGAGCTGCACGAAGCCGATCTCGGCGATCTGATCGGCGCCCTCGAGCCCGACGACCGCGTCCGCCTGGTCGAGCTCACCGGCCGCGATTTCGACTTCTCGGCGCTGAACGAAGTCGACGAGACCGTGCGCGAGGAGATCCTCGAGGAGCTGCCGCCGGAGACGGTCGCCGAGGGCGTCCGCGTTCTCGAATCCGACGATGCGGTCGAGCTATTGGAAACGCTCGATGCCGAGGAACAAGAAGAGATCCTGGAGAAGCTGCCGCTCAAGGAGCGCGTCGCGCTCGAGCGCAGCCTGCTGTACCCGGAAAACTCCGCCGGCCGCCGCATGCAGACCGAGTTCATCGCCGTGCCCCAGGATTTCACCGTCGGCCAGGCGATCGACTACATGCGCGAGACGCCGGATCTGCCCGACCGCTTCTACGAGATCTACGTCGTCGACAAGGAGCAGCACTGGCAGGGCGCGGTGCCGCTCGACGTGCTCCTGCGCACGCGCCGGCCGGTGGCGCTGACCGAGCTCACCGACGAGGATCGCCGCCGCGTCTCCGTCCTGGAGGACCAGGAAGAGGTGGCGCGCATGTTCGGCAAGTACAATCTCGTCGCCGCCCCGGTGCTCGACACCCAGGACCGCCTCGTCGGCGTCATCACCGTCGACGACGTCGTCGACGTCATCGAGGAGGAGGCGGACGAGGACCTCAAGGCGCTCGGCGGCGTCACCAGCGACGAAGAATTGTCGGACACGTTCCTCACCATCGCCCGCGGCCGCTTCAACTGGCTGCTGGTGAACCTCGCCACCGCGTTCCTGGCCTCCGCCGTGCTCGGCCTGTTCGAGGGCCAGCTGGAGAAGATGGTCGCGCTCGCGGTGCTGGCGCCGATCGTGGCGAGCCAGGGCGGCAATGCCGCGACCCAGACCATGACGGTGGCGGTGCGGGCGCTGGCGACGCGCGAGCTCGGCTCCTCCAACGCCTGGCGCGTGGTGATGCGCGAGGCCCTGGTCGGCCTCGTCAACGGCCTCGCCTTCGCCGTGATCACAGGCATCGCCGCGGTGGCCTGGTTCAAGATCCCGGGACTCGGCATCGTCATCGGGCTCGCCATCATCTGCAACCTCGTCGCCGGCGCGCTCGGCGGCATCCTGATCCCGATGGCGCTGGAGCGGGTGCGGGCCGACCCGGCGGTGGCGTCGGGCACGTTCGTGACCACCGTGACCGACGTCGTCGGCTTCTTCTCCTTCCTCGGGATTGCGACGCTCTGGTTCGGGTTGAAGTAGCGAACGGCGCACGCTCTCTCCACGTCATTGCGAGCGCAGCGAAGCAATCCAGAATCCCTCCGCGGAAAGATCCTGGATTGCTTCGTCGCAAGGGCTCCTCGCAATGACGGGGGAGGCGGCGGGGCACTCTAACCCTCGTGCCGCGACTGCGCTGCGTCTTTAATCCGACTTTAAGCGACCTGCCGCATCATCGCCTCTGCTTGGGGGAATGGGCATGCGGCTGCGGCTGAAGGCGGACGGACGGATCGTCGAATTGCGGGATGGGCAGGAATTTCCGGTCCAGCCGCTTTCGGTTCAGCCGACGGCCAATGCGGCGCCGGCTGACACCGGCCCGCTCGCGGTGCGCGACCTGCGCCGGCGCGCCTGCCTGACCCAGATAGAGTTCGCCGCCAGGCTCGGCGTTCCCGTCGAGACCATCCGCAACTGGGAGCAGGGCAAACGCGCCCCGCGCGGCCCGGCCCGCGCACTGCTCACGGTGATCGCGCATGCCCCCGACACGGTGTTCCAGGCGCTCGCCAAGGCCTGACGCCAAGACCTGACGCCAAGGCCTGACACCAAGGCCTGACGCACAACCTCCCGTTAGGCCTGCATCGAATTTCCCGCCAGGCTGCCGCGGCTTCCGTTGGCAGCATCATCGACCGGGTCCATAATGACGTCTGGGGCTGTCGCAACGGAAGAGGATTCCTCATGCTGTTCGTCGAGGCCAATGGCGCAAGGATTCCGGCGATCGGTCTCGGGACCTGGGAGCTGAGCGGAAGGCCGGCTGCGCGCGTGGTCGAGCAGGCGCTACGGCTCGGCTATCGCCATATCGACACCGCGCAGGTCTACGACAATGAGCGCGAGGTCGGCGACGGCTTGCGCGCCTCCGGCGTGCGCCGCGACGACGTATTCCTCACCACCAAGGTCTGGACCAACCATTTCGCACCCCATGATCTCGAACGCTCGGTGAAGGAGAGCCTCGCTCGTCTGCGGCTTCCCTCGGTCGATCTGTTGTTGCTGCACTGGCCCAATCCTCATGTGCCGCTCGTGGAGACGCTGGGCGCGCTCTCGCATGCGAAGACGATGGGCCTGACCCGCCACATCGGCGTCTCCAATTTCACCGTGGCACTGATCGAGCAGGCGGTCACGCTGTCGGCGGAGCCGCTGGTCTGCAACCAGGTCGAGTATCACCCCTATCTCGATCAGGCGAAGGTGAGGGCGGCCTGCGACCAGCATGGCCTTGCCCTCGTCGCCTACAGCCCGATCGCCAAGGGCCGAATCAAGTCCGACCAGACGCTGGCCGAGATCGGTCGCGTCCATCGCAAGACGGCCGCGCAGGTCTGCCTGCGCTGGCTGGTGCAGCAGAATGTCGCTGCGATCCCGCGCACCTCGCGCATCGAGCGCCTGTCGGAGAACATCGAGATCTTCGATTTCGAGCTGTCGGAAGACGAGATGGACCGGATCGCCGCGCTCGCCAATCCGAAGGGACGCCTGACCGACTTTGGCTTCGCCCCGAAATGGGATTGAGAGGGACCCGGGGTATGCTAGGACCGCGGCGGCAACCCAAGATCGGTCGATGGAACTGGGGAAGATCATACGGACGGACATTGCCGCCTCGGCAATCGCCCATCTGACGCTGGTGGCGCTGATCATCGTGATCAGCGAGGTCCGTCCATTTCATAGCCAGCCGCCCGAAACCGTCGCGGTCGACATCGTCACGCCGGAGCAGGTGACGCAGGAGGAAACCAAGGCCGAGGAGAAGAGGGAAGAGGCGAAGCCGCCGGAGCCGCTCCCCGATCTGAAGTTGCCGAAGCCGGATAAGGCGGAAGCATCGAAGCCTGCGGCCAGGCCGCAGGCGGCAGCACCATCGCCGTCACAGCAGGCCTCGCCTGAGCCGCAGCAGAAGCAGCCGCAGGCCTCGAAGCAGCGTGAGGCCAACGCGCAGCCGCCGCCGCCGGCCGCGCCGCCGCCAGCCTATCAGACGCCGCAACCGGACGTCACCATCAAGTACGGGGTCATGCTGGGCTTGCCGCCCGAATTGCCGGTCGAGCCGAAAGGCGCCAAGGATGACGGCGGCGATGCCAACGATTCAATCGCTGCGAAGCTTCCGCCCGAGGTCATCGCGGAGCTTCGCCGTCACTTGCGCGGCTGCGCCAAGCTGCCGCCCGGCGTCGCACCGACCGACAACGTCCATGTCAAGCTGCGCACCGTGTTCGCCACCGACGGCACGCTGGCGCGCGAGCCCATCCTGATCGAGGCGCCGCCGTCCGCCAAGGGCGTGGCCATCGTCAAGTCCGCAACGAGCGCGCTGCAGAACTGCCAACCCTACAAGATGCTGCCGGCCAATCTGTACGGGGAATGGAAGGTGCTGGATCTGCCGTTCAGCCCGAAGGATTTCGGCGGATAGCGCGTCGTCGTGTAGTCGTGTAGCCCGGATGGAGCAAAGCGTAGTCCGGGCTGCTCGCCCGGCATCTCGAATTGTCCCGGATTACGCTCGCGCTCCATCCGGGCTACGAGAGCAGGGTGTTTCGCTTCTCTGTCAATCGGTCCGCATAAAAATATTCCGCTTTACCGAAATTCGGAAATGGCGTATGTGTCGCCCATCCCGGCTCAATCTCGAGGGGCGATCATGCGGTCGTCATTGTCGCGGGCCGGGCTTGCGGTGGACGCGGCAGCGTCGGCATGAGAGGTGCGGGCAGGGCGGGTAGTCCCTGTGAGCTCGCGGCCGCGTGCGGACGAACGGCGCTGCTAGGCTTCGTCTCGTTTGTAAGTTCCCGGCTCCGTCGACAGGGCTGGGAATACTGCGGCGAAATGGCGGGCCGTGCGTACGGCAAAACCGTGTGGTCCTGGCCGTCGTTGCTACGGTCAAGCCTTTCGCGGAGGTGCGAGCGAGCCCAACCGGGCGGACTGCATCATTCAAATTCGCGAGGCGAGGGAGGCCAGAGAGAACTCGGCTCCCGGGAGAGCGCGGCATAAGCCGTCCGACCATCGCGCAGGGAAGGCCGTGTGTTGGGCTTCACCTGTATGCTGCTGTGCGGTTCTTCCTGCGCGTGCCTTTCGCGCAGCGGACCGCGGGTGCCGCCGGCACCCGGTCTTCCCTGCGCCCTCTTGGCTCAAGAGGGCGGCGAGATCAAGCGAAGCTCGGGCGACATGCGCCGCGAGATCGCGAAGGCATGTCTGCGATGCCGTAGGATGGGTAGAGCGAAGCGAAACCCATCATGCTTCGGCGAGGAGGATGCGTGATGGGTTTCGCTTCGCTCTACCCATCCTACGAGTGCACGTGAGAGTGCCGCCTCAATGACCACGCTTCCGCACCTCTTCGCCATCCACCTCAAGCGCCATCGCGGCCCAGGCGCTGGACGCGAACTGCCGCCGCCAGGTCACGACCACGACCGCTGCCGTGGTCACGAACAGCACCCAGGGGCTGACGAACCAGCCGAGATAGCCGAGCGCGAAGAAGAAGGCGCGCTGACCGCGGTTGAAGTGGCGGCCGGCGGATTCGAACAGGCGGGAGGTGCGGATGACGTGGGCTTCAGCCTCGGGGGTGTCGCGCTGCGAGGCCGGCGGCATGCCGCCGAACAGGATGGCGACATAGTTGAACAGGCGATAGGCCCAGGCGAACTTGAAGAAGGCGTAGACGCAGATCAGCACGAGGCCGACGCATTTCAGCTCCCACATCGCCGGCGAGGTGCTGAGGTCGATCGGCAGCTTGCTCAGGATCGTGATGGCGTCGTTGGTGGCGTGCAGCAGCGCCAGCGCGCCGCCGAGCGCGAACAGGCTGGTGGAGGCGAAGAAGGCGGTGCCGCTCTGGAGCGAGGCCATGATCTGCATGTCGACCATCCGCGTCTCGCGGTCGAGCAGCCGGCGCACCCAGACCTCGCGATAACGGTTCATGCGCGCCGACAGGCTGTCGCGGCCGTAGGCCGAGTGCTCCAGCGTCAGGGCATAGGCCAGCCATTCGATGATGAAGAAGCCGACGGCGGTAATGTCGACCCAATGCCTGCTCATGTCGGTCTCATGTCTGTCTCTTGGCAAGGACCGCAACGATTGCCACGCATGAAGGGGCGCAGCAACGATTGATTGGCGGCAGGCGATGGCGCTAAAAGCGGCTGCAACTGCAGGACTCAACGAAGGACCAGTGACATGGCTGCGCTGAAACTCGCGATCGGCAACAAGAACTACTCGTCATGGTCGATGCGGCCCTGGCTCGCGCTCCGCGCCAACGACATCCCGTTCGTGGAGACGCTGATCCCGCTCTACACTGACGATCCCGCCGACAAGGCGCAGATCCTGTCCTTCAGCCGCGCCGGCAAGGTGCCGGTGCTGGTCGACGGCGACGTCACCGTGTGGGATTCGCTCGCCATCATCGAGTACATCGCCGAGCGCTATCCGGAAGCGAAGCTCTGGCCTGACGACGTCGCCGCGCGCGCGCATGCCAGGTCGGTATGCGCCGAAATGCATTCCGGCTTTGTGACGCTGCGCAACGAATGCGGCATGAACCTGCATCGGCCGATCCGCGCCGTGGCGCTGTCGGCGGATGCCAAGGCGAACGTCGCGCGCATCGAGGAGATCTGGCGCGAGTGCCGCACCCGCTATGGCGCACAGGGACCGTTCCTGTTCGGCCGCTTCGGTGCGGCGGACGCCATGTATGCCCCCGTCGTGCACCGCTTCCGCACCTACGCGATCGAGGTGGCGCCAGACACCAGGGCCTACATGGAGACCATGATGGCGCTGCCGGCGTTCCAGGAATGGACCCGGGATGGACTGGCCGAAACGCTCGTCATCGCCAAGTTCGAGGATGCCTGAGCGGCAGCCCGACCGGCGCCGGCCGGCGGCGGGGGCGCCAGCCGATCGGGGGGAGGGTGCGACAGGCCTGCGACATGTCGGCGGAATAAGCAGCTCCGCCGGTATCACCGCCCCACCGGCTGTCCCGTTATCATCCTGAAATAACTGCAAAAATTGTGCGCGGGCCATGCCGGCATGGCGCTGGCCAAAAGCATCGGACGCGTGCTATACACCCGCCCGGGTTTCCGGCCGGCCCTCGCAGTGGGACACTGGGCGAGGCGGGCGCTGTTTGAGTAATGGAGAGGGTGTTGAAGCACAAATTCCCCGTGGGAACGCGCGTCCTGTTCACGGCCAGTAATGTCGCGCGTCCGGCTGCGAGCGGCGCGTATGAAGTCATCCGTCTGCTCCCGACCGAAGGCGACGACTGCCAGTATCGGATCAAAAGCTCGACCGAAGCCTTCGAGCGCGTCGCCAAGGAAAGCCAGCTCGCGCTCTCCTGACGACGCCGTCAGTGCATAGGCGCTTCCCGGGAATTGTACTCTGCCGCCGTCAAAAGGCCCGCTTACCTTCACAAGGGTGGGCGGGGGCAGTTGCCGGCTCGCGGTGCTCGCTTGACCATCCGCTCTTCGCTCGCGTGAGGGGACGTCGCGCATGAACTGGGCATGGGCCACTTCGCTCGACCAAATCTGGAGCTCGCCGGCCTTCCCGATGTGGATGACGCTGGCGGCTGCCGGATTCTTCGGATTTATCCTCCTGATCACGCTGCTGCGCGCCGACCGATCGGTTGCGAACGGGGCGTTGACCGTCATTACCCTGCTATCCATCGCGATTGCCGGCGCAGCCACGATGCGTCTCTATGGACCGGACGCGCCGTCCGCTCCGGCCGAGGCGCGCGCGCAAGCTGTGGTGAGCGCGAGTCTTCCCGCGCTGTCCTGTCTCGACGATCTCGCCGGCGATGCCGTTGGCGCCGGCTGCGAGAAGGCGCTGTTCGGCGCGCCTGACGCTGCGGCCGCGGCGGTCTCCTACACCGCCGCCAGGATCGACCGCCTGACCGGGCTCGGCGATGTCGCCACGGCGGAGAAGAGCCTGACCCTCGACATGAAGGTGTTGCGCAAGTCGCTCGAGCGGGATCGTTATGGTCTCGTTGCACATGTGCTGGTGGCGCGCGACGGCTGCACGCAGTTCGATTGCGCTGCGTTCCGCTCGCTGACCGACCAGCAGCAGGTTGCCGCCAACATGACTTCCCATCTCTACGAGACCCTGGTTGCGCGCTATGCGCCGACCTGGAACGCGCCCGCAGCAGCCGCAGCGGCGATGCCCGCCAACGCCGCCCTCGCCGGACTGCCGCCGTCAATGCCGACGGGCAGGCCGACCAATGCCGAGTTCCCGAGCGCGTCCTCGACGCCGCCGGTGAGCATCATGAATCCGGAGCCCACGGCGGCGACGCGCCAGGCCGCGCCGGCGGCAAATGCGGCGGCAGCACCGCGCGCGCCGGCCGCAGCCTCCGCACAGGCCGCAGCGCCTCCGGCATCGAGCCCGCCGGCTGCGAAGAAGCCGCCGCCCCAAAAGGCTGCGCGTGCGCCTGCGGCGCCGGTTCCGCTCGCGCCGCCGCCGGCCTCGACCGCCGCTCCCGCGCCTGCGGATAACGAGTAGATCGGCATTCCAAATGCTGGGTTGCCCGGCTAATGCTTGGGCATGCCACTCCATCTGATCAAGCTCGCCGTCGGCTGCGACTCCGTCAAGGAATTGAAGGAGTGGGTGGCCGAACGGATGCAGACCGCCAAGAAGAAGGGTCTGCCGCAACATCACATCCACATCACGCGCATGGTGCCCAAGCGCGACGCCGAGATCCTCGCCGGCGGCTCGCTCTACTGGGTGATCAAGGGCGAGATCGCCGCGCGCGAAAAGATCATCGGCATCGAGCCGTTCCGCGACAAGGACGGCATCGGGCGCTGCCGGATCGTGATGCAGCCGAAAGTGATCTCGGTCTCGCCGCGGCTGATGCGCCCGTTCCAGGGCTGGCGCTATCTGACCGACGATTCCGTGCCGGCCGATCTCGGCAAGTCCGCGGCCGGCTCGATTGCGGCGATGCCGGAGCCGATGCGGCGCGAGCTGCGTGACCTCGGACTGCTCTAAACAGCCATATTGTCGATCAGCCGGGTGGTGCCGAGCTTGGCCGCGACCAGGATCCGCAGGGGGCCGTCCTTGCGCGAGGTGACCGGTGCCAGCGTCTCGGCATGGCGGACCTCGTAATAGTCGAGTACCAAGCCGGCCGCCTTGATCATCTCCGCACCGCCGGCCATCGCCGGCGCGATCGAATCGCCGGCACGGATGCGCCCGGCGCTCTCTCTCATGGCGCGGTAGAGGACAGTGGCGGTCTGGCGCTCCTCGGGCGACAGGTAGACGTTGCGCGAGGACATCGCGAGTCCGTCGCGCTCGCGCACGGTGCGGGAGCCGATCACCTTGACGCCGAGGTCGAGGTCGCGCGCCATCTGCGTCACCACCCGCAATTGCTGGAAATCCTTTTCGCCGAAGATTGCGACATCCGGCCGGCACTGCGTGAACAGCTTGCCGACGACGGTGGCGACACCGCTGAAGAAGTGCGGGCGGAAGCGGTCCTCGAGGCCGGCCAGCGCCGGCCCCTCAGGCACGATGCGGGTGGCAAACCCCTCTGGATACATGGCCGCGACGCCCGGGTGCCAGACGATATCGACGTCCTCGGCCGCCAGCTTGGCGATGTCGGCCTTCCAGGTGCGCGGATAGGCGCCGAAATCCTCGGTCGGAGCGAACTGGGTCGGGTTGACGAAGATCGACACCACGACGCGGCTGGCGCGCCGCTTGGCGAGGCGAACCAGCGACACATGCCCGTCATGGAGCGCTCCCATGGTCGGGACCAGTGCGATCGTGGCCTTTCGCTTGCGGAGATTGTCGACGGCGCGTCGCAGGGCAGGGACCGTGCGGGCGATCAATGGGCTTGCTGACATCGGGACTCGGCGATTGGGAAGCGGCGCAGGTGCGGGCGTCGCGCCCGGCCGGCTAACCTTAACAAGCGGAGATCGTGGACGCCATGCATCCGGATGCGGCACAGCATCCCGCGCGAGGTGGCGTAGAACGTCGCGGCATTTGTGGGCTGGATCACAGACGAAAGACGGCGCCGCGATACATCGTGAGAACGGCGCATTGCAATTTGCATTACCTGTCACGCATTTCACTTGACCGCTGACGCGGTCAACTCGAAGATATTCGCAAGGGGTGTTGAGGATCGCCATGCTTGTGCAGGCTAGCCAAGGCCAATCCGGCTCGGCGCACGTGGTCGTGCTCGGCAACGAGAAGGGTGGCTCCGGCAAATCGACCACCGCCCTGCACATCGCCGTTGCGCTTCTGAAGGCCGGCCAGCGCGTTGCCACCATCGACCTCGACTGCCGCCAGCAGAGCTTCACGCGCTACATCGGCAACCGGTCCGCCTGGGCACAACGTACCAAGCTCGACCTCGAGCTTCCGGTGCATCGCTGCATCAAGCTCGGCGACACCATGCAGATTGCCGAGAACGAGAATTCCGAGTTCCAGCAGTTCATGGAAGCCGTCTCCGCGGTCGAGAGCAGCTTCGACTTCATCGTCATCGATACGCCCGGCACCGACAGCTATCTGATGCGGCTCGCGCATTCGATGGCCGACACCCTGGTCACGCCGATCAACGACAGCTTCCTCGATTTCGACGTGCTCGGCACCGTCGATCCCGCGACTTACGCAGTGACGGGCGAGAGCCACTACGCCGAGATGGTGCGTGATGTCAGGCGCAAGCGACGCCAGCTCGACGGCGCGACCACCGACTGGATCGTCGTGCGCAACCGCTTGTCCATGCTCGGCTCGCGCAACAAGCAGCTCGTCGCCGAGGGCCTGAAGGATCTGTCGCTGCGGCTCGGCTTCCGCTACGTCGACGGCTTCGCCGAGCGCGTCGTGTACCGCGAATTCTTCCCGCGCGGCCTGACCGCCCTCGATGATATCGACGAGGCCACGCTCGGTATGCGGCCCAATCTCGGCCATCTCACTGCGCGGGAGGAGGTGACGAGCCTGCTCCGCCAGCTCAAGCTCCCGCTCGACGAGCGCGGCCGCCGCCGCGCGGCCAACCGGGCCGAGTGGTTCAGCCAGGTCGACAAGCCGCTCGAGGTCCACGACATCCTCGGCGCCTGACGTCGCGGTATATCGCTACTCCCGGCCGATCCGGGCCCTCGGCTGGCGCGGGAACCCGGTGTGCGCCACGCGCGTTTTCACCCTGCATTGACTGCGAGTCGAACCCGATCGAGATCGGTTGCGTCGAATAGGGACCTGCACCCTGACGTAGCGGTATGACAATGGGGTGCTCACGGAACGAGTGCGACGCACAATGAAAGGGCTGCCGATTCACAACATTTAGCCTTCCTGTCACGCTGCTGTGACATATATTAGGGAATAGGCGACAAGGGGACGAAGAGCCCCGGAGAACACGATTTTCAACAGGGATTCAGGCCGCTTAGGCCTGAGGCTGAGGACGAAAATGAAGCGTGGAATTGCCGTTCTGGTTTCGGTCAGTGCCCTCTGCGGCATCGCCTATTTCACGGCGAGCAAGTGGGCGATCAGGCATGAGACCATCACATTCTACGATGCCTCGCGCGACAACCGTCCGGTGCCCGTTTCCATCGCGGTGCGCCGCGACAAGGAAATGCAGGCCAATGCCGGCATGATCAAGCTGCCCGTCGCGGTGATCAATCACGGCAACACCGTCAAGAACACCGAATACGGCTTCCTCGCCAACATCTTCGCTGCGCGCGGCTACATGGTCATGAGCCCGCAGCACGATCTGCCAACCGATCCTCCGATGGTCACCAAGCCCGGCGAGCTCTATGTCGGCCGGCTGCCGCAGATCCTGCGCGGTGTCGCCAACATCCATCTCGCCGTGCAGGAGATGAAGAAGGTTCAGCCCAACGCCGACTACGACAAGGTGACGATGGTCGGCCATTCCATGGGCGGCGACATCACCATGTACTTCGCCAAGCAATATCCGGACGAGGTCAAGAAGGTCGTCACCCTCGACAATCTGCGCGTGCCCTTCGTCACCGCCGGCAAGTTCAAGATCCTGTCGTTCCGCTCCCAGGATCCGCAGTTCAAGGCCGACGCCGGCGTGCTTCCGACCGACGAGGAATGCGAGAAGGCGGGCATTCAAGTCGTGAAGACCGAATTCCAGCACAACGACATGCGCGACACCGGTCCGGATGTGGCGAAAAGCTCGATCCAGAGCATGCTCGACAAGTTCCTGAGCGCGACCGACAGCGAGATCGCACCGGTCGACACGCAGTCCGCCCCGCCCAAGATCCTCGAGCCGGGCCCGGTTGCCCTGATGGCTCCTGCCAAGAGCTGATTTCGAACGGCTGACTTCCAAGAGCTTGCCGAGCTGACGTCACCGCTCGACTGCACCAATCCTCGAAGCCTCCGCCGGTGCCCGCCTGCGGAGGCTTTGCGCATTGACCGGGCCGCATGCGCTGACCACATTAGCTGCTGACGCAAGGTGTAGCAGCGATGTCGGGCGAACCCATCAAACCGCGCGGCCGCGATGCCGTCTCGGCGCGAGCAGACGGCGTGCTGCCGCAAGCGCAAACCTCGACCTCGGAAGACATCGCCGCGTTCGTTGCCAAGGCGCGGACCCTCTCGCCGCATGCCCCGGGCGCGAGGGGGCGGCTGATCTTCGCGCTGGATGCGACCATGAGCCGGCAGCCGACCTGGGACATGGCCTGCGCGCTCCAGGCCGACATGTTTCGCGAGACCGCAGCGCTCGGCAGTCTCGACATCCGGCTGGTCTATTATCGCGGCCTCAACGAGTGCCGCGCCACGGCTTGGATTTCAGACAGCGCCAGGCTGGCGACCCTGATGAGCAAGATCGATTGCCGCGGCGGCGATACGCAGATCGGCAAGGTCCTGAGCGAGGCCAGGCGCGAGGCAGTCGCATCCGGCGTGCGGGCCGTGGTCTTCGTCGGCGATGCCATGGAGGAAGACATCGACGAGCTCTGCGCCAAGGCCGGCCAGCTCGGCATGCTCAAGGTGCCCGTATTCGTCTTTCAGGAAGGCCATGACGCGGTCGCCGAACAGGCCTTCCGCGAGATCGCGCGGCTGACTGGCGGTGCCTGGTGCCGGTTCGATCCCGGTGCGGCGGCGCAGCTGCGCGAGTTGCTGCGGGCAGCTGCGGCCTATGCCGCGGGTGGACGTGAGGCGCTGTTGAAGCTGGCTGGAAGCGTGAGTGGCGCGGCGAAGCTGATCAGCCAGATGAAATAGCGGTCCGGCCGGTGCGGCTTGCGGCGCTGGACGCCATGCTTTTTGACAACAGCACGACTATATTCCGGCCATGACCCTGATCGCCGGCGCTGTCGCTGTTATCACGCTGTACCTGCTGCTCCAGATGTTCCGCTCCGCCAATCCAGCGGTGCTGGCGCGCACCCTCAAGTTCGGCGGCGGCGTGCTGGCGCTGGCGGTTGCGGCCTTCACCGGCTTGCGCGGCGAGCTGGCGGTTGCGATCCCGCTCGGAATTTTCGGCGCGGGCCTGCTCGGCTGGACACCACTCGCGAATGCTGGCTTCGGCAATGTCGGCGGGCTGTTCGGCGGCGGTGCGACGCGCCCGTCCGGGCAGGCCTCGCGGGTGCGCTCGCAATTCCTGGACATGCGGCTCGACCACGATTCCGGCCAGCTTTCCGGCCAGATCGTTGCGGGGCCTCATGCCGGGCGCAATCTCGACGAATTCGATCTCGCCGGCTTGCTCGCGATAGTCCCGACGTTCGACGCCGAGAGCGTGGCCCTACTTGAAAGCTATCTGGACCGCCGGTTTCCCGCTTGGCGTCAGAACGCGCAGGGCGATGCGGCAGGGCGGCAGCGCCGCACGGCGGCGAGCAGCAAAATGACGGCGGAGGAAGCCTATCAGATCCTTGGCTTGCAGCCGGGAGCGGGGCGCGACGACATCAGCCGGGCCCACAAATCCCTGATGAAGAAACTCCATCCCGACCAGGGGGGCTCGACGTATCTCGCTGCCCGGGTAAACGAGGCCAAGGATACTCTGCTTCGCACGCATAACGGCTAACTCCGGCACCAACGCTACAAACGCCCGTACCGCGTGAGCTCCGTTTGCTCTGTCTGCCGTCGCCCGCCCTTGTCGGCGTGGTCGATCCCCTTGAGCAAAGTTTTAACCGTAAATCCTTGACGAGAGGTTGTCGTGGAACAGCCTTGTCCGGAAAGCCCTGCGCATCACCGCCGCACCAAAACGAAAATGCCCGCGCAAGGCGCGGGCATTTGGTCTGGAGCGGAGAAGGAAATCAGTTGCGAACGGTGATGCAGGAGATCTCGGCACGCTTCAAGGTGCGGCAGACGGCTTCGGCCTGATCGCGCTCAAGCCCGGCGAAGCGGGCGCGGTAAAGCTTGCGATTATCCTTGGCGACGACCGGCTCGGTGAACGGGTCCGCCTTGCTGAGCAGGCCGCGGGCGGAGTTGCGGGCCGCGTCGATGCGCTGCTGAGCTTCGTTCTCGCTCTCCAGCGCACCGACCTGGACGATCCAGCCGCTGTGGGTGACGGCGGGCTTGGTGGTGGCGCTCATCTGGATCGGCTGCGGCGCCGGGTCGGCCGACGCGAGCTTCGGAGCGGGAGCCGGTGCGGCGGCGGTTGCGGCCGGCAGCACGCCGAGAATGCCGTTGCCGGTACCGAAGCCCGCCGGCTGCCGCGGCAGTTCGGTGCGGGCCATCTCGGCCTTCGGCGCTTCCGGCTGGCTCACCGCCTCCGGCCTGTTGATGAGATCTGCTCTGGCGACGACGGCACCTGAGGTTTCCGCGACGTCGGAACGGGGCGGGACGGTGCTGGTGATCGGTGGCGCAACGACCTGGACACCACCCTGGGCCGGAGCCGCGGAGGCGACCTTCACGGCGCCAGCCTTGACCTGAACGGTCTTGACCCGAACCGGCTTCATCGGCTCGGACGAGCCGGGGATGATGGAGAGCGGCTGGCTCGAGATCACGCCATTGGTGAGCGGCGCCGGCTCCACCTTGGACTCCGTCGGCCGAGCTTCGGGTTTGGAGTGAGCGGGCGGCATCGCCGCAGTCGCTGCGGCCAGCGTCGACAGACGCGCGGCGAGCCGCGAAGGGGCGGCTTCGGGAGCAGGGACCGCCGCGGCCTGGACCGGCAGGGCGGGCCGTGCCGGCATATCCGAGGCATCGGCGACATCGGTGTTGGCTTCAGTGCCGTTGCGCTCCGTGACCGCGGCGACGGTGCGGACGGTCGCACCCTTGTCGAGGTTCTCCGCGAGCAGGTTGCGCATGATGGCGTCGCGCGAGCCACCGCTGCGGCCGCCGAGCACCACGCCGATCAGGTGGCGGTTGCCGCGGCGGATCGAGCTGACGAGGTTGAAGCCGGAGGCGCGGGTGTAGCCCGTCTTGATGCCGTCCACGCCTTCGACACTGCCGAGCAGGCGATTGTGGTTGCGGATCGACTGTCCGCGCCAATTGAACGTCGAGGTGGCGAAATAGCGATAGTAGCGGGGGAAGCGCTCCTGAATGGCGCGACCCAGCGTGGCCTGGTCGCGCGCGGTCGTGACCTGCTCGTCGTTGGGAAGGCCGTTGGCATTGCGGTAGACCGTCCTGGACATGCCGAGCGAGCGCGCCTTGCGCGTCATCATCCGGGCGAAGTCGTCCTCGTCACCGGCGATCGCTTCCGCGATCACCACGGCTGCGTCGTTGGCCGAACGGGTGACGAGGCCCTTGATCGCGTCCTCGACGCGGATGGTCTGGCCGGCACGCAGATTCAGCTTGGTCGGATCCTGGTCGGCGGCGTGCTTGGACACCGGCATCTCGGTGTCGAGCTTCATCTTGCCGGATTCGAGGCGCTCGAACAGCAGATAGAGCGTCATGATCTTGGTCAGCGAGGCCGGGTGGCGGATCCCGTCAGGGCTCGTCGCCTGGAGCACTGCGCCGGAATTGCCGTCGATGATGATGGACGCGAATTTCGAGCTGGAGCTCTCGGACACGTCATGCTGCACCCGGTGGTGCGCATAATGTCGACGGTGGCGCCGCGCCTCGGCTGCGTCGACAGTGAAGATGACTGCGGTGGTGACCGTAAGAAGCCCGAAAACGCCAACCCGCGCCCAGCGCGAGGCAGACAAGTTTTTACGAAGCATGGAACCCCGTCCCCGTTTCTGACTTGATCACCGGCTCGTGAGGCGAAATTGTGCCCGACGGACCCGGGATCATTACCTGCTCAGGCTGTCCCTCCGCTGGTGTTGGCCGCGGGGGGACGTTGGACCCGAGCCGCTGTTCTGGCTAAGGTGATGTTCTCAAACGGCTTTTGGCCGCTCGCGGAAGTGACCACGTCCAGGGAATCAAGGTAGGGTGGCCCGGTTTCCAAAAGCTTAAGGAACCCTTGCGGAAAACCCCGGGAATCTCTGCGATTTGCGCCCGATTTGTGCGACGCACAAGATTCTTGACTTTTTTGTGCGTTGCACTAATTTTGGGCGGAGTCAGGGAGCCGGGGCTTCCCGACGCGAGCCAGGGAAAAGGATTCCGAAATGTTCAAGGTTGAAGACTTCCAGAGCTACGGGAAAGAGCAGTTCGAGCAGTGCGTTGCCTCCGCGACCTCGGTGCAGCACGGCCTCCAGGCGATCGCCAGCGCCTATGGCGACTACACGAAGAAGTCGTTCGAAGACACCAAGTCCTTCGTCGAGAAGCTTTCCGGCGTGAAGTCGCTGGACAAGGCGATGGAAGCGCAAACCGATTTTGCCCGTTCCGCCTACGAAACCTTCGTCGCGGAATCGCAGAAGATCGCCGGCCTCTACAGCGACCTCGCCAAGCAGGCGTTCAAGCCGGTCGAGACCATCGTGTCGAAGTTCACCCCGGCCGCGAACTGATCCGCTCAATAGGTTCCTAGAATCAAAAGCCCGGCCGCACTGGCCGGGCTTTTCGTCTGCGGTGCAGGCTTGACTTACCTCGCCACGCGCAACTTGGAAATCTGCGTCAGGATGTTCTTGAACGCGTCCGATGTCTGAGAGGCGCTCGTTATCATCTGGAAGTTCCCATTGGTCGCGCAATCCTGCAGCACCTGAGATTTCGGGTCCGCATTGTTGATGTTGACCTGGATCGTGAAGATCGTGACCGGGTTTGCCGTGTCGGCTTTGATGTTCTGGCAGAGGATCGCTTGCCGGGCATCGATGTTGGACTGGCTCGTGCTCCAACGGTTCTGGGTGTTCAAGCCGTCGGACAGCAGCACAAGGTAGTCCTTGTAGACGTAGTTGCTGGCCTTGCTCGGCGCCGAGATCGGCGGATTGGTCGTGCTGAGAGATTGCCATCCCCACGCAAGACCAATGGCCTGGTTGGTGTTGCCGCTCGGAACCATCGCAGCGATCTGGTCCTTGAGCGTCTGCCATTGGTTGCTCATCGGAAACACGGTGGCTGGAAGGCAACCCGACCACTGCTCGGCATAGAACTGGGAGGAGGGGCTCCCGCTGCCCGAACCGGGTGCGGAGTTCTTGGTGTCGTAGTCCTGATCACGGTCGTTGACGCAACCGGTCCAGGTGTTGTGACCCGGCGCTGCCGCAGCCGTTGCTGTGGTCCCGTCGCCGCGCCAGAGATGGCAGATCTTGCCCGAGCCGCTGCCCGTGCAGGTGCAACTTGTGCTCGATCCGCAGCTTGCGCTCGCCCCGGTGGCGGTCGTGTAGCAACCATTGTAGTAGATGCCTGACTTGCCTGAGATCTTGTTGCCATTGTCTCTGCTCGGGCAGATGTACCCGGCATAGGTGCCGGTCGACGGTATCTTGCTGGTGGTGTTGGCGCCGCTCAACGTAGCCGGCCGATCCATGCAGACAAAGCCGTGGGAAGAGTACGAAAAGGGGCAATTCGACCCGCCGATGGCCGAATTGAAGGCGCTGGACTTGTTGTTGACGAGGATCGGAGGCTCGGCCTCCCATTCAGTCCAGTTGATCCATGAGGCATTGACATTGGTCGTGCCGACGTTGACGTCTTTCGAGAATGGAATGATCGAGATGTAAACGTCGCCCGTCTGCTTGTTGTAGTTGGACAAGGTGGTGATCATGTCCGTGGCCGCGGCTTGCATGGCCGTCATTTTGCCGTTCTGGGCCATCGATCCCGTGTTATCCAGGACCATTGCCACCCGCATGCGCGTATTTCCCCACGCCGCAGTCGAACTGCCATTGTATCCAAGCGTCGGAAAGCCAGCGATCTTCATGAAATCGGTCGGCATGGCGCCCGATCCGGTGACCACGACGTTTGAAATTCCATTGGAATCCTTCGGGGTGTAGGTGGCATGGATGTCTGCGGTCGAGACCAAACCGGGGCGACCCGTATAGAGACCGCTAAAATAGGATTTTGCCTTGGCCTCAACTTCGGACTCCGAGATGATGCCGTTGGTGAGGTCTTTGGAGACCATCAATGCTGCGGAATCGAGCGCAGACTGCAGCGAGGTGCGTGCGTGGACGGCCCGGCTGTAGTCCAGCGCGGCGCCGACAAAACCCAGTACGGGTACCAGCGCTATGGCGAAGATCACTGCGATATTGCCTCGCTCGGCCGCTGCGAAACGGGCGAGTTGTCGACCAAGGCGGCTGACGAGGGGCAGACCAGACATGACGATCCCCGAAATCTGTATTTTGCCCGATTTCGCGCCATGCCATTGAATGGCAGGTAAATTGGACCGTAGAAAACCGGAGCGTTCTGCGGAAAACCGTCGCAGCCGGGTTAACGGCCGGGTTCCTGGTCAACACGTTCTAAACGTGCCGGGCGGAAATTTTTGTCAAATCGCTCCGGATTGATTAACCTGATCAGGATCGCCCGGACCGGGAATCGGGACTGCTGCGACCGCATGGGCTGAACCCCCGCGTGCTTGCGGCGGGCCGGGGGCAGGGCCATATTGCTGGCGAGCGATCCGGCCTCGACCGTGTGCCGGGAGCGGCGATCCAAGGCGGCGCGCCTGCGCCAGGCTCCGAAGGGCGGGGTCGCGCGGTGACCGCCATTCGCTTCCGTGGGGAATTTGAACGCCTGTGCCATGCTGCAATTGACTTCCAGCCTCGATCTGTCCGCGCCAGCCGCTGCCGACGCGCCTCGCATGAGCAATGACGACAACCGTCCGGGTACTCCCTCGGGTCCGAGCACGTCGGTCATCACCAAGGTCAAGCCCAAGACCAAGCGGCCGAACCTGTATCGCGTGCTGATCCTGAACGACGACTACACGCCGATGGAGTTCGTCGTTCACGTGCTGGAGAAGTTCTTCAACAAGGACGTCGAAGCCGCGACCAAGATCATGCTGCACGTCCATCATCACGGGATCGGCGAGTGCGGCGTGTTCACCTACGAGATCGCCGAGACCAAGGTGACGCAGGTGATGGATTTCGCCCGCAAGCACCAGCACCCGCTGCAATGCGTGATGGAAAAGAAGTAAGACGGCTTGCGGCGCGTTTGAAGCCGGCTCCTGTACAAGCCGCAGTGTGATTGTCGCGTAGCGGCTGCGCGCGGTGGGCTGCAGCCGGCAAAACTACGGAATTCTGCGCCGGCGCCGATCCCGCCCAAATCGGAACGGGTTTTGCATCGAAAATACCGCAAGTGTGTCGCCGCCGAGTCGCGGAACCGGTCTTTCGCCGCGGTCTTGTATAACTATATGTGACAAAGGTTGTTGTTGCCTGACCGGGCGATGACGATCATGATGGTGGGGGCCATAGAGGACGCGAATGCCGACTTTTTCCCAAAGCCTTGAACAATCCCTGCATCGTGCGCTGGCGATCGCAAATGAGCGTCATCACCAATACGCGACGCTCGAGCATCTCTTGCTCTCCTTGATCGACGACTCCGATGCAGCCGCGGTCATGCGCGCCTGTAGCGTCGATCTCGACAAGCTCCGTACGAGCCTCGTCAACTACCTTGAGACCGAATTCGAGAACCTGGTGACGGATGGCGCCGACGACGCCAAGCCGACCGCCGGTTTCCAGCGCGTGATCCAGCGCGCGGTGATCCATGTGCAGTCGTCCGGTCGCGAAGAGGTGACCGGCGCCAACGTGTTGATCGCGATCTTCGCCGAACGCGAGAGCCATGCCGCGTATTTCCTGCAGGAGCAGGACATGACGCGTTACGACGCTGTCAACTACATCAGCCACGGCATTGCCAAGCGGCCGGGCGTCTCCGAGGCGCGGCCGGTGCGCGGCGTCGACGAGGAGACCGAGACCAAGGGTAACGAGGACGCCAAGAAGAAGGGCGAGGCGCTCGAGACTTATTGCGTCAACCTCAACAAGAAGGCGCGCGACGGCAAGATCGATCCGGTGATTGGACGCAATTCCGAAATCAACCGCGCGATCCAGGTGCTGTGCCGCCGGCAGAAGAACAACCCGCTGTTCGTCGGTGAAGCCGGCGTCGGCAAGACCGCGATCGCAGAAGGGCTCGCCAAGCGCATCGTCGACAGCGAAGTGCCGGAGGTGCTGGCGGCCGCCACCGTGTTCTCGCTCGACATGGGCACGTTGCTTGCCGGCACGCGCTATCGCGGCGACTTCGAGGAGCGCCTGAAGCAGGTGCTCAAGGAGCTCGAGGCGCATCCCAACGCCATCCTGTTCATCGACGAGATCCACACCGTGATCGGTGCGGGCGCGACGTCGGGCGGAGCGATGGACGCCTCGAACCTGCTCAAGCCGGCGCTGGCCTCGGGCACGATCCGTTGCATGGGCTCGACCACCTACAAGGAATATCGCCAGCACTTCGAGAAGGACCGCGCGCTGGTGCGGCGCTTCCAGAAGATCGACATCAACGAGCCGACGGTCGAGGACGCCATCGCGATCCTCAAGGGCCTCAAGCCGTACTTCGAGGACTATCACCGGCTGAAGTACACCAATGAGGCGATCGAGGCGGCGGTGCAGCTCTCCTCGCGCTACATCCACGACCGCAAGCTGCCCGACAAGGCGATCGACGTGATCGACGAGTCCGGCGCGGCGCAGATGCTGGTCGCCGAGAACAAGCGCAAGAAGACCATCGGCATCAAGGAGATCGAGACCACGATCGCCTCGATGGCGCGGATCCCGCCGAAGAGCGTGTCGAAGGACGACGCCGAGGTGCTCAAGCATCTCGAGCAGACCTTGAAGCGCACCGTGTTCGGGCAGGACAAGGCGATCGAATCGCTCGCCGCCTCGATCAAGCTGGCGCGTGCCGGCCTGCGCGAGCCGGAGAAGCCGATCGGCTGCTATCTGTTCTCTGGCCCCACCGGCGTCGGCAAGACGGAAGTGGCAAAACAGCTCGCGGCGACGCTCGGCGTCGAGCTGCTGCGCTTCGACATGTCCGAGTACATGGAGCGGCACACCGTGTCGCGCCTGATCGGCGCGCCTCCCGGCTATGTCGGCTTCGACCAGGGCGGCCTGCTTACCGACGGCGTCGACCAGCATCCGCATTGCGTAGTGCTGCTCGACGAAATCGAGAAGGCGCATCCCGACCTCTATAACGTGCTGCTCCAGATCATGGACCATGGCCGGCTCACCGATCACAACGGCAAGCAGGTCAACTTCCGCAATGTGATCCTGATCATGACCACGAATGCCGGCGCGGCGGATCTCGCCAAGCAGGCGTTCGGCTTCACCCGTTCGAAGCGGGAAGGCGACGATCACGAGGCGATCAACCGGCAGTTCGCGCCGGAATTCCGCAACCGTCTCGATGCCATCGTCTCGTTCGGCCATCTCAGCGTCGAGGTGATCGGCACCGTGGTCGAGAAGTTCGTGCTTCAGCTCGAGGCGCAGCTCGGCGATCGCGATGTCACCATCGAGCTGTCCGAGCCGGCCAAGGCCTGGCTGGTCCAGCACGGCTACGACGAGCAGATGGGCGCGCGTCCGATGGCCCGCGTGATCCAGGAGCACATCAAGAAGCCGCTGGCCGACGAGGTGCTGTTCGGCAAGCTCAAGGGTGGCGGCCACGTTCGCGTCGTCCTTGTCAAGGACGAGGCCGACGAGACCAAGGAGAAGATCGGCTTCGAATTCGTCGAGGGCCCGGTCACGCCGAAGCAGGAGAAGCTGCCCGGCACCCGCAAGCGCCCGCCCGGCAAGTCCAAGCCGGGTGGCCCCGGCGGCTCGAAGGGGCCGACCTCCAAGGGGCCGCTGGTCAAGGTTTGATCGGCACGTGATGAAATCGAAAGGGCCGGCTGCGAAGCCGGCCTTTTTGTTGTGCGCTATCCGTACAGTGAATCGGCTTCAGTCCCCGCGCAGGCGCTGATCGTCCTGCACGCGGACGTGCTCGGCACCGCGCGCGCCGGCTGGGGAAAGCCGCAGCATGCTCAGCATCGCGCCGCAGAGCGCAAATCCAACGCCGACAAGGAGCGCCAGCCTGGTCCCCTCAACGGGATACCGTCCGAGCAGCAGTGCTACCAGCGCGGCGCCGGTGGTCTGGCCGAGCAGGCGCGCCGTCCCAAGCATGCCGCTGGCGCCGCCGGCGCGCTCGCGCGGGGCGGCTGCGATCATAGTGCGGTTATTGGGGGTCTGGAACAGACCGAAGCCGGCGCCGGCGAGCGCCATCCGCCAGATCACGTCGAGCGGCGTCGGCGTCGCCGGCAGGAAGGCCAGCGCGGCAAGGCCGCAGGCGAATAGCGTGAGCCCAATACCGCCGAGCAGGCCGGCCGGATAACGCTCGACCAGCCGGCCGGCGAGGGGGGCCGCAAACGCCAATGCGATCGGCCATGGCGTGATCAACAGGCCCATATGCACGGCCGAATAGCCGAAGCGGCTCTGGAGATAGAAGGGGATCGCGACGAAGGCCAGCATCTGCCCGCAGAACGATGCGATCGAGGTCGCAATCGACAGCGCGAACACGGGGATGCGCAGCAGGTCGATCGGCAAGAGCGGCGAGGTCATGTGAGTCTCGCGATAGATCAGCAGCGCACCCGCGGCGATCGCGATGGCGAATTGCACGAGACAGGTGATCGCGGCCTGGCCATGACCGACGCTGTCGACCGCCGCGATGCCGACGCCGAACGTGATCGCCGACAGCCCCGCACTCTGCCAGTCGAAGGAGCGGCTCGCGGGCTTGGTGTGCGGCAGGCTGCGCAGGCCCAGCACCAGCGTCACCACGCCGAGCGGCACGTTGATCGCGAACAACCAGGGCCAGCTTCCCACCGCGAGGATGCCGGCGGCGAGCGTCGGGCCGATCGCGGCCGAAAAGGCGACGACGAGCGCGTTGAGCCCGATGCCGCGGCCGAGCAGGTTGCGCGGATAGGTGAAACGCACCAGCGCCGCGTTGACGCTCATGATGCCGGCCGCGCCAAAACCCTGGAGGATGCGCGCGATCGTCAGCATCGGCAGCGTGTGGGCCAGCGCACAGAAGGCCGAGGCCAGCGTGAACAGCGCCAACCCGACCAGATAGACGCGGCGATAGCCGACGATCTCGCCGAGCGAAGCCAGCGGCAGCAGCGAGATCGTGATCGCGAGCTGGTAGCCGCTGACGATCCAGATCGACAAGGCCGGGGTCGCATCGAGATCGGCCGCGATCGTCGGCAGCGCCACATTGACGATGGTGCTGTCGACCACCGCCATGACGATGCCGAGGGCGATCGTCAGCACCGCCTGGTTGCGTTGCGGCTGCGGCAGGCCGTCGGCATGCTCGATGGTGGCTGTCGACATCGTGAGCGGCGCATCGTGGGCGAATCGGACTCGGCCACATGCCGAGTATTGCGCCAACAGGGCAGGGCGGCGATAGTTCCGGAACCACGTTGCCAGCGCGCCGGCTACCCAAGCGCGCTTGATGCAGCTGTCCTACACCGCCGGTGGATTGCGGTCGCTGAAGGTCACGCGCTGGTGCCAGTAGGGATAGGGCAGCGTCACCGTGCTCGCGGCATCGAGCTTTGCGACCTGGTCCTTGGTCAAGGACCAGCCGACCGCGCCGAGATTTTCGCGCAGCTGGGTCTCGTTGCGTGCGCCGATGATCAGCGTCGAGACCGTCGGACGCTGCAGCAGCCAGTTCAGCGCGATCTGCGAGACGCTCTTGCCGGTCTCCTTCGCGATCTCGTCGATCGCATCGACGACACGGTAGACATGCTCGTCCGAGACGGGCGGGCCGAATTCGGCCGTCTTGGGCAGGCGGCTGACGTCCGGTTTCGGCTGACCGCGGCGGATCTTTCCGGTGAGGCGCCCCCAGCCGAGCGGCGACCAGACCACGGCGCCCAGCCCCTGGTCGAGGCCGAGCGGCATCAACTCCCATTCGTAGTCGCGCCCGACCAGTGAATAGTAGGTCTGGTTGGCGACGTAACGCGGGAAACCGTGCTTGTCGGCGACGTCGAGCGACTTCATCAGGTGCCAGCCCGAGAAATTCGAGACGCCGACATAGCGGATCTTGCCGGCCCGCACGAGCACGTCGAGAGTCGAGAGCACCTCTTCGGGCGGCGTGAAGGCGTCGAAGCCGTGGAGCTGGAACAGGTCGATATAATCGGTGCCGAGCCGGCCCAATGAACCGTCGATAGCTTTGAGCAGGTGCTGCCGCGACGAGCCAATGTCGTTGGGGCCGTCACCGAAGCGGAAGGTCGCCTTGGTCGAGATCAGGACCTTGTCGCGGCGACCCTTGATGGCTTCCCCGAGCACACGTTCGGATTCGCCGAGCGAATAGACATTCGCGGTGTCGAACATCGACACGCCCGCCTCGAGGCAGATGTCCAGAAGGCGCCGCGCCTCGGTCGCGTCCGTCGTGCCCCACGCCGCAAGACGGCCGACGCCGCCGAAGGTGCCGGTCCCCAGACTCAAGGCCGGCACCATGAGGCCTGACCGGCCCAAGCGTCGGTATTCCATCGATGTGCTCCCTGGCTGGCCGCTGATGATCGTGGCGGCCTTGGTGGTGAGTTTAGCGCAGGCGGGTGCCTTGTCCTATCACGCGCTCACATGGCGGCTCTGCTTTGCTAGTCCGCATTTGCTAGGCCACGCTCGTGGTCTGCAAGTTTGCAGCCGAGATCTTCGCGCGCAGCCAAGCCTCGAACGCACTGACATGGCTACGTCCTTTCGCCTCAGCCGAGCGCACCAGATAGTAGGAGACCGTCTCCACTTCGAATTTGGGTTGGCGGAACGGTACGACGAGCGTGCCCTTGTCCAGCTCCTCGGCGGCGAGGATCTCGCTCTCCAGCACGACGCCAAGACCCTCGACGGCTGCATCGATAGCCATGGTGGAGCGGTCGAACCACAATTCGTGACGCGCCTTGATGCTCGCGCCTGTGACCTTGCGCAGATAATCGGTCCAAGTCAGTGCGTTCGAGGAATGGATCAGCGTGGCACGGGCGAGATCGCCGGGCTCGCGCAGGTCGAGCTGCTCGATCAGCCGCGGGCTGCAGAGCGGGCGCAGGCGCTCGGCCAGGAGCGGCTCTATCTGCCTGTCGTTCACGACCGGTGGGCGCCCATAGGCGATCGCGAGGTCGAAGCGGATGGTTTCGAGATCGTGCAGATCGGCGATGGTAGACAGCCTGATACCGATCTCCGGATGCTGGCCGATGAAATTGCCGATCCGCGGTTGTAGCCATTTGGCGGCAAAGCTCGGTCCGCTGGCGATGAACAAATGATCGCGCTGCGATTGCGGCGCCACCAGCCGCGTCGCACCCATGATCGTGCCGAACGCGCGCTCGATCTCGCCGGCATAGAGGCGGCCGGCATTGGTGAGCACAGCACGGCCGGCGTGCCGCGAGAACACGCGCACGCCGAGAAAATCCTCGAGGTTCTGTATGTGATGGCTGACCGCGGAAGGCGTGACCCCGAGCTCATCGGCAGCGCGGCTGAAGCTGCCGTGGCGGGAAGCGGCTTCGAACGCCGACAGCGCCTTCAGCGGCGGCATGCGCGGTCGCCCCGTTGAGCTTGCTTCATCGGCTGCTGAGTTTTTTGAACTGGCGCCCATCATGTCTGCCCGGTTACGAATTTCTCCATTGCACGGGCAAGTTTCGTACCGCGAACGCCCCGACGCAACAGCTTCGTGCCCACAATCTGACCCGAGACCGGTGAGCGGGCTCCGCATCGCCGCGCCGTGCTCCGCGCGCGGCAGATACCGCTTGCTTAAGGAGACGCAATGACTTCAGCGCTGAAACAAGCTGCCGACGAATTTCTGGTGCGGTACGGCGGAGACGTGTTCCCGAACCTTTTCACGACCGCGAAAGGTACTATCGTCACCGACAGCGACGGGCGCGACTATCTCGATTTCACCTCGGGGCAGATGTGCGCGACGATCGGCCACAACCACTCTGCCATTGTCGCGGCGGTGGAGCGCGCCGGGAAGAAGGCGTTCCATCTCTTCAGCGGGATGATCCCCGAAGTGGTGGCCGAGCTCGCCCAGGTGCTGGCGACGGACTGGCTGCCCGGCGATCTCAAGCGCTCGATCTTCATCAACACCGGCTCGGAGGCGACCGAAGTCGCGCTCCGGATGGCCAAGATGTACACCGGCGGCTATGAGGTGCTTGTCCTCGGCGGCTCCTGGCACGGCATCACGGGCGGCGCCGCCTCGGTCTCGATGGCGAGCGACCGCAAGGGCTATGGTGTGCCGCCGCCCGGCGTGTTCGTCATCCCCGAGCCGAATGCCTATCGTCCCTACATCGACAAGGGGAGTGAGGAAGCATCCGCGCTGGCCAATCTCGAGCTGGCGCTGAAAATGTTCGACATGCAGTCGAGCGGGCGGGGCGCGGCGATCATCGCCGAGCCCGTGATCAGCGCCGGTGGCGTGCTGGTGCCGCCGAAGGCCTTCATGGAGGCGCTACGTAAGGCCGCCGACGACCGCGGAATGCTGCTGATCTTCGACGAGGCCCAGACGGCGTTTGGACGCATCGGTCGGAAGACGGGATCGGAACATTTCGGTGTCGTGCCTGACATCATGACGATGTCGAAAACGCTCGGCGGGGGGCTGCCGCTCGCGGCTGTGTCGACCACCGAGGCGATCGAGAGCAAGCTGCACGAGCATCACTTCACCTATTACACCAGCCACGTCTCCGATCCGCTGCTGGCCGAGGTCGGGCTCGCGGTGCTGCGTGTGATCGCGGAGGAGAAGCTGGTCGAGCGTGCCAATGTCATGGGCGCCTATCTGCGCGGCCGTTTCGAGGGTCTTCAGCAGAAATACGAGCAGATCGGCGACATCAGGGGCATGGGGCTTCTGCTCGGCGTCGAGCTGGTCACCGACCGCAACAGTCGGCGCGCGGCCCACCAGCTCGGCGGCCTGACGACGAAGAAGTGCTTTGAACATGGGCTGAGCATGAACATCCGCCGCCGGCCCGAGCGCGGATCGGTGTGGCGCATCGCGCCGCCGCTGACCGTCTCGACCGAGGAGATCGACCGCGCCGTCGAGATCCTGGATCGGTCCTTGACGGAAAGTCTCGAAGAGTTGTCGCGAAATCCCGCCGCTTGATCAACAGTCCGGAGGCCGACATGATCCGTAGACACGCGCCGACGCTTGCCATTGCCGCACTTTCGCTTGCGCTGTTGGACGTTCCAACAGCGCAAGCGGCCAGCCCGACCCTCGACAAGATCAGAGAGGTCGGCAAGATCACCCTCGGCTATCGGGAGGCTTCCATCCCGTTCGCCTATCTCGGATCGGACCAGAAGCCGATCGGGCTTTCGCTCGATCTCTGCTCCGCGGTGGCCGACAAGATCAGGATCGTGCTGCAGCGGCCGGAGCTGGGGATCGACTACGTCCCGGTGAATGCGTCCAATCGCATTCCGCTGCTCCAGAACGGCACCATCGACGTCGAGTGCGGCAGCACGACCAACACCGCGGAACGTCAGATGCAGGTTTCGTTCTCCGTTGCGACCTATGTGGCATCGCCGCGCTGGCTGGTGTCTACGGCGTCGGGGGTGATGGAGCCGAAAGGGCTCGACTTGCAGACGGTCGTCATCACGCAGGGCTCGTTGAACGTTGCGGTCGCAAAGCAGGTTCTCGACGAGCAGAAACTGAACGTGACGATCATCCAGGCCAAGGATCACGCCGAGTCGCTGCTGATGCTGGGGACGGGCCGCGCCGCGGCGTGGTTCGAGGACGACATCCTGATCGCCGGGCTCGTCGCTAACGCCTCCGATCCGAACGCCTTCCGGATGCTGGGCGCGACCTATGCGCCGTCCTATTACGGATTGATGACCCGTCGGGAAGATCCCGAGTTCAAGGCCTTGGTCGACACCGCGATCAAGGAGAACATGGCCTCCGGCGCGTTCGACAAGCTCTATGCCAAATGGTTCGAGGCGCCGATTCCGCCGAAGGGACAGAACCTCCGGCTTCCAATGAGTGCGGCGATGAAGGCCCGTGTCGCCTCTCCGAGCGATAGGCTCGCGCCGTAGGGGCGTCAATGCCGCAACTGGCTCTGCCGGAAGTCGCGCGGCGACATCCCGAAATGCTCGCGAAAGACCCTGCCGAAATGCGAGAGGTCGTTGAAGCCCCAGGCGAAGGCGATCTCGCTGATGTGGCGATGGGCGAGCAGTGGCGAGGCGAGATCTCTCCGGCATCGGGCGAGGCGTTCGGCAAGGACGTGGCGCTGGAAGGAGGTGTCCTCGTCTGCGAGAAGATCGTTGACATAGCGCGGCGAGATGCCGAGCGCGGCTGCGGTTTCAGCGAGCGAGAGATCGGGATCGGCGAGGTGCGCGCGGATGTGCGCCTTCACTCGGTAGAGCAGGGCCGAGCGGTGGGTCGAGGATGGCAGCGATGACTTGCCGAGCCGCTCGCTCAATGCCATCGCCAGCAGATCAACTGCCTGCTCCGACAGCGCGGTGGCCGTATCCTGACTCAAACTATCCGCATTCTGGCAGAGCCGGACAATGAAATCATAGACGAGCCGCTCGAGCGGTGCGTCGGCGCCGAATGACATTGCGGTCAGCGTCTCGGTGCCGGCGAGCCGCCGCTGCAGCATCTCGCGTGGTACCTTGAAAATGGTTTGCGTAAAGCTGTCGTTGAACTTCAGCTCGTATGGGCGCGTGGTGTCGTAGAGCGCGAACTCGCCTGGCCGGATCACGGTCTCGCGCCCGTCCTGCACCACGCCACCGTTGCCGCGATTGCCGAGTGCGACGAGAACAAAATCTTGGTTTGAACGCGCGATACGCGACGGCGTGCGGAATACGTGCTGGCGGTCGGAGCAGACTTCGGAGCAGACGGCTTTGCCGAGCGAAGCCTGGGTGACCGACCCGCGAAAGGCGCTACCGAGGTCCGACTTGCAGTCGAGCCCGACGAAGACGTCGCAGACGATGTCCTGCCAGAGAGCGAGCCGCCGATAGCCGGGACTGCCGTCCGTCGTGAACTGGATTGGCATCGGCAAGCCTCCCTTTCACACACCCTGCAAAATCGCCTGGGATCCAGCCTGACCGGAGGCAAATCCCGTACCGGTCGGTCGCGCGTCCGGTCGAGTTTTTGTGCCGTCGTGGTCGAGCGGCCGGCCGCCCGGCTTGGCCAAATAGACTGCATCGGACGTGGCTTCCGATCAACCGGCAATGGAGGCAGGAATGGGCATCGAGCATCCGAAATACAAGGTTGCGGTGGTTCAGGCGGCGCCGGCCTGGCTCGACCTCGACGCCTCGATCGACAAGTCGATCGCGCTGATCGGGGAGGCCGCGGAAAAGGGCGCCAAGCTGATCGCGTTTCCGGAAGCTTTCATCCCCGGTTACCCCTGGCACATCTGGCTGGACTCGCCTGCCTGGGCGATCGGGCGAGGCTTCGTGCAGCGCTATTTCGACAATTCGCTATCCTATGACAGCCCACAGGCTGAGCGCCTGCGTGAGGCCGTGCGCAAGGCAAAGCTCACCGCCGTGATCGGCCTGTCCGAGCGCGACGGCGGCAGCCTTTACCTCGCGCAATGGCTGATCGGCCCTGATGGCGAGACCATCGCAAAGCGCCGCAAGCTGCGGCCGACCCATGCCGAGCGCACGGTCTATGGCGAAGGCGACGGCAGCGACCTCGCCGTGCATGCCCGGCCCGACATCGGCCGGCTGGGCGCTCTGTGCTGCTGGGAGCATCTGCAGCCGCTGTCGAAATACGCGATGTACGCTCAGAACGAGCAGGTCCATGTCGCGGCCTGGCCGAGCTTCTCGCTCTACGATCCCTTCGCGCCGGCGTTAGGGGCCGAGGTCAACAACGCGGCTTCGCGCGTCTATGCGGTGGAAGGCTCCTGCTTCGTGCTCGCGCCTTGCGCCACCGTCTCGCAGGCCATGATCGACGAGCTCTGCGACCGCCCGGACAAGAATGCGCTGCTGCATGCGGGCGGCGGCTTTGCGGCCATCTACGGCCCCGACGGCAGTCAGATCGGGGAGAAGCTGGCGCCCGATCAGGAGGGCCTGCTGATCGCAGAGATCGATCTCGGCGCCATTGGCGTTGCGAAGAACGCCGCCGATCCCGCCGGACATTATTCGCGGCCGGACGTCACACGGCTGCTGCTCAACAAGAAGCGATACCAGCGCGTCGAGCAGTTCGCGCTGCCGGTCGACACCGTCGAGCCCATGGACATTGCGGCGGCGGCAAGCTGATCGCCGCGATCACGGGAGGACACGGCCATGGAATCCGCAATTCCTGCGCATCTCGAAACCCCACGCACGCGCCATAAGCGCGTGCCGGACGATTACCAGCCGCCATATCCCTCCTTCGTGGCGCGCTACAAGCCTTCGGTCAGCCGCGTCGTGATGACCTATTTCGGTGTCCAGTATGGTGGTGCTGCACCCGCGGCAGCAATGGACGCGTTGAAAGAACTCGCAGGACTGTTTGCAATGGATGGCGGTCCGTCGCATTGGGACCGGGCAAGCTATACAGATCAGTCCGGCTCCGAGAATGTTGTCACGGTCGCTTATTGGGACGATCTCGCGCGATTTGATGCCTGGTTCGCGCGGGCTCGCGAGATGTGGACCGGGCGGCAACGCGAAGGCATCGGTAGCTTCATCGAGGTGCTGCGTCCTAGCGTTGCCCGTCACGAGACGCTGTTCTCTTCGGCCGATCGGCCGGAAGGTATCGCCGTCGTTGCGGAGGGCATGAGCGGTGAGGTGCAGGAGCACGCCTATTGGGGCGGCATGCGCGATCGCATACCGCTGTCGCAGACCGATGCCATGGCGCCCGCGGGGACTCCAGAGCTGGTCCGCGACGGCGCGCGGCTGCGAGTCGTGGCGCACGATAATCTCTGCCTGATCCGCTCCGGGCAGGACTGGAGCGATACCGCAGCATCCGAGCGAAAGCTCTATCTCGACGACGTCGAACCGGTGCTACGCGAGGGCATGGATTTTCTGCGCGATGATGGCCTCGCGATTGGCTGCTATGCCAACCGCTATATGCGGGTGCTCGCGGCCGACGGAAGCGTCAGCGAGAGGTCCTACGGTCAGAGCTGGTGGAAGAGCCTCGCCGCGCTCGAACGCTGGGCCGAGTCGCATCCGACCCATGTCAGGATCTTCGGCGCGGCAATGAAATATCTGTCGACGCTTGGGCCGTCAGCCAAGCTGCGGCTCTATCACGAGGTGACGGTGGCGGCCGCCGACGAACAGTTCTTCGAATATCTGAACTGTCACCCGAAGACAGGCATGCTGGCGGCGGTCGAAACGGTCAGCACCTAAGCGACACAATGGCCGAGCAGCTCGGGATGTGCCGCGCAGATGTGATGCGCGCCGGCCTCCCGCAGCTCGGCCTCGCTGCCGTAGCCGTAGAGCACGCCGATGGCGGTCATCCCGTTGGTCCTGGCGCCGACCACGTCGTGGCTGCGGTCGCCGATCATGATCGCGCTGTTCGCATCGACGCTGGCCTCGTCGAGCGCGTAGCGGAGCAGGTCGCGCTTGTCGACACGCGTGCCGTCGAGCTCGGAGCCGAACACGCGTTCGAAATACGGCTTCAAGCCGAAATGATCGACGATGCGGCTGGCGTAGACGGCGGGCTTGCTGGTCGCCACGAACATGCGCTGACGTGTCGCTGCGAGCGAAGATAACGTGTCCGTAATTCCGCTGTAAGCCTCGTTCTCGAATAGGCCGATATCGCTGAAGCGCTCGCGATAGAGCAACAGTGCGCGGTCGGCGAGCTCATCGGCTCCGGTGAGCTTGCGAAGGCTAGCCAGCAGCGGAGGGCCTATGCACCAGGTCAGTTCGTCCTCGCTCGGCACGGGAACGCCGAGTCGTTCCAGCGCATATTGGATCGAGCGTGTGATCCCGGGCTTCGGGTTTGTCAGCGTGCCGTCGAGATCAAAAAAGATTGTCACCATCGGGCGGGACCGGTGTTGATACTGCCGTCTGTTGCTAGTTGGCTCTGGTTCCAAGTCAAGTCCGATTTGTCCGATAGCGTCAATGCCATGCGAATAGTTCGGGTCATTGCTGTCTTGTGCCAGATCCTGGTGCAGTCGCCGGCGCTCGCAGAGGAGACGCCGGCCCCCGCTGCGCCTCCCAACACAGAGGAACCTGCGAAGCCGGCGGAGCAACCAAAAGACGCCCGCGAGAGCGACACGCGTGAGTCGATCTGCCTGATCGTGGAGGCCGCCGCACGCGACAATAACCTGCCGCTGGAGTTCTTCGCGCGCGTGATCTGGCAGGAAAGCCGTTTCCAGGCCGATGCGGTCGGGCCCATGACGCGCAGCGGCCAACATGCGCAGGGGATCGCGCAGTTCATGCCGGGAACGGCTAGCGAGCGCGGGCTGCTCGATCCCTTCAATCCGGTGCAGGCCTTGCCGAAGTCGGCCGAATTCCTGAACGAGCTGCGCAACCAGTTCGGCAATCTCGGCCTTGCCGCAGCCGCCTACAACGCCGGCCCTCGGCGGGTGCAGGAATGGCTCGCCGGCAGCGGACCGATGCCGGAGCAGACCCGCAACTACGTCTATGCCATCACCGGCACCAGTGTCGATGCCTGGGCCAAGGCGGGGAGCACCGGCAAGGGACCGCCCAGCTCGCCGCCAACGAGCTGCCGTGATCTGATGACGCTGCTCAAGCGTGCTCCCAATCCGTTCGTCGCCGAGCTCGAGCAGCATGTCGAGCTTGCAGCCGCAAAGATCTGGGGCGTCCAGCTCGCGGCCGGTTTCGACCGCAACAGGGCGCTGACGATGTATTCCCGGGCCGTGACGAAACTGAGCACCGTGATCGGCGAGCGCGATCCGAGCCTGCTCTCCTCGGTGATGCGCAGCCGCGGCACGCGCGCGTTCTATCAGGTCCGCATCGGCACGGATACGCGCGCCGAGGCTGATGATCTGTGCAACCGTATCCGCAAGGCGGGCGGGGCGTGCTTCGTGCTGAGGAACAGGGGTGTGAGCGGGTAGAGCGCATTCGCCTTAGCGGTCATTCCGGGGCGATGCGAAGCATCGGACTTTGGTGCGCAATTGCGCACTCGAGATTCCATCGGGCCACAGAGACCATCGCGAGATGGATTCCGGGTTCGCGCCAAGTGGCGCGCCCCGGAATGACGGCGTTGGGTGTGTCACGCATGCCAGCCCCGCCGTGCCCTTCCTTGACGCGCGCCACCGTCTCGCCCGTTATGCGGGCACGATTCCTCACCAGCCAAAGCTCCCGTGGCGCTTCCTCCGCTCGATTCACCGCAATGGAATAGCCCCTGGCGTGCCTTTGCCTGGGGCCTGCGCTCGGTCACGCAGACGATCCTCACCATCGTCCTGTTCGCGACTTATCTCGGCATCGGTGCGCTGGCCCATGACACCCATTTCAGCCTGCTCTGGGCGCTGTGCTCGACGCTGTTCGTCTGGGCAGGTCCGGCGCAAATCATTCTGATCACCACGCTCGGTTCGGGCGCCACCATCATCCAGTCGGCAATCGCGGTCACCGTCAGTGCTATCAGGCTGTTTCCCATGGTGGTCTCGGTGCTGCCGCTGATGCGTACGCCGACGACCAGGCGGCGTGAGCTGTTCTTTGCGGCGCATCTCACGGCCGTGACGCTGTGGGTCGAATGCCATCGCTTCCTGCCACAGGTGCCGCGCGAGCGGCGGATCGCCTTCGTCAACGGGCTTGGCTTCGGTCTGGTCTCGGTGTGCCTCTGTGCCAACACCGTGGGCTTTTTCCTCGCCGCCAATCTGACGCAGACGCTGGGTGCCGCGATCCTGATGCTGACGCCGCTGTCGTTCCTGTTCTCGACCGCGCGCAACAGCCGCGAAGCCGCCGACGTCGTCGCGCTGGCACTCGGCGTTTTGCTCTATCCGCTGGCTGCGAAAATGAACTCCGGCCTCGACATCCTCGTCAGCGGCCTCGTGGCTGGCACGATTGCCTATGGCGTGCACTGGTGGCGGGAGGTACGCGCATGAGCTACGCGCAGCTCATCGGCGACTGGCAGGCACTCGTCGTGCTGTTCGTCGCCGGCGTCATTCCCAACCAGATGTGGCGCATGCTGGGCCTGTGGTTCGGCGGTGGTATCGACGAGGGCTCGGAGCTGCTGGTGTGGGTCCGGGCCGTTGCAACCGCGATCCTGGCCGGCGTCATCGCCCAGATCGTGGTCCAGCCGCCGGGCGCGCTGGCCAGCGTGCCGGATGCTCTGCGCTACGGCGCGGTCGCTGCCGGGCTGGTCGTTTTCCTGCTGACCCGCCGCTCGATCTTCGCGGGCGTGGTCACGGGTGAAGTCTTCATGCTGGCCGGCAAGTGGTGGTTGGGCTAAAACCGCCGGCGAACAGCTAGGGAACAGAACATATGGTTCGCGAACAGGAGCTCCGCGAGGGCGAACTCGCCATCGAGCTGCCGCCGACGCAAGATGCCGGTCTCGTCTTCATCGGTCGTATCCGCACCCCCTGGACGTCGCGACTGGAGACGCCGCGGCAAGGACGACAGGATGGCCCGGTATGCCGGCTCGAGATCTTCGAGCCGTTCGTCCCCGCGATCAAGGGCGTTGATTTCTACAGCAATCTCGAAGTGCTCTACTGGCTCGACAAGTCGCGCCGCGACATCATCCTGCAGAGCCCGAAGAACAACGAGAAGACCCGCGGCACGTTTTCGCTGCGCTCGCCGGTGCGGCCCAATCCGATCGGCACCTCGATCGTCAAGCTGGTCGGCATCGAGGGCAATGCCATCCTGGTGCGCGGCCTCGATTGCATCGACAATACGCCGCTGATCGACATCAAGCCCGACCGCTGCGAGTTCACGCCGCTGGCCGCGCCGCAAAAGGGTGATTTCGAGACGGAGTGAGGGGCCTCCGCTCTAACCCGTCATTGCGAGCGCAGCGAAGCAATCCAGAATCCCTCCACCGAGGCAGTCTGGATTGCTTCGTCGCAAGAGCTCCTCGCAATGACGAGGATGCAGCGCCGGCTATCCCTTCAACGCCGCCATCAGCTTCGCCGCGTGCTCTTGCAGCACCTTGTCGTCTTCCTTGCGGCTCGCCGGCGGCAGCATGGCGACGCCGTCGTGGCGGGGCATCACGTGCATGTGCAGGTGAAACACCACCTGTCCGCCGGCAGGCTCGTTGAACTGCTGCACGGTGATGCCGTCGGCGTCGAACGCCTTCATCGCGGCGGCCGCGATCTTGTGCGCGCCGCGGGCGACATGGGCGTAATCGTCGGGCTTGATGTCGAGGATGTTGCGGGCAGGGGCCTTCGGGATCACCAGCGTGTGACCGGGCACGCGCGGCATGATGTCGAGGAAGGCGACGACGTGCTCGTCCTCGTACACCTTGTAGCAAGGCAGCTCGCCGCGCAGGATCTTTGCGAAGATGTTGTTGCTGTCATAGGCGGTCATGGCGGCGGCTCCTCGGACGATTTGCGCTTACTGTCACCAGCAATTGCGAGGCGTCAAGGCGCCTCGTCGGCCCCTTTGCGGAACGGGCCGAGCTCGGCAAGCTCTCGTCCGGCTTCCGCGACATAGGCGCGCTCGCGCTTGAGGTAATCGTCGATGGCGCGACGCAGGCCGGGATCGGCGATGAAGTGGGCGGAATGCGTGGTGCGCGGCAGGTAGCCGCGCGCGATCTTGTGCTCGCCCTGCGCGCCGGCCTCGACGTGTTTGAGGCCGCGCTTGATCGCGAAATCGATCGCCTGGTAGTAGCAGACCTCGAAATGCAGGAACGGGTGATGCTCGACCGCGCCCCAGTTGCGGCCGAACAGCGTGTCCGAGCCGATGAAGTTGATCGCGCCCGCAATCCAGCGATTGTTGCGGCGGGCCATCACCAGCAGCACGTCCTCGTTCATGGTCTCGCCGATCAGCGAGAAGAACTCGCGCGTCAGATACGGCCGGCCCCATTTGCGCGAGCCGGTCTCCATGTAGAATGCGAAGAAGGCATCCCAGGCATCCTCGGTGATGTCCTTGCCGGTGAGCCAGTGGATCGTGATGCCGGCCGCGAGCGCATCGCGCCGCTCGCGCTTGATCGATTTGCGATGGCGCGAGTTCAGCGTCGCCAGGAAGTCGTCGAAGCTCGCAAAGCCCTCATTGTGCCAGTGGAACTGCTGGTCGGTGCGCTGGAGGAAGCCGTGCTCGGCGAGCAGCTTCCATTCTGACTCCTGCGCGAAGGTGACGTGGACGGAGGAGGCCTTGCTGACGCCGCACAGCGCTATGAGCCCACTCGCCAGCGCCTCGGTGATGCGCTCGCGATCGACGCCATCACGCACCAGCAGCCGCGGCCCCGTGGCCGGCGTGAAGGGAACCGAGACCTGGAGCTTCGGGTAGTAGCGTCCGCCGGCACGCTCATAGGCATCCGCCCAGCCACGATCGAAGACGTATTCGCCCTGGCTGTGCGATTTCAGATAGCAGGGGACGATTCCGGCGACGCGTCCGCCGAGCTTGGCGACCAGATGCCGGGCTCCCCAGCCAGTCCGGATCGTGGCTGAACCCGATTTCTCGGCCGCAGAGAGAAAGGCGTGGGAGACGAACGGGTTATAGGCGGGTCTTGAGAGGTCGAGGGAATCGCTTGGAAGGGCGGATGAGGTTCCGGCGCCAGCCCCATTGCACCGTCCGCCGGGATTGGCGCAGGCGTCCCAATCCTCCGGCGATACCTCGCCAATGGATGGTACGGCCTCGAGCGTAATTTCGGATGATGCCATTGCATGCAAGATCGTGCATTGCAGCAGCAACTTCAAGGGGGTGATCCAATGGCCCCCACGGCCGTCATTGCGAGCGCAGCGAAGCAATTCAGACTGTCACCGCGGCGGCATTCTGGATTGCTTTGTCGCAAGAGCTCCTCGCAATGACGCGGAGAGAGCAGCCCCTACGGCACGAACCCCTCGAAGATCATCTGGTCCGCATACCGCCCGACCCGGCTCCGCTGCTCCGGGGTGCGGACGGTCCAGCCGAGCAGGGCGCAGCCGAACAGGTTGCGGGCGATCCAGGGGGCGGGGGCCGGCAGGTGGTCGACCTTGAAGGCGACGAAATGCGGCCGGGTCTGCAAGCCGTGGCGCAGGTACAGCATGCTGTCGCGCTGTTCCTGGGTGAGGTTGGCCCAGTACTCGTCCTCATAGCTCCGCTGCGCGACGATGCCGCGCGGACGGTTGGGCAACAGGTCACGCAGCGCCAGCACCTGGTCGGGATCGAAGGACATGCCGACGGCGGGGCCGTCATACGAGGCCAACACCTCGGCCATCCGCTGCACCAGCTTGCGATCGCCACCGAAATGGCTCTTCACCTCGATTAGCAGGGGCACACGTCCGGCGACCATGGCGCAGAGGTCGGCGAGCGACATCATCCGCTCGTCGGTGTCCTTGAACCTGACGGCCTTCAGCTCGGTCGCGGTCATTGCGATCACCTCGCCGGTGGCCCCGGTGAGTCGGCCCAGGGCATGGTCGTGATGGACCATGGCCTCGCCGTCGGCCGAGAGCTGGATATCGACCTCGATCGCAAAATTACCGGCAATCGCAGCCTGCACCGCGCCCGGCATGTTCTCGACGATGCCGCGCGAAATGTCATGCAGGCCGCGATGGGCGACCGGCCGCGCTGTCAGCCAATCCGGAGCGCGCATTTGGCGTCAGGCGACCTCGAACACGCCCTCGACCTCGACCGCCGCATCCGCGGGCAGCGAGGCGACGCCGACGGTGGTGCGGGCGTGGCGGCCCTTGTCGCCGAAGGCGGCGACCATCAGGTCGGAGGCGCCGTTGAGCACCTTCGGCCCGTCCAGGAAATCCGGGGCCGAGTTGATGAAGCCGCCGAGGCGCACCACGCGTACGACCTTGTCGAGATCGCCAAGCGCCGCCTTGACCTGGGCCAGCAGGTTGACGGCGCAGCCGCGCGCGGCTGCGGCGCCGTCCTCGATCGAGACGCCGGCGCCCAGCTTGCCCTTGGCAATCAGCTTGCCGGCGGGGTCGAAGCAGACCTGGCCGGAGACGAACAGGAGGTTGCCCGTGCGCACAAAGGGTACGTAGTTGGCGACGGGGGAGGGGGCCTCGTGCAGCTTGATGCCTTGCTCCGCCAGTTTCTGCTCGACCGTGCCCGCCATGTCCGACCTCGTTGTCCAAAAATCCTTCGCTCCGGCGCGTCCCCTGGATGGCCGGGCGCGCCCTGTTTCGCCCATCGTGCGGCCACATGCAAGCAACCGGAGGGGCTGCATTTTGTTGAGGCTTGGGCAGGTTCAACGTGGAGGGGCAATTTTACGTGTACGGCCTCAGTTGCGGCGCAATGGAACGGTCATTAAAATGTCGAATCTGCGCTTTCCTCAGGGAACAGACATGGTGCATCTTTTCCGGACTTCGCTCGGTGTGATGGCGCTTGCCGCGGCCAGTGTCGGCCTTGGCGACGTAGCCCAGGCCGCCAACGGCCCGTTTCTCGCGCACCAGGCGCTGTATGATCTCCGCCTCGTCAAATCGCGCACCAATTCGGTCAATAGCGCCCGCGGCCGGATCCTTTACAATTTCACGGGGAACGCCTGCGAGGGCTATACCTCGGAATTCCGCCAGGTCTCCGAGCTCGACAGCGGCGAGGGCAAGGTCACGCTCAGCGACCTCCGCTCCAACTCCTGGGAGGACGCCGCCGGCAAGAGCTACCGTTTCAAGATCGAGACGCGCATGAACGAGGCGGATGCCGGCCGCGTCGACGGCTCGGCCGAGCGCGACGGCGACCACATCAACGTCAAGCTGAAGCTTCCGGCGCCGAAGACGTTCACGCTCGACGGCAAGATCGTGTTCCCGACCGAGCAGATCCAGCGCATCATCGCAGCGGCGAGGGAAGGCAAATCGCTGCTCGAACTCTCCGTCTATGACGGCTCCGATGACGGCCAGAAAGTCTACAACACGCTGACCGTGATCGGTCAGCCGATCCCCGCCGACCGTGCCACCTCGTCCGATCCGTCGACTGCGGACGAGCACATGAAGTCGCTCAAGCGCTGGCCAGTCACCGTCAGCTATTTCGACCGCGACGCCCAGCAGAAGGAGGGCGAGCAGACGCCGGTCTATGCGATGGCGTTCGAGCTCTACGAGAACGGTGTCTCGCGCCAGCTCATGCTCGACTACAACGATTTCGTCATCTCCGGCGCCATGGGCAAATTCGACGTGAAGGACAGCAAGCCCTGTAATTGAGGGCTATGTCTCTCGTCGCGAGCAGCGCCGTAGGGTGGGCAAAGCGGAGCGTGCCCACGCTTCTCTCGATAATCGTTGATAGATGGTGGGCACGGCGCAAGTGCGCCTTTGCCCACCTACGAGATCTCTCCTCGCCGCGTTGCTCCTCGCCATGACGGGCTAGCTCTCGTCACACTCTCCCGCTACGCTCCCTCCCAACCACAAACTCGGGGAGCCAGCCCATGCCGAAGCTCGACCATCTCCGCCCCAGCGGCCTGCATCACAATCCAGCCTATTCCCACGTCGTCACCGCGACGGGCGCGCGCACGATCTACATCTCCGGCCAGGTCTCGACCGACGAGGAGGGGCGGATCGTCGGCGAGGGCGATATCGCCGCGCAGACGACGCAGGTGATGCAGAATCTCGGCCTCGCGCTGAAGGCCGCGGGGGCGAGCTATTCCAACATCGTCAAGATCACGACCTTCGTGGTGAACTACAAGCCGGAGCTGCGGCCCATCATCGGCAAGGCCCGCTCGGCCTTCTTCGAAGGCATGGAGCCGCCGGCCTCCACACTCGTCGGCGTTTCCGCGCTCGCTGCGCCGGAATGGCTGATCGAGATCGAGGCGGTCGCAGTCGCCGATTGACGTGACCGTAGGATGGGTTTCGCTGCGCTCTACCCATCCTACGTTGCTGCGGACATCTCGCGCAGAACGGCTATCGCCTCATCCGCACGGTCAACGGGTACGAAGAGATGGTCGTGGTGGAACGCCGACACGGCATTCACGCTGATGCCGGCGTCGGCGAGGCGCGCCGTGATTGCCGCCAGGAAGCCGACCGCATCGAGCGCGGAGTGAACCGTGAGCGTGATCAGGCGCGAGGCGAATTCGTAGCGCAGCCCCGCGCGTTCGGCATCCTCCAGCGGTGCTACGACCGTTGTGCCCTCCCGCTCTCGGAAGATCAGGAGCGGATCGACTGCTGCGGGAATGGTCTCGTCTGCCGGGATCGTGCAAAATACGAAGGTGCCCGGCCGCAGCTCCGGGTTCATCTGTCTCAGCAGCCCATTGAGATCGCGTTCACACGTCATCACTCCTGCGCCTTCTCCGGGCCCTCGTAGGCGATGCCGCGGATCACCGCGGCGCTGCCGAACTTCTTGCGCAGGCTGTCGACCGCGCGTTCGGCGTGGGCGGCGCGGCGGTCGAGCATGTCGGTGTCATCGATCGCCGAGCCCTCGCGCAGCGCGCTGACGCCGGCGCCCATCAGGCGGAAGGCGGTGCCGTCGATTTCCTTGGCCAGCATCTCGCGGCAGATCGAGAAGATCTTCGCGGCCAGCTGCGTTGGGGCGGCGATCGATTGCGAGCGCGTGCGCTGGCGGAAATCGGCGGTCTTCAGCTTCAGCGTCACGGTGGAGCCGGCGAGCTCGCTGCTCTTCAGGCGCGACGACGTCTTCTCGCAGAGCCGCCACAGGATCTTCTCCAGCGTCGCGAAATCGCGGATATCGGTCTCGAACGTCGTCTCGCTGGAGATCGTCTTGGCGCCGCGGTCAGGCTCGACGCGGCGGTCGTCGATGCCGCGGGCGAGCCGCCACAGCCTGCGGCCGTCGCTCGGAAACTGCCGCATCATCTCGATCTCGTCGGCCTTCTGCAGGTCGGCGATGATGCGGAAGCCGCGCTGCACCAGGCGTTCCTGCGTCGCGGGACCGACGCCGAAGATGAAGCCGACCGGCTTTTCCGCCAGCATCAACCGCGCTTCCTCCTGGTCGAGCGCGGCAAAGCCTCTGGGCTTGTCGAGGTCGGAGGCGATCTTGGCCAGGAACTTGTTGCAGGACAGGCCGACCGAGACGGTAATGCCGACGTCGCGCTCGACGTTGCGGGCAAAGCGCGCCAGCACCTTGGCGGGGATCATGCCGTGCACCCGCTCGGTGCCGGAGAGATCGAGAAAGGCCTCGTCGATCGAGAGCGGCTCGACCAGCGGCGTCAGCGCCTGCATGGCCTGACGGACCTCGCGGCCCACCCGGACGTACTTTGCCATGTCCGGGCGGATCACGATCGCATGTGGGCAGGCTTCCAGAGCCTTGAACATCGGCATCGCCGAGCGAACGCCATAGGTGCGCGCGATGTAGCAGGCGGCCGAAACCACGCCGCGCTTGCCCCCGCCGATGATGACGGGCTTGTCGGCGATGTCAGGGTTGTCGCGCTTCTCGACCGTCGCGTAGAAGGCGTCGCAGTCGATATGGGCAATGGTCAGGCCGGCGAGCGAGCGGTGGCGGACGAGGCGGGGGGAACCGCAGGCCGTGCAGCGCCGCACGCCCATGTCGAGGTCGGCCAGACAATCCCGGCAGAAGCAGCGGGGCCCGGCCGGCTCTGGGACGCTCACGGCACGTCGCGCTCCCAGGAGGGGTCGCCGAGCGCGTCGCCGAGGACCTGCCGCGCCGCGGCAACGTTGGTCGGGTGCAGTTCCGCGGCCTCGGCAAAAGCCTTCACCGTGGCATCGTCCCGCATCACGAAATCGAGCACGCTGAGGAGGAAATTCGGGTCCGCGGCGGCGTTGCGCAGGGTCTCCGGACCGACCCCCGTCTCGGCCAGGAACAGGCCCAGCCGCTCCGGCTCGCCCGCGACGAAGGACAGGGCCTGAATCGCAACGATTTCAGCGACTTCGCGAGGGTTGTGAACAGGCTTTTTCACGGGGACGGTTTGCCTTTCCGTTAACTTTCGGTCTCTAATTTGGAATCATCATGCCCGAGTCTCGTGCTCAAGTCTTCCGGCCCCGGACAAGCAACTGGAAACCACATCGCAGAAAGTGGACCCTCGGGTTTAACGAAACTCAAGCGAATCTGAGGCTAGTTTGAATCCAGTTTTCGAAACGCCGGCAAGCGGCGTCTGAGGCGTCACATGTACCGGTCCTTCGGACCAATCAGGAGGGCGGGATGGCTAAGACCGTCCTGATCGTGGAAGACAACGAGCTCAACATGAAGCTCTTCCGCGACCTGTTGGAGGCGCACGGGTACCAGACCTCCGGCACCAGCAACGGTTACGAGGCGCTCGACCTCGTGCGCAAGATGCGGCCCGACCTCGTGCTGATGGACATCCAGCTGCCGCAGGTCTCCGGCCTCGAGGTGACGCGCTGGATCAAGGACGATCCGGAGCTGCGTGCCATTCCCGTCGTCGCGGTCACGGCGTTCGCGATGAAGGGCGACGAAGAGCGCATCCGCGAGGGCGGCTGCGAAGCCTATTTGTCCAAGCCGATCTCGGTCGGCAAATTCATTGAGACGGTCCGGCGTTTTATCGGATAGGAAGTGAGTTCACAGTGTCCGCGCGTATCCTGGTCGTCGATGACGTTCCCGCCAACGTCAAGCTGTTAGAGGCCCGCCTTTCCGCCGAATATTTCGACGTGATGACCGCCGCGAACGGCACCGAGGCGCTCGCGATCTCAAGGCGTGCCGAATGCGACATCATCCTGCTCGACGTGATGATGCCCGACATGGACGGCTTCGAGGTCTGCCGCCGCCTCAAGACCGATCCGGCGACGCACCACATCCCGGTGGTGATGGTCACCGCGCTCGACAGCCCCGCAGACCGCAACCGCGGGCTCGAGGCCGGTGCCGACGACTTCCTGACCAAACCCGTCTCCGACGTCGTGCTGATCGCGCGCGTGCGCTCGCTGACGCGGCTGAAGATGATGACGGATGAGCTGCGCATGCGCGCCATCACCTCGCTCGAGATCGGCATGCAGGCGCCCGAGCGCAGTGCGATCGCCGACTCCGGCAAGGGCGGCCGCATCCTGCTGGTCGACGACCGCCAGTCCTCCTATGAGCGGCTGGCGACGATCCTCGCCGCCGAGCACACCATCGATGTCGAGCCGAACCCGACGGAAGCGCTGTTCCACGCCGCCGAGGGCAATTACGACCTCCTGATCGTCTCGCTCGACCTCAACAATTTCGACGGCCTGCGCCTGTGCAGCCAGGCGCGCTCGCTGGAGCGCACGCGCCACGTGCCGATCCTGGCCATCGCCGACCCCGAGAACTCGACGCGGCTGCTGCGCGGCCTCGAGATCGGCGTCAACGACTACCTGCTGCGCCCGATCGACAAGACCGAGCTCCTGGCGCGCGCCCGCACCCAGATCCGCCGCCGCCGCTACACCGACCATCTGCGCGACAACGTGCAGAACTCGATCGAGATGGCGATCACCGACGCGCTGACCGGCCTGCACAATCGCCGCTACATGGAGAGTCATCTGGCGACGCTCGCCGAGCAGGCCGCGACGAGGGGCAAGCCGCTGGCGCTGATGATCCTGGACATCGACTATTTCAAGTCGATCAACGACAATTACGGCCACGATGCCGGCGACGACGTGCTGCGCGAGTTCGCGGTGCGCGTGCGCAAATCGATCCGCGGCATTGATCTCGCCTGCCGCTACGGCGGCGAGGAATTCGTCATCGTGATGCCGGAGACGGATCTCCACGTCGCCGGCATGGTCGCCGAGCGCCTGCGCCGCTCGATCGCGGGCGAGCCGTTCGCGATCCACAAGGGTGCCAAGCGCATCGAGGTCACGATCTCGATCGGGCTGACCACGCTGGAGCGAAAGGGCGAGGCGGTGGCCGACGTCCTCAAGCGCGCCGACACCGCGCTGTACCGCGCCAAGCACGACGGCCGCAACCGCGTAGTGTCGCACGCGGCGTGAGGGCCGTCCGCATAAAGTTGCGAAAACAACCCCATGCACAGTAGCCGGCGTTCATTGGATCAATGGGTTGCGCGGGCAGATCGGTGGCTTGCGTCGGCGGCAGCGTTATTTGACCCGTCGGGCAAAACAGGAGCATATTGGTAGGCTGGCGCCGGTCCCACATCCGCCGCTGTCATTTCCCGCGTAGGCGGAGAATCCAGTACGCCGCGGCCTCTCGGTTCAATCACAATTGCCTCTGGAATACTGGATCACCCGCCTTCGCGGGTGATGACACCTGACGATACTGGGACAGCGGCTACTTTGCCCGATTGCGTTCTTTCTCCGCATCACCACCCACATCCACCCCGGCATTCCGCAACAACACCTTCGCCGCTTCCTTCGCGGCTCTTGCCATCGCGGGATCGTCACGCACCAAGTCCTGCGCGATCGAGCCGTCGACCAGCAGCACGAGCTGCGTCGCTAGCGCGTCCGCATCGGCAACGCCGAGCTCGGTCAGGCGGTCGCGAAACCAGAGGCGGCGGCTTTCCTTGAAGGCGATCGCGATCTTCTTCACCGCGCGGTCTTGAGGTCCAAGCTCGGCGACCGCATTGACGAACGGGCAGCCGCGAAAGTCTTTCGCCGCGAAGCGCCGCTCCAGCGAATCGAACGTTGCGAGGATCTGCTCGCCGGGCGGCTTGTCGGAGGGGCGTGCGCTGACGAAGCGGCGCTCGAGATAGGCCGCGATCAGCGCGTCCTTGGACGGGAAGTGGTTGTAGAGCGTGCGCTTACTGATGCCGACCTCGGCCGCGATGGTGTCGACGCCGATGGCGCGAATGCCTTGCAGATAGAACAGCTTGTCGGCGGTCTGAAGGATCCGCTCTTTCATCGTCTGTGGGGCAGGCGGGGGAGCCATGCAGCGGAATGCGTCCTGTTCGCTTGACAGCCACTTCCATCTATAGCCTAAGTACACAGGTCTGTGTACCCAAAAACATCGGCAAAAGCAGACGACGGCACGCGTGCCGCGCCCAAAAGGGAGAAGAAAAATGCCCCTGCTGCAGGTCCTGCGTCCGACGTTGCCGATCCTGATTGGCGCCTCGATCATGCTGACGCTGAGCATGGGGCTGCGGCAGTCGCTCGGTATCTTCATGCAGCCGCTGACGCACGACATCCACATTTCGATCTCGGATTTCACGCTGGCACTGGCCGTGCAGAACCTCGCCTGGGGCTTCCTCCAGCCGCCCGCCGGCGCACTCACGGTGCGCTACGGCTTCCGGCCGATCATGATCGTGGGCGCGCTGATGTACATCGCCGGGCTCGCGCTGATGGCGACGGCGAATGGGATGATCAGCATCATGATCGGCGCCGGCGTGCTGATCGGGACCTCGCTCGCCTGCACCGCGGCGGCGATCGCGATGTCGGTGGCGGCGCGCGCGGTGCCTGAAACGGTGCGCTCGACCGTGCTCGGCATCGTCTCCGGCGCGGGCTCGCTCGGCGCGCTGCTGTCGGCGCCAATCGGACAGATGCTCAACGAGGGCTTTGGCTGGCGCGTCGGGCTCGCGGGCTTCGTCATCATGTCGGTGCTGATGGTTCCTGCGGCCTGGTATGCAGGCCGCGTCGACAAGATTCCGTTGCCGAAGCCGGCGGCCGACGAGATCGATGATGCCACGGCTGCAGCCGCGGCGAGGACCGCGTTCGGCAATGCCTCCTTCGTGGTGATGACCTGCGCCTATCTCGTCTGCGGCATGCAGCTCGTGTTCCTCACCACGCACCTGCCGTCATATCTCGCGATCTGCGGCCTCGATCCGATGCTGAGCGCGCAGACGCTCGGCATGATCGGCGGCTTCAACGTGCTGGGCTCGCTGTTCTTCGGCTGGGCCGGCCAACGCTGGAACAAGCTGGCCCTCTTGGGCGGGATCTACATCCTGCGCTCGCTCGCACTCGCCTGGTACTTCATGCTGCCGGCAAGCCCGTTCTCGACGCTGCTGTTCGGCGCGATCATGGGCTTTTTGTGGATGGGCGTCGGCCCGCTGGTCGCGGGCGCGGTCGCCGAGATGTTCGGCCTGCGCTGGCAGGCGATGATCCAGGGCCTCGCCTTCATGAGCCACCAGATCGGCAGCTTCCTCGGCGCCTATGGAGGCGGGCTGCTCTACGACGCGCTCGGCTCCTACACCATGGCCTGGCGCATCGGCGTGGCGCTCGGCCTTGCCGGCGGCATCGTGCAGGTCGCGTTCGCGCTGATCAAGCCGTCGCAGCCGCCGGCGCCGGTGCTGCGGACGGCGTAGGCGGACGGCGGCGCTAGCTACATTGCCCTATCGAGGACGCGCGCTGCGCCCCGGGTTGGGCGCGCGTTGCACATAAGGATTGTCCAGGCACATCGCCGAACGGCCCGCAGCGCTGGCTCTGCATTCGTCAAATGAACGATACTGGCACGAAATGTAGGTGCCGCCGCCCCATTCCCACTCCTGCAGACAGACCGGAAAGTTGCCGCCGAACCGCTGCGCTGCGGCCGGACCGGGCGCGGACATGGTGATCAGGACGAAGAGCAGACAGGCAAGCGCGCGCACCATGATCAGCGCGGCCGCGGCGGAGCCGGCTGCTTGAACCTCACGCGCGGGTTTATATCGCAATACGTGTTCGATCGCCCGGATGCCGAGGCGAGGCACTGTTCTCGCGTCGAATACATGCAGTCTCCGGAAGCGCCGAGCCCTCCGCCAAAAACGCACCAGGGATAGTCATACTGAGCGTTTGCTGCGGAAGAAAATCCGATGACCATGACGACAATGAGTAAGGCGGTGCGCATGCGATTCTCCCATCATGTCAGCCGAGCGGTAACACCAGAGGCTCGCTCTCGAAAGATAGCCGCTTGACGACCCTGGCTCAACAACGACGATTCAAGCCAGTTCCTCTCCTCACGTCCGAGTGTCGCACGTGTGATCCCGCAGAGACGGTCCAGATTTGCTTCGCTGCGCTAAGCAGCGCAGCGCTCGGCAGCAGGGCACGCGCGCAGGGACACGTGAGCCGAAATGACAACGGGGCCCGCAAGGGCCCCGCGGAAATCCTTAGCGCTACGCCGCGATCTTACTTGATCTTGGCTTCGCGGAATTCGACGTGCTTGCGCGCGACCGGGTCGTACTTCTTCTTGACCAGCTTGTCGGTCATGGTGCGCGAATTCTTCTTGGCGACGTAGTAGAAGCCGGTGTCGGCCGAGGACACGAGCTTGACCTTGATGGTGACCGCTTTGGCCATGTTCTGAACCTCAGAATATCAGGGGAATCTGGAGCCGGCCAAACGGCCCGCGTTGGCCGGCAACCTAGTCAGAAACGGCCGGAAGTCAAGGTTTTAGGGGGCCGAAACCGCTCAAATGGGGCCCATTAGGCCTCGAAGAACCGGTTTTTCGGCCGCGGCAGGCCCAGATTCTCCCTCAAAGTGGGCCCTTCATACTCTTTGCGGAAAATCCTGCGCTTCTGCAGCTCCGGGACCACCTTGTCGACGAAATCGTCGAGGCCGGCGGGCAGGAACGGGAACATGATGTTGAAGCCGTCCGAGCCGCGCCCGACCAGCCATTCCTCCATCTGGTCGGCGATGGTCTTGGCGGTGCCGACGAAGGACAGCCCACCATAGCCGCCGACGCGCTGGGCGAGCTGGCGCACGGTGAGCTTCTCGCGGGCGGCGAGATCGACCAGGCGCTGCCGGCCGCTCTTGCTGGCATTGGTCTCGGGGATTTCGGGAAGCGGCCCATCGGGATCGAAGCCGGAGGCATCGGTGCCGAGGATGACGGAGAGCGAGGCAATGGCGCTGTCGTAGTGCACGCGGCTGTCGAGCAAAGCGCGCTTCTCCTTGGCCTCGTCCACGCTGTCGCCCACGACGACGAAGGCGCCGGGGAGGATCTTCAGGTGCTCGGGGTCGCGGCCGATCCTCTCCATGCGGCCCTTGATGTCGGCATAGAGCTTTTGGCCGTCGGCGAGGCTGCCGCCGCCGGTGAACACCGCTTCCGCGGTCTCGGCGGCGAGCTGCTTGCCGTCTTCGGAGGCGCCGGCCTGCACGATTAGGGGCCAGCCTTGCACGGGGCGGGCGATGTTGAGGGGGCCGCGCACTTTGAAGTATTTGCCCTTGTGGTCGAGGGTGTGCATCCTGGCGGGATCGAAGAACAGGCCGCTCTCGACGTCGCGCATGAAGGCATCGTCGGCGAAGGAGTCCCAGAGGCCGGTGACGACGTCGTAGAACTCGCGGGCGCGCTTGTAGCGCTCGGCGTGCTCCATGTGATCGTCGAGGCCGAAATTCAGCGCCGCGTCCGGGTTCGAGGTGGTGACGATGTTCCAGCCGGCGCGGCCGCCGCTGAGATGGTCGAGCGAGGCGAAGCGGCGCGCGACGTGATAGGGCTCGTCAAAGGTGGTCGAGCCGGTCGCGATCAGGCCGATGCGCTCGGTCACGGCTGACAAAGCCGACAGCAGGGTGAACGGCTCGAAGGATGTCACCGTGTGGCTGCGCTTGAGCGCGTTGATCGGCATGTTCAGCACGGCGAGGTGATCGGCCATGAAGAAGGCGTCGAACTTGCCGGCCTCGAGCTTTCGGATCAGCGTCTTGATGTGCGAGAAGTTGAAATTGGCGTCGGGCCAGGCCCCGGGATAGCGCCAGGCGCCGGTGTGGATGCTGATCGGGCGCATGAACGCGCCAAGCTTGAGTTGCCGTTGTGCCATCGCCCGGTATCCTTCTTGGTGACGCTCGGAAAGACATAGGGACGCGGCGGAACTCCGCCATCGGGTGAGGCGGGAAGAATATTTTGTTTTTCGCAGATCTCTCAGCACGTCATTCCGGGGCGCCGCGGAGCGGCGAGCCCGGAATCCATTGGGCTGCAAAGACTACCGAGCGATGGATTCTCAGATGCGCAATTGCGCATCGTAGTTCGCGCTGCGCGCGCCCCGGAATGACGGAGAGAGCTTTGGGCGTCCACAACGACGCCGAATAGCCACCTAGCTCAAAACATCCTTCTGCATCCTGCCGCCGTAGAAGTGGAAGAACGGCACCGGCGCGTCGTGGCGGAGCGGGCCGGTGGCAAGGCGGGTGTCGAGTTCGTTGAGCACGTTGCGCGTCATCGGATGCAGGTCGGCGAGCGGTTTTGAGCCGAGCTCGACCCAGACCAGCTCGACCAGCTCCGCATCGGCATGGATCACGCCTTCGACGCGGTGGGTGATCGCGGAGGCATCGGCGGTGAAGAAACGCGTGTCGAAGCGCTTGACGCGGCCGGGCGGGGTGATCGCGCGCGCGATCAGGAACAGGCTGGAGGGATCAGGCAGCAGGCCCGCATCCGCGAACGGCTGCCAGGGGCCTTCGAGCCTCGGCACTTTGCCTTCGGCCTTGCGGCCGAGGCAGAGGCCGGTCTCCTCGCAGGCTTCGCGGATGGCGGCAATGGCGAGCGATTTCGCGCGCGAGGCCGGCGTCTTCGGGCTGCCCTTGGCGAGATTGGCTTCCAGCTCGGCGGTGATGGGCGCAGCGCAGGGCACGCGATAATCGGCCTTGTCGACGCGCCCGCCTGGGAAGACGAATTTTCCCGGCATGAACACCACCTTGTCGTGGCGCTTGCCGACCAGCACTTTCGGAATGGCGCCGCTGCGGTCGACCAGGATCAGCGTCGCCGCATCCTTCGGGCGGAAGTAAGGATGATGATCGGCTTCCTTCTCCTCGTGAACCCTGGTCTTCTCCTCGGCCTGCGAAATATCGGTCATGTCCTCACCCGAACTGTTCTTTTACGTGCTTACACAGGCGGAATACCATCGGGAGGGTTGTCGTCAAACCCGTGCATGCGCAGAGCCCATTGCAAGCCGACCACAGCTCCCTTCACGGGCTGCAGCAGCGCGAGCGAGGCGACGAAGGTGAAGGGCAGATAGGCCGCGAAGCTGAGCCAGACCGGGGTCGAGTAATTGGTCTCGATCCAGAGGATGGCCGGCACCACGATGTGGCCGACGATGACGATGACGAGATAGGCCGGCAGATCGTCGGCGCGATGCGGCGTGAAGTCGAGGCCGCATCTGGCGCAATGATCGGCGGTCTTCAGGAAGGCGCGGAACAGCTTGCCGTCGCCGCAGCGCGGGCAGCGGCCGCGGAATCCGCGCTTCATTGCCGACCAGACGTCGCGCTTCTCGACGAGGCCGCTCTCGCGCGTCCAGACCTTCGGGGCCGTCCTCATCGTCACCACGCCTTGCCCTTCTTGCCCTTACCCTTGTTCTTTCCTTTCGCCTTCTTCCCCTTGCCGGACTTTTGCTTCTCCGGCTTGCGTTTTCGCTCCGGGCTGCGTCCGGGATGCGGCTTGGACGATTTGCGCTGCGGACGGAGCGGCCTGCGCTGGCGCGGGCCGCTGTCGCTCTCCGACGACAGCAGCTCGAAGCGCAGCGCACCCGCGATCGGAGCGGCCTCGATCAGGCGGACGTCGACGACGTCGCCGAGCTGGTACATGGTGCCGCTGCGTGTGCCGACGAGTGCATGGCGGCCCTCGTCATAGTTGAAATATTCCGTGCCGAGGGATCGGATCGGGATCAAGCCGTCAGCGCCGGTCTCGGAGAGCTTCACGAACAGGCCGGCGCGGGTGACGCCGGAAACGCGGCCCTGGAAGCTGGCGCCGATGCGATCGGCGAGGTGATGGGCGATCAGGCGATCGACGGTCTCGCGCTCCGCCTTCATGGCGCGCCGCTCGGTCAGCGAGATATGCGCGGCGACTTCGCTCAAGCTTTCCGGCGTCTCGCTATCGGGCAGGGCGCCTTCGCCAAGGCCAAGCGCACGGACCAGCGCGCGGTGCACGACGAGGTCGGCATAGCGGCGGATCGGCGAGGTGAAATGCGCATAGCGCCGCAGGTTCAGGCCGAAGTGACCGTAATTCTCCGAGGAATATTCGGCCTGCGCCTGCGCGCGCAGCACCACCTCGCTCACCAGCGGGTAATAGTCGTGGCCTTCAAGCTGAGCCAGCACGCGGTTGAACGTGGTCGGACGGAGCGCGCCGGACTTGGCGAAGGGAACGTCCAGCGTCTCCAGGAATTCCGCGAGCGCGTGAACCTTCTCCAAGGTCGGCTCGTCGTGCACGCGGTAGATCAGCGGCAGCGATTTCTTCTCCAATGTCTCCGCTGCGGCGACGTTGGCGAGGATCATGAACTCCTCGATCAGCTTGTGCGCATCGAGACGCTCGGGGACCACGACGCGGTCCACGGTGCCGTCGCTCTTCAGGAGGATCTTGCGCTCGGGCAGATCGAGATTGAGCGGATCGCGCTCGTCACGCGCGCGCTTGGCGCAGGCATAGGCGGCATAGAGCGGCCTCAGGATCGGATCGAGCAGGGGGCCGGTGGTGTCGTCAGGCCGGCCGTCGATCGCGGCCTGCGCCTGCGCGTAAGCGAGCTTGGCGGCCGAACGCATCAGGATGCGATGAAAACTGTGCGAGCGCTTGCGGCCGTCGGATCCGAGCACCATGCGCACCGCCAGCGCGCCGCGCGGCTCGCCGGGAACCAGCGAGCAGAGATTGTTGGAGATGCGCTCGGGCAGCATCGGCACGACGCGGTCGGGGAAATAGACCGAGTTGCCGCGATCGAGCGCGTCGCGGTCGAGCGCCGTGCCCGGCCGCACGTAGAAGCTGACATCGGCGATGGCGACGTTGACGATGAAGCCGCCCTTGTTGTTGGGATCCGGATCGGGCTCGGCATGCACGGCGTCGTCGTGATCCTTGGCATCGGGCGGATCGATGGTGATGAGCGGGACGTCGCGCCAATCCTCGCGGCCCTTCAGATTGGCCGGCTCCGCCGCTTCCGCCTCGCGCTCCGCGGCGGAGGAGAATTGCAGCGGGATGTCGTGGGCGTAGATCGCGATCAGGCTGATCGCCTTTTCCGACTTGACCGAGCCGAGCTTCTCTTTCACCCGGCCGGAGGCGAGGCCAAAGCCGCGGGTGCGGACGATGTCGACGCTGACGAGGTCGCCATCCTCAGCGCCGCCGGCGTCGGCCTTGGCGATGTTCAATTCGCGGTCGGCGAACTTCTTGTCGACGGGAACGAGCCGGCCGCCGCCCTCGGGCAGGCTGCGGAAGACGCCGAGGATGCGGCTCTTGGCCTTGTCGATGACCTTGATGATGCGGCCGCGATAGGCGGGACCTTGGTCGTCATCGCTGCGCTCGACGCGCAGCAGCGCGCGGTCGCCGATGCCGGCGGCGGTGCCGGGCCTCGGCCGGCGCGGCATCTCGATGAGGATCTTTGGCGGCTCGCCGTTTTCGACCTCGTCCCATTCGGCGGGGCAGGCGATCAATTCGCCATCGGAGTCGCGGCCGGTGATGTCGGCCAGCAGCGTCGGCGGCAGCGCGTCCGGCTCGGAGACCTTGTGGCGCTTCTTCTTGATGATGCCGTCGTCGGCGAGCTCGCGCAGCATGCGCCTGAGCTCGGCGCGATCGGCGTTCTTCAGGCCGAACTCGCGCGCGATGTCGCGAGTCCCGATCTTTCCTGGATTGGCCTTGATGAAGGCGACGATGGCTTGCCTGTCGGGAAAGCCACGGTCTGTCTTTGGTTTCACTTAACCTCTAATTCTTGATCTCAGGTCTTGCCGGCACTCTTCTTGGCCGGAGCCTTGGTGGCGGCTGCCTTGGTCGGCGACGTCTTTGCGGTCGACGGCACGGCGGCGCGCGCCTTGCTGGTGGATTCGGATTTGGATTTGGCCGCGGCTTTCTTCGCAGCCGGCTTCTTCGGCTTCGGTGCGGCGTCCTCGCCGTCCGCAGCCTTCTCTGACGCTTTCTTGGCCTTGGCCGGCTTCGCCGCCTTCTTGGGCTTGCCGCCGCCCTTGGCGGCGCGCTCGTCGATCAGCGCGATCGCCTGCGGCAGCGTGATGGTGTCCTTCTCGAACTCGGCCGGGATGGTCGCGTTGACGCCGCCGGCGGTGACATAGGCGCCGTAACGGCCGCTCTTCACGGTGACGGTGCCGAGTGTCGGATGATCGCCAAGCGCCTTGCCGGGATCGGCGCCGAAGCGACGGCTCGGGCCCTTGGCAACCTTCTCCGCGATCAGCGTCACCGCACGATTGAGGCCGATGTCGAACACCTCGTCGCCGGCCTCTAAGCTCGCATAGGTCTTCTCGTGCTTCACGAACGGTCCGAAGCGGCCGAGGCCCGCGGTGATCGGCTGGCCGGTCTCCGGATGCTTGCCGATCTCGCGCGGCAGCGACAGCAGCTTCAGCGCAAGCTCGAGATCGACGTCGCCGGGCGAGGTGCCCTTCGGAATGCCGGCGCGCTTGGGCTTCTCGCCTTCCTCATAATCCTTCTGCTCGCCGAGCTGGATGTAGGGGCCGAAGCGGCCGGCCTTGACCCAGACATCGCGACCCGTGTCGGGATCCTGGCCGAGCGAACGGTCAGCAGTCGCCTCGCCATCGGCGGCGAGCTGACGGGTGTAGCGGCATTCCGGATAGTTCGAGCAGCCGACGAAGGCGCCGAACTTGCCGGCCTTGAGGTTCAGCCGGCCGGTGCCGCAGTTCGGGCACTGCCTGATATCGCCGCCATCGGCGCGGGGCGGATAGATGTGCTGGCCCAGCATGTCGTCGAGCACGTCGAGCACCTGGGCGACCCGCAGCTCCTTGATGTCGTCGACGGCGCCGATGAAGCCGGTCCAAAAGTCCTTCAGAACCTGCTGCCAGGAGATCTCGTTGTTGGAGATGCGGTCGAGTTGCTCTTCGAGGCTCGCCGTAAAGTCGTACTCGACATAGCGGGCAAAGAAGCTTTCGAGGAAGGCGACCACGACGCGGCCCTTGTCCTCGCCGTGCAGACGCTTCTTCTCCAGCTTGACGTAGCCGCGGTCCTTCAGAACCTGGAGGATCGAGGCATAGGTCGAGGGCCGGCCGATGCCGAGCTCTTCCATGCGCTTGACGAGAGATGCTTCCGAGAAACGCGGCGGCGGCTCGGTGAAATGCTGGGTGACGGACAGGCTCTGCCGTTTCACGGCCTCGCCCTGGCTCATCGCGGGCAGGCGGCGGGAATCCTCGTCCTCCTCGTCGTCGCGGCCTTCCTGGTAGAGCGCGAGGAAGCCGTCGAACTTGACGACCTGGCCGGTGGCGCGCAGCTCCAGCGTACGGGAGCCTGCCTTCGCCGTGATGTCGACGGTGGTCCGCTCGAGCTCGGCGGATTCCATCTGGCTCGCGATGGTGCGCTTCCAGATCAGCTCATACAGCTTGGCCTGATCGGCATCGAGCTTGCGGCTCATGCTGTCGGGGCGGCGCGAGAGGTCGGTCGGGCGGATCGCTTCGTGCGCTTCCTGGGCGTTCTTGGCCTTGGCCTGGTATTGGCGCGGGCTATCCGGCACGTAGGCGTTGCCGTAATCCTCGCCGATCACCTTGCGCGCCTGGGTGATCGCCTCGGGGGCGATCTGCACGCCGTCGGTACGCATATAAGTAATGAGTCCGGTGGTCTCGCCACCGATGTCGATGCCCTCATAAAGACGCTGGGCGATGCGCATCGTATGCGCCGGCGCAAAGCCGTATTTGCGGCTGGCTTCCTGCTGCAGCGTCGAGGTGGTGAAGGGCGCCTGCGGATTGCGACGGGCCGGCTTGGCGTCGACCGCGGTGACCGCGTAAGTCGCCAGTTCCAGCGCCTTCTTGAAGTCTTCGGCTTCCGCGCCGGTGCCGATGTCGAGGCGTTGGATCTTCTTGCCGTCGGCGCCGACGAGGCGCGCCTCGAAGGCATCGCCCCGCGGGGTGAGCAGGGTCGCGATCAGCGACCAGTATTCGCGGGCTACGAACTTCTCGATCTCGAGCTCGCGGTCGCAGACGAGGCGCAGCGCCACCGACTGCACGCGGCCGGCCGAGCGGGCGCCCGGCAGCTTGCGCCACAGCACGGGGGAGAGGGTGAAGCCGACCAGATAGTCGAGCGCACGGCGCGCCATGTAGGCGTCGACCAGGGCGCCGTCGATCTCGCGCGGATGCTTCATCGCCTCCGAGACGGCCTGCTTGGTGATGGCGTTGAACACCACGCGCTCGATCTTCTGATCCTTCAGCGCGCGCTTCTCCTTCATCACCTCCAACACGTGCCAGGAGATGGCTTCGCCCTCGCGATCGGGGTCGGTGGCGAGAATCAGGCGGTCGGCGCCCTTCAGCGACTTCGCGATATCGTTGAGCCGGCCGGCCGCCTTGGGGTCGACCTCCCAGATCATCTTGAAATTGGCGTCGGGATCGACGGAACCGTTCTTCGCCGGGAGATCGCGGACATGGCCGAACGAGGCCAGAACCTCATAGGACGAGCCCAGATATTTGTTGATCGTCTTGGCTTTCGCCGGCGACTCCACGATGACGATATTCATTTAGTTCCAGTGGCTTACGGGAAAATCTTGGGCCGAAAGCGAAAGGATTCGGGTCGGCCGTTTCGACCCGAACATGGGTGGTGAGCGGGCCCCTGTCAAATCGTGGGGTGTTGAAAGTCGCCGCAATGGGAAAAGTTTCATATCGAAAAAGTTGCAGAATACCACCTTGGAGTTGCGGTTGATGTGGGCGTAATGTCCTGTCGGGGCATGGATTCGGGTGGGGTACTGGTGACCAGGCCAGGAAAAAAACGGGCGCGCGCCGGATCCGGCGCGCCGGGGGGCACGCGTCACGAGGAACCGGGGGAGGGCGGTGCGGATGAGGCCGTGGCCTTCATCGCCGAGCAAACCGGCGCTCTGCGCAAGCTGGCCGAGCGCCACAAGCTGGACGTGCTGCATTATCTCTTAGGCATGACCAAGCTCGAGGCCGACGAGCACCTGCGGCTACGGACCAAGCGCAAGCTGTCGTGAGAGCGGGCTCCCCGGTGATCGTGAGAGACTTGAGCGCCGCTCTCTCCCCGTCATTGCGAGTGTAGCGAAGCAATCCAGAGTCTTGCCGCGGTGGGATTCTGGATTGCTTCGTCGCAAGCGCTCCTCGCAATGACGTCGTGGGGGCAGTGCGCCACAATCACGCCGACCGACGTCGCGACGACGGTCGTGGCTTCAGCGTGGTCTCCGCCGGCGTGAGCAGGCGGCCATCCTCGGCGCGCATTTCCAGCTTCTTCACCGGACGGCCCTTCTCGCGATCGACCAGCATCGTCGCAATCTCCTCGGGGCGGTCGTCGAACTCCTCGCTCCATTGCCGCAAGGCGACCAGGATCGGGAAGGTGCCGCGGCCTTTCGGCGTCAGCACATATTCCTGATAGGCGCTCCCGTCGGAGGCGGGGGCGGTTTCCAGAATGCCGTGGTCGACCAGCGATCGCAGCCGCGCCGCCAGGATGTTCTTGGCCATGCCCAGCTTGTTCTGAAACTCGCCGAAGCGGCGGACGCCGAACAGCGCCTCGCGGATGATCAGGAGCGACCACCAGTCGCCGAGCGCCTCCAGCGACCGCGCGATCGGGCAGGCATCGCCCTCGAAGCTCGTCCGTTTCACCATTCTCGTTCGTCCTGTCGCATTCGCACGGCGCGAGCGCCGATCACACGCTTGTGTGGTTGCATCATAAAACCAAATGGCCTAGATGGCAATCTAGTTTCATCATGCAACTAATGGAGGCGAGCGTGAGACTTCGAGGAAAGACAGCCCTGATCACCGGCGGCAATAGCGGCATCGGGCTGGCAACGGCAAAACTGTTCGTGGCCGAGGGCGCCAAGGTGGTGATCACGGGGCGCAACAAGGAGACGCTGGCAGCGGCTGCGAAAGAGCTCGGGCCCAGCGCGCTCGCGCTGCCAGCGGACGCGACGGACATCGCGGCGACGGAAGCTGCGATCAAACAGGGCGCGGAAAAGTTCGGCAAGTTCGATATCGTGTTCGCCAATGCCGGCATCGCCGGCGGCACACCGCTGGGATCGGCGACGCCAGAGGTGTTCGAGAAGGTGATCAGCACCAATTTGACCGGCGTGTTCTTCACCGTTCAATCCGCGCTGCCCCATCTCAACGACAACGCCTCGATCATCCTCAACGGCTCGGTGATTTCGGTGCTCGGCATTCCCGGCTACTCGGCCTATGGCGCAGCAAAGGCCGGCGTGCGGGCGATGGCGCGGATCATGGCGTCGGAGTTGTCGCCGCGCGGCATCCGCGTCAACGTCGTGGCGCCGGGTGCGACCCGCACCCCGATCTGGGGGCCTGCAACGGCGACGCCGGAAGCCGAGAAGGAGTTCGAAAGGCGGATTGCGCTTTCGACGCCGCTCGGCCGCCTCGGTGAAACCGATCACGTGGCGAAGACGGTGCTGTTCCTCGCCTCCGATGATTCCGCGCATGTGCAGGGGCAGGAGATCTTCGTCGACGGCGGCGCGGTGGCCTCGCCGAGCGGCGCGCCGATCTATCGCGGCTGATCAGATCAAGCGAACCAGCTCGGGCGCAACATTCGCGTTGCGCCCGACGCGTTCGCCGCGGCGAGGGTTAGGCCGCGCGCAGGCTTGTTGCCGATTGGAGCGCGCCGGCGATCGCCTTCTCGCGGTGCTCCGGCCCGAGTTGGATGCCGTCGGCCGGGATGAATTCGAGGTTGGTGATTCCCATGAAGCCGAACACCCAGCGCAGATAAGTTTCGAGATGCTCGCCGGCCGCGTAGGGCGTCTCTGCGCCGTAGTGGCCGCCGCGCGAGATGGCCACGATCACGCGCTTGCCGCCGGCGAGTCCCTCGGGCCCGGCCGCGCCATATTTGAAGGTTTTCCCCGCCACCAGGATGCGATCAATCCAGGCCTTGAGCTGGCTCGGAATGGTGAAATTGTACATGGGCGCACCGATCACGACGATGTCGGCGGCCAGGAACTCCTCCAGTGCCGCCGCGCTTGCGGCAAGGTCTGGTCCGAGCTCCGCCGGCGCGGCGGCGCCTTGCGCGGCGGCGAGGTGCGAGCCGGAGAGATGGGCTAGCGGCGTCTCGGTCAGATCGCGGTAGGCGACTTGAAGTGAGGGCGTCGCCTGCCGGAGCCGATCGACGATGGCGGCGGAAACCTGCCGGCTGACGGAGTGGGGGCCGAGCACGCTGGAGTCGATGTGGAGGAGTTTCATGTGAGGTCACCCTGGTATAAGTTTGTTACCAGCGCTACATGTGTGACTATCGAAATCCCCGCAAGAACGCACTTTTTTGAGCCATGGGCACATCATTGAAACCTGCGCACACCGAATTGCCCGCTCCGCCGCGGCCAAGTCCGAGGCCGGATCCAAGGCCGATGCCGGACCCCAACCATGCAGACTGCCGCGGGGTCGCCTCCGTGCTGTCCCGCGTCGGCGACAAATGGAGCGTGTTCGTCATCATGATGCTGAGCGACGGGCCAAAGCGCTTCAACGAGCTCAAGCGCATGATCAACGGCATCTCGCAGCGGATGCTCACCTTGACGCTGCGCGGCCTCGAGCGCGACGGCCTCGTCACGCGCACGATCTTTCCGACCATCCCGCCGCGGGTGGACTATGAGCTGACCGAGCTCGGTCGCGGACTGCAACAGCCGGTGAAAGCGCTGGGAGAATGGGCCATCGCGCATCTGGAGCAGATCGAGGCGGCACGAACGCGGTTCGACCAGCGCAAGGAAGGTTAGCGTACGGCCTCCATTTCGTCATTCCGGGGCCCGAGCGGAGCGAGGGAGCCCGGAATCCATTTGGCGGCAGAGCGAGCGGATGGATGGATTCCGGGCTCGCGACTTCGCCGCGCCCCGGAATGACAACTGGGGACGACGCTAAACCAGCGACACCAATCCGCCGCCGTGACGTTCGAGCTTGCCGGCGAGCTCGAGCTCCAGCAGCACGGTGCGCACGATCGCGGGCGAGGCGCCGGACATCCGCACGAGGTCGTCGATTGAGATCGGCGCCGGGCCGAGCAGGGCGGTGATCTGGTCGCGATCATGGCTTTGCGGATCGCTCTCGAACGGCTCGCTGTCGGGCTCGCCCGCCGGGTGCATCAGCGGCCGCTCCATGATCGGCTGAACCGCATTGATGATGTCGGCGGCTTCGGTGACGAGCGTCGCGCCCTGCTTGATCAGGTCGTTGGTGCCGGCGGCGCGCGGATCGAGCGGCGAGCCCGGGACGGCGAACACCTCGCGGCCCTGTTCGGCCGCCATGCGTGCCGTGATCAGCGAGCCCGAGCGGTGCGCCGCCTCGACCACGACGACCCCGAGCGAGGCGCCCGAAATCAGCCGGTTGCGACGGGGAAAGTCGCGGGCGCGCGGCTCGTGGCCGAGCGGCATTTCGGAGATCGCCGCACCCGCGTGGTCGAGGATCGCGGCGAGCAGGTCGCCATGCTCGGGCGGATAGATGCAGTCGTGGCCGCCGGCGAGCACGGCGATCGTGCCGCTCTCGACGCTGGTGCGATGCGCGGCCTGGTCGACGCCGCGGGCGAGCCCGGAGATGACCACGAAGCCGGCTTCGCCGAGCTCGCGCGCGAGCTGGCCGGCGAATTTAAGTCCGGCGCCGGAGGCGTTGCGCGAGCCGACGATCGCGATCATCGGCCGCATCAGGGATTTGGTGTCGCCGCGCACCGCGAGCAGCGGCGGCGCATCGTCGATCATCGCCAGCCGCGCCGGATAGCCGTCCTCGCCGGGCGCGCGCCAGGCGATGCCGAACTTGCGGCTCGCGGCGAGCTCGGCCTTTGCTTCATCCGCACTGCAGATGCGCCCCGATCGCGCCGCGCCGCCGCGGCGGGCGAGATCGGGCAGCCGCTCCAGCGCGGCGCGCGGGCTGCCGAAATGATCGACCAGCGAGCGGAAGGTGCGCGGCCCGACATTGTCGGAACGGATCAGCCGCAGGCTGTCGATCCGCTCCAGCTCGGTCAGGTCCACGCTCGGATTGATGGCGTCCACGGCGTCTCCTTGTAGCCGCACCATGGAACAACCTGAGGGAGTGGGCAACCTGCCTGTGCGCATATTCAGCGTTGGAATTGGAGCGGTTGGCGCTGGAAAAGGTCTAGGACCGCGGCGGCCAGAGCTTCTCTACGGCGGCCTTGCTCGTCATAAAATCCGTCCACGCGTTGGTTCGCGCATTTGGTATCTCTCCAACAATCAGGGGATGAGTGACGTGAATGAATACGGCGGGCACTGTCGTTTGAATTGAGTAACTGTCAGTGATGGCGTGATTTTGCCAAAAGATCGGCGGCACTAACTCGTATAGGTCTGATCTCGGCTTTCTCGCCCATATCGGTAATGCGCCATCAAAGGCGTACTGCCTTATCTCTTTTACGGTCTTATAGAATCGATCCGCCTCAGGGCTCGGCTGTACGACTTGGCGCCATCCATTCCAATCACCGGAGTAAGCTCGCCATAGAGCATCTGCGAGCGATAGGTCGCGCGCCCATGATGGGTCTATTTGCGGAGGAGCTTCGTCGGTCAACGGCTTTGGAGCGTGGCCGCTCTGACCGAACAGCTCGGCTTTCGCATGAGCCTTGGCAAATGAATAGATTAGCCAAGTGAGCGCTATGGCGGCGACAACAGGGAAGCCTACTGACCCGAATTTCTCCAGCATTTCGGCCACGGTGTGGCCCATGATGCGCTCAAGCTGATGCTTGATCCAGTCTTCGAAAAGGATGCTCCAAATAGCATGGAATAGCAGCGTGAGACCGAGACTGCCCCCCACCAGTAACAACGGTAAATTGTCGGATTTCCGCGCCACCCCAATCTCCCCAGATACAGCAGCCTCGATATGCCAGCTTCTGAATGTGCGGAGTTTTTTGATTCTAGAGCCACCATCACACCCTTGTGTTGCCTGCGGCAGCCGATCAGCCGCAGGCGGTCGATCCGCTCAGCCTCGGTCGGCTCCACGCTTCTGTTGATGGCGTCCACGGCGTCTCGTTGCAGCGACAGCATGGAACAATCTGAGGGCGCAGGGAAGGGGGTGGACCCGGTAGCGACGCGCTAATAAATGGATAGTGACCAAGCGGATTGATGTTTGAGGCATTGGAATGCGTGTCGTACCGGTCGAGATTTTCGCCGACACCACGAACGCGGCGGTGATGCGTCACCCGGAACGGCATTTTCCCGGCATGCTGATCCAGGGCGATACCCTCCACTCGCTCTGTTGCATGGCAGACGATGCCTGTTCGGCCCTCGACCGGTCGTCGGAAGCGTACCAGAATGCCAACGAGCTCAGAAACCGGCTTTGGTCATACCTCAATCACTACAAGGCCGTGCTGGATGAGCACGGCCTGCCTCTGCCCTTCAGCGACCGCGGCACCTTTACTTAGGAATACCCATGATCTCACTCGCCGACCTCCAGCGCCGCATCGAAGCGGGGGAGCTTTCGCCCGAGACTGCAATCGCGCAATCGCATGCGGCGATCGAGGCCAGGGAGAAGGACGTTCAGGCTTTCGTCCGGCACGACAAATCCGCGAGGGCGCAAGCCTCGGGCCCGCTGCGCGGCATTGCCGTCGGCATCAAGGACATCATCGACACCGCTGACATGCCGACCGAGATGGGCTCGGAGATCTATCGCGGCTGGCAGCCGCGCGCTGACGCACCCGTCGTGATGATGCTGAAGCGGGCGGGGGCCACCATCATCGGCAAGACCACGACCACAGCATTCGCTTCGCGCGATCCCACACCGACGCGCAATCCGCACAATACAGGTCATTCGCCCGGCGGCTCGTCCTCGGGATCGGCGGCGGCCGTCGGCGCCGGCATGATCCCGCTGGCGCTGGGTACTCAGACCGGCGGCTCGGTGATCCGGCCGGCGGCCTATTGCGGAACGGCGGCGATCAAGCCGTCGTTCCGGATGCTGCCGACGGTTGGCGTCAAGTGCTATTCATGGGCGCTCGACACGGTCGGCCTGTTCGGCGCCCGGGCGGAGGATCTTGCGCGCGGTCTCCTGGCGATGACCGGGCGAACGGAGTTCTCCGGCATCACCCCGGCGAAGTCGCCGCGCATCGGCGTGGTCAGGCAGGAATTCGCAGGCGCCGTCGAGCCGGCCGCCGAAGAGGGGCTGCAGGCTGCGATCAAGGCGGCGATGCGCGCCGGTGCCAAGGTGCAGACCATCGATCTGCCCGAGGCGGTGCAGGAGGCCTGGCGCATCCACCCGATCATCCAGGATTATGAAGCGCATCGCGCGCTCGCCTGGGAGTTTTCGGAACGTCACGACGAGATCGCGCCGATGCTGCGCGCCAGTCTCGATGCGACGGTCGGGCTGACGCCGAAAGACTATGACGAGGCACGCCGTATCAGCCGTCGCGGCCGCCGCGAGCTCGGCGAACTCTTCGAAGGCGTCGACGTGCTGCTGACCTATTCAGCGCCCGGCACCGCGCCGGCCAAGGAGCTCGCGACCACCGGCGATCCCCGCTACAACCGGCTGTGGACGCTGATGGGCAATCCTTGCGTCAACGTGCCGGTGCTCAAGGTCGGTGGCCTGCCTGTCGGCGTGCAGGTGATCGCACGCTTCGGCAACGATCCGCTGGCGCTCGCGGCGGCTTGGTTCCTGGAGGACGCGCTGGCGAAATCAGGCTAACGCGTGCTCGGTAGGAGCAGGGGCCTGAGCGGGCGCTGAGGGCGCTGCGCCGGCTCCCGCGCCTTGCCCGAGCCATTGCTCGGCGGCTGCGCGGCCGCTCCGGTGCAGCAGGCGAATGAAGCCGCGGCCGAGATCGGTGGATGAGCGCTGCGCCAGGCCGTCAACGGAGTCTTCCGCCACGATCCTGGTGAGCCGCAGCGGAGATGCCATGTGCGACTGCGCCCATTCGATCGCGGCGATCTCGGCCTTGAGCGCAGCGTTGGCCGCGATCTGGTCGAGCCGGCGGTCGATCGCGGCGAGCGTGATCGGCACGTAGCTGTCGCGCGCCGGCGTGACCTGGACCAGCAGCAGATCCGTTGCCGCCCTGTCCTGCACCAGGCGCAGCAGCGGCGGATTGCCGCCGAAGCCGCCGTCCCAATAGGCCTCGCCGTCGATCTCGACCGCACAATGGACCAGCGGAGGGCAGGTCGAGGCCAGCGCGACGTCGGCGGTGATGGCCTCGTTGCCAAAAATCTGCTGCTGCCCGTCGCGGATCCGCGTCGCCGCGATCAGCAGTTTTGGGCACCGCGCACGGCGCAGGACGGAAAAATTGATGTCGCGGGAGACCGCCTGCCGCAGCGGATCGAGGTCGAACGGATCGAACTGCCCGGAGCGCAGGGTCGGGCCGAACGCGACCGAGCTTCCCGCCGGCGAAAAGCCGCCGATCAGCATCAGTAAGCGGAACGAGGCCTCGTGCATCAGCCGGACCCAGAACCGGTTCAGCCTGGAACGGGCGCCTTCGCGGCCCCCTTCGGCCAGGCCGCAAGCGAGCAGCAGCGCATTGATGGCGCCGGCGCTGGCGCCGCTGACGGTGTCAATCTCGATGGACGTCTCTTCGAGCAGGCGCTCCAGCACGCCCCAGGTGAAGGCCGCAAAACTGCCGCCGCCCTGCAGCGCCAGCGAAAGCTTTCGCGGCGGCCATTGGTCGGAACGCGCCCGCGCGGGCGCGGCCGGTGCAGCCTTGGCAACGGCGACATCGAGCGGAGCGTCAGGCTTGACTGCGGGCTCCGGCTGCGGCGCTGGCCGTGCAGCAGGCGCGGGCAGCGGCGCATCGGACCAGATATTGGTCGCCGAGAGCAGCCGGCTTGCTGCAGTGCCGGAAGCACCGAGCGAGCCGATCCCGTCATTCACGCCGACAATCTTCTCGCTCATTCTGAGCAACCGCCTAACGCCGTTTCCCGTGTCAGGATGACAGGCATGGAACCCGTTCGCTACAGCCTGCGATGACTCGTACGGCAATTGCGAACAGGATTTGGCATATAATGCGGCAGGGGTGCGACGGTATCCGTACTTCTTCCCCTTTCAGATTCTTGTTGACGCGTCTTCTTGACGCGAACCGGCATCCATTTCGCCCCAAAGCGCTCTAAAGCGCGATGCGATTAGGAATCGTCATCGCGCTTTAGGTTATTGTTTGAGCATGATCTTTTCGGAAAACCGCTACGCACTTTTCCGGATCATGCTCTAGGCTTTCTCGCCGATCCGGCTTTCCTTGCCCGCTTGCAGGCGCTTGATGTTCTCGCGATGCGCGTAGAACAACAGCAGGGTCAGCACGGCGGCAAGTGCCGACAATGCGAGATGACCGAACCACCACAGGAACATCGGCGTGATGAATGCCGCCACCAGCGCCGAGAGCGAGGAATAGCGCGTGGTGAAGGCGGTCGCCAGCCAGAGCAGGCAGAACACGACGGCGCCCGGCCAGAACAGCCCCAGCAGGATGCCGATATAGACCGCGACGCCCTTGCCGCCTTTGAACTTCAGCCAGACCGGGAAGAGGTGGCCGAGGAAAGCGCCGAGCCCGGCTACCATTGCGGCATAGGGGCCTGCGATGTAGCCGGCGATCACCACCGCCACGGTGCCCTTGAGCGCGTCGAACAGCAGAGTGCCCGCGGCGAGGCTCTTGCGTCCGGTGCGCAGCACGTTGGTGGCGCCGATGCTGCCGGAGCCGATCGAGCGGATATCCTGGGTGCCCGCGAGCCTGGTCAGGATCAGCCCGAACGGAATCGAGCCGAGGAGATAGCCGATGACGAAAGCCACCGGCAGAAACGGTTCAAGCGCCATGGCGGCATCTCCAAAAGGCCCATTCTCCACGTCGAACGAAGCCGCACGTCAGACATGCTCATATACCGTTCGTCCACCGACAATGGTGCGCACCACCCGGCCTGTAAAGCGGGCCTCGTCGAACGGGGTGTTCTTGCAGGGCGACTTGAGGTCGGCGGGATCGACCACCCAGGGCACGTCGGGGTCGATCACGATGACATCCGCGGGGCTGCCGGCGCGCAGGGTTCCGCCCGACAGGCCGAGCAGCTCGGCCGGGCGGGTCGACATCGCGCGGATCAGCGTCTTCAGCTCGATCTCGCCATTGTGCACCAGCCGCAGGCCGGCCGGCAGCATGGTCTCGAGCCCGACGGCGCCGGGCGCGGCTTCCGCGAACGGCAGGCGCTTGCCCTCGACGTCCTGCGGATTGTGGTCGGACATGATGACATCGAGCAGACCGGAGCCGATTGCCGCCACCAGGGCGCGGCGGTCGTCCTCGGTGCGCAGCGGCGGCGACAGCTTCAGGAACGAACGGTAAGGACCGATGTCGTTCTCGTTCAGCGCCAGATGATTGATCGAGACCGAGGCGCTGACGGCGAGCCCGGCATCGCGCGCGCGGTGAAGGATGTCGAGAGAATCGATGCAGGTCAGCGACGCCGCGTGGTAGCGGCCGCCGGTGAGGGCGACGAGGCGCAGATCGCGCTCCAGCATCACGGCCTCGGCGGCATTCGGGATGCCCATCAGGCCGAGCCGCGAGGCGAACTCGCCCTCGTTCATCACGCCTTCGCCGACGAGATCGGGGTCTTCGGTGTAATGCACGATCAGCGCGTCGAAATCGCGCGCATAGGTCAGCGCGCGGCGCATCACCTGCGCATTGGTCACGCTTCTGGCGCCATCGCTGAAGGCGACGGCGCCCGCGGCTTTGAGCAGGCCGAACTCAGTCATCTCCTGGCCGTGCATGCCCTTGGTGAGGGCGGCCATCGGCTGGATGTTGACGATCGCGGTGTCGCGGGCGCGGCGCATCACGAAGTCGACCGTTGCCGAATTGTCGATCACCGGCAAGGTGTCGGGCTGGCAGATGATGGTGGTGATGCCGCCGGTCGCGGCCGCCTGGCTCGCGGTGGCAAAGGTCTCGCGGTGGCTGAAGCCGGGTTCGCCGACGAAGGCGCGCATGTCGATCAGGCCGGGTGCGACGATCTTGCCGGAGCAATTGACGATGTCGGTGCCCTCGGGGACGCCGGCCGCGCCAATGCCGCGGCGGGTCTCGCGGATGCTGCCGTCGGCGATCAGGACGTCTCCTACCCCGTCGAAATCCCTGGAGGGATCGACGACGCGGGCATTGGCCAGCAGGATGGGGCGGCGATCGGTCAACATCGGCATCACGCGTTCGGCAGGTTACGGGCGAGCGCTTCCAGCACCGCCATGCGCACGGCGACGCCCATCTCCACCTGCTCGCGGATCAGGGATTGCGCACCGTCGGCGACCGCGGTGTCGATTTCGACGCCGCGGTTCATGGGACCGGGATGCATCACCAGCGCGTCCGGCTTGGCGTAAGCGAGCTTCTTCTGGTCGAGCCCGAAATAGTGGAAGTATTCGCTCGACGAGGGCACGAAGGAGCCGTTCATGCGCTCGCGCTGCAGCCGCAGCATCATGACGATGTCGGCGCCGTTCAGACCCTCGCGCATGTCGCGCGCGACCTCGACGCCCATCCGCTCGATGCCCGGCGGCAGCAGCGTGGAGGGCCCGACGACGCGGACGCGGGCGCCCATGGTGTTGAGCAGGATGATGTTGGAGCGGGCGACGCGCGAATGCAGCACGTCGCCGCAAATCGCGACCACGAGCCCCTCGATCCGACCCTTGTTGCGGCGGATGGTGAGCGCGTCGAGCAGCGCCTGGGTCGGATGCTCGTGCGCGCCGTCGCCGGCATTGATCACGGAACCGTCGACCTTGCGGGCCAGCAGTTCCACCGCGCCGGAGGCGTGATGGCGCATCACCAGGATGTCCGGGTGCATCGCATTGAGCGTCATCGCGGTGTCGATCAATGTCTCGCCCTTCTTGATGGACGAGGAGGCGACCGACATGTTCATGACGTCGGCGCCCAGCCGCTTTCCCGCGAGCTCGAACGAGGATTGGGTCCGGGTGGAGGCCTCGAAGAACAGGTTCACCTGCGTCCGTCCGCGCAGGACGGTGCGCTTCTTGTCAACCTGGCGGTTGAGCTCGACATATTCTTCGGACAGGTCGAGGAGGCCGCTGATGTCGGCCGCGGAAAGGCCCTCGATGCCCAGCAAATGCCGGTGGCCGAGGACGAAGGTCGATTTCGATGTCATTAAAAGCAGAGCTATAGGGGCGGACGGCGGGGGGAGCAAGCTTCAAATCCCGCCGCCGGACTTATCCACGGCCCCTTGCGGCGGAGGCGGGCGCCCGCCCTCCCGGTGTTCGGGGCGGCCGCTTTGCGCTAGACTCGCAACATTGGTTGCGTCACGGGCTGGATCATGACGGGCACGCGGTATTTTAATCGACTGGCGCGCAATGTTGCTGCGCTCGCGACCGCGTGCATGGCTGGCCTTGCGACACCGGCTTGGGCCGAAAAACGCGTCGCACTCGTGATCGGCAACGATCTCTATCCGAACCTGCCGGCCGACCGGCAATTGAAGAAGGCCGCCAATGACGCAACGACCGTGGCCGACGCGCTGAGGTCACTCGGGTTCGACATCGTGCTCGGGACCAATCTTGGCCGCCAGGGCATGATCGACCGGCTTGCGGATTTCACGTCGCGGCTCGAGCCGGGCGATACCGCCGCCGTGTTCTATGCCGGGCACGGCGTTGCGATCGCAGGCGTGAACTACCTCGTGCCGAGCGACGTTCCCACCGTGAACGAGGGCGCCGAGGCGCGGGTGCGCGGGGCCTCGATCGCCGAGCCCGACGTGATTGCGGAGCTTCAGGCCAAGGCAGTGCGGGTCGCCTTCGTCGTCATCGATGCCTGCCGTGACAATCCGTTTCCGCGCGCCGCCGGCCGTTCGATCGGGAACACGCGGGGGCTTGCTGACGCCCGGCCCGCGCGCGGGATCTTCACGCTCTATTCCGCGGGGATCGGCCAGACCGCGCTCGACCAGCTCGGCAGCAACGATACGGCGCACAATTCGGTGTTCACGCGGATATTCGTCGAGCAGCTCAAGCGGCCCGAGCTGCATCTCGGCGACCTCGCGGTCGAGGTGCGCGAGCGCGTGGCGGCGCTGGCGCTGACGGCGAGCGACGGCGGCCAACCCGTGCCGCACGAGCAGACGCCGGCCTATTACGACCAGACGCTCGGCGGGCGCATCTATCTCGCGGCGCCGCTGTCGTCGGAGCGGCCGATGGCGGGCATGCTGGTAAAGCCGCCGGCCAGGCCTGCGGTCGCGGAACGCGCGACCATGCGTCCGCCGCGTCCCTCCGCGGCGGGCGAGAGCTGCGCGCGCAGCGGATTCGAGACCTATTGCGTCAGCTCGATGCTCAAGCCGCAATTCGGCAATTCATACGGCGCGGTGAATCTGTTCGATGCCTCGACAGGCACAGCCTGGGTCGAGGGCGCCTCAGGCAACGGCATCGGCGAATGGATCACGATCGAGTTCGAAACCCTGCGGCGGGTCAAGTCGATCCATGTGCAGAACGGTTACCAGAAAAGCCCCGACATCTTTGCCAAGAACAACAGGGTTCGGCAGCTCCGTGTGCTGTTCTCCGGAGGAGAGTCGCGGACCTTCATCCTCAACGACGAGCTGTCGGCGCAGCTCCTGACGTTGCGGCCGCCGGTTGCGACCTATTGGCTGCAATTCATCATCGACGACGTCTGGGCCGGCAACAAATATACGGACACCGCGATCACCAAGCTTCTGGTCAACTCGGATCCGGTGCAATGACCGCAAAGGGCGGGATCGCAGCGCTGGTCGCGCTGCTTGCAATGTCGTTCCTCGCTCCGGTTCGGGCGCAGGGCTTGCCCGGCGACTTCGTCTACCTGCGCGACATCGATCCCAGCATCATCCAGGACCTCCGTTACGCCACGTCGAACAATTTCGTCGGCCGTCCGCTCGCCGGCTACAATGCCGGCGAATGCGTGGTGAAGCGCGAGGTGGGGTTGCGGCTGAAGGCGGTGCAGCAGGAGCTGGCGGCGCAAAATCTCTCGCTCAAGATGTTCGACTGCTACCGGCCGGCGCGGGCCTCGCTCGACATGGTCAAGTGGTCGCAGAACGGCCGCGAGACCGCGTCGGAGCGGCGCTACAATCCGAAGATCCCGAAGACCGAGTTGTTCCGCCTCGGCTACATTGCGAGCCGCTCGCAACATTCGACCGGCGCGGCGCTCGATCTCACGTTGGTCGATCTCAAGGCGGACAATTCCGCTAAATATGATCCAGCCAAGACCTACGCGGATTGCACGGCGCCGGTCGAGGCGCGGGCGCCGGAGGGCAGCGTCGACATGGGCACAGGCTACGACTGCACCGACCCGAAGGGGCATACCGCCGCAACCTCGATCAATGCGGAGCAGCGTGCCTGGCGCAAGCGGCTGGTGGCTGCGATGGCCAGGCAAGGCTTTGTGAACTATTCGAAGGAGTGGTGGCATTTTTCCCTGCCGGGGGCGGGCGGGGCGGCCTATGATTTCCCGATCCAGCCGCGGCGGAACTGATTCCGCGCCGAGGACGCAAGATGACCCAGCCCACATTTGCGACCCACGAGGTCTTCAACCAGTCGCCGCCATTCGAGGATGTCGATCTTTTCGCCGTGGACCGGCCGCTGGTCGAGGCGGTCAGGGCCAATGGCGGCGCAGCGGCGGAGCGTGAGCTCTCGGAGTTCGGCAGGCACTGGGGCTCGGCGGCAATGGCCGATCGCGGGCGCCTTGCGAACGAGAACACGCCGAAGCTGCGCAGCTTCGATGCCAAAGGCAATCGCCGCGACCAGGTCGAGTTTCATCCCGCCTATCACGAGCTGATGGCGCACAGTGCGCGTGCGGGCGTGCACAATTCCACGTGGACGGTGGACGGAAAACCTGCGGGCGATGGCGCCGAGGTCATTCGCGCTGCAAAGTTCTACATGGCTGCACAAGTCGAGACCGGCCATCTCTGCCCGATCACGATGACACGCGCCTCCGTCGGTGCCCTGGCGATGCAGCCCGATCTGCTCGCGCGGGTGATACCGGTGCTGTCGACCAAGACCTACGACCCGAGCTTTGCGCCGTGGTGGGGCAAGCGCGGCATGACGCTCGGTATGGGCATGACCGAAAAGCAGGGCGGCACCGACGTGCGCGCCAACATGACGCGTGCGGTACGCGACGGGGACGGCTATCGCATCACCGGCCACAAATGGTTCATGTCGGCGCCGATGTGCGACGCATTCCTCGTGCTGGCACAGGCCGAAGGCGGGCTGACCTGTTTCTTCATGCCGCGCTTCGCGCCGGATGGATCGGTCAACGCCATCCAGTTCCAGCGACTGAAGGACAAGCTCGGCAACCGTTCCAATGCCTCGTCCGAGGTCGAATTCGTCGGCGCTTACGCCGAAAGGGTCGGCGAGGAAGGCAAGGGCATCCGCACCATCATCCAGATGGTGCAGCTGACGCGACAGGATTGCGCGATCGCCTCCGTCGGGCTGATGCGCTCGGGGCTTGCGCATGCGCTGCACCACGCCCGTCACCGCAGCGTGTTCCAGAAGCATCTGGCCGATCAGCCATTGATGCAGGCCGTGCTGTCGGACATGGCGCTGCATGTGGAGGCGAGCACGGCGCTGGTGATGCGGCTCTGCCGTGCCTTCGACCGCACGCCGCACGACGCGGCGGAGGCGGCTTATATGCGACTGCTCACGCCCGCGATCAAATACTGGACCTGCAAGAGCGCGCCGCCGTTCCTGTTTGAGGCGATGGAGTGCCTCGGCGGCAACGGTTATGTCGAGGACGGCATTTTGGCGCGCCACTATCGCGAGTCGCCGGTCAATGCGATCTGGGAAGGCTCGGGCAACGTGATGTGCCTCGACGTGCTCCGCGCGCTCTCGCGTGAGCCGGACGCGGCAACGGCGGTGCTGCAAGCGCTGGCGGCCGAAACCAAGGGGCTGCCTGGGGCGGGCGAGGCGGTCAGCTTCATCGGCGAGACGTTTCGGCGCGCCGACGGCGAGCGCGTCGCGCGGCTTGCGGTCGAGAAGCTGGCATTGCTGGCCGCGACGTCCGCGCTCAATGGCGTGTCGCCGCGCCAGGCCGAATTGTTCGCGGCGACGCGCCTCGCGACGAACCATGCCAGCATGTACGGCGCGGTCGAACTCGACAGCGCCGAGGTGCGCGTGCTGCTGGATCGGGCGCTGCCGTGAGTGTCCAAAACGAAAGCCTCCTGATGGACTCCCTCAATCCCGATCATTCGCCGCTGACCGAGACGCCGGCGACGCCGCGCGTCTGGAAGTTCTGGGGCACGGCGCTGTGGGGTCTCTTTATCTTCGTCGCGATGTTCGTCGGGCAGATCGGGGCCGTCGTTGTGCTGGGCGCGCTGCGTGGTCTTCCCATGGACCTTGCCTCGCTCCAGCTCGTCGGCCGTGAGCCCCAGACGCTCGCGCTCTCGGTCATCGCTGGGCTGCCCGCGACGCTGCTTGCGGTCTGGCTCGCCATTCGCATCAAGAAGGCCTCCTTCGTCGACTATCTCGCGCTGCATTGGCCGTCCTGGAAGCAGCTGCTGTTCGGCGCCGTCGGTCTCATCCTGATCGTGCTGCTCTGGGAGACGATGTCGCGCGCGCTTGGCCGCGAGGCGACGCCGGGCTTCATGACCGATCTGTTGAAATCGGGCCGCGACAAGGGCGCGGCGCTGCTGCTGCTCGCCGCATTCGCGGTGGCGGCGCCGATGTCGGAAGAGGTGTTGGCGCGAGGCTTCCTCTTCCGCGGCTGGTCGGCAAGCTTCCTGCGCGCGCCCGGCGCGATCCTGCTGTCGTCGCTGGTCTGGACAATCGTCCATCTGCAGTACGACATGTACTTCCTCGCCGAAGTCTTCGCCATCGGCCTGTGGTTCGGCTACATGCGCTACCGCTCCGGCTCGCTGTGGCTCACCATCGTGCTGCACGCGCTGAATAATCTCACCGCGGTGGTGCTGACGATGTGGCTGGGGAGCTAGCTCCACCCTCCGTCATTGCGAGCGCAGCGAGGCAATCCAGAATCCCTCCGCGGGGAAGTTCTGGATTGCTTCGTCGCAAGAGCTCCTCGCAATGACGGTCGAGAGAGGTGCGCTCGCCGTGACGAGTCCTAGGCCGCCAGCGCGATCGCGATCGGCATCGTAATGGCTGCAAAGATCGTCTGCAGCGTGATGATCTGCGCCAGCAGCGGCGCATCACCGCCCATCTGGCGGGCGAGGACATAGGCGCTGGACGAGGTTGGCACCGCCGAGCAGATCGCGACGATCGAAAGGCTGTTGCCGGAAAGCCCGAACCAGAGACCGAGCCCCATCGCGAGCGCGGGCATCAGCAAGAGCTTGAAAACGACGCCGACCGCTGCGCCGAGGCTCGGACGGAAGAGCCCTTCGAGATGCAGCCCCGCGCCTGTGACGAGCAGGCCGATGGCGAGGGAAGAACTGCCGAGCGCGTCTGCAACCTCATGCCAGAGCCTTGGCAGCGGCAGGTGGGTGACATTGACAGCAAGGCCGATGATGCAGGCCCAGATCAAGGGATTGCGCACCAATGTCATGACGATGGCGCGGCCGGACTGCTTTTCCGGCGATGCGTAACGAGCGAGCACCGAGACGCTGAACACGTTGACCAGCGGGATGATCGCCACCATCGCCACGGAGGCGAGCGCCAGCCCGACATCGCCGAACAGATTGGCGGCGATCGACAGCGCAACGAAGGTCTGCCAGCGCGTCGCGCCCTGGAAGATCGAGGTGAAGGCCGGGCCGTCGATGCCGAGCCGCGATAGCGCAGGGCGCAGCGCAAGGCACAAGAGCGACATCGCGAGCGCCGACAGCAGCAGCGCACCGCCGACGCCGGCGACCGGAACCTTCGTGAGGTCCGCCTTCACCAGCGTCTGGATCAGCAGCATCGGAAACAGCACGAAATAGGTCAGCCGCTCCAGCCCGTGCCATTGCGTGTCGAGCCGCATCAGGCTGCGCTTCAGCACGATGCCGAGCACGATCAGGATGAAGACCGGCAGCAGCGCCGCGATGACGACGGCCATGGGATCAGCCAGGCCCCTTGCGCAGGTTTGCCAGGCGATCGAGCGCGCCTTGCAGGATGAAGATCGCGGCATGCTCGTCGATCACCTCGGCGCGCTTGGCGCGGCTGACGTCCATGCCGATCAGCTCGCGCTCGACCGCCGCGGTCGAGAGGCGCTCGTCCCAGAGACCGATCGGCAGCGCGGTCAAACCGGCCAGATTGCGCGCGAAGGCGCGGGTGGATTGCGCGCGCGGACCTTCGCTGCCGTCCATGTTGATAGGCAGGCCGAGCACGAAGCCGACCACCTTGCGCTCGGTGGCGATGGCCAGCAGCCTGGCGGCATCCTGCTTGAACTGCTTGCGCTGGATCGTCTCGACGCCGGTCGCCAGCCGCCGGTCCGGATCGGATACGGCAACGCCGATGGTCTTGGTGCCCAAGTCGAGCCCGACCAGCGCGCCGCGCGCGGGCCAGTGGGTTGCAGCATCGATGAGAGGCAGGATAGGAGCCGGCATGGCTTAGCGCATATCATGCGTCGCGCTGCGGGGTGAACTGGTAACCATGGATGCACTGACACTATTCGGCCTGTTTGCCGTGACGGCGATGCTGGTCTGCTATGCCCTGGAGGATCGCAGCCACTGGTTCGTGCTGCTGTTCGCGGCGTCCTGCGCGCTCGGTTCCGCCTATGGCTTCCTGCAAGGCGCCTGGCCGTTCGGCCTGGTCGAGGCGATCTGGGCCGTCGTGGCATTGCGGCGGTGGCATCTGAGGCCGCGGTGACGGAGGGGTGGGCGAGGGGCCTGCCGCGCGGCAAGCGGCTCCTCGCCCGGTTTTCAGCTCAGCGGATCGCGATCGGGTTGATCATGGCCTGCACGGCGCCGGTCCAGCGCGGCTGGCCCAGCACGAACAGGAATTCGTAGCCCTTGTCCCGGGCGAGCGCGGCGGTGTCCATGTTCTCGAGGATGTAGGTCCCGTTCATCGCGAGCAGGATCTGATGCACCTCGAACACGGTCTTGCCTTCGAACGGCAACACCTCGAGCCCCCAGGTGTCGGCGCCGACCGCAACGACGCCCTTGCCGGCGAGGTACTTCGCGCCTTCGACGCCGAGGCCGGGCTCGCCGGCCGAGTAGCGTTTGTCGTCCTTGCCGATCAGGCTGAGCCAACCGGTGTGGAAGATGACGACATCGCCCTGGCGGATCTCGACGTTCTGCTGCTTGGCGACTTCTTCGATCTCCTTGACGTTGAAGGCGGTGCCTTCCTTCACCACGTCGGTCTTGAAATAGGCGGCCATGTCGAGCAGCACGCCACGGGTGACCATCGGCGGCACCTTCTCGATGCCGAGCTTCTTCAAGCCATTGGGATCGGCGAAATCGGCCAGCTTGTTGCCGTTGTAGTAGACGTGCTCGACGCCGAGATGGCCGAGCCCGTCGAGCTGACTGCCGATGCCGACCCAGCTGTCGAGGATGTCATCGTTGTAAGTGGCCTTGTTCGGACCGAGACCCGGGGTGCCGGCCTGTCCGGGCTGCACGATGGTGAGCTTGAAGGTGCGCGGCGGGTAAGCGGGCGTCTGCGGCGTGACGGGGATGCCGAGGGCGTAAGTCTTGCCGGTCTTCACCAGCGATGCCGCCTTCACCACGAGCTCGGGCGTCATGTAGTTGGCGGCGCCGATCTCGTCGTTCGGCCCCCATTTCGATTTGGTCCAGTCCTGTGCGCTTGCAGTTCCTGAAATCGCCGACAACGCAGCGACGCAGCACAACACGAGCGTATTGCGCATCAATAGTCCTCCCGATGTTTCTGCCGGTGTTTGGCTTCGTTTATGGTTTCGCGCTGGCCAGTCACTCATCCTAACGTAGAAGAAGCGCGGGCTTCAAAGCTTTTCGAAGTGCTGCGCTGCGATGGCAGCACGCAGCGCGGATCGATTCAAACGCGATGGATTTGTGACGAATTTCGTGGCGTGGAACGTTGGCGCTCCGTCATGACGTCCTCGTCCTTCTTCAGACAGTCGGCAAAACCGCTCAGCGCGCTGTATTGATGTCCGGCGCGGCGCTGGATGAAGAGTGTCTCGACACGTGCATGTGACGGGCCCAGCGTGTGGACGGCGACGGCGCCGTTCATCGCGCTGCGTTCCACGACGGCGCGCGTCAGCAGCGTCACACCCATGTCGGCGGCGACGCAGCCGATCATGCCGTCGAGCGTGCCGAGCTCGAAGCGCGCCGCCGACGGCCAGCCGAATTCGACGAAGATCTGTTCGAGCCGCTGGCGATAGGTGCAGCCGGTGCGGAACACCAGCGCCGTCGGACCCGACTCCGGCGTGCCGGCGCGCAGCTCGGCGAGCGATCCCCAGCGGCGCGCGCTGACCAGCACCAGCTCTTCGCGGAACGCGCTCGTCGCAGTGAGGTCGTCATGCGTGATGGGTCCGGCGACGAAGGCACCGTCGAGCGTGCCGTCGAGCACGAGGGCGACGAGGTCGGCGGTCGGCGCGGTACGCAAGGACAGGCGCACGGCAGGGAAGCGGCGGTGGAAATCGGCGAGCAGCGGCGGCAATCGCACGGCTGCCGTGGTCTCCATCGAGCCGATCGCGAGCGGTCCTTTCGGCTCGCCATCGTCGCGCGCGGCGAGCAAGGCTTCGCGCGACAGCGCCGCCATCTTTTGCGCGTAAGGGAGGAGGCGCTTGCCGGCGCCGGTCAGCGTCATGCCGCGCGAGTGCCGCTCGAACAGCGGCGTGCCGATCTCCGCCTCCAGCGCCTTCACGCGCTGGGTGACGTTCGACTGCACGGTGTTGAGCTCCTCGGCGGCGCGGGTGATGCCGCCGGTGCGGGCGACCGCGGCGAAGGTCTTGAAATCGCTGAGTTCCATGGCTTCGTTTCGTTTTTGAGATGGCAGCATTCGCAACAATTCAATTTTCGAGAATGCTAGTCCCGCCTACTCTCGCTGTCCAGATCGGGGAGGAGCCATGCCGATGACGACGTCGCTGACCACGCTGCTGAGGATCGAGCATCCGATCCTGCTGGCGCCGATGGATGTCATTGCCGGCAGCCGTCTGGTCGCGGCGGTGAGCCGCGCCGGCGGCTTCGGCATTCTTGGCGGCGGCTATGGCGAGCGGGTCTGGCTGGAGCAGGAGACGGCGAAGCTCGCCGACGTCGGTGCACCGTTCGGGATCGGCTTCATCACCTGGAGCCTCGCCAAGCGGTGCGAGCTTCTCGATATCGCGCTCGCTGCAAGACCAGATGCGATCATGTTGTCGTTCGGCGATCCCGCGCCGTTCGCGCCCAAGATCAAATCCACAGGCACGCGTCTGATCTGCCAGGTTCAGGACGAAGCGATGGCGCGGCAGGCGCTCGATGCCGGTGCCGACATCCTGATCGCGCAAGGCACGGAGGCGGGCGGTCATGGCGCTTCGCGCAGCACCGTCGATCTCGTGCCCGCCATCGTCGATCTCGCCGCGGGGCGCGTTCCCGTGGTGGCGGCCGGCGGCATCGCGGATGGGCGCGGGCTCGCGGCCATGATGATGCTGGGCGCGAGCGGCGTGCTGCTCGGCACGCGCTTCTATGCCAGCCAGGAGGCCGACGGTGCGGAAGAGGCCAAGCGCCGCATCTGCGCGGCGAACTCCGGTTCGACCGTGCGCGGCATCATCTTCGATCTCTCCCGCAACAACGTCTGGCCGGCGCCGTTTACCGGGCGGTGCCTGGTCAACGATCATGCCAAGCGCTGGATCGGCCGCGAGATCGAGCTGATGCAGAATGTTGCCGCAGTCGCGGCCGAGTATGCCGCAGCAAGGGCGGCGGGAAACTTCGACGTCGCCGCGGTGATTGCAGGCGAGGCGGTCGGGTTGATTCATGATATTCCACCGGCGGCGGAGATCGTCGAGCGGATTGCGGCGGAGGCGGAGCAGTTGCTTGCCGGTAGACGCAATTCGGTGACTGGTGCCGTTCCTTCTCCCCTTGTGGGCCTGTTGCGTAATTCGCCATTTGTGATTCCCTAGGGCAAAGCCTTGGAGGGTAGCGATGGCAGTGAAGCAGACGGGGCAGCCGAGTTTTATTGAGGGGTGGCTGCCGAAGGGAGCCGGGGCCAA
>NZ_JARFML010000025.1 GCF_029167105.1 Bradyrhizobium yuanmingense | reverse complement strand
GGAGATCCCACCTATGCCGACGCCGTGCTCGATCGCCTCGTCCACAATGCCCATCGGCTCGACCTCACCGGTGAGAGCCTGCGCCGAACCCGGCAATCCGCCCGAAAGACCTGAGCGCTGTGGACATGCCGCTGCGCTTGGACAACGCAATCGCGTTGCCCACATGCCCACAGCAACCGCAGAAGAAGAAAAAAGGTTGAAGTCGCGATTCCAGATTGACCGCGCGGCTTGACCGATGCCAGAGAACCAGCCGGCCAGAACGCCTCGCCGCTGGGCGAGATCAAATCGGAAAGGTGGGCGACATCGTCTCGGAATCCACGGGCGACTTCATATCGGTACGCCTGGGCGACTTCGTCGGAATCCGCAGTTTGGAACTATACCTGCTCGTCTTCGAGCCATATTGGTGCACAGTTCACCTAGGGTGGCGTACAGTGTGCCCGACGTTGGCCGCCGACCGGCGTTCATCAGGTCAGCAAAAGCTTATCCACCTAGGTCGCTACGTGCATACTAAATGGAACGCCTGGAGCTGAGTGCAGCGCTGGACCGCCCTTCAAATCCTACTGACGCAGGATTGGTATTTCATTGATTGAATGGAACTCGAGGGCTGCTGCGGTGCAGATCGCCGAGATGAGCAGTGAGCGCATCAGTCCAGTCGCGGGTGGCGATACCGCATCGACCATGGGTTGAAGAATGAATCTTGTGACAGAAGCGACAAGGGCCTCTGTCGTGGGTGAGGCGCGAGCGGCTTTCTAAGCGTTGAAGACGACGTGGAGTGTGGAATTGGAGCCTTCGTTCGTGCTGCCCCTACAGCGGGAAAGCAATCTTTCTAGGAACTCGCGGTCTTCATTACGAAGGCCTGGCAATATCCCACTTTGGCCGGCGCTATCGGCCCAGCTCCATACACCCAGATGCGTAGGGCTGATTGCGAATTGGCCAAGAGGCGCGTGGGGCCCGGCTCGAACGCGATTCTGTCAGACCAGCGCTACCACCGGTGTTCCGTCAGGGCGGTATTGAGGCACTTGATCAGCGTGCGTCCGGCGAAAGGCTTAGCCAGGAACCCAATCGCTCCGGCGCTCGAAGCTAGGGTGCGAATGCGGTCATCAGGAAAGGCAGTAATGAAGATGAACGGCGCATCGTAGCCCCGGGCTCGCGTCTCTGCCAGCAGTTCCAGGCCGTTCATGACTGGCATCTGCACGTCCGTAATCACGCAGGATGTCTGGGTCAACTCGGGTGAGCGCAAGAACTCCTCGGCAGACGCACATGGGTGAACGGTGTAAGCTCGTGACTTCAACAGGTTTTCAATTGCGGCACGCACCGACGCGTCGTCGTCAACGACGGAAATCAAAGGCACAAGACGAGCCCTCCTGACCAGGGAAGGCGCTTGCCGAAGCATTAGCCTACCGAGACGAAATTGGGCTTCACGGGCGAGATTGTAAAATCATACTTAGGTTTGCTCGGTGCGGTTCGCACGAAATCCCAGTGTCGCAGCCATTGTAATCAACTCGGCGAGCGAACGTGCACGCATCTTCTTCATCACGTGTCCCCGATAGATCTTGACGGTAATCTCGGCCAGCCCGAGCTCGGCGGCTATTTGTTTGTTCATCAGGCCGGTAGCGACCAATTTCATCACCTCCTGCTCTCGTGGGCTTAGCGCTTCGAATAAGGACCGCAGATGCGTGACTATCTGCTCGGCGGAGCGCCTCTTGCGATCTTGTTCGGCTGCAGCAAGTACAGCATCAAGCAGCTCTTGATCGCGAAAAGGCTTGGTCAGGAAATCAACCGCCCCACCTTTCATGGCTCTGACGCTCATCGGAATGTCACCATGGCCTGTAATAAAAATAACTGGAATTTTGATGTTCAACTTGGCGAGCTCGCTCTGGAAATCTAGGCCGCTCACCCCTGGCAGCCGGACGTCAAGAACCAGGCAGCTAACAACGTCCGGAAGCTTGCTCTGCAGCATCTCACGAGCCGATCCGAACGTGACGGCGTTCAGCCCCACCTGTTTGAAAAGGTTTGTGAGCGAGCGGCGCATCGAGACATCGTCCTCAACGATGAAGACCATTGGTCCTGCCGCCGCCTCGATCTTACTGTCTTCGCGCGGTGCCTCAAAGCGTGCGGTCACGAGACGACCTCCTTATGCAATGGTAGGGCAAACTGAAAAGTGGCGCCAGGCTCCTGCTTGCGAACAATCGAAAGCCGCGCCCCGTGAGCTTCCAAGATTGAACGGCAGATTGAAAGACCCATGCCAAGGCCGCTCGATTTGGTAGTGAAGAAGGGGTCCAAGACGCGGTCTATGTCGTCGTCTGCGATTCCGATCCCGCAATCAGTCACGGCAATCTGCACACGTCCCATATCGTCCATGCATGACTCAATGACCAGCTCACGGACTCGGTCCTTGACGGGTTGCATGGCCTCGATCCCGTTCATTACCAGATTGATGATCACTTGTTGCAGTTGAACCCGATCGCCAAGTATAGGGGGAACAGCGGGCGTTAGCTCGGTCCGCAATGTTACTTGGTGATTGGCCAGTTCACGTGTCACCAGTGCGATGGCCTCCTTAACGACCTCATTGATATCGAGCGGTACCATTTCGATTTCGCTCTTTTTCGCAAGTGCTCGGACCCGGCGGATAACCTCACTTGCCCGAATGGCGTCTTCAATGATCCACTCGACCGAGCGGCCTGCTTCGGAAAGATCTGGAGCTTCGCGACCTAACCAACCGAGGCACGCGTCGGCATTGCTGATGATGGCGGCAAGCGGTTGATTTACTTCGTGGGCGATAGAGGTCGTTAGTTCCCCAAGCGCTGTGACGCGCGTAACATGCGCAAGCTCGGCGTGAGCCTTCCGCAGCTCCCGTTCTGCCTGCTCTGCGCGAATGGAGGCAGTGATATCAGTGCTGACGCCACGGTAGCCAAGAAAATTCCCGCTTGCATCGAAAAATGGCTTGCCACTGGCTCGGATGTAGATCGGGGTTCCGAACCGGTCGACGGTGTAGACCAAATCGCGAAATGGGAGATGCGCGTCAAGTGCGGCGCGATGCTGGCGCCACTTCTCGGGCTCTGCTTCTACGTCGGACGCAATTTTCCAACGAGGCTGGCCCATGAGCTCTCCGGCCAGAATGCCCCCATAGCTCGTGTGGTCCGACAAGTGGGTGACGCTATGATCTGCCCCGGTCTCCCATAGCCAGTCAGAAGCCGTTTCGGCGTAGTCGCGAAAGCGCTGCTCGCTTTCGCGCAGGGCAACAAGAGTGTTTTCCAACCTTTCCCTGGCTTCGTGTTGCGCGGTGACGTCCATATGCGTTCCGATTAGTTCGCTGACCCTGCCGTCGCTGCCGACCACGGCATGCGCGACGGTATGTATGCGCCTTATGGTGCCCCCGGGAAGAACTATTCGGAAGTCGTATTCGTAATTGCCTCCGTTGTCTTTCATCGCCTGATGCGTAACTTTCCGAAGCCGAGGCACGTCGTCCGGATGGATGCGCGATAGGATAGCATCTATCGATGCACCTTCTTTCGGATCAAAGCCAAAGAGACGATCAACTTCGGCAGAGCGATACACGAACTCGCGCTTGTAGAGATCCCAGGACCAACTGCCGGTGTGACTGAGATGCTGTGCTTCGGCCAGATAGGCCTCACTACGGCGCAGCTGCTGTTCGGCTTGCTTGGCGGACGTGATATCCGTCGATGCTCCGACAAACTCGGTGCCGCCAGACGCAGTTTTCGTCGCTCGTGCCCGCGCGCGGATGTACTTCACCGAGCCGTCCGGCATGAGCAGCCGGTACTCGTGCTCGAAATTCTCTTTGCGTTGCCTTGCTCCATCGATAACGTCCTGAACGCAAGCCCTATCTTCTGGATGGGTCCGGTCAAGGACGAGTTGCGGTGACGGTTTAGTCTGCGGATCGTACCCGAAAATACGAAAAGTCTCTTTTGACCAAAAGGGCTCCTCAGTGGCGACATCCCAGCCGAAGCTGCCGGTGTGGCTCAGTTCCTGCGCCTGAGCCAAATGGGCCTCGCTTCGCTGCAGCGCAAGCTCGGTCCGCTTTCGCTCGCTGATATCTTCGCAGGCAATGAGAATGACGGGCTTGTCATCAGCCCATCGCAGGCCTTTCGCGTTTTCACGCACCCACATTGCCGATCCGTCCTTCCTGATTTTCTGGACCTCCCAGGTGTGCGATTGGCCGATATTCTCAAGGCACGTCACAACGCATTTGCGAAAAAACTCACGGTCGTCTTTGAGAAAGATGTTTAGAACGGATCGGTCGATCAGCTCGTGGGGCGCATAACCGAGTTGTGTGGCACCGAAAGTATTGACGTTGAGAACCGTTCCGGCTTCATCGACCATGAAGTACATGACCGGATTATGCTCAAAAATTACGCGCCCCCATTTCTCCCGATCGCGCAAATCAGCCGCGCTTTGCCGGAGCTTGGCTACAGTGTCTAGCGCAGCGTCCCTTTGTTGGCGCAATGTTTGAATCAGGTGCGTTCCGACAATTGAGGTCGTGAGGAAAGCGACAACCACTGAAACAGCTTGGGGATCATCGATACGGAGATTGAAAATTGGCGGCGCAAAGAAGTAAGCTAATGCCGCGACACAAACCATGGAAAGCGCGCCGGAGGCAATGAAACTGCCCATGAGCGAAAACAGCAATGCTACCGCCAAATAGGCAAACGCAGCCGTGGCAAGATGTGCATGCGGGTACAACGAAGTCAGCGTCAGCGCTGCGATTGTTATCGTACCTAAAACAAACTGCGTGGCTGAACGTCGAAAGTTAATGGGCTGGTTACTCATGTGTGTAATTCGTCCGGCCTTCTTAAGGCGGAGAGGTTAACATCCTGGGCAAAAAGCGGCAATTACCTACGGCCCAGCTACGCTCATGAGCGGCTCCGAGCTCGATATTCGGCGCGCAAGACAGCACGGGTCGAAGGACGGTGCACCCCAAACGTTCGTATAATTCTTTTATACCTTACGGTAGCGGGACGTTTGGATCGGTCCTAATCTCGCGCTCTTACGGCATCGGAAGCACGGTTGCCGAATTGCTCCCAAGCTGCCGGGAGCATGGAGTCCAGCCGGCTATCAGTCAAGCACGATCGCGTTGCAATACGTCTTTTGCGGTTGCCTGGACGAGAAGCTCCCTCGCGTCAGATGCGGAGTATGAGATGGGCGTCGGTCCTGCTATTTGATCTCCCGTGCGCCCTTAGCGAAGATCATCCGCGCAACACGTCCCGCGAAAGCTGATTTCGATCGCAGCTCAGCGTACCAGAGATATCGGACCGAGCCTTCTTTGCCGCTTACGTTCTGTCTATTCAATCGTGCCGATCGGGCCCGTCCGGCTCGATACAGTCGTGCGCGCGACCAAGAGGCCGCCGAGCAACGGCGGCATTCACGTCGCCTGCTGCCGAATTGAACAATCAAAAGTCACAACTCGGTTGGGCGTGACCCCGAGCGTTCTAGAATATAGCATCGCTCTACTGGGCCTTGCTCCTCGGCTGCACATCGTCTGGATCGCTATCCCTGTTTAGGCGCGCATGCAGCGTGGTGTGCTCCAGTTCGCCTTCCCACCAGGACACGAACACGGCGGCGATGCCATTGCCCACGATGTTGGTAAGCGCTCGCACCTCACTCATGAATTTGTCGATCGAGAACACGATTGCCATGCCCGGCACCAGCGCCGGGTTGACCACCGACAGCGTGGCAGCGAGGGTAATGAAGCCCGCGCCAGTAACGCCGCTTGCGCCCTTCGAAGTCAGTATTGCCACGAATAGAATCGTCAGTTGCTGGCTGAAAGTGAGATCGACGCCCAACGCCTGCGCAATGAACAAAGTCGCCAGAGTCATATAAATATTGGTGCCGTCGAGATTGAAGGAGTAGCCGGTCGGCACTACGAGGCCCACCACAGACTTGGAGCAACCTAGACGCTCGAGCTTCTCCATCAATTGCGGTAGCGCGCTTTCCGAGGACGAGGTGCCAAGCACAATCAGAAGTTCATCCTTTATATAAGTGATGAACTTGAAGATAGAAAAGCCGATGAAGCGCGCGATCAGACCGAGTACGAGCACGACGAACAGCGCTGCAGTTGCGTAGAATAGAGCGACCAGACCGATCAGGTTACCGAGCGCAGCTGGTCCGAACTTTCCGATCGTAAACGCCATGGCACCGAACGCGCCGACTGGGGCCGCCTTCATAATAATGGCGATCAACCCGAAAAGCGCGTGCGCTGAGTCGTCGATCATGCCGCGCAACCTCTCTCCGCGCTTGCCCATCGCCATCAGCGAAAAGCCGAAAAGGATCGCGAACAGGAGCACCTGCAGGACGTCGCCGCGGGCGAGGGCGCCGACCACGCTGTCAGGAATGACATTAAGGATGAAGTCGACGGCTTTCGAGGCTTCCGCCTGCTTGACATAATGGGCGACCGCCAACGCGTCGGGCTTGACGGCGAGCCCACGGCCGATTTGAAACAGGTTGCCTACCACCAGGCCGAGCACCAAGGCAGAGGTGGAGACGATTTCGAAATAGGCCAGCGCCTTGACGCCGACGCGCCCGACCTTCTTTGCATCCTGAATATGCGCGATCCCGGATACCACGGTACAAAAGATGATCGGCGCGATCACCATCTTTATCAGCTTGATGAAGCCGTCACCCAGCGCCTTGATCCAATCGTTGGTCGCGAGCGACGGCCATAACCACCCGACTAAGACGCCAATCAGGATGGCGATCAGCACCTGAACGTAGAGAAGCTTATACCAACGGCTCGAGGCCCCCGCAGGCGCCGCAGTTGCGATTGTGGTCATGCGTTCCTCCCGAAGAACTCGAAGACTGCGACGTCCCGTGAGAGGCCTCGCATCAACGAGTCTGTTGTTATCGCCCTGTCCGATTGAAGACGCTGTTTGTCGAGAGCCCGACATCCGGCAGCGTGATTCTAAAAGGCAGGCGCTCGATTCTGTGTATCTTCTGTCGCCAAGCAAAACGCGCACCGCGCGCAGACGCTGCGGACGTTCCACCGGTCGGATGATGAACCGGCTCCCTCATGATACTCAATGGCAGGACCGCATTCGTCCCGCAAATGGCGAATGCATGCTAAGCCCCCACGCGCAGCAGTGCTCCTGGTGCGAGAGTTCTCCAGCAACTGAAGGGGGCAATGGCGGTCGCTAATCGGCGGTCGTCCGGAGCTTGCTTTGCGATCGTGGCAATGATTTCCTCCGAGCTGATCTTTTTGGTGCCCATCAAGCATTTCGATGCAAACGCGGCGGCGTCCTCGAGGAGTGGCGCCGGGCGGCACCCGATGGCTGGGTCGGTACCCGGTTAGGTGCTGGTGGTCGATGCAACATTCCCTAACATTGGTAAAATCCATTGTTTGAATGTTAAGCATCCAGGTTATGGAAGCACGCACGCGCGCAAGCGTATGATGCGATAGCGTGCGGAAAGGCGCGGTGGTCAATCCGGATCCCGGCAAGGGCATCACATTGCCCGACAAGAAGTCCCGAACTTATGCGGACGAGGAAGGTCGCTGATCAGGCAAGAGCAGAGCTGAGAAGGCTGCGCTAGGAGCGCGATGCGCAGGATCTGAGGAGCACATCCCTTCTTCTCGGCTTCTCACCCGCAAAAAGGAAGCGGATCTGCTGACCGCTTCCTGCTCAACGAAGTCGAGCGCGTCTGCCGGCGCCGATTCATCTCTACATTATACACTAAGTCCTAGAGCAACACGCTTTGACTTGAGGCCAGGTCCATCCGAGCAGACCAATCGACCAGTGGGCTCGAGCCTAAGCAAGGTCCGATAACGAAGATCTGTCAGAGCTTTGACCCTAGAAGGCTCGGAGTACTGGGATATGTCTCTGCCCCGTCGGATTGCGGTGCCTGGTGGGTTTCGCCACATCAGGGTCTAAATCGGACATGAGTGGCACGGTTGCACAGTTACCGGAGCGCCGATTCCTCTCTGTAAGGGTACACTGCTGCAATCGCACGACCCGACAAATCTCTATGTTTGTAAGCTAGCAATAAGCGCTCTTTAGCTTCCATTTTATCCTGCGCGGGGCTCTTTCGGCCGCCCAGACCTCCAGCTGTCTGTCCGATATGCGGTCTCTCGGCAATTTTAGTAGCCGCAGTTCGTGAAGCGGCGGCTTGGTATCTGTCCCCTCTTTAGGTCTTCGTCGCGACCGCGATCACAGCCCACATGTGCTTGGCCTACTTTTTGCTCGCACGTCAGTAATTCGTCACGGCGATAACATGGAAGGGATCATGGGCGAGGCTACTGAAACGTTTTACAGCGTGATCAGACGCCAGGGTATTACGCGTCGCAACTTCCTTAAGTTCTGCAGTCTAACGGCAGCCAGTCTCGGACTGAGCCCGCTGGCGGCAAACGATATTGCCATCGCGCTCGAGACCAAGCCTCGTGTGCCCGTGATCTGGATGCACGGACTCGAATGCACTTGTTGTTCGGAAAGCTTTATCCGCTCGGCCCACCCCTTGGTCAAAGACGCGGTGCTCTCGATGATTTCGCTCGATTATGACGACACCATCATGGCGGCAGCAGGACATCAAGCCGAAGCTATCCTCACAGAGACCCGCGCCAAATACAAAGACCGCTATGTCCTCGCCATCGAAGGCAATCCACCGCTAAATGAAGACGGCATGTTCTGTATTGATGGCGGCAAGCCGTTCGTCGAAAAGCTGCGATCGATGGCGGAAGATTCCATGACGATCATCGCTTGGGGCTCTTGTGCGTCCTGGGGCTGCGTGCAGGCGGCGAGGCCCAACCCAACTCAGGCGATGCCGATTGACAAGGTGATTACAAACAAGCCGATCATCAAGGTGCCTGGCTGCCCGCCCATCGCCGAGGTCATGACCGCCATTGTGACCTTTATCACCACCTTCGGAAAACTTCCCGAGCTCGACCGCCAGGGACGACCAAAGATGTTCTATTCGCAGCGCATCCACGACAAGTGCTATCGTCGTTCTCATTTCGACGCTGGTCAATTTGTGGAGGAGTGGGACGATGAATCTGCACGCAAGGGCTATTGTCTCTACAAAATGGGCTGCAAGGGGCCGACCACCTATAACGCCTGCTCAGCCGTTCGTTGGAATGGAGGCGTGTCCTTCCCGATCCAATCCGGCCATGGCTGCTTTGGTTGCTCTGAAGATGGCTTCTGGGACAAGGGTTCGTTTTACGACCGGCTCACGACCATAAAGCAATTCGGCATCGAGGCAAACGCCGATCAGATCGGCAGGGCCGCTGCCGGCGCAGTTGGCCTAGCCGTTGCTGCGCATGCGGCGGTCACGGCCGCGAAGCGGCTGACCCGCAAACGGGAGGGCGTCGTTCAGGAGAAACGATCGAAAGTTCAGAGCTAGAACAACGATGCGCGTCCAGACACCCAATGGATTCACAACCGATAATTCTGGCAAGCGCATTGTCGTTGATCCGCTGACCCGGATTGAAGGCCACCTTCGCGTCGAAGTCAATCTCGACGCGGACAACGTGATCTGCAACGCCGTCTCGAGTGGAACGATGTGGCGTGGCATCGAAACCATCCTGCGCGGACGCGATCCGCGCGATGCCTGGGCGTTCACGGAGCGGATTTGCGGTGTTTGCACCGGCACCCATGCGCTCACCTCCGTGCGCGCTGTTGAGAATGCGCTCGGCATTACGATCCCGGAGAATGCCAATTCGATCCGCAATATCATGCAGCTTTGTTTGCAGGTGCATGATCACCTCGTCCATTTCTACCACTTGCACGCGCTGGATTGGGTTGATGTGTTCTCAGCGCTGAAGGCCGATCCAAAGGCGACCTCGAGGCTGGCGCAGTCGGTCTCGCCTTGGCCGCGGTCATCGCCGGGCTATTTCAAGGATTTGCAGATCAGGCTTACCAAGTTCTTCGACTCAGGGCAGCTCGGCCCTTTCAAGAACGCCTATTGGGGACATCCGGCCTATAAACTTTCGCCCGAAGCGAACCTGATGGCGGTGACGCACTATTCGGAAGCGCTCGACTTCCAGAAAGAGATCGTGAAGATCCATGCCGTCTATGGGGGCAAGAATCCGCATCCGAACTGGCTGGTCGGCGGCGTGCCTTGCGCGATCAATGTTGATGGCAATGGTGCGATAGGTGCCATCAATATGGAGCGGCTCAATTTGGTGTCGTCAATCATCGACCGTTCGATCGAGTTCGTGGAGCAGGTTTATCTACCGGACATCGAACTGATCGGCTCGTTCTACAGAGGCTGGCTGTATGGGTGCGGGCTGTCAGGCAGGAGCGTGATGTCCTACGGCGATGTCCCCGAGAATGCCAACGACTATTCCACGAAAAGTCTCAGGGTGCCGCGCGGCGTCATCCTGAACGGCAATCTCAGGGAGGTCTTGCCAGTCGACCATGGAGATCCCGACCAGATCCAAGAATTCGTCGCGCACTCCTGGTACAAATATCCTGATGAGTTCAGAGGACTGCATCCGTGGGACGGCATCACCGAGCCGAATTTTGAGCTTGGCGCTAACTTCAAGGGTACCAGGACCGATATCAAGGAGCTCGATGAAGGCGGCAAGTATTCCTGGATCAAGGCGCCGCGCTGGCGCGGCAATGCCGTCGAAGTAGGACCGCTGGCGCGGTACATTATAGGTTATGCGCAGGACAAAGCGGAGTTCAAGGAACCGGCTGAGAGACTGCTCAAGGCACTCAAGCTTCCGGTGACTGCGCTGTTCTCTACGCTCGGCCGCACCGCAGCGCGCGCGCTTGAATGCCAGTGGGCAGCACATCAGATGCGCCATTTCCAGGACAAGCTGGTGGCCCACATCAAGGCGGGTGACACCGCGACTGCCGATGTCAGCAAGTGGAACCCGGAAAGCTGGCCGATGGAGGCCAAGGGTTACGGCTTCACCGAGGCGCCGCGCGGCGCGCTCGGGCACTGGATCAAGATCAAGGACCGCAAGATCGACAACTACCAATGTGTCGTGCCCACGACGTGGAATGGCTCGCCCCGCGATCCCAAGGGCAATATCGGCGCATTTGAAGCCTCTCTGATTGGCACGCCAATGGCCGATCCCGGAAAGCCGCTGGAGATTCTGCGTACGATCCATTCCTTCGATCCGTGCCTGGCGTGCTCGACCCACGTCATGAGTCCCGACGGCCAAGAACTGGCCTCAGTCACAGTCCGCTAGGAGGCTTCATGTCGGGCAAGACCGCGCAAGTCCTGAATGTCCTTAGTTCCGTCGGCGTGGCAGGGAAAGATCGCAGCGCTGATCGTGACGTCGTCTACGTCTATGAAATGCCGGTGCGGGTGTGGCATTGGGTCAATGCGGCAGCCATTATGGTGCTGGCCATAACTGGCTGCTTCATCGGAACCGCGGTACCGACCATGCCAGGAGAGGCAAGCGACAACTTCTTCTTCGGCTATATTCGCTTTGCTCATTTCTCGGCGGGTTATGTACTCGCCGTCGGCTTCCTGCTGCGCATCTATTGCGCCATGATGGGAAATCCCCATGCCAAGCAGATCTTCTACGTGCCGATCTGGCGCAGGTGCTTTTGGGATGAGCTGTGGCAGACGATTCGCTGGTACGCCCTCCTTGCGGTCAGGTCGGATAAATGTGCGGGTCACAATCCCGCAGCTCAGCTCATGATGTTTTCCATGTTCACGCTGACGACCGCGTTCATGATCGTCACCGGCTTCGCACTTTATGCACAGGGCTCTGGCCAGGAAAGCTGGCAATTTGGGCTGTTCGGCTGGATTTTTGGGGTCCTGCCGAACAGTCAGGACGTCCATACATTGCACCATCTTGGCCTATGGGTGATCGTGACATTTGTGCTTATCCACGTCTATGCGGCAATTCGCGAAGACATCATGTCGCGCCGGAGCATCTCCGCCATAATTTCGGGTGAGCGCGATTTGCGCGATTGATCAAGGATGGCGACACCGAGTTCTAAGAAGACGAGATCGATCCTGGTGCTTGGCATCGGCAACATCCTGTGGGCTGATGAGGGGTTCGGTGTGCGAGTAGTGGAGACGTTCCACCGCGGCTACATCGTTCCCCAAAATGTATCCGTACTCGATGGCGGCACGCTAGGGCTCTACCTCGTCAGTTTTCTGCAGTTAGCCGACTGCCTGATCGTGTTCGATGCCATCGACTATGGCCTCCCACCGGGAAGGTTGAAGCTCGTGCAAGGCAACGAGGTGCCGAAATTCACCGCCGCAAAGAAGTTGAGCCTGCATCAGACCGGCTTTCAGGAGGTCTTAAGTGCGGCAGACCTGCTTGGCCGTTGTCCACGAGAGCTCGCTCTGATCGGCTGTCAACCGCTGGACCTGGAAAGTTGGGGTGGGCCGCTGACCCGTCCAGTGCGCGCCCAGATTGCGCCTGCGATCGAACTGGCTTGCGAACTGCTGGCGCAGTGGGGTTCACCGGCAAAAATGCGGACCGTGCCGCTGCCTGAAACGGAACGTCTGCTTGCAAATGATATCAACTATGAAAACTATGAGAGATGAAGGCGCGGGTCGGTCTAACGGGACGCGGAGTACAACGTGTGCCTTGGCCTCCCAATGACGATTATTGAGACCGACGGTAGGTCCGCGCTGTGCGAGTATAGTAATCAGCAGCGGCGCGTCTCGGTCATACTGCTGTCCGAGCCTTCAGTTGGCTCCAAGGTGCTTGTGTGTATCGACACTGCGGTGCGGCTCTTGGATGACGACGAAGCGCGGCTGATCGCACAGGCGCTTGACGCTCTTCATGCGATCCTAAACGGCGAAGACTACGATCGCTTTTTTGCGGACTTGATTGATCACGAGCCTCAACTTCCCAAGCACCTGCGCTAGCCGGCCGCTTGCGTTATTGGGAGCGTTTGGCACTGCTGATCCAGGCAGGAAGGAAATCGCGAACAAGCATCATTGGCACGTCGCTTGCTAACACCCCGTGCAGCACAACCAGAGACCATCAGAAAGGCGGTTTATGAACGAGCAGCCGGGAACGAATAATCTGACGCGGCTCGCTCTATCCGAGGCTTGGACTACAGAAGCGCGATTGGCTGCGGCTGATCGTGTAAATCGTTCCTCAGCGGACCCAACGAGGGCTGGCGTCGTGAAGGCAGGTGTATGGATCGCGCCAAAACGCGACGCGCAGCCGTTCAGCTTCGTTCCTGTCGACGCGGGAAATGTCGACAAGATCCCTAATGGCCGGTCAGCCGCAGGTGCACTGCCTATGCTCGCTTCACTTGATGGTGGGAAACTCGCAAGGAAATGCCCGAATGCCATCGCGCTGTTATCAAACGTAGCCGCTGCCGTTTCACGCCAGAAGAGCTGTGTTCGAGCGCAATTGTTTAGGCTCGGGCATCTCAATGAACTTGAGCGCGATCTGGTCGCCGACGTGCTTGGGAAGGGAGAGGTCGCCGGCATCGTAGCGCTGCCGGATGGCGCTGCGGCGCAACTCCAGGAATCGGTGTTTGCCGGAATCTGGCACGTGGGCTTCGAAGGCCAGGCGGCACGCGAGTACGTTGAGATTGGTGCGATCCCGGAGATCGTGCGGCGCGCCGCAACCGATCTGACGTCAACCGATCTGATGATCGACGTGGTGCCGGATGGCGCGATGAACGTGCTGCCGGTGCTCGCGGAAGCTTGCGGACGGGCGCTGGCCTGGCGGCCTGGCATGAGCACGCACATCATCAACTTCACGCTGCTGCCGATGAACTCCGTCGACCTGGCCTTTCTGCAACAAAGCCTCGGCAGCGGGCCGGTCCAGCTCATCTCACGCGATTACGGCAGTTGTCGAGTGCAGACGACGAGCGTCCGGAACGTCTGGTCGGTGCAGTTCTTTAATTCCATCGATAGCATCATCCTGGACACGCTGGAGATCGGCGACGTGCCGACGGCCGTCTTAGCAGCCGACGAGGATCTCGAGGACTCCGCCGAACGCCTAAGGGAGATTATGGAGGCATACTTCAAATGACGAAGCTCGAAAATTTTGGTATCCGACAGAATCTCGCAGATGGCGCCCGCATGGAGTGCAGCATCTGCTGGATCGTCTACGATCCGGCTGACGGCGACGAGACGGCGCGGATTGCTGCCGGAACGCCTTTTGCCGCATTGTCCGAAGATTGGCGATGTCCAAATTGCGACGCACCCAAATCTAAGTTCATGTCGATTGAAGATGACGCCTGACCGCGAACGGTATCCGCGCAGGAGCGATCGCACCGATGCATCGGCATGGGACGAGAAGCTCGCGGAGGGATATCGCGGTATCTCCGATCGCATCATGCGCGAACTTCCATTCTTCAACAAGGCCTTGAGCGTCGAAGCGATCGGCTTTCGCGGGCATGAAGGTGGGATCGTCGGAGTGATGGTCAGGCCATGGTTCATGAACGTGGTCATATCTGCGCCACCCGCAGCTGCGCAATCGTCGACAGGACCGGGATCGAGTCTGCGCTTGCGATTTCCATGTGGCACGCTTGAATTCTCGCCTGCTGAAGTGGCACCCGTGGGACCGATTGCAAGTGCCTCCCTGTTCTCGCCGATGTTGGGGTTCGACGACATGGCATCTACCCGAGCCATCGCCGAAGCGGCACTCGCTGTACTTATGTCTTCGGTCGCAGCGTCACACTCGTCCAACGCACCACGCTTCGGTTTGATCGACCGCAGGCACTTTTTACGCGGTGCACTGGCGGAGCGGGGTACATGAGGCCCGCCGTGTGCAACCGGATCGACATCACCGTATCCCTTGTTGGCGACACAGTTGCCGCGGTCGGGATCCTGCCGCGGGTCAAGCCGCCGGTGGGGCGGCTGTTCGCCGGCAAACCGGCCGTTTCATTGCTCGACGTGCTGCCGCGACTCTTCCCGTTGTGTGCGGCAGCGCACCGGGTGGCATTCCTTTCCGCGATCGAGGCGGCGCGCGGCCAGGAAGTCAGCACTATGACGAGGGCGCATTGTACCACGCAAGTCGTGGTCGAGCGGCTGACGGAGTTGATACGAGGTCTGATTATCGAGCATCTCGCGCTGGACATCAGCGGTTCCGCGGCTATCCGCGCCCTTATAAAAGACAACTCGGTGCTGGTCGGTCGAGAAGGGTACCAGAGTGGGCCGGATCGATGCGCAGTAACAGCGCGGGTTGCGGCTGCGCTGGCTGGACTCAGGATATCGGACGACGATGGCACATTGATGCCCGGTAGCGCACTCGCGCTTCGGATGGCAGCACTCGAGGGGGGCGTATTGGAGCCAAAGTTGACGCAGCAGTCGTTCCTGTCCGCTGCTGACGACTGCGAAATCATTGAACGGCTGCTCGGCCGAGATGCGAGATCTGGCAATTGCCCCGACTTGGAGGGCCGTATTCCTGAGACTGGTCCCTGGGCGCGCCAAATGCTGCGTGATCGGCTCTCGCTTGGCCGGTCGGGTCCGGCCGAGCGACTGAAGGCGAGGATTGCCGAAATCGTCCAACTGTTTACTTGGCTCAAGGCTGGTGCGCATCCCGAGACAGCCGAGGAAGGGATCGTCAAAAGCTACAGCCTAGGGCGGGGCTGTGGTGCGGCTGGGGTCGAATGTGCCAGGGGACGTCTCTATCACGCGGTTGAGCTCGATCGGTACGGGCAGATAGCGCGATTCGAATATCTTGCGCCGACCGAGTGGAATTTTCACAAGCGAGGGCCGCTTGCCAGGAGCCTGCAGGGTGCGGTGCTGAGAGCGAGACAACATCAAGAGGGTGCGGTTCGCGCCATGATTGCATCATTCGATCCTTGCGTCGCCTTCACGCAAAAAATTGTTGAATCCGGACATGCATGAAATGGCGCTTTGTGAAGGCATCATGGAGATCGTTGAGGAAGAGGCGCGTCGGCGATCGTTCTCGAAGGTAAGGACCGTGTGTGTGGAGATCGGAGCGTTGAGCCATGTCGATGCCGAAGCGATGAAGTTCTGCTTTCCGGTTGTTGCCGTGCGCACGATTGCCGATGGCGCGGTTCTCGAAATCGTCGAATTACCTGGCGTCGCCTGGTGCATGGCCTGTTCGAGGAGTGTTGAGATTGCGCAACGGTATGCGCCGTGCCCCTGCTGCGGCAGCTATAAGCTGCAGGTGACGGCAGGCGAAAAGATGCGCCTGAAAGAGCTGGAGATCGATTGATGTGTACCGTATGCGGCTGCGGCGGAGGAGTTCCCTCCACTAATTGCGCCGACGTGCAAAATGCGCGAGCCAAGGACCATCGCTGTGAAGATGCGCGTGATCATCATAATCACCACCATGATCATGTGTGCGGCGGCCTAGAAATGCGATGTCCGCTCCCCACTGACTACGGCCATGATCATCATCATGATGTTGGTCATCAGCAAGCTCATGGCGGAGAAGCGCTTGTGGATTGCGGCACCGACCCGGCCGGCTTGAGAGTTGTGGGCATGAGCAGCGATCGGATCATTCAGGTTGGCCGCGATATTCTGAGCAAGAACAATCGGATCGCCGCCGAAAACCGCGCGCGCTTCGTTGCCGATGACTTGGTCGTGTACAATCTTCTTTCCAGTCCTGGCGCGGGCAAAACCTCGCTGCTCGTTCGCGCCCTTTCCGAGCTGAAGCGGAAGATCCCGGTTGGGGTTATCGAGGGTGATCAGCAGACCTCGAACGATGCCGAACGCATCCGCGCAACCGGCGTGCCCGCAGTTCAAATCAATACCGGCAAGGGCTGCCATTTGGATGCTGCGATGGTCGGCCAAGCTTATCGTCTCTTGCCGCCACTCAATGGCGGTATTCTCTTCATAGAGAATGTCGGAAATCTGGTTTGTCCCGCGGCATTCGATCTTGGAGAGGCTTGCAAAATCGTGGTGTTCTCGACCACCGAGGGTGAAGACAAGCCGCTCAAATATCCGGACATATTTGCCGCATCTTCTCTCATGCTGATCAACAAGATTGATCTAGCACCGATGGTGGACTTCGATTTGAATCGCACGATCGAATTTGTGACACGGGTCAGCCCAAACATCGAAGTGCTGCCCGTTTCGGCGCGAACCGGCGAGGGCTTTGGCGCGCTCTACGGCTGGCTGCAGAAACAGCCTGCGCATCGGAGACATCTCGTCGAGGACACAACGGGATGAGGGTAGACGCCATCACCTGCGAGGGAATACGACTGCGTCTGCGACTCAGCGGGACCGTGCAGGGGGTCGGCTTTCGTCCCTATGTCTATGGTCTCGCTAGCCGCTATGGCTTGGGAGGGTTCGTCGCCAACGATGCAAGCGGAGTCATCATTGAGGTCGAGGGCAACCGTACGTCCGAATTTTTGACCGCTTTGCCGCTCGAAAAGCCTCCGTTGGCGCGCATCGACCACATCTCCGTTCAAGCGATCGATGCGCTTGCGACCAAAGGCTTTTCGATCCGCACCAGCGAAGGAGGCAAGCTGTCGAGCCGGATCGCCGCTGATGCTGCAACCTGCCAGGAATGTCTCGGCGAGTTGTTCGACTCGAAAAACCGCCGTTACCTCTATGCCTTCATCAACTGCTCCCATTGCGGACCGCGCTACACAATCACCGAACAGCTTCCGTATGATCGTCGTAACACCGCGATGAAGGCCTTTGTGATGTGTCCCGATTGCTCGGCTGAATATTCAAGTCCGGCGAGCCGCAGATTTCGGGCGGAATCGATCGCGTGCCCGACGTGCGGCCCTCGGCTCAGTCATGGGATCAATGCTATCGGCGCGGCGATCGCCGGCGGCGAAATCGTCGCGATCAAGGGAATTGGAGGATACCAGCTGCTTTGTGACGCTCGTAACCATGATGCTGTCCATCGTTTGCGTCAGAAAAAGCAGCGCGACCAGAAGCCGTTTGCCGTGATGGTTGGTTCCTTGGACCAGGTTAGCGAGATTGCAGAGGCGGATGCCACGGAGCTCGCGCTCCTTGAGTCTGTAGCCTGTCCGATCGTTCTCCTGCGGTCGCGCAATAGGCTAGCCCCCGCATTGGCCCCTGGTTTGTCGCGCGTCGGCGTCATGCTGCCTGGAGCCCCGCTGCATCACCTCATTTTTCATGTGCTTCGTTCACTAGGTGCATCTCGTGAGCATAAGGGTTGGGTCATCGTGTGTACCAGCGCCAATTTTAGCGGCGAACCGCTCCCGATCGACAACGCAGAGGCTCTGCAGCGACTGGGGCGCATCGCCGATCTTATTGTGACGCATGATCGTAATATCCTGACGCGGGCCGATGATTCCGTTGTGTCGGTGGTTGCGGGACGGCGTCAATTCATTCGCCGCGCCCGCGGCTATGTTCCCGAACCGGTTCGGCTCGCGCGATCGGTGCCGCCCGTGCTCGCCGTCGGTGGTGCGCTGAAATCGACCATCACACTGACACGGGGAGATGAAGCTTTCATCTCGCAACATATTGGTGACCTCGACACGGTCGAAGGCATCCGCTTCTTCGAGGAGACTATCCGGCACCTCACGTCAACCCTCGACGTGGAGCCTGTTGTTGTTGCCCATGATTTGCATCCCGATATGGCATCTACCTGCTTTGCGGAAGCAACCGGCCGCGCGCGGATCGCTGTCCAGCATCACCATGCGCATGCTGCCGCCGTCATCGCAGAGCATCGCCTTGAGCGACCTACGCTCGCTCTGGTGCTCGACGGCCATGGCTATGGCTCCGACGGCGGCAATTGGGGCGGCGAGCTCTTGTTATGCGAAGGGATCAGGTTTCAACGCATCGGGCATCTTGCGCCGCTAAAAATGCCTGGTGGAGATCGTGCCGCTCGCGAGCCCTGGCGCATGGCGAGCGCAATACTCCACTGGCTGGGGCGGGGACACGACATCCGAGGTCGCTTTGCAGCGCAGCCACAGGCCAAACCTCTGCCGTCACTGCTCGATCAGGCGGGCGGTGCCAACACCACCAGCGCAGGCCGGCTGTTCGACGCAGCGGCGGCGCTGCTGGGAATTGCGACTTTGCAGACCTATGAGGGCGAAGCCGCGATGAAGCTCGAAGCCTGTGTGCGGGGGACGGCGGTACTCGAAGACGGCTGGTTGATCGATGACGGCGTGCTATCGTTTGGGCCGCTGTTTGTGGCCTTGATCGCAGACGAGATTGACGTGAACGAGGGAGCGGGGCTGTTTCATGGCACGTTTGCCGCTGGCTGCGTTGATTGGGTCACGCGCGCTGCGCGAACGACCGGTGTCTCTACTGTCGTTCTGAGCGGTGGCTGTTTTCAGAACATGGTGCTGGCGGATGAAATCCAGCGCGGTTGCATGGCAGCTGGTCTTGCTCCGCTGCTGTCTCGCGAGGTACCACCCAATGACGGTGGTTTGAGCCTCGGACAAGCCTGGCTCGCCGCTCTGCAGATCGCCGAAAGATCGTCAGGCCTGAGAGGAACAGCCTGATATGTGTCTCTCAGTACCGGCTGAGGTCGCAAGAATTCTTCCAAATGACATGGCAATCGTTTCTGTCGACGGCGTCAGGATCGAGATATCGATCGCGCTCGTACAGGATCTCGCCCCGGGGGACTACGTCCTCGTCCACGTCGGCTTCGCCCTTGCCAAAATCGACGCGGCCGAAGCCAGGCGCACGCTGAAGCTCCTGCAGGAGCTAGGCAGAGCCGGGCTGGAGACCAACTCATGAAATATGCCGAAGAATTTCGTGACAGGACCATCGCCCAGGGGCTCGCGCGTGCAATTGCTGCCCAGGCTAATCCCCAGAAAACATACCGGTTTATGGAATTTTGCGGCGGACACACGCATGCGATCTTCCGCTATGGACTTGAAGATCTGCTGCCTGCGAATGTCCGCATGATCCACGGGCCGGGCTGCCCTGTTTGCGTTCTCCCCGCCAGCCGAATCGACATGGCAATCGGGCTCGCCGAACGACCGGAAGTTACTCTGTGTATTTACGGCGACCTGATGCGCGTGCCCGGCTCACAAGGACAATCCTTGTTGCGGGCCAAGGCCCTGGGCGCTGACATCCGGATGGTTTACTCGACGCTCGATGCAATCAGGAGCGCTGAGCAGGCGCCTAATCGCGAGGTCGTCTTCTTTGCCATTGGATTTGAGACCACCACGCCTGCGACGGCGGTAATGATCCGAATAGCCGAAAAAAAGCGGCTGAAGGGTCTCAGCGTGTTCTGCAACCACGTACTGACTCCACCGGCGATGCACAGCATTCTCGGCAGTCCTGATATGCGCAATGCCGGGCTGCCCGAAATCGGCGGCTTCATCGGGCCTGCGCATGTCAGCACAATCATAGGTACGCAGCCTTACGAGTGTCTGGCAGAAGAATTCGGCAAGCCGATCGTCATCGCGGGATTTGAACCGCTCGATCTAATGCAGGCTATCCTGATGCTGGTGCGGCAGGTGAACGATGGCCGATATGAGGTCGAGAACCAATACAGCCGCGCGGTGAAGCGTGCTGGCAATCAACGCGCCAGGGAGGAGGTGTCGGACATTTTCGAACTGCGTGACCAATTTGAATGGCACGGGCTCGGGCTCGTACCCAACAGCGGACTCAAGTTGAAGAAGGCTTATGCCCAATTCGATGCTGAGGCGCGTTTCGCCATTCACGAGCTGCGCGTCGCAGACAATCCGGCTTGCGATTGCGGGGCCATTCTGCGCGGCGCGAGGAGGCCTGTCGACTGCAGACTTTTCGGAAACGTGTGCACGCCGAGAACTCCCATAGGATCCTGTATGGTCTCGTCGGAAGGCGCGTGTGCCGCATATTGGAAGTATGGCCGGCATCGCGCTTATCAGGTGATGCGAGCGTCATGAGAGTTAATCAGCCCAAGCTTGATCTCGAGAACGGGTGCGTCGACCTGTCCCACGGTTCCGGGGGGCGCGACATGGAGCAGCTTATCTCCGGTCTGTTCCATCAGGCGTTTGGCAATAAATGGCTCGCCCGCCGCAATGATCAGTCGGCTTTCAATGTCGGCACAGGCAGGATGGTAATGTCAACCGACGCATATGTTGTTTCTCCGCTATTCTTTCCTGGCGGCAATATCGGCTCGCTCGCGGTGCACGGCACAATCAATGATGTCGCGATGGCTGGCGCACGGCCGCAATATCTTTCGGCGAGCTTTATCATTGAGGAGGGCTTTCGCCTCCTCGATCTGAAGTCAATCGCGGATTCGATGGGGGAGGCGGCCCGGGGCGCCGGCGTTTACATCATCACGGGTGATACCAAGGTGGTCGAACGCGGCAAAGCGGATGGCCTGTTTATTTCAACGACCGGGGTCGGGTTTTTGGCCGATGGGCTGGATCTCTCGGCCGAGAAGGCAAGGGCCGGCGACCGGGTGCTGGTCTCCGGCAGCCTCGGCGAGCATGGCGTGGCGATCATGTCAAGACGTCAGAACCTCGCATTCCAGACCCAGATCATCTCAGATTCCGCAGCGCTCCATGATCTCGTCGCCGTTATGGTTGGGGCCGGCGGCGGCGGCATTCGAGTGATGCGCGATCCCACGCGCGGTGGTCTTGCCGCCACGCTCAATGAGATTGCGCATCAGTCCGGCCTTGGGTTCCGGCTGCAGGAGAATGCCATTCCGGTCAAGCCTGAGGTCGCCGCCGCCTGCGAACTCCTCGGGCTTGATCCGCTCCACCTCGCCAACGAGGGGAAGCTCGTTGCAATTGTGGCGCCTGATATGGCCGATGCCGTGCTTGCAGCCATGAAGGCTCACCGGCTCGGGTGTGATGCGGCTGATATCGGCGAGGCCATAGCTGACGATCATCACTTCGTTCAGATTGCGACCAGCGTTGGCGGTGTAAGAATTGCCGATTGGCTGTCGGGGGAGCAACTACCCAGAATCTGCTGATCATGCCAGCGCGACCCTGCTTGGATGTACTCAGTCCAATTGGGCGAGACAAACCTTAATCTTGCCCATCTGCATTGGCGCCGGCCAGTCGAACCGGACTTGGCGACCGTGCGGAGCTCAACTTGTCTCTCGAGCAATTCAAATAGTCAGCTGAGGCATCGCACAATATGCCGAGATCTGACCGGTTTTGCCCAGAGCGACCTATTCAGCATCGGTCGCGAGGAGACAAAGCTTCCTTCGATTGTCACTCCAGGCGAACGGAATGTGCGAAGGAAAGCAGATATAGCGATCAGCTGAATGACAGGCGCACAGATCAATGCCTCGTTCGAACGGGGCGTCTTGAAGGGTGGCAGGCGAGCGGGCTCTGCCGATAAACAAGACACTATCCCATGTTTGACCGACCTCATCACCTTGCTGCGCCGCGAGTTCGCAGTAATCGCCATGGCCTCACTGTGGACGCATCAGCATCATCGGGGCTCGACAGGATACCAATAAGTCTTTGCTAGTTGCCGTGCATGATCGTGAGGGGCTAATCGAATTCTTAACAGATCAAAATGGCAAGGACGTCCATAGGCCGGCCACCCCGAGATCAAGGGATGTCCGGAGGCGGGACAGGACGTTGGCACGGAGATCAAAAAGCTAAAGATCATTCCGATAAACCCTATGGTGTCCTCCCAGTCCCAATGACGGCCGCTTGACGCTCTATTCGCTTCATGTCCGGGGGCTGATCCGCGCGCCAAATCGCACTTTTGTAGGCTTTTGGGATGCGTCGGTACGTGTTTGGAATCCTGCGCACCCAGACCAAAGATCGCTGAATTTCGGCGCGATTTGCGTGTTCGCTTCGCAATATCGCAGAGCTCTTCCGATTAGAAAGGGGCGCTACAGGCAGGGAGAATGCAAATGAAGGTCGGTGTTCCCAAGGAAATCAAGGCACACGAATATCGTGTGGGCCTAACCCCTGGGGCTGTGCGCGAATATGTGGCTGCCGGTCATAATGTGGTGGTGGAGACTGATGCCGGCGCCGGCATCGGCGCAACCGACAACGATTATCGCAAGGCTGGCGCAACGATTCTGGATTCCGCGCGCGAGATATTTGCATCGAGCGAGATGATCGTAAAGGTGAAGGAGCCCCAACCGTCCGAATGGACGCAACTGCGTGAGAATCAGATCCTCTTCACCTATCTGCATCTGGCGCCGGACCCGGAGCAGGCCAAGGGCCTGCTGAACTCTGGGTGCACCGCAATCGCCTATGAGACCGTGACCGACGCGCATGGCGGTCTGCCGCTGCTGGCGCCGATGAGCGAGGTCGCGGGCAGGCTTGCGATCGAAGCGGCAGGTAGCGCCCTAAAGCGGTATTCAGGCGGGCGTGGGCTCTTGATAGGTGGTGTGCCCGGTGTGCAACCGGCTCGTATCGTCGTGATTGGCGGCGGCGTAGTTGGTACCCATGCGGCGCGCATGGCTGTCGGTTTGGGTGCCGAGGTCACGGTTATTGACCGATCGATCCCTCGGCTGCGCGAGCTTGACGAGCTATTCGGCGGGCGGGTTCGAACCAGATTCTCAACGATTGACTCGGTGGAGGATGAGGTCCTGGCGGCCGACGTGGTCATCGGTGCCGTGCTAGTTCCCGGAGCGAGCGCCCCAAAACTGGTCAGCCGCGGCGTGTTGAGCTCAATGCGCGACGGTGCGGTGATCGTCGATGTCGCGATTGATCAGGGCGGATGCTTTGAGACATCTCACGCGACGACCCACGCCGACCCAACTTACAAAGTGGACGGCGTCATTCATTACTGTGTGGCCAATATGCCCGGGGCTGTCCCGCTCACCTCAAGCCAGGCATTGAATAACGCCACCCTGCCATTTGGTTTGGCTCTAGCCAATAAGGGTTTTTCGGCCGTCCTCGAAAACCCGCACCTTCGCGCGGGCCTGAACGTCCATCGAGGCCGGCTGACTTATAGGGCCGTCGCCGAGAGTCTCGGTCTGCCCTTCTCACCGATCGAACAGGCTGCGGCCTGATCCCAGAGGCCCGTACGGGCGTTTCCTCCCTGACTTGGGCCACTTCGTTCGGAGTGGCCCATTTTTTTTATCATCAATCTACTGAGTAGGATTTTGTATTGATCCATTTCTGCATAGCGCCTTTTCATGTGTAGCGGTACCAGTCTCTGCGCGAGCAATCTCCAGTACTGTTCGTTTCTAAAGGATCTTCTTTTGTTAACGACTGGCTTAAGAGCTGTTCCTGGTCGGCGGTTTTGAGATTGGCACCGTCAAAACGACAAAGCGATCGCGGCGAAGCACATCCTCGAAGAGCCGCACGAAAACCAAGACCTTGGCGCCATGCAATCTCTTCAGTATGTGCCTAGTCTGGTTGACTCACTCCGCACAGGCGCAGGTGAGAAAAGTGCGGCACTGACATGAAGATGTGTGATGCCAACCGTCGGGCTTGCGACACACTGTCGAACCGGTGACATTCGACGCAAAATAATCAAGATAAACCAAGCCTCGGTAGTTTGGCACGACACTTGAAGCTAAGAAGCTGTCCCGCACTCCTGCTGACGGAATTGCAGTGATGACTTACAAGATAATCGCGTCCCAGTGCACCGTCTGCGGCGCATGTGAGTTCGAATGTCCTAACGCCGCAATCAGCCTGAAGAACGACGTGTATGTGATCAATCCGACGAAGTGCACCCGATGTAAGGGGCATTTCGAGACGCCACAATGCGCCGTTGTGTGCCCGGTGCCCGACACCTGCGTGCCGGCATAGAGGCAGCCGATGTGGGGGGCCGCAGCACATGGTAGGGTTGAGGCGCCATCCCCGGCCACTTTAGTAATCAGTCGCCTGATCGCGCCGGTTGCGAACCCCGAGCTGGTGACTTGCCGGATCGCCTTTGTAGCGAACCAAGCACACCGCCGCCATCGCCCGAACTGGCCAAGCTCGTCCTCGCACAGGCAGAGCAGGCAATGGTAGCTGTTCATACGACCGTTGAGCGGGTCCTGATCATCGATGTCAACCAGTCTCGATATGGTTTTGAAGCGCGGATCGAGTCCGATAAGGCTCGGAGGGGGCTGTCGGAAGACACCGTCCGCGTCATATCCGCGAAAAACAACGAGCCCGCCTGGATGCTGGAGTGGCGGCTGGAGGCCTTCCGCCGCTGGCTGATCATGACCGAGCCGACCTGGGCGCGTGTTAACGATCCCAAGCTCGACTACCAGGACATCGCCAATCTTGTGCTGCCGAAACCGAAAAAGAGGGTGTCGTCGAGCGACGAGATTGATCCGGAACCGCTCAAGACCTCCGAGAAGCGGGGCGATCCGTTTCGCGTGGTCGCGAACCTGGAGGGTGTAGAGCTGAGCCGCGCCGAACCTTCAGCGAATCGCACGATCGCGGTCAATACCCCCTTCGACTCGCTTTCGGTCGACACCAGGTTCCGAGAAGAGCTGAAGAAGGAAGGGGTAATTTTCATGCCGATCTCGGAGGCGATCGGCGAGCATCCCGAACTGGTTCAGAGGTATCTCGGCAGCGTGGTGCCGATTTCCGACAATTTTTTCGCTAGATTGAACTCGGCGGTCTTCTCTGACGGCTCGTTCGTCTACGTGCCGCCAGGCGTCCGCTGCCAGATGGAACTGTCGGCCTATTTCCGGAACGGGCACAACACCGGTCAGTTCGAGCGCACTCTGATCATCGCCGACAAGGGCTCCTACGTAAGCTATCTAGAAGGCTGCACTGCGCGGGAGCGTGACAAGAATCAGCTGCATGCTGCAGTTGTCGAGCTCGTCGTGCTTGATGATGCCGAGATCAAGTATTCGACAGTGCAAAATGGCTACCCTGGCAAGTCCGAGGACAAGGTCGGCATCTACAATTTCGTCACCAAGCGTTGCGACTGCCGCGGCAAGAATTCGAAAATTTCCTGGACGCAGGTGGAGACGGGATCTGCCACGACGTGGAAGAATCCGACCTGCATCCTTCGCGGCGACAACTCGAAGGGCGAGTTCTACTCGATCGCGATTTCGGCCGGTTTTCAGCAGGTCGATAGCGGCAGCAAAATGATCCACCTCGGCAGGAACACGTCGAGCCGGATCGTCCACAAGCGTATCGCCACCGGCAGATCTCAGAACACCTATCGCGGCCTTGTCAGCGCTCACCTCAAGTCCACAGGTGCGTGCAGCCATACCGCCTGCAATTCGCTTCTAATCGGCGACAAGTCTGGTGCGCACACTGTGCCTTACATCGATGCGAAGAACTCCTCGGCGACGATCGAGCACGAGGCCACGATCTCTAAGATCTCCGAGGACGTGCTGTTCTACTGCATCCAGCGCGGGATTTCGCAGGAGGCGGCCATTGGCCTCATCGTCAATGGCTTCGCCAACGACGTATTACGGAAATTGCCCCTGGAGCTCGCAGTGGAAGCGCAGAGGTTGATCTCGATCTCGCTCGAGGCCTCGGTCCGATGACTGCATGGTCCGCGAGCCCTGCTGAACGCAGCTCAGCTGTTTTCGATGACGTATTCGGGGATTGGTAGAATCGAGCTACTCGAATTTTGATTTGCATGTTCGTGCCGAGCGCCGCGATCTCTGCTGGCTCGATCTCACCGTCAATGCGGGCCAGATGCACGCGATCATGGCCGGGCAAGCCGAACTATCGCGGGCGAGCCGGGCTGCGAGCTAACCGCCGGCCAAATCCTGTTGAAGCGCGAAGACCTGCTCGCGATGGAGGCGGAAGCAGGGCGCCGCCATGAGCGTATTTCTCAATTCCTAACAACTGATAGAATGCCAGGCGTCATCACGATAAACGTCTTGCGCGCGACGCTCAACGCTCAATGCAGCTGCCTCGCGCGGCATAGGTTGCGGGTGAGCGAGCGGCGCTCCGGAAGGCGATCAAAGTTAGTGATGGTCGATCGCATGTTCGCACCGAGCCGGTCTGATGCCGCCAACTGCGAAAGAGGGGGCGATCTGCGGTCGCAGCAACGCGGTTCTGAGGAAGTCAGTCAATGACGCGATGGCTACGCTTGTGTTGCCGATTACGACTGACGCGATGGTCTCGCTCAAACCGCGATGGTGACGGGCGGCGTTGTGATCACGTTCACCGAGCGACGAGACATTCGATCCAGATCATTAACGTCGCAACCGGATCTTTGACAACAGGCTTGGCACGCGTCTATCTGCAAATCGGTAAGCGCGCGAACGGCATCAGGCTAGAAAACGTTATCGCGGCCGGCAGCACAGGTAGCTAGCAAGCCAACAGATGCGTTGATCGTGTACTCGCGAAGTAGCGCAGGAGCATCAGGTGCTTACGCATCATCTGGACAGCGGCTGAGAAGGGCTTAGCAAAGATGGAAGGTGACGAGGGAGCTAGATTGGCTCATGCCGGTCCTTTTCTGGTTCGCTTCAGATGTGCTGCAAACAGGCAAGGTCCGCCAGATACCGCACCTTCAGTGGAGAATCGCTGTGATGTCGTAGCGTGAACCGCGACTGTTCTGTTTCTAACTGAGGTATGAGGACTGATCTTCAATGCGCTTTGTCGCATTCGCAACAAAACGCAGTGGCGCGAGGCGAAAACCCATTCCAAATCCGCTCGTTTACTCTTTCCGCGGCGCTGGCATGCTCGTTGCAGAAACGTGGCCGAGTGGCCCCTATTGCAACAGGAAAGCTTCGAAGGACATCGGCATGAGTCTCGCAACGACCCAGAGCATCTCGGAAATCAGAGCGCGGAATAAGGAGCTGATCGAGGAGGTATTGAAGGTCTATCCGGAGAAGACCGCAAAACGTCGCGCCAAGCACCTCAATGTCCACGAGGCGGGAAAATCGGACTGCGGGGTCAAATCGAACCTGAAATCAATACCCGGCGTGATGACAATTCGAGGCTGCGCCTACGCGGGTTCGAAGGGTGTGGTCTGGGGACCCATCAAGGACATGGTCCATATCAGCCACGGTCCAGTCGGTTGTGGCCAGTATTCGTGGGGCTCGCGTCGCAATTATTACGTCGGTACCACGGGGATAGATACGTTCGTGACGTTGCAGTTTACCTCCGACTTTCAGGAAAAGGATATCGTGTTCGGCGGAGACAAGAAGCTCAATAAAATCATTGACGAAGTCCAGGAGCTGTTCCCGCTCAACAACGGCATCACCGTCCAATCGGAGTGCCCGATTGGCTTGATCGGCGATGACATTGAGGCGGTGTCGCGAGCAAAATCTAAGGAATATGACGGCAAGACCATCGTGCCGGTACGCTGCGAGGGCTTTCGTGGCGTGTCCCAATCGCTTGGCCACCACATTGCCAACGATGCGGTGCGGGATTGGATATTTGATAAGAACGGGCCCGACAGCAAGCCGAGATTCGAGCCGACCCCGTACGATGTCGCGATCATCGGCGACTACAATATCGGCGGCGATGCCTGGTCGTCTCGAATTCTGCTGGAGGAAATGGGTTTACGCGTAATTGCGCAATGGTCCGGCGACGGCTCGCTAGCCGAGCTCGAGGCAACGCCGAAGGCAAAGCTCAACATTCTGCATTGCTACCGCTCGATGAATTACATCTCGCGCCACATGGAAGAGAAGTTCGGCATTCCCTGGTGCGAATACAACTTTTTCGGACCGTCCAAAATCGCGGAATCATTGCGCAAGATCGCCAGCTATTTCGATGACAAAATCAGAGAGGGCGCCGAGCGGGTAATCGAGAAGTACCAGCCGCTGGTGAATGCCGTGACCGCAAAGTACAGGCCCCGCCTCCAAGGGAAGACCGTGATGCTGTTCGTCGGCGGACTGCGCCCTCGTCATGTGATCGGCGCATATGAGGATCTCGGCATGGAAGTCATCGGCACGGGATATGAGTTTGGCCACAATGACGACTATCAGCGTACCGCCCAGCACTACGTGAAGGACAGCACGCTCATCTACGACGACGTCAATGGCTACGAGTTCGAGCGCTTCGTCGAGAAACTCCAGCCCGACCTGGTCGGGTCAGGCATCAAGGAGAAGTACGTCTTCCAGAAAATGGGTGTGCCGTTCAGGCAGATGCACTCCTGGGACTATTCCGGCCCATATCACGGCTATGACGGTTTTGCGGTCTTCGCGCGCGATATGGACATGGCCGTCAATTCGCCCATCTGGAAGAAGTTGAAGGCGCCCTGGAAGGATGTCCCCAAGCCGAGCCTCTTGGCTGCAGAATGACGCAAGTTACCGCTCTCAGCCGAGAGCCGTATTCACAGTAGTCACTATCCAAAAGGGTGTTGCCAATGGCGCAGAGTGCAGAACACGTGCTCGATCACTTAGAGCTGTTCCGCGGTCCGGAATACCAGCAGATGCTGGCTAACAAGAAGGCATTCGAGAATCCCCGTGAGTCCGCTGAGGTTGAACGCATCAGGGAATGGACAAAAACACCTGAGTATCGCGAGAAAAATTTTGCGCGGGAAGCGCTGACGATAAACCCGGCCAAGGCCTGCCAGCCGCTCGGCGCGGTATTTGCTTCGGTTGGCTTTGAAGGTACGCTGCCATTCGTGCACGGCTCTCAAGGCTGCGTGGCATATTACCGTAGCCATCTGTCGCGGCACTTCAAGGAGCCGAGCTCCTGCGTCTCGTCCTCGATGACAGAGGACGCGGCAGTATTCGGAGGGCTCAACAACATGATTGACGGGCTCGCCAACAGCTACAACATGTACAAACCAAGGATGATTGCGGTCTCTACCACCTGCATGGCGGAGGTGATCGGGGACGATCTCAATGCCTTCATCAAAACGTCGAAGGAAAAGGGGTCCGTTCCGGCGGATTTCGATGTGCCGTTCGCGCACACCCCGGCGTTCGTCGGTAGCCACATCACTGGCTATGACAATGCGCTCAAGGGCATCCTAGAGCATTTTTGGGACGGCAAGGCGGGAACGGCCCCCAAGCTGGAGCGCAAGCCGAACGACAAGATCAACTTCATCGGCGGTTTCGATGGTTATACCGTCGGTAACCTGCGCGAGATTAAGCGCATCTTCGAAATAATGGGAATCGAATATACCGTCCTCGCCGACAATTCCGAAGTGTTCGATACACCGACAGACGGCGAGTTTCGCATGTATGACGGCGGCACCACACTCGAGGACGCTGCGAACGCGGTTCACGCCAAGGCGACGATCTCCATGCAACAGTGGTGCACGGAAAAAACGCTGCCGTTCATCGCCGAGCACGGCCAGGATGTCGTGGCCTTCAATCATCCGGTAGGCCTGTCCGCAACGGACGACTTCCTGGTCGCGTTGTCGCGCATCAGCGGCAAAGACATCCCGGAAGAACTGGCGCGAGAGCGCGGCCGCTTGGTCGATGCGATGACTGACTCCAGTGCGCATATCCATGGCAAGAAATTCGCCATCTATGGCGATCCGGATCTCTGCTATGGGTTGGCCGCCTTCCTGCTCGAACTCGGCGCCGAACCGACCCATGTGCTGTCCACCAACGGCAATAAGGCTTGGGAGGAGAAAACAAAAGCATTATTGGCGAGCTCGACCTTTGGGCAGAACTGCCACGTTTATCCGGGGCGAGATCTCTGGCACATGCGTTCGCTCTTGTTCACCGAGCCTGTCGATTTTTTGATTGGCAACACTTACGGCAAGTATCTGGAACGGGACACCGGCACGCCGCTGATTCGTATCGGATTTCCAGTGTTTGATCGCCATCACCATCACCGCTCTGCTGTGTGGGGATATCAAGGTGGTATGAATGTGCTCGTGAAGATTCTCGACAAGATCTTCGACGAACTCGACAAGAAGACCAGCCTTCTCGGCAAGACGGACTATAGTTTTGACATCATTCGTTGATGGCAGACGATGCGCGTGTCATCGCCGGTACGATCGGCGGTGACACAAGCCCGAGACGGGTTGATTTTTGCAGATCGTTCCGGCTGAGAGGAGAAAAGGATGAGTTCGCTACCGGCCACGGTCCGGGACATTTTCAACGAGCCGGGCTGCGCGAAGAATGGCAGCAAGCCGGAGAATGAGCGCAGAAAGGGCTGTACCAAGCAGCTACAGCCGGGTATCGCCGCTGGTGGTTGCGCCTTTGACGGCGCCAAGATCGCGCTGCAGCCGTTTACTGATGTCGCTCACTTGGTGCATGGTCCAATAGCCTGCGAAGGCAATTCGTGGGACAATCGTGGCGCGGCGTCGTCCGGCTCGGATTTGTGGCGCACGGGGTTCACAACCGATATGAACGAAACGGATGTCGTATTTGGGGGCGAAAAGCGACTTTCCAGGGCGATTAAAGAGATAATCGACAAGCGCGACCCGTCGGCCATCTTCGTCTATCAGACCTGCGTGCCCGCCATGATAGGCGACGACATCGACGCCGTCTGTAAGGCGGCTACGCGAAAGTTCGGCAAGCCGGTAATTCCCGTCAATTCGCCGGGCTTCGTCGGTTCAAAGAACCTCGGCACTAAGCTTGCTGGGGAGGCTTTGCTGGAACATGTCATTGGGACGCAAGAGCCAGATAACATCACGCCCTATGACATCAATTTGATCGGGGAATACAATCTGTCCGGCGAGCTTTGGCAGGTTAAGCCTTTGTTTGACGAACTTGGTATCCGCATCCTCTCCTGCATCTCAGGCGATGGCAAATATCGCGAAGTGGCTTCGTCGCACCGGGCCCGCGCCGCCATGATGGTGTGTTCACGGTCGATGATCAACGTCGCACGTAAGATGAAAGAGCGCTACGAGATCCCCTTTTTTGAAGGATCGTTCTACGGCATTCAGGACTCCAGCGACGCACTGCGTGAGATTGCACGATTGCTGGTCGAGCGCGGCGCGCCAGGCCATCTGATAGAGCGCACAGAGGCGCTGATCGCACGCGAGGAGGCGCGCGCTTGGGCTGCAATCGAGCCATACAAGCCACGCTTCAAGGGCAAGAAGGCTTTGTTGATTACCGGCGGCGTCAAATCATGGTCCGTCGTTGCCGCGCTGCGGGAGGCCGGACTCGAATTGGTTGGGACCAGTGTGAAGAAATCTACAGAAGAGGACAAGGAGCGCATTAAGGAGCTGACGGGCCAGGATGCACACATGATTGAGGACATGCCACCGCGGGAGATGTACAAAATGCTGAAGGACGCGAAAGCGGACATGATGCTCTCGGGCGGCAAGTCGCAGTTCGTCGCGCTGAAAGCGGCGACGCCCTGGTTGGACATCAACCAGGAGCGTAGCCACGCCTACATGGGCTATGCCGGAATGGTTAAGCTGGTGGAGGAGATCGACAGATCATTATTCAATCCGATGTGGGAGCAGCTGCGCCGGCCGGCACCCTGGAATGCGCTGGCTAGAGCGATGGCACAGGTGCACTCGCCGGCCGCCCCCAGCATCTCCGATCCAGCAATCGACGAGAGGGCACGGCGCGCCAAGAAGATCTGTGCATGCAACACAGTTGACCTCGGCACAATAGAGGACGCGATTTGTTCGCATGGTCTGACCAGCGTCGAGGCAGTCAAACAGCACACCAAAGCGATCGGTGGCTGCTGCAAGAGACGAATTGAGGACATCCTTCAGTCGTCGCCGCGTCCCGTGCTGCAGGCTGCGGAATAGGAAGACGACATGGCTGTCGTCATGACACCGAAGAAGGCGTGCGCCGTCAACCCGCTAAAGATGAGTCAGCCGATCGGCGGCGCATTCGCCTTCATGGGGCTGCGCGGGGCAATGCCACTGCTACACGGCGCTCAAGGGTGCACATCGTTCGGGCTCACGCTGTTTGTACGGCATTTCAAGGAGGCGGTGCCGTTGCAGACCACCGCGATGACCGAGGTCACGACCGTGCTCGGGGGCTATGAAAATCTTGAGCAGGCTATACTTAATATCTTCAATCGCGCCAAGCCAAAGATCATTGGTATCTGCTCGACGGGGGTCACCGAAACCAATGGCGACGATGTTGACGCCTACATCAAGCTTATTCGCGAGAAGCATCCGCAACTCGCCAGATTGCCTCTGGTCTATGTCTCGACGCCCGATTTCAAGGACGCGTTCCAAGATGGCTGGCAGAAAGCTGTAACGCGGATGGTCGAGGTCCTGGTTGAGGCGCCTGCGGTGGAGGCGCTGCGTGATCCCGCGCGGGTCAATGTTCTTCCAGGATGCCACCTCACGCCGGGTGATATCGATGAGCTCCGAGCTATCCTTGAAGATTTCGGGTTGCAGCCATCCTTCCTACCAGATCTTGCCGGATCTCTGGATGGGCATGTCCCGGATGAGTTCACGCCGACGACGATCGGCGGCATCGGGGTCGACGAAGTCGCGGTCATGGGTCGGGCGGGGTGGACTATTGCCATCGGTTCGCAGATGCGGCGGGCTGCAGAGGCAATGCAGGCCAAGACGGGCGTGCCATTTCGCGTGTTTGAACGACTATGTGGTCTGCTTCCCAACGATGAATTCATCGCCTTTCTGAGCGAGATCAGCGGCCGTCCGGTGCCATCAAAATATCGGCGTCAGCGCGGGCAACTCGCTGATGCGATGCTCGACACGCATTTCCATATTGGTGGTCGCAGACTTGCGATAGGAGCCGAGCCCGACCTGTTGTTCGACCTATCGAGCATGCTCAACGATATGGGCGTGCAGGTGATCGCGGCCGTGACAACAACGGACTCGGCGGTGCTGGAGCGGGTGGCGAGCGAGGAGGTACTGATCGGTGATCTGGAGGATCTGGAGGAGCTTGCCGAGAGCAAAGGGTGCGATCTGCTCATCACGCATTCTCATGGCCGGCAAGCAGCGGCGCGGCTGAAGATTCCGTTTTATCGCGCCGGCTTTCCGATATTCGATAGGTTAGGCGCAGCACACCACAAATCGGTCGGGTATCGAGGTGCGCGCGATCTGATCTTCGCCATCGCAAATCTCGTGATCGAGGACCGCGAGCAGAATCGTAAGCCTACGCCAGATACTTGGCGAAAATCAAATCTACCCTCCACGCCGTACCAGCGCGGTTTCAGCGACCGAACAGAGAGGCACATTGCATGAAGGTCGCGTTCGCTACCCAAGACTTGCAGCGTGTCGATGCGCATTTTGGTTGGGCCAAGAACATCGCTGTCTATGACGTCGGCCCGGGGGGGCACGTTTTTGTGAACGTGTTTGAATTCAAGGGCGATCTCAAGGAGGACGGCGACGAGGACAAGCTCGCGCCAAAGATCGAGGTAATTAGGGACTGCGCCATCCTCTATGTCGCGGCCATCGGCGGTTCAGCTGCCGCCCGGGTGGTGGCCAAGAAAATTCACCCAATCAAAGTGAACAAGCCTGAAAACATCCTGGTGCTGCTCGAAAAGCTAGAACGCGTACTGAAGGGGACCCCCCCGCCCTGGCTACGCAAAGCCTTGACCAAGGATCAAAAGCGCACATTCAATTTCGATGACTGAGGATGACATGAGGCAGGCCGCAAATATAGCGCAAGGCGATCGGGCTCTCGATGCGCCGATCGTCAAAGAGCTGGTCAAGCTTTGGCGCGCGCAGGATATGCACGGTTTTTGGGAGAACAGGAGCGATATCGACCTGCTCGAACCCTATATCGTTAACAGTGTGAAACGACGCGAACTGCCGATCGTCGGCGATCCCGATCCCGACACGATTCGGCGGCTGGAGTTGTTCTTCGACGCGGTCGCGCTTTCGATCGAGAGGGCGACCGCGGTTATGATCCAGCCGATGCTAAAGATGAACCATGAAGGCTTTGGTCGCATGGTGCTGATCGGGGGGCGACTGCTAGTAGTGAACAAGCAGCTGCGCGATGTTCATCGCTTTGGCTTCGAAAGTCTAGCAAAGCTCGCGGGCGAGGGTGACAAATATGTAAGGGAAGGCGTCAACATGATCCGGAAGTTTCCGAGCGTAGCGAACCATTGAGGGTTCTTATGAGCGACCGTGAAGGACTGAAAGCAGAACTCAAGATACTTTCAGCAAGAGCAACGCAGGCCAAAATGGATCTACACGATCTCTCGGAGGAACTGCCCGTGAACTGGCCATCGATCATGTCGGTAGCGCGGAAGGCGCACGATGCCTTCGCCGAACTCGATCGCAAGAGACGGGAGCTAAAGCAGCTTGAGAAGTCGTAAAGGTACTCGATGATGTCATCTGTAACTCGTGGTGGTCGAGACTGGACGCCGAACTACTTGAACTCAATTGATGCCACGAAGTGCATCGGCTGCGGCCGCTGTTTCAAAGTCTGTGGTCGCAATGTTATGACATTGAAGGGGATCAGCGAGGAAGGCGAACTTGTCGATCTCGAGGACGACGAGAACGATGAGATTGAGAAGAAAATTATGGCCTTAAATGACAAGGGCGCATGCATCGGCTGCGGTGCATGTGCGAGGGTGTGTCCCACCAATTGCCAGACCCACAATTCGGCCGCAGGTGAGGCGGTGTAGAGGGCGCATCAAGATCAGTTGCTGTCGGGTTCTTTATCCCGACCACTTGTTCTCGGGTATGGTTGTCGTCTGGCGTCCGGCCCGCGGATTTGCAATGAGAGTTGCCGATTGCCCACGATTTCCGAGGGTCGGGATCGAGTGGCCGTCCCATGGACATGCGAGCAGATCGTTGGGGGCTTCGTGTCAGGTTCGGTCAGCGACTTCGCCTATTTCTCATCCGTTGCGGCCGCCAAGTCGGGGTGAGTATCTGCCTAGTGCATGGGGTGATGAGGAGCGGGACGACGGGCAATGGATCCGCCGCACCCCAGATGGTCTGGTGGGCGATGTTGGGGCGGCCCAGCTTCGGCATGATCAGATGTTGGCATCGCCTCCAGCAACGATGGTGACGGCACCATGTACGCACCACGGTCGATAGCCTGCATCTCGCCGCCGGCTCCAATCTGCCGATGCTTGTTCCTCAGCAGTTGCATGGGCCGCGTATCTCGCGCGGGGCGTTGGCGTCCTAGGCGCCGAGGTCCGGAATGCCGAAGCCGGTTTTTCCGTGGGCGGTGAACGCGACAGATGCAAGCGTTGCCACCTTCGAAAAGCTCCTCCGCTCTAGGAGTGCGCCGCACAACAGGTATCGGCGATGAACAGGCGCCCTTCGGAGCATGCGGGCTCGACCGGGGATGGAGGTCGACATGGACCCGCCGTGCGAGCTTTCCTTCAAGCAGCACTTGTATCGTGCGCAGCATGCCCTCATCTGGCTCCAGTGTGGATCCTGCGCACTGGCTCGGCTTCTCCTTCGCGAACACCCGTTCGCGTAAAGGTGTAGCGCTGCAGGCTGGCGAGTATTCGTCGAGACGCTTGGTCGGCCGTGTCGCGATTACCGCTCAGGATCTTGGCCTTCGCCACCGCGGGCCCGATCCGCAGGATCAGATTGCACTTACGAATGCCCACGCAGTGGATTGTCCAAAAAAGGAGGGGTTCTTGCATGGCGGATTGAAGCGATGATCAATAGAGACGAGCCTTGTCATGAATGAGCAATCGATTTCGCCAAATACCGTCTATGCGATTTGTCGGTTTGCTGGCATTCCTAACCGCCGTGCGATTGGCTTCCATCTGATGACCGTCAATGAGGACGGCAGCCGAAGACCGTTGTCCATCGTCGTGGTGCGCTGGGGCAAAAAGGTGGTTGGCTATGTCAACGAATGTCCGCACAACCGCGTCAACCTGGACTGGGAGCGTAACGAGTTTCTCGATCGATATGGCGTCCGGCTGATGTGCGGGAAGCACGGGTCAACCTTCGAGCTCGGCACTGGCCGTTGCGTCGAAGGCCCATGTAAGGGCAGAGAGCTTAGGCCCGTGGCGCTGACAGTTCTTGATGGCGACATCTGCATCGTCGGCGTGCGGCTTGTCGAGGATGAACCCTCACCTGACTCTGAAGCCGATGTTTAGACTGGCCGGTTCTCGTTTCGGTTTTTCACGGGGCCCATTCTCTTCAGTGCAACCGCGTAAGAGATCTGCTCATAGGAGATATGAAGTGACTTCGCCGCGTCGAGCAGATAATCGAGCTTGCCGCCGGGGTTTAGATGCTTGATGTCGTTCTTATCGATACCAATCAGGTCCATCATTTCTTTCCAGACTGTGGACTCGTCGCACGGCAGAACGTGGAAGGTGATATCACCGAGTGTCGTTCGATATTTCGCCAACAGGTCTATGTTGTTGCAGAAAATGAAGTAGCTTCCGTCCGGGGTTAGCGCGCTATTAAGCACATCTGCGACGTCAGAAAGATAGGCGAACGAGTGCAGATAGCCAGCCAGAACCGGAATTGTGCTTTCACCTTCCTGCGCGATCGTCAACACTTGCTCGATCGAACAGTCTGGCGGCCGTTTCTCGTCCGCCACCTGGGCCTGGAATTTCAATGCGATGTCGCCGCGAAAGCCGAACCGACCTGGCTTTGTGGTCCTGCCTTTGAGTACGGCGTTGAACAAGCGTCCCTCCCTCTCAAGCTGGCCCAGTGCGGTGTTCTCGATTGAAGTCATCAAAATCGTCCTCGATCTAAACTCTTCACCGGCGGCTTGGCCGGTGCGAATTCAATGCAAATGTCTTGCCGCCGCGTGCGCGCCGGGTTTTCCTCTTAGTTTCTAAAGAAACCGCGCGATCGTGGTGCGAAGCCCTCCAAGGATCCTTGTCGGGAATTCGACATGAGTGCCGGATCCAACAGGCGAGTCGGAAGAAGACAGCAAGACCATGCACGTGCGAAGTGGCATGCCACTTGCCAGTCCGCTCAAGCGAGCACAGCTAGACGAGGGTGAACATGATCAATCTGACCGATAGCGCAGTGAATGCGGCTAAGACCGCGATTTCAGCGTCGGCGTTTCCCGGGGGCGGGCTGCGCATCGCAGTCGAGGCGGGCGGCTGCGCCGAGTTCAAGTACACAATGGGCCTTGTCGCCCGGGCTGAGCCGGACGACACATTGATCGAGCGTGACGGGCTGAAGGTGTTCGTCGACAACAAGAGCTATCGGCATCTGATTGGCACGACGATCGACTTCGTGGTGGCGCTGGAGGGCTCGGGCTTCACCTTCGACAACCCAAACACAAAGTCGAGTTGCTCTTGTGGAAAATCCTTCAGCTGATGGCGGGAAAGTCGAAGCATGGGCGAAGGCCGAGAAACTACTGAAACAACCGTCGCCGACCGGCAGCAGCTATTCGTGCCATGAGAGAAGATCAAGCGAACCTGCAGCGCGAGGGTGGCGACTGTCAGATGACCGAGATAGTCCGCAGCACGGTCATGCTCAGGCCGACGGGCGCCTGCATGCTCTTTGCGCATCCTGGCGCGACGTTGGCGGGCATTCAGGCCCCTGGTCGAAATGCTGCGGCGAATTTATTTGCCTGATGTCGCTCGCCGGGCAAACCAAGATGCAGGATTGAGGGAGAATTAATTGCCGATTTATCTCGACAATAATGCGACCACGCGGACAGACCCGTCCGTCCTGCAGGCAATGTTACCGTTCTTCACCGAGCAATTTGGCAATGCCTCCTCCGCCCATGCCTTTGGCAGAGAGGTCGCGGGCGCCGTGGAGCAGGCGCGGTGCGGCCTACAGGCATTGTTAGGGGCTAAATACGATCACGAAATCGTCTTTACCTCCGGTGGAAGCGAGGCCAATAACACCGCGATCCTTTCGTCGCTCGCGACCCAGGACGGGCGCGATGAGATTGTCACCACCTCCGTCGAGCATTCCGCCGTCCTTACGCTAATCAAGCAGCTGGCGATAATGAACGTCAAAACGCACGTGATTCCAGTCGATTCGCGCGGCAGGCTCGACATCGACGCGTTTCGACGCGCGCTCGGGCCACGCACAGCGCTTGCGTCGGTCATGTGGGCCAACAACGAGACCGGAACGATTTTTCCTGTGGAGTTTCTAGCCGGGTTAACGCGTGAGGCGGGCGCGCTGTTTCATACAGACGCGGTGCAGGCCGTCGGCAAACTGCCTATCGACTTGAAGAACAGCGCGATCGACATGCTGTCGCTTTCCGCGCACAAACTTCATGGTCCCAAGGGAATTGGTGCGCTCTATTTGCGAAAAGGCACAAAATTCAGGCCGCTGATCTGGGGCGGATCACAGGAACGACGGCGCCGCGGCGGAACGGAGAACATCCCGGGCATCGTCGGCCTTGGAAAAGCGGCAGAGCTTGCGGCGGAGCGGCTCGGACTGGAGTGCGTTCGCATTGGCGCATTGCGCGACCGTCTTGAGCAGGGAATTCTGCAAAATGGGGACTGCATGGCGCTTGGCGATATCAGAAACCGGCTATCAAACACGACGAACATCGCGTTTGACCATCTCGAAGGCGAAGCAATTGTCCATCACCTCAGTCGCGCTGGAATAGCCGCTTCGCTCGGATCGGCCTGCGGCTCCCGCTCAATGGAGCCGTCGCATGTCATGCGTGCCATGGGGGTGCCGGCGAAAAACCTGCACGGCGGGGTCCGGCTGTCTCTATCGCGTGAGACAACCGTCGAAGAGGTCGACCAAGTCGTCGCTGTAGTGTCGGACATTGTGGCCTACTTACGCGCCGAATTGCGGCGAGCATGCGAAAGCGCCCAGAATGCATCGCGTTTCAGGAACTTAAGCTCATGAAAATAATGATTCGCCGCTCCCCCGATGCTGGCCTTTCGATTTACGTGCCGAAGAAAGATCTCGAGGAGCCGATCGTAGAATCCGAGCATGAGACGCTTTGGGGCGGCTGGATCAGGATAGCCAACGGCTGGGTCCTCGATCTGCCTGAAATGGCGAGCGACACGCCACTGCCGATCACAATCAATGCCAAGAAGCGTGGAGAAGACAGGGACGATCGATGAAGACGCTGCCGCAAATCGTGTTCGCGCATGCCGCCGACGCGAAGGCGATTCTCACTGATCTTGCGGCTAGAATGAGAGCCGGCAGCATCGTTCCGTATCTTGGGCCAGGCCTCGCCGAGTTGTCACGTCCCGAGGCGCCTATGACGCCTGAGGCTTTGGCTGATTTTTTCGCCAGCAAGGTTGCGCTACCGCGCCGGGCCAAGGGCAACGCCTGGGCATCGGCGCAGTATGTCGAGAGCAACAAGCATCGTTCAACCGTGACGGCATTGATGGTGCAGGCGTTCTCTCTGCCGGCCGATCCAACACCGTTGCATCATCATCTTGCGAGCCTGCCCCTGCCGATAATAGTGGACTCTTGGTATGACGGTGCCATGCGCGCGGCGCTCGGTAAGCGTAGCGGATGGGGTGAGGTGCAGGGCATAACCCGCTCCGGCAGTCACGACGATCGTTGGTACCGCTTTTACGATTCGGCGGGCCAAGAGGTTGATCATGCCTTGGCAGCGCATTGGTCTACTGTGCTGTACAAGCCGCATGGCAGCGTAGTGCCGGCCAAGAACTTCCTGGTCACTGACGCTGATTATGTCGAGGTGTTGACGGAAATCGACATCCAGACCCCGATTCCCGATGTGATCAAGGAAAGGCGGGCCGGACGGAGCTTTCTCTTCATCGGCTGTCGCTTCAACGACCAGCTAATGCGTACCTATGCGCGGCAGATCACCAAGCGCTCCGCCGGCGTCCATTACGCGATCGTCGATCCGCAAGTGCTCTCGGGTAACGAGCTCTGCTTTCTGGTTAAGCAACGTCTAACGCCGCTCGCGATGACGCTCCCGCACGCAATGGAGATATTGCTCGCCAAGTAGAGGCGCAAGCGTGCCGCCCACCCCCGGTGCGAGCGAGGAGGTCGCACCGCAAGGATCGGTGAGGAAGAGCCCACGTGAGATCAGTAGGTGAAGATGAGAACGCAAACCTTTGCGTCTCTCCGTCGACATTGCGACAGCTGTCGCGTTTCCGACATGGGCGTCATCGCGGCGCGTGCACAACGAAGCGGATCGCTCCGGCTAACGCGTTCACATAGACCGAAATACCATCGTCTGCGCGATGGCACGCGAGTTGCTCATTCTGTCATGTGGTCGCTCGGGAGGGCGTGTCGTCCTCCCAAACCGACTCAGCGAGCAGGAGGGAGCTGAATATGAACGCTGTTGCCGAACGCGAAGAAAATGTCGAAGCTGCGGAAGCGGGCGGCAAGATGCGGGCCATCGCCGATTACGAAGGGTGCCGAAGCTCTTTGAGTAACGGCAAACGGAGCTGCGGGTCACAGGCCAGCGAAAGCGATTTGCCCTCTGAAATCTGGGATAAGATTAAGAACCATCCCTGCTACAGCGAAGAAGCGCATCATCATTACGCTCGCATGCATGTCGCTGTGGCGCCCGCTTGCAATATCCAGTGCAACTACTGCAATCGCAAATACGACTGCGCCAACGAATCGCGTCCAGGCGTAGTTAGCGAGAAGCTCACTCCTGAGCAGGCGGCCAGAAAGCTGATCGCGGTCGCCACGAGCATTCCACAGCTGAGTGTGCTCGGAATCGCCGGTCCCGGCGATGCCTTGGCCAATCCGAAAAAGACATTCAAGACTTTCGAACTCGTCGCCGCGGCAGCGCCGGACATCAAGTTGTGCCTATCAACAAACGGACTGGACTTGCCTGATCACGTCGACACCATATCCCGGTGCAAAATCGACCACGTCACCATCACCATCAATATGATCGATCCCGAAATCGGTGCCAGGATATACCCGTGGATCTTCTTCAACCATAAGCGCTACACCGGCATCGAAGCTGCAAAAATACTCACCCATCGCCAATTGCAAGGCCTCGAGATGCTCACGGACCGGGGCATCCTGTGCAAGATCAATTCGGTGATGATCCCTGGCATCAACGACCAACACTTGGTCGACGTCAATAGGGCGGTCAAGTCGCGCGGCGCCTTCCTGCATAATATCATGCCGCTGATCTCGGCGCCCGAACACGGCACCGCATTCGGCCTCAACGGGCAGCGAGGCCCGACCGCGCAGGAACTGAAGGCGCTGCAAGATGCTTGCGAAGGCCAGATAAAGATGATGCGGCATTGCCGCCAGTGCCGCGCTGACGCAATCGGCCTTCTCGGAGACGATCGTAGCGCTGAGTTCACCACCGAGAAGATCATAGCCACGGACGTTGAATACGACCTCAAGACTCGCAAGGCTTATCACGCCAAAGTCGAAGATGAGCGTGAGGCGAAGATTGCAGCCAGGCAGGAGGAGCTAGCAACAATCGCTGGCGAGATGAGCGAGATCAAGCTTCTCGCTGCGGTCGCAACAAAAGGCTCAGGACTGATCAATGAGCATTTTGGGCACGCCAGGGAGTTTCAAGTATACGAACTCTCGACATCCGGTGTCAAATTCGTCGGCCACCGCCGTGTCGACCTTTATTGCCGGGGCGGATATGCCGAAGACGATCGGCTGGCGAGGATCATCCGTGCCATCAATGACTGCCATGCTGTATTCGTGGCCAAGATCGGCGGCTGTCCAAGAAAGAATCTGATCAATGCTGGGATCGAGCCGGTCGATCAATACGCGCATGAGTTCATTGAGAAATCGGCGATTGCCTGGTTCAGGTCCTACCTCGATAAGGTGAAAAGCGGAGAGATCCAGCACGTCCAGCGCGGCGACGGCGCGATCCGGGAAGGGTCGCTGATCTCGGCGGCTTAGGAGGTGGTACCAATGCCATTCAAAATCATCTCATCACAGTGTACGGGCTGCTCGGCTTGTGAGCCCTTATGCCCGAACGTTGCAATTTCCGAGAAAGCTGGAACGTTCTTTATTGAGGCAAAGAAGTGCACCGAATGCCTCGGCTATTTTGACGAGCCGCAGTGCGTCGCAGTCTGTCCGGTCGAAAACACCTGCGTCGTCGACACGACATTGCCGCGTTATCAAGGACCAGCGTAAACGTGGCGCTGCGCATCTCGCGCGACGGCTCGGTCTATTGCTGAATGATGAGGAAATAGAGGCTCCGCGCATGGTGGTGAACCATCCTTGTCGGCGTGTTCGCTACGAAGTGGCGAAACGCATCGCGGCTGACGAGTTGATATGTGACATCGAGCGTGAGGACAGTAAGGAGCAGGAGATCCCCCGCACTCGCGGCCTTCCGCCCTACAGGTCGCGGAGCAATGGTGCATGAACAATATCGTTCGGGACAGTGATGTGGTCGAGCTAAGCGGGCCGCCTGCCTTCAGCTTTGGCGAAAAGGTGCGAGCCCGCCTCACCATTCGCAATGACGGCACTTTTCACGGCAAGGAGATTGGAGACATTTTGGCCAAGAAGGGAGACGTTGGTTACGTCATTTCAATCGGCACGTTCCTGCAGCAATTCTATATCTACGGCGTCGAATTTGTTGAAAGCGGCAACCGTGTTGGCATGAAGCGCAAAGAGCTCGATCGGATCGGCGCGTGCGAAGAGATGGATGATCCGCCTTGGCCAGAAGAGGCTGTATCATGATGGAGTCGCGCGTTCCCAAATATCGAGCCGGCCAGCGCGTTAGAACCGCTGTGGATGTTATTAACGACGGCTCAGTGGCCAACGCACCGCCTGATGGAATCCTAGTCCGCGCCGGCGCGATCGGCAAGATTATCCGGGTCTTGATGCATACTGAAGCGAGCGTGCCCATCTATCTCGTCGATTTCGATGAGCCGCTGGTCGTCGGTTGTCTTGAAGAGGAAATCACCGTCGTGTGAGGGAAGGTTCTCGCGATGAAAGTTACGAGAAAGGTGCCAGTCGGGGTGATCGCTCATCCGAACGAGCTCGATCGCAAGAGGATTGAGCGTGCCTTGCTCTCGCGCAAGTACTATCGGTACGTCTCGCCTAACGTAACTCCGGTCAAGGCTGGTTATCTTATCGAGAGTCCCTGCTGCTCGCGCACTATCGACAGAGACGGCGGCCTGATTGATGTCGCTGTATTTCGCTACGACACCGTGAGCCGGACTTGGAAACTGTTTTTCAAGAACCATGCACGGGGAATATGGGAGTTTTACAGCATGTACCACAGATTGGCGTCGGCGATCGACGAGTTGAACACGGACCCTGAGCGGCTCTTCTGGCAGTGATGCTCGTTGGAACAGTCCTGTAGGAGCCACAGTGGCACTCCCCACAGAGCAGTTGATCGAGATCGAACGCCTGCTAGCAACAACTGAGGGGGGTACTAGCGCGGTTGCCGACCTAAGGCGCCGCTTTCCGCAGCTCACCTGGGTTCTATGTGATTCGTCGGATGTCACGGAGGAGCCATTCCGGCGTCTTGCGTGGTTCGATCTGCACCTGATCGATGGATCCGACCAGTGCATCCTGATTACGGCCGACCAGGCGCGGGCGACCGGATTGGTGCTTGCGAGAAGGAATATTGGGCGATGACCGGCATTGGACCCCACAGCGGATATCGTCGATGACGCACATCACTGTCGGCGCGCTCTCTGCTGTCAGAGCAGCATTGTGGTGGCAGCGAATTGCCAATGGGCCGACTGCTGAGCCATTCGAACGAGCGTTTGCCGCCTATTTTAGCCGTAAATATGCTGTTGCGGTTCCGAGCGGCGCCATTTGACTTCTGATTGCGCTGAGGGCGCTCGGTCGGGCTCGGCCAAGCGTGCCCTACGTGTCGGGAGACGATCTATGCCGTCAGTCTCGCGGGTGGACGGGCGTTGTTTGCGACTGTTGGCGCGAACGTTGGCTACGGCGAATGCCGAAGAACGTATCGCGGACAAGACACCGGCGATTACCGCGGGTCCCAATGGCTACCGGGCACCATGGTCTGGGCTGCGCGCGGTCGCGCAACTCAATCGGGTGCCGCTCTTGGCTGAGTCTACCGAGGCGATTCGAAAGACAAGTACGAATTCTTCGGTCGCTGCGACGACCTCGCGGTCCTCGACGTTGTCCAAGCGCTGGTCCTGAGCCGCGGCGGAGGCGGAGCGGGTGGTGACGGGCGACGTCGATCTGGTACTTGGCTTGTGTCGCCATCGCGCGCGCCGTCCGGATGAGCGCACCTCCATCGTAGTCGGCAGGCTGCAGCGGCAGGGCGCAATTGAGCCGCTTATCATCCCACTACATGGGGCGCCCTTGCGCAAAGGGTAGTCGAGGTCACGCAGGCACATCCGTTGTTGCGGCACTGACTGGCGCGGGGATTGCAATTTCGCGTAAGCAAAGGAGCGGGCCGATGAACTGCTGCGATAGTTCGTCGCGGTCCCCGAGAGTCCCCAGGATCCCGCAAAAAAAGCTCCACAGCAATCCCAACGCGCGGACCAAGTCGTGGCGCGCGGCCCACTGAAAAGCTCAAAAATGAGCACGCCGCAATTTAGCTCTTCAGCTTCGGGCTCCGGTTATGAGCTTGGCAAAGAAACGGGAACGATATGAATCCGCAGATCATCATTCACGTCCACTTCGCCTCGAATGGTAGCGTGCTCCAGATCAGCGAGCGCCCACCGAGGCTCACGCCCGATCAATGGTTTCATGTCCTCAACGCCCGTGCCAGCTCTGCTTATCGGCCACTGGCCCATGACCGTGGCCTTTTTTGCCTGACCCGGGCCGCTGTTGATGCCCTCAGACAGCAAACGACAGCACCGGCGTCAACGAAAGATCACCGATAGCGAGGCTGGCTACGAGATTGACGTTTTCCTCTCTCTAGCCGATGCATGCCGAGCGGACTGGCGTCAGGACGTTTGGTCTTTCGCAGGTCGATGACATCGGCGAGCCGCCGGTGCACCAATGTTGAATGCGTCACGATGCTCGTCACCGGCAACAAAGCAAGACGTTGCTGTCGCGAACCTGACGGTGATTGGCATTTGCACGTTGGAAGGTCGAGGCGAATCGGTACATGAGCGAGCATCGCGCTCGACCCTGCGGAGCTTGCAAGAAGAGGGTGGATAGTGGAGTAAACCAAGAAGGACTAAAAGGTCGTGACGGTAGGATCAAACGTTGAGGTCAAGCGTTGAGGCCCTCATGGGAGAAGCCATTTCAAACGCGTAGGGTATCACGTAACTGTTCTCGCCAGCGAGGCCAATGATTGCGGCGCCAGCCTCTCGGGTGCCTGCGCAATCGACAGTGGCATGGGGCAGCATCATGTCAGGTGTGCGTGCGCTAAGGAAAGATACTTTGAGGTTTAGGTCCCATGGTGGCGCTGTCCACTCGCCAGCGACCGTTCATTGGATGACCTTGATGCCAAGGGCGTTCCGCGACGCAAAAAGTGGCTGATCACTCGTGTTAGTCGCGTCCGTCACCTCATACTGATGCCCACAATGCCTCGCCCCAGATGCGAACGGAACGGGCTCGGGTCTCTGGAGTCGAGCGAGATGACGGTTCTTTGAATCGTCCTCGCGCTCGACGCTTGATCCAAACCTGTTTCGACCCGCGGAAAATCAAACGAGTGTCAGAACCTGTATGTGATGCCGCCGCTCACCAGCCATGGGTCTATGTTGGCCTGTCCGGTGACTGGAATTGTGTTGTTCACAGTTGCCGAATAATCCGGTCTCAGCCACAGCTTCTTCACATCGAAGTTGAGGCCCCAATGGCGATCGACCATGTAATCGAAGCCGAATTGGATCGCAGGGGCAACCCGGTTGCTAATATGCAGATCCGTCACGGCAAGACCAGCGAACCGCGTATTGGCAGAGGATTGGTTGAAGAATACCGAGTAATTGATGCCCGCGCCGACGTATGGCTTAAAAGCGCCGAAATCGGTGAAGTGATATTGCAGCGTCAGCGTCGGCGGCAACAGCGAGGCTTTCCCGATATCGAGCCCATCGAGAGCTCTGGTGCCTGTGATGTGATGCCTGGTCACGCCGAGAATGAGTTCGGCAGCGACGTTCCTGGTGAAGAAATAAGTGATATCGAGTTCCGGTACGATTTGATCGCTGATCGAGAGCGTGGAGTTCGGCGAGGACAGGGACGGGACACCAGCGACGTTGACCGAGCTCGCCCCGGCGTCGGGCAGAACGCCGAGTACACGTAAGCGGATCATCCAGGGATTGAAAGCTTCGATACGGGGCGCTTTGGTATAGAGGGGCGCCGGCGCCAGATCAGCAGCCTGTACCGGCATGATGCCTCCACCGAGCGCCGCAGCCACCACGACAGGCGCCGCGGTCATCAGCATTGTTTTTGTTCTCATCGAATTCTCCATTCCCAATCTAGCGCGAGGAGTCGCGCGATACTTGTGTGACACAGAGAGATGGCAAACAGTTTGATGCCAATCAAATCTCGCGGCTCGTGGCACGGAGTGTTTTGTCACGATGCATAAGGATCACCGCTGTGAAGCGTGGTGCGTCTTCCCGAATCCTCATTCGTCTCCACGTTTCGTCTGAGCTGCGCCTCAAAGTTCGGACTTGCGCAGGGGATCTCGGTCCTTCTCGGCCGCCAATACCTCTATCCGGTCAATCGCTGGCGATCGCAACCCGACAGGCATTGTCGTTCCTCACGTCCGCGAGGACCCGCTTGCAAAACGAGTGGCAATTCCCGTTCCACATCCGAGCGAACCGCACGTCAGGAAGGGGCCATGCGTGATGCCAATTCTTGTTCGGTGTCTGACAGGAGGGAGTCGTGTCGCGTTCAAAACACCTTGTGCAGTTCAAAGGCTCGTCGGGGCTTTCAAAACGAAAACAGATGCTTGAGAAGGAAAAGCGAGCGCTGGCACGGTGATTGCAAACCAGGATGGTGCAACACTGAGCGAGGGCTGAGTGCACGCAGACGCGCAAGACGAGCGATGCTCTCCTTCCCCCCGTGTGCCCAGTTTCTGTGAGAGAAACAAGCTCGCGCGCCCAACAGCGCGCAACTTTGGCAAACCGGATGATGGAGAGCACACATGACTTCACTGAGACAAATCGCATTCTACGGCAAAGGTGGCATCGGAAAGTCGACCACTTCGCAAAACACGCTGGCTGCGCTGGCGGAGATGGGTCACAGAATCCTGATCGTAGGCTGCGATCCTAAGGCGGATTCGACCCGCCTGATCCTGCACGCGAAGGCGCAGGACACCATCTTAAGCCTCGCAGCGAACGCTGGCAGCGTAGAAGACCTCGAACTCGAGGACGTGATGAAGATCGGCTACAAGGACATCCGTTGCGTGGAGTCGGGCGGGCCCGAGCCTGGTGTCGGCTGCGCTGGGCGCGGTGTCATCACCTCGATCAATTTCCTGGAGGAGAATGGCGCATATGAGAATATCGATTACGTCTCCTACGACGTGCTCGGCGACGTTGTCTGCGGCGGTTTTGCGATGCCAATCCGCGAGAACAAGGCGCAGGAGATTTATATCGTGATGTCCGGTGAGATGATGGCGATGTATGCCGCCAACAACATCTCCAAAGGCATCCTGAAGTACGCGAACTCTGGCGGCGTGCGGCTCGGCGGTCTGATCTGCAACGAGCGGCAGACCGATAAGGAGTTGGAACTGGCTGAGGCGCTGGCCAAGAAGCTCGGGACCCAGCTGATCTACTTCGTGCCGCGGGACAACGTCGTACAGCATGCGGAGCTACGCCGCATGACCGTGCTGGAATATGCGCCCGACAGCGAGCAGGCCGATCACTATCGTAATCTGGCGACCAAGATCCATAACAATGGCGGCAAGGGCATCATCCCGACGCCTATCTCCATGGATGAGCTTGAGGATATGCTCATGGAGCACGGAATCATGAAGGCGGTTGACGAATCTATCATCGGCAAGACTGCCGCCGAGCTCGCGGCCTCGTAAAGGCCGCGAGTCGCGGCCTCGCAAGGGCGCGCGACGGATGCCGGTCTCCCTATTTCCCCCTTCCCTCAGGGGGACCGGCATTTCGATTGAGAAGCTCCTGAGCTGAACCAGGACGCGTGATCAGACATGAAGCGGCGTACAGCGGTTAAAAACTCGCCAAGCATGCTCGAAGCGCAACTCTTTTCCTTTACGGGGGCCTGTGCCACTGAGGCGACCCCTCAAGTAGGCGCCATTACGACGTATCGCCTGCTCACCGGCAGGTATCCCGCAGAGGCCGATATCACGAGCGACAGCAATTTCGATCGCCATGCGCTAGCGTCTATTCTGGCGGCTGCCACGATGGATGGTGGTTCAGTTCCAGAGCAGGCGGGCGTGACCGGCAAGGAGCTGGCGGCATTGCTGGAGCACTACTTCCCTTCGATCGACATCACAGACGATAAGCAGCTGTCCCATTTCAACTGCCATGAGGACGAGGAGGTCGCACTGATTCGTGATCTTCTGCTCGCGCACCGATCGACTGAAGGCAAGATTGGAGGATGGCTTGCTGCGATGGTTGCACGTCGTGCCATAGAGGCAAACCACCTCTGGGAAGATCTCGGATTGCGTGATCGCGAGGAACTCTCCCGCTTGCTAAACCGTCATTTCGCGCCGCTCGCCGCGCGCAATATCAACAATATGCGATGGAAGCGTTTCTTCTATCGAACGTTGTGCGAGAACGATGGCCTCGTGATGTGCACCACGCCTGTGTGCACGCAATGTAACGAGTTCAACGTCTGCTTTGGCGCTGAAGATGGCGAGAGCCGGATGGCAGAGCGCCGGCGTGACGTTCTACGGCAGGCGCCTAGTCCGATCATCGACAACAGGGTTATCTGAGGCGAACCTTATGTCCGTTGGCATGTCTCGCATCGACGGCTGCACAAGACTCGAAGGTTGCGGCGAAGCAAGGCATCCGCCGGGTGGCTTCTTCCGGCCTTGCGGACTATGTCTCGTAACACTGTGCGAGGAGATCGCTCGAAGTGACGCTACCGTGGACGCGACAGCGTTTAATCGTAAGCGGGCAATCGTTGGCGGGCTTTGCCGAAGATGACGCTTTGGCAGATCGCGCAGTATATGCTTTTGCGACCGCTTACTATCTACAGCACGTTAGACCACCTAAGCGGCTAGCTTGCGCCGGATCGGGTCTCATGCAGTGCAAAGGGTATTGCGAACCCAACAGGACGTTAGCACCACGAGCTCATCGACGAGGACTTGTCATGAAATCCGCAGAACTCGTTCTCCTGATTGCGGTAGATGCAGGAGACGCTCCCAGGACCACTAGCTGTTCAAGGATTGGCCTATCCATCCGTGCGGCCTATTGGTCCGCGCACCAATGATAATGTGAGGCGCTGTTTTACTGCCTCGCATCTACAACAATCTGTTCGTAGCGAAGAATATTGGGTCTCCAAGGCGTTGAAGTCGCGGCCGGCTGGCATGCGAGATGCTGAATCGGTACTTGGTCAAACAAAGCAAGCAAGGAGCTTCTCATGATCGTTGCCGCCACTGCTGTTCAACGATCGTCCGAGACGGCAACGGCCAGGCCAATCGTGCTCAACGACACGACACTGCGCGACGGCGAGCAGGCCCCCGGGGTTGCGTTCACCGTTGAGGAAAAGCTAGCGATCGCGCAGGCGCTGGCGCGAGCTGGTGTTACTGAGCTCGAGGCGGGAACGCCTGCAATGGGCTCGGACGAGATCGCTGCGATTCGCGCAATTGTGGAGGCGGGTCTTCCGCTCACCGCTATCGGATGGTGCCGAATGCGTGAAGCCGATGTCGACGCGGCGAAGGAGGCGAACGTTTCAATGGTCAATATCTCGACCCCAGCCTCCGATGTTCAGATCGCGGCCAAGATTGGCGGTGACCGCGAACTGGCGCTGGAAAAGATCAAGCGAGTGGTTGGTTATGCCCGTGAGCGAGGGCTAGAGGTCGCGGTCGGCGGTGAGGACTCATCTCGCGCCGATGTTGAGTTTCTCATCAAGCTGATCGCCACGGCTAAGGCAGCGGGTGCCCGTCGCTTTCGCATTGCCGACACGCTTGGTGTGCTAGATCCCGATTCCACTCACGCTCTGGTCCGCCATTTGCGTGCCGCCACCGATCTTGAGCTCGAATTCCATGGTCACGACGATCTCGGGCTCGCGACTGCCAACACGCTTGCTGCCATCAATAGCGGCGTGAGCCACGCATCCGTGACAGTCATCGGGCTGGGAGAGCGTGCAGGCAATGCGCCGCTAGAGGAAGTCGCAGTCGCACTCAAACAGCTCTACGGATGCGAGACCGGCATCCAGCTGCCGGAGCTCGAGAATGTCGCGGCGGTGGTCGCGGCTGCGGCTTCACGTGCGATTCCTCCGAACAAGGCGATCGTGGGTGAGCATGTGTTCACTCATGAATCTGGAATTCATGTCAATGGCCTGTTGAAGGACAAACGCACCTATCAGTCGCTTGATCCCCATCTGCTTGGTCGCTCTAACCGGTTTGTGATGGGCAAGCATTCAGGGCTTTCATCGCTCACCTCGTTGCTTGATGAATTTCAGCTTGCGGCCAGCGCAGATGAGGCAAGACAAATCCTTTCGCGGGTGCGGAAGCATGCCGTTGAGCACAAGCGGGCGGTTCAGCGCGAGACGTTGATCGCAATCTGGCGCGACGTTCGCGAACGCTCGTCGGTCCGTCACGGGCAGGGCCAACATGTCGGGTGACTGCCCTCTCGGGTTCGAGTCACCTGCGGAAAATCCGCGCGCACTACCACCTGACGCCGGAGCCTGTCCGCGCCATCATTGCCATACTGCCGTAGCTAAGAGACTTTCTGCAAGCGGTTTGGCCATACATAAGGGGAGTGCAACTGGGGCCGCGCGATTATCAAGCTGAGCGCGGCTTCGACCAGAAAGTGCGCGGCCCTGACCGAAAGGAGAGTTTTCGATGAGCAACAAGCCAATGACAACCGGCATCCTGGATCGGCTCAACAAGGCGTCCTCTGCGGAAGAGTTTTTCGCGCTGCTTGGCGTGGATTACGATCCCAAGGTCGTCAATATCGCACGCCTGCATATCTTAAGGCGCATGGGCCAATATCTCGGCAAGGAACAGTTCGTCGACGCGACGGAGGCGGAGGTCACAGCTCGATGCAAGACGATGCTGGAACGAGCCTATGCCGACTTCGTAGCGTCCTCACCGCTTGAGCAACGTGTGTTCAAAGTCCTGCAGGATGCGATCGTAGAGCCCAAGAAGACGGCAGCGTTCGTGCCGTTGAATGAGCTGAAGTGACCTCTCGGCCTGTGTCGCTCTGCCCCTGTCGTGACCGTCCTTGCGCAAGTCGTTCCCTTTATCCAGATCGGCTCCGCAGCAGTGGGCAAACGCGGTACTTGTCGGATACCAAACAATGTCCGGTGTTGTCATGTCCACCGTGCTGATAGTCAGTATCAAGTTCTCTCAAGTCATTGCGTCGCCACCAGATATTTGATGGTGTCGTTTGCTGGTACGACATTTGCTGTCGTCCTGGGACCAGCGTCATTGACGCCGAACACACCCATGTCGTTATGAGGTTTGAGGAAGAACAAATGACATTGCCTATGTTGTACACCGCTTTTGCGGCCATCATGTGGGCCTCGCTCGCGGGCATGCTCGAGATTGACCTAATTGTTGTTGAGGCCGGCTTTGGCCGAAAGGTGCCGGCCAATGGCTAGCTCAAGCGTCAACACTACATCTGGACACGGCATGCAGGCGATCGCTTGCGTTCCCCCAGATCCGCGTCCACTCAATGGCCAGCAGCGATTTGCGCCAGCGTGGCCGCCCAAAAGCAGGGGTCCGTACGAGGTGTTCGCGCTGGAGGCCGCGCACGAATTGCATCACTTGTTCAATCCCGACTACGCGAAGGCCGGACTGTACGTGCCGCACAAGGAACGGATCTGTCTAGTCGACAGTGCCGGAAGGAACGAGCAAGAATCATTGCGGTGCGCTGCCGGCAGCGCCGGAGCTACCCGTAGAGGAATCGCGCAGGAGGCCAGCGTGGAGAACGTTTTGACGAAGGGTCCTGGGCGGCATGTGGGCCGTGGTCAAGCGTCTCTTTGTACCATCGGCTCGCATTATCAAGGTAAGGGCTGACGGGGCCCCCGCAAGCAACACGCCAGTTGCTGATCCGAGCCTTCTTCGACAGTCAACTCACGCTGGAAAGCGATTTGCGCCTAAGGTGCGCAGGTTCTGAGGGGATCCAAGGGTATGACCAACCTTACCAATCCGGTGGTGCCGGCCGGGTCCGGCCGGGCTGCAGCCAAAAGAGAGCTGCCGGAGCACTTTAAGGCCTATAAGCATGTCTGGGTTTTCATCGAGCAGGAGCGCGGACAGGTGCACCCCGTTTCCTGGGAGCTTATGGGAGCGGGCCGCAGACTTGCTGACAAGCTGAAGGTTGACCTTGCAGCCGTGGTAATCGGCTCAGAAGGTGAGGCCACGCGCAACGCCGCTCTTGAATCCTTCTGCTACGGCGCCGATCTGACATATCTCGTGGCCGACAATGTGCTATCGGAATATCGCAACGAATCCTACACCAAGGCGCTAACGGAACTGGTCAACAAGTACAAGCCCGAAATCTTGCTGTTGGGCGCCACTACACTTGGCCGCGATCTCGCCGGTTCTGTGGCGACAACGCTGCTGACGGGTCTGACCGCCGACTGCACGGCTCTTGACGTTGACGCGGATGGCTCGCTTGCGGCTACACGTCCGACTTTCGGCGGCTCACTGCTTTGCACGATCTACACTTTGAACTACCGGCCCCAAATGGCAACCGTCCGACCGCGCGTCATGCCAATGCCCGACCGTGTCATTCGCGATGCCGCTCGCATTATTATTCATCCACTTGGTCTCATTGAGGATGATATCGTTACCAAGGTGCTCTCGTTCGTTCCGGACCGCGATTCCGAAACGTCTAATCTGGCCTATGCCGATGCGGTGGTTGCCGGAGGTTTGGGGCTGGGATCGCCGGAGAACTTTCACTTTGTACGCCAACTCGCAGCAGCCCTGGGAGCGGAGTACGGTTGCTCGCGTCCTTTGGTACAAAGGGGTTGGGTTACGTCTGACCGACAGATCGGGCAGACAGGAAAGACCATCCGGCCAAAGCTCTATATCGCAGCTGGCATTTCCGGAGCAATCCAACATCGGGTCGGTATCGAGGGCGCCGATCTGATCGTCGCCATCAATACTGACAAGAACGCGCCGATCTTCGACTTCGCCCACATCGCGATCGTTCATGATGCTGTGCAGCTATTACCGGCGCTGACGGCTTCGTTTCGAGCGCGGCTTTTGCCGAATGCGCGTGCCTGTATTGCGAGCTAGGGAGGTAGTCATGATCGATGAGAGGTTCGATTCAATCGTGGTCGGCGCCGGCATGGCTGGCAACGCGGCGGCGCTGGCCATGGCCCGCAGCGGTATGAAGGTGCTACAGCTTGAGCGCGGCGAGTATGCAGGTTCGAAAAACGTGCAGGGCGCAATCCTCTATGCGGATATGATGGAAAAGCTGATTCCGGATTTTCGGGAGGAGGCGCCGCTTGAACGTCATTTGGTCGAGCAGCGCTTCTGGATGATGGATGACCGCTCCCACGTCGGCATGCACTACCGCTCCGACGAATTCAATGAAGAACGGCCGAACCGCTACACCATCATCCGCGCGCAGTTCGACAAATGGTTCTCATCGAAAGTACGCGAGGCTGGCGCGATCGTCCTGTACGAGACCACAGTCACCGAACTTGCCCGGGACGACCATGGAAAGGTGATCGGTGTCCGTACAGATCGTCAAGACGGCGAAATACATGCCGATGTCGTGGTGTTGGCCGAAGGCGTTAACGGCCTGCTGGGGACGCGCGCGGGCCTGCGTGAACGGCCGACACCCGACAAAGTTGCCCTCGCCGTAAAGGAAATGCATTTCTTGCCGCGGGAGAGCATTGAGGCTCGTTTCAATCTCAAGGGCGACGAAGGGCTAGTGATCGAGGCGGCGGGTACGATTTCTCGTGGTATGACCGGTATGGGCTTTATCTATGCCAACAAGGAATGCATTTCACTCGGCATCGGTTGTCTTGTCGCCGACTTCCAGCGCACGGGCGAAACGCCTTACGGATTGCTCGATCACTTCAAAAAGCATCCATCAGTAGCGCCTCTGATCGCCGGCTCCGAGGTCAAAGAATATTCAGCGCATCTCATTCCTGAAGGTGGCTACAAGGCAATCCCGCAGCTTTATGGTGAGGGCTGGTTGGTGGTTGGCGATGCGGCGCAACTCAACAATGCCATTCATCGCGAGGGCTCCAACCTCGCCATGACCTCAGGTCGCATCGCGGCCGAAGCAATTGTCCAGGTCAAGTCGCGCCGCGATCCCATGACGGCGACAAATCTGTCGCTCTACAAGAAGATGTTGGACAATTCTTTCGTCATGAAAGACCTCAAGAAGTACAAGGATCTACCGAAGCTGATGCACACAAATTCGCAAAGTTTCTTTCTCACCTACCCGCAGCTCGTCTCCAGCGCGATGCAAAACTTCGTACGCGTCGATGGTACGCCCAAGATCGAGAAAGAGAAGGTGACGGTGAAATCCTTCGTAAAGGCACGGTCGTGGTCAGGTCTGTTCAGCGATGCCTGCCGGCTTGCCCGTGCGTGGCGCTGACGAAATCAGACATTGAAGCGGAACAAAGGAGGTTAACGCATGAATGAGTCGTCGGTGCGCGTCGAGGACAAGCTATATTACAATCGTTATCTTGTGGACGTCGGTCGTCCCCACGTCAAGGTGCGCGCGCACAAAAACCCCTCACGGCAGCTATTATCGCTTTTGAAGGCCTGCCCTGCGCGTTGCTACGAACTCAATGAGGCGGGACAGGTCGAAGTAACTGTCGATGGCTGTATCGAATGCGGCACGTGCCGCGTGATCGCTGAGCCTAGCGGCGAGATCGAATGGAATTATCCCCGTGGCGGATATGGGGTGCTATTCAAGTTTGGATGAACTTGAATGAGGATGGCGGTGTGATCGCGCGTCAGCGAGACGACTAAGGCCGTGACCCACATTCCCAGCGAACGGTTTGGCGAAGACCCGCAGGTAAAAGAGCCTTCGTCGGTGCTGCTACCCGAACACCATCGACAAGTCACGCGGTTTGCGTCCCTAAGTTCACAAACGAAGTGCAACAACTTCCTGGAGGATGTGTTGCCATGGGGGCGGAGTTACGAGCAGCTGTCGCTTGACGATCGATGCGAGATTGCCAGCCTATCGTCCAATGGCAGCTCGGTCCGGCAAATCGCGGCAGCTCTGGATCGCTCGCCATCAACAATCTCGAGAACTGAAGCGCAGTCGGGGCAAGCAGGTCGACTACAAGGCTAGCTATGCCGAACAAAGGGCACGAGCTCGGCGCTGAACGGGCTCTCGCCTCGACCGGGAGCCCGGCCTGCCCCGCGCGGTGTTGGAGCGCCTCGGACAGGGCTGGTCACGCCCCGCGCTGTCGAGCAGGTCGCACGCCGGCTCGCCCGCGACAATGGCCGCAAGGTGATCTCCTACGAGACCATCTACCACTTCATCTACGCCCAGCTCCGGCGTACCTCGGACTACAGCTGGCGCCGCTATCTGCCGCGCGGCAAGAGCAAGCGCGGCTGTCGCGGCAAAAAGGAGGGCAGTCCCGCAAGCTTCATCGAAGGCCCTCTTTCACTGGCTGAACGGCCCGTAGAGGCCGCCGATCGCAATGCCCCCCGGCCATTGGGAGGCGGATCTGATGATGTTCTCAAAATACGGTCAGGCCGTCCTCACTGTGCATGAGCGGACCTCGCGCCTGCTGCTCGGCATCCGCCTCGGCAGCAAGCTTGCCGTTGCGCTCGCCGGGACGACGGCGAGGGTATGGCTTACACCCCGGCCTACGCTATCCCCGCCGCCCATAGCGCAAACGCGTACACGATCGCCACCTCGTCCAACCGCTTAAACCGCCCGGAGGCGCCGCCGTGGCCGGCGCCCATGTTGGTGCGCAGCAGCACCGGGCCGCCGCCGCTCATGGTGGCGCGCAGGCGTGCGATCCATTTTGGCGGGCTCCCAATAGGTGACGCGGGGATCAGTCAGTCCGCCCATTGCCAGGGTCGCCGGATAGTCCTTGGCCGCGACGTTGTCGTAAGGCGAATACGACAGGATGGTGCGGAAATCCTTCTCGCTCTCGATCGGGTTGCCCCATTCCGGCCATTCCGGCGGCGTCAGCGGCAGCGTGTCGTCGAGCATGGTGTTGAGCACGTCGACGAACGGCACCTCCGCGACGATGCCGGCGAACAATTCGCCGGCGCGGTTGGCGACCGCGCCCATCAGCATGCCGCCGGCCGAGCCGCCATGGCCGATGATGCGCTTGGCGCTGGTGTATTTCGCATCGATCAGCGCCCGCGCACCAGCGCCGAAATCGTCGAAGCTGTTGGTCTTCTTCTCGCGCTTGCCGTCTAGATACCAGCCCCAGCCCTTGTCGGCGCCGCCGCGGATATGGGCGATGGCATAGACGAAGCCGCGGTCGACCAGCGACAGGCGGTTGGCGCTGAACGAAGCCGGCATGGCCATGCCGTAGGAGCCGTAGCCGTAGAGCAACAGCGGCGCCGCGCCGTCGAGCGTCAGTCCGCGGCGATAGAGGATCGAGACCGGCACCTCGGCGCCATCATGCGATTTCGCCATGATGCGCGTGGTGACGTAGTCGGCCGGGTTATGGCCGGACGGAATCTCCTGCCGCTTGCGCAAGGTGCGCGTGCGTTTGACCATGTCGTAATCATAGACTTCCGACGGTGTCGTCATCGACGAATAGGAAAAGCGCAGATTGGTCGTCTCGAACTCGTAGGAGCCCATCGTGTCGAGCGCGTAAGCCGCCTCGTCGAAGGCGATGGCATGCTCCTCGTTTGAGACGAGATCGCGGATCACGACCGACGGCAGCGCATTGGCGCGCTCGAGCCGCACCAGATGGCCAGCATAGAGATCGAGGTCGATGATGTAGATGCCGGGCCGATACGGGATCAAATCGCGCCAGTTCTTGCGCTCGGGCGCGTGAAGCGGGGCGGTGACGATCTTGAAATCGATGGCGTCGTCGGCATTGGTGAGGATGAAGAGCCCGTCGCCGCGGTCGGCGAGCGAATATTGCACGCCCTCTTCGCGCGCAGCGACGAGGCGCGGCGGCGCCTCGGGATTGGCGAGATCGATCAGCCGCTGCTCGCTAGTCTCGTGATCGCCGCCCGCGATGACGCAGAAGCGGCCGCTGGTGCTTTCATGCAGGTGGGTGAACCAGCCGGCATCCTGCTCCTCATAGACCAGCGTGTCGTCGGCCTGCTTGGTGCCGAGCTTGTGCCGCCACACCTGCATCGGCCGATGATTGTCGTCGAGCTTCACATAGAAGAAGGACTTGGCATCCGCGGCCCAGACCACGCCGCCGTCGGTCTCCTCGACGAGATCGTCGAGATCCTTGCCCGTCGCCCAGTCGCGCACGCGGATGGAAAAATATTCGGAGCCCTTGGTGTCGGCGCTCCAGGCCTGCAGCTTGTGATCGTAGGAGTGGCGGCTGCCGCCGAACTTGAAATATTGGTGGTCCTTGGCGAGCGCGTCGCCGTCGAGCACGATATGGCCTTCGCCGCCGTCGCGCGGCATGCGTCCGAACAGCTCGTGCTGCCCGCCCTCGCGAACCTGCGGAAATAGGCGAACGGCCCATCCGGTGACGGCACGCTGGAATCGTCCTCCTTGATCCGCGCGCGCATCTCGCGCACCAGCGTCTTCTGCAGGCCCGAGGTGTGGCCGAGCAGGCTCTCGGTGTAGGCGTTCTCCTCGTCGAGATATTTGCGGATATCAGGATCGAGCACGGCGGGATCGCGCAGCACCTCCTGCCAGTTCGCGTCCTTCAGCCAGGCATAATCGTCAGTCACGGTGATGCCGTGCCGCGTGAAGGAATGCAGCCGGCGTAGGGCGACGGGGGCTGGGAAGATGTTCTGGCTTGTATCACTCGATCCTCGTTCAACTATGTACTCGCGATGTCGCCGCTCTTCCCTCTCCCCGCAAGCGAGGGCGAGGGAAAGAGGCTCGCCGTGCTCCACCTTATACTGTCCAGATTTCCTCGAATTGCAGCGTGACTGGGCCAAGTCGCCGGGTCGTTGCTGGATCGCTTGTGTGCTTTGAGGAACGATATCCCGCTGTCGGTCCAGCTTGATGCTGTTGAATTCCTACCCGTTCATCTGCACCCCCGCCTCGAGCGCCAGCGCAACTGACTGCACGATCGCAGCAAAACGCACTGCGGTGTGGATCGCGTCGGAACCAACGCTCGCCTCCCGCAGCGCCTTCTCGTGAGCATCTATGCAGGCGCCGCAGCCATTTATGGCTGAGACCCCAAGCGACCACAGCTCGAAATCGGCCTTGTCCACGCCGGGATTGCCGATCACGTTCATGCGCAGCCTCGCGGGCATCGACTTGTATTCCGCGTTGGAGACGAGGTGAACAAAGCGATAGTAGACGTTGTTCATCGCCATTATGCAGGCCGCAGATTTTGCCGCTGCGATTGCCGCGGGCCCCATGATGGAGGCCGCAGCCGATTCCATCGCGGTGATCACCTCGCGGTTGCGCGTGGCAACTGCGCTCGCCAGCAATAGCCCATACTTGCTTTGTGGCGACAGCTTATCATCGGCCATCATCGCCGCCAGGTTCAGCCTGATGTCCTTGGCGAAATCGGGAAGTTGCTCGCTCAGTTGTTCGAGTGGTGACATACTGCCTCAACTAATCGTAAGCGTTTCGCCGCCGATCTCGCGGTTGCAAGGACAGAGTTCGTCGGTCTGCAGCGCGTCGAGGACGCGCAGCGTGTCCTTTGGGTTGCGACCAACGTTGAGATTGGTCGCATAGACGTGTTGGATGATGTTGTCGGGGTCAGCTATAAAACTGTAGCGATAGGCGACGCCCTCAGGCGAGCGCACGCCGAGGCCATCGATCAGCGTTCCCTTGGTGTCGGCAAACTGCCAAATTGGCAAATTGTTAAGGCTCTCGTGCGCCCGGCGCCAGGCAAGCTTGCAGAACTCGTTATCGGTCGAGCCACCTAGTACAATCGCGTCGCGCTCGCTGAAATCCTTGGACAGCCGGGCAAACTCGGCGATCTCAGTGGGGCAGACAAACGTAAAATCTTTGGGGTAGAAGAAGATGATCTTCCATTTCCCCGGGAAGCTCTCTTCAGTCAGTGTCTCGAACGCGCTCTGCCCTTCTTCCTCCTGCGCGTGAAAGCCGGGCTTCACGCCTGTAATCTCGAATGTTGGCAACTTACTTCCAATTCCAAGCATGCTGTATCCTCCCAAGATCGCCCAGCGTAGATCGTAATGCCATTAGCGAAGCAAGCTATATGCCATTCGTTCCCAAGTGCGGTTTGTTGGATGGGTAACAACCGACGCTTGGCTGCAGGCATCTGAGAAGCGATTTTGGATAGATACTGAACAAGATCGACTTACGACGGCTCATAAGGTGGAGCGGAGTGGACACGGCGACTTAGGTTGTCGCATAGATGACGAACGAGCCGGTGATGATCTTGGGCTTGGGTCTGCAGTACCCGCTCAGGCGATGATCGAGCGCTCCGGTATGATCATCTCAAGAAGCAACTGGGTTAAAGCCCGCCGATGGCCTGCCACCAGTTCGCGATGACGGACCACTCGCAGGCTAGCGTTGTGCCGAAATCCCCGTTGAAATTGCGCCAGTCGGAAAAGCGTCTCTCGGGAACGGCGGTGAGAAGGGGAAGGCCACGGGAAATCGCGTCAGCAAATTCGGCGCGTAGGCCCTGGCCAAATGCTTCCTGCCTGGAGAACTTGTTGATCACGATTAGATCGACATCGTCCCTAATCGCGCGCGACACAACAGCCGCCGCTTCGGCAAGCCCACCAGTATCGAGTTTGCAGGACATAGCTCCGCCGCCGAGTGTCTGGGAGACTGAAATCTTAGTGCCTGTCGCAACGTCGACTGCGAGCATGGTCGTCGTGCCGTTTGCGTTCCTCACGTTTCGCTGAACGATGCCGCCGATGCGTACGCCTCCACGCGCGAGATCATGGGCGAAGTTGGCGAGCAGCGTATCGACGTCGTCGCTCGGCCGATAGACAACAGGCGCTATGCGGCTCAGAGCGATCTCAGCAATGTTGCCGATCAGGGGCCGATCCTGTTGTTGTTCGTTTCACCCAGTGGTGCTTGTTTGTCCGCCATCTGCTGCTGGTGGAAGCTGCCATCGCTTGTAGTGGCGGTTTTGAAACCCGCAGTCCGAAGGACATGCCGGATCTCGGCGAACACATCCGCCCGTCGGTGAGCCCGAGCTCATCAAAGGAGCGGCGTGCGATGCGTGGCGGCACCTGCGCTTGAGAGCCTCTAGTCTCGAGCATGAGCATCGCTGACCTCGGCTGCGTCGTATGCGCAGACAAGCTCTCATGCTCGTCCGAAAGACATTCAGGATTGAACTTGCGTGCGGTGGCCCGCGCGCGAATGCTGACTTGCTGTTGTGCAGTCGGTAACGCACGCCGGGCTTAAGGAGCGCCACATGGAAGATAGAAGGCAGATGCGGCGGGTGGAGCGTGGTCTCCCGGCCGCACCTCGTCATGGATGGCACAGAAGCCAGCCGGCAGATGCTCACTGCGAGCGATGCAGCGGGCTACAAAGGTAGCCGTCATATCTTTGGCCGGTATGCGCAATCGCGGACTATCGGATGCTCGCGAGATAGCTGCTGACGCGCGAGCTCGGCACGACTCGATTGTGCCATTCTCACTTTCTTATCCTCGCGCTTAACGTCTCGATCAAGATTACGAGGAGGATGACCGCAACCGCGAGAGCCACCATTCCGCCGGAGCTTAATTCGGTCGAGCGCCACATCTCCACCGGGCCATTAGGGCCGCACACCGGCAGTTTTATGGTGGGCGTCCCCGCCTGGTGGGGGAACGTGGCGGTGGAATTCCGGACGCGGTCGCCGATCGCACAGGTGAAGCGGCGTTCCGGATACGCTGTACCCTCCATCAGTTTGATGGGAAGGAGATCAACGGTAGAGGTACGCATGAATGACATGGCTTGCACAGGGTAAGGTGGAATACCCTCGGGCGCACCAAATCGCGCTACAGCCTCGTGTCCGTCTCTCTCATTGAAGGATGCAACATTCTTTTGGGCGAGTAGTAGGGACCTCGCGCCGGCAGCAAAATTGATGTTCATCAGCTCCAAATTTGCGAACATCAGCATCATCAGAGTTGTATTAACCAGAACCAATGGGCGAGCCTCATCAGAAACTCGGAGCGCGGTTCGCTACGACGGATCATTTCGCGGCAGCGCCTTGCTTCTTATCTCAGCAATCTGCGTGCCAATCGGGGGATACTGTGTCGCGACTTGCTCGGCCAATGATCCAGCCCAGAATCCGGCATAAGCTGCTTGGAATGGCCGCGTGCGGTGTCGTCGCAGTCAATCATCGGATATAAATGCCCAACGCTCATAGGGCTTGAATCATACGTAGCGTCAGGTTGTACGATGCTGTGGTCAGGTGATGATCCGGTTCCATGAAGAGAGTTAAGATTGCGGATGTCTCACCTGTCTAAAGCTTGCTCCGCAAATGCCGGTTATGAAATCGTCACGTTTTGCACGGGGTAGCGCTTGCCAATTCGAGCCGGCAGCGGGTCCGCAACAGAACCGCCGTTTGTCGCATCAGCGCCAACTTCGGTCCGGCTAAGTTCGATCTCCGATGTTCCGGCGTGCTGTGATCTGCAAGGGGTCCGAATTATGTTCGAGTTCGTGCGAGTCGGTTTAGATGGAGCTCTCAGTGATTTCACGATCTGCGATCGACTTGGCCCCACAGAGGTGTTGGGCGTAACTGATCGTGAGATTGTCTGCTTTTGGCGGAATGTCTCTAGCTATGTACAAGATCCGTTTGCCAGATGTCGCGGCAATGATCGTGTCGTTCTGCGCTCTTTCGCTGTGTCTGGCTGCTTCCACTTGGCCTCGAGATAAATGGTGCCGTCAGGCAGGCATTGGAGTGCTTAAAATGTCATATGTTGCCTTGTTGAACTTCAGGCAGTCGATCTCGATTGCCTTGGCTCGACTGGGAGCATGCTATCGCGGTGGAAGGTTGATCCGAATACGACTCAGGGGTGGGGTCGATACGCAAGAGTGCGTTTCGCTGCCCTTTATGTTTTGAATACGTCGGCGTTAACAGGTGATGTCGCTCATTGTGGCGGAAGACAATGATGGACACAGTATAAGGAGATACGGTGAATCGAATGCAGCGCACTTGCTGGGCACTCAGAGCACGTCACTATGCAGCATGGCTTGTTGTGCTTGCGACAACAACAGCTCTTTGTACGGAATACGCCCAGGCGCGAGATCGGAGGACGGAAGAGATGTTGATGCCCTGCAGACCAGACGTACTCCGCTTCTGTGATCGTTTTAACGGGCCAGGAGATGAAGACGTCGTTGTGTTTTGTCTCAGCGACAATCATAGAAGCCTGCGCAGGGCATGCCGCCACGCGATGCCGGTTGCGGCAAATGGAAAAGTAGTCTCAAGACAAGGCGCATTAAAAAGATCGCCGTCCACCGTCGCGGGTCGGGAGGGAGCGTCCAAGCTGCAACTTAGGCGTGGTACAAGCTATGACACGGCGATAGAGCCTGGATCGCGCTGAATAAATTGGAAAAGATCGGTCGGGGAAGCAGGAGGCCTCACCATCCGAGTGCCGGACGTGACCCTCATCACGGATGAGTGCGAGCGCGGCCCATTGTCATCGTGATCGGAGCGTATGTTCTGGTCGTGAATTTGGGCAGTTCAACACCCGCATAGGCTTCGAATCCACATCAGAATCGGAACGTCAAAGGAAATGTGGTCTCCAAAAGGCGCTCAAATGCAGAACTCTGTTCAAGAAGACGCTTCTCAATAGCCTTGCGATCCGCATCAGGCAATCCCGTAAGAAGCAACTGACGATAACGCCAAATGCCGTTCCGAACCGATCTGATCTCACTCAGTCTATCATCAATCGAAGTCATCCCGCATGCCGACCTGGTTTACAACTCACCTTTAAAAAATTGTCCATCTCGACGCGTTATTAGGCGTCGCTCCGTCATACGATGACAATTGTCTTCGTGCTTGGGAGCGTGCAATATCGCTGCCAATGGCCTCGAGGAACATCGCAGATGGTTCAGTTCGGGCGAGGCTTTCAATTACCAATAATCGTGTTAGCACGACGTGTGCGACAGGAGTTGTCGTCTATCACGGAGTTTAGCTGCGTCGTTGGCATGTGCATTGCGGAATTCCTGCAAATCCAAGCTGTCTGCCGGCAATCATAGTTGATGTCTTAGATAATCTCTCCACTCGCCAAAACCGTCGATGTATTTTGATTCTCGGGAATTGAGCGGTGCTAAAGGGCATCTGGAATCGGTCGCCGTCGCAAGTTTGGCAGGGAAGGGCAATCACACGACGCACCTAACGAAGGCCGCAGCCTGCCCGTGCGTCGTTACAACGTGCCGAACGAGCTGATTCGAGCAACCCGTCGTCTGCTGCTGTCAGCTTTCCTCACGAACCATGACGCCGCACAAGATTCTTTTGCAAAATCGGCACGCGGAAGCTTGAATCGCACGTAGCGTAAGGTTGTACAAGCCGGCGGTTCGCAGGTCGATACTGAGACATTGTCGGCCTCATGCTGCCAACTCACCGTATTTGCCATCCGCGGAAAATATCATGCTGGAAGAATTTGTTGTCGCTGCTCTGGTCGCTCTCTCTGGTTTTGGAGCAGGTTACGCCGTGGGTAGCTGGCGTTTTCGCAAACGGCATGAGAGCGCTCGACGGTATAACGCTTACTCTCGCTCGCCTCCTGTTGATCGTCCCACTTCCCCGAAAAAGCGCGCGTTTTGATTGGACCTAGCAGATAGCTCATGTTCACCGGCATGGGACTTAGCGCTCTAGGTCTCGTCGGCGCGGGTGAAGGCCTGGTGAAGCCTTTCCAGAGATCTTCACCGCGCTCGCGCTGCGAGCGTAAACAGCCCTGCGTGAGCGTTAGAGGAAAAGTGAGATAAAAGTCGGTCAGGTGAGGTTAGAGGAGACGATCTTAAGTAAACCGCTGATGACGTGTCGTGACGTGTTCTATCGACGTCGGAAGCCGGATCCGGGATGCCTATCCGACGACCAAGGGTTGGCCGATCCTGCCGACCACCAAGCCGGCGTCCAACGTCAATGCGGCGGCCCTGCACAGGCACTGATCTCGTCGAGCTGGCGGAGATCGCTAAATGGGTTCGTCCAGTCCTGGTAGCGAAGTGCGCTACAAGAGGCGGTTCTATTCCTTGAAGTTTCAAGAGGGGTGCGCAGATCGATTCCATATCCAGAAGCGGAGACGCCGTGTGTTGCCGGGCAAGAATTCAATTTTGGGAGTGGCGCTGCCGCGGCGGCAGGGCCTCTCACTTCTATGAGCCTCCTCCTGTCACGAGGATGCACAGCGATCCTGCGGCCCCGCAAGAACTCGCCGCCGTGGCCCGCACATGGAATCTCTTCGGGACATTCGATCGGCGCATATTACTCGGCGCCGTGAACAGCCAGCGTTCGAAGTCCCTCGTCGTCCACCCATCACGGACCCCTAGGTCGATCAGGACCGCCCGATGCAGACGCTAACCGTCGATCGGCTGATGCCGACTAAAGGTGATCTGCCGCTCGCAGGGCAAGGACGTGCTGATAACTCCAAATTTCTCGAGTTTCCGCACCAGCGCTCTCGGCGCGCATCAGACCTCCCCTTGCTGGGCCGCAAAGCGGGTGTTCCACGCATCGCCAGCTTCTGCTTGCCAAAGCAGGTCGAGCGTGACGTCTCAGCGTGCGCCACGAAGCATTGCAGCATACGTCCGACCGACTCTTGCGCAAATGACAGGCCGCCACTGTGACACCTGTACACCAACTACCGCGACATTCCATCTCGATTTGTCAATTTCGCATAGTACAGCGTGCTGTGCACTTGATCATTGCGTATCCAAGCCTACAACCTGACGCTACGCGAGATTCAAGTTGTTTCAACGCCAACCTACATTCGAACCAGCGCAGACATTATCTAACTCCTTGTCATCGCGCTGTGGTCGCTCACCACGGCCTTTGCGACGCTTCCAACCACTCCCGCAAAAAGCGTCAGAGATTTCAGATTCGTCTCGTCTTCATCATCATTGCGCGGCACGTTCTGCCCGCCATCAAATATAGCTGTCCATGATTCAGGTCGGCACCATCTCAAAAGTCGATTGTCCCTCGTTCTGCCATGTTCGCCCCCAAATCAGACGCTTATCGCTGGCGCATGTCGCGTCGGCGAAAGCGAGTGTCTTAGGGGAATTCCATGGTGAAGCCAGTTGTGATTGTAGTCGGCGCGGACAAGGGGGGAGTAGGAAAGACGACAGTATCACGCACGCTTCTGGACTACTTCAGCAAAAACAACGTGCAGACACGTGCGTTCGACACGGAGGCGCCGCGTGGAACCTTGAAGCGCTTTTACCCTGAGATCACGGAGATCGTCGATATGACGACGACTGCGGACCAGATGAAGATCTTCGACACCCTGAACTCAGGGCTCTGCGTCACAATCATTGATGCTCGTGCAGGCTTGTTGTCCTCAGCACTGGCCTCCTTGCGCGACATCGGCTTCTTGGATGCCGCGCGATCCGGCCAAATCACCTTTGCCGTATTTCATATCTTGGGCCCCTCCATAGCTTCGCTGGATGAGATCGCCGAGACCGCAACTTTCATGGCCGGCACGAAATATTTTTTGGTCAAGAACTTCATCAACGACACTCAGTTTTTCCAGTGGGACCAATCGACCTATAATTCGTATTTCCACCGCATCAAATACGCGACCGAGTTGACCATACCGAAGCTCAACGCGATGGCATATGAGCAGGTCGAAGTCGCTTCGGTCCCATTCGTGGACTTTGTCGCAAATAAGGGTCGGCAGGATGAAGCGGCTAACTACTCCTTCGTGCTGCGCGGCTATGTACGACACTGGCTGGCGAACGTCTGGAGCGAATACGATCGCATCAACTTGACCGAACTGGCTGGCGCCAAATCGGCAACCCGCAGCGGGGAGAAATAAGCGCTTGCTTCGCAGGCAAAGAGGTGCGCCCGCATGAAACTCTCGATCGAACGCTGGCGATGTTAGCAACGCCCGTCTACATCATCTGTTCTCCTTGCCCGCAGGTTGGTAAAACACTCATCGCTCGCCTAGTGAGCGAGTTCTTGCTGCTGAAGAACGGCACGGCGGCCTCCTTCGACGTCAGTCTGAAGGAGCCGTCTTTGCTCGATTACCTACCCAAAATCACGGAGACCGCAGATGTGATAGATACTTACGGCAAGATGCAGCTGATGGATCCACTTATCTTTCACGATCGCGTCGCCAAGGTGATTGACCTCGGCTTCCATGCGTTCGATGAATTCTTCAAGATGTGCCATGAAATCGGCTTCATGAAAGAGACGGTGCGCCGGTATGTTGCGCCGATCGTCCTATTCGTCGCGGGCAGTGACCGCATCTCCTGGCGTAATTATGAGATGTTGCGGCAACAGATTCCGCCAGGAGCGCTGGTCACCGTCCACAATGAATTCGTGCTGCGCGGCGAATTACCTGAAGCCATGCTTGGCGAGCATGTGCTCAGAATCCCAGCTTTGCCGGCATTTCTAAGAGTCTACATAGACCGACTGGGTTTCTCCTTCACCGGATATCTGCGCGATGAGAAGGATTGGTCCACGGAGCTCCATCAATGGATCCGACGAAACTACACAATGATTCGCGATTTGGAACTAAGCGTGGTGACGCAACAGCGCTACAAACCTGCATCGCCTTTTGGACGGGCCAGGTGGCACGAGCGCTAGGTGCCCCGTGAGCTAACCCCGACCGCGGGACTATCGAGGCCGGATCGTTAAGTGATCTCGACCGCTCCCAAGTGCAACGTTAGGTCGATGGCTGTCGCGCCTTTGCGACAAAGGCCATCAGCATGCGTCGTTTAGGACTTGGCAGAACTTGGCCTTGTAAAGCGCAACCGACGACACGAGGCCCGCTTCGGGCTCGCGCTCTCGGTATAATCCTGGAGACTCGTGAGTGGCGCGGGGCATTGCCGCCGCGCGCTACTTGAACCGCGTGGCTCATTCCGCCCCGTCATCCGTTGATCCCGCAGCCCAGACGGCGAACGGGCCTCGATTGTGCCGCTTGAGCGCAACAAAGGTCTACATCGCCGGCGTCTATCCTCGGAAACCGTTTGCATTTTCGCGTTGCCCCTCCTCGGTTATGTTTCAATTCGCCGGTTGCTGATGAGTCCGCACGGCCGGGTCAGCTTTTAGCGCTCCGATGAGACGAGGCTCAACCAATCGGATGCGCAACTTGTGCTCCCGTCGTGCCGATCGGCATGAGAGGAACCGTGCTAGCGAGCGGCTTGTAACGCCGAAGGCGCCCCGCTCTCGTCGCTTGGCGGGGCGCGGCTGGAGCGAGGCTTACTCGCAGGCCTTGCGTGGTCGCGACCGGGGAAGCCTGCAGCCTTCGCCGCCTTCGTCAGCTTGCGTACATCGGTGCGTTTAACACGGGGCGCCGAGCATGATGTTGTCACTGACGACGTAGCGCGCTGCCGCTCCTGCAGCCGATACTAGTTGGTGGAAGCATTCTTGCGGAGCTCCTATATGCGCTGAAGATTGCGATGTTGCTGACAAAAGCCGGCTCAGGCCGGTTCGGAAGAGGCGCAGATCATTCTACATGCTCACTGGCGATCCCGGCCCACCAATTTGCAAGCAAATCACGGTCGGATGAGCAGAATTCAGACCGGCATCACAGTACTGAATGACTGGCGACTACAGGCAGGGTCAAGGAGGCGAGTCACGAGGTGGGAATTTGCCGGCTGTCGCCAGTTTAGGTGATACGTCTGCTTGACTGCGGTTTCCGCTTGTCCCCAGAACTGCACCGGAAGACCGTAACGAGAGTACGATCGGGAGCGGGTGGAGGTGGCCAATAGCTGGCATGTACTACTTCTCAATCGAGTACACACACGATCTCGATTCGAGCGGTCAGCATCTCAGCCGCAAGTTTCCTCTCTTCAAGACTAACGTCGGTGGCGCCCGGTTCGTCTATTTATGCCGCAGTGGGGTAGGGTCTTTGACAATCCAGCATTTCGGACTTGATCTATTCTGCTTAAGACACCCACCTCGCGAAACCGAACGATGACGAGCTAGTATTGCGTTTGGGCGATGCAAGGGAAGTGTTTCCATTCCGAAAGGGTCAGCATAGCGCGATGTGGCACGGCAGTTGCTGGAAGATGGAAGGATGGTTCGCGGCACTAGTGGCAGTGCAGTGGCCGCCGAGGGCTTGGATGAGACGTCGTCAGCGGGGCAAAATCGGATCGACCCATGTGCAGTGTTGCAGGCGATGCTCGATCTCAGTGTTCCCGCGAGGTCATGGATAGGTCCGGCGACTGCGGTCATTTGGTATCGCGTTCGAGCGGCAATGGGGAAGCTGGTCTATCTGCCGGCTGGGCGAACCAACACGGAGAAAATTATGAAGCTTGGACTATTTTATGAGCATCAATTGCCACGTCCGTGGAAAGACGGCAGCGAGCAGGAACTGTTCTGCAACGCGCTGGAGCAGATCGGACTCGCTGACCGGCTTGGCTTCGATCACGTGTGGCAGGTCGAACATCATTTCCTTGAGGAGTACTCCCACTCGTCGGCACCGGAAGTCTTTCTGGGTGCCGTGTCTCAACGCACAAAGAACATACGCCTCGGCCATGGCGTTTGCCTTTCGCCGCCAAATTACAATCACCCGGCGCGGGTCGCCGAACGCCTCGCGACGCTCGATGTAATCTCTGGGGGGCGCGTCGATTGGGGAACCGGAGAATCTGCCTCTCTAATCGAGATGCATGGCTTTGGAATAGAGCCGGAAGCGAAGAGCGACATGTGGCGGGAGGGTGTCGAACAGGCCGCCAATATGATGACGATGCAGCCATACCCCGGATATGACGGCCAATTTTTCAGAATGCCGGCCCGCAATGTCGTGCCAAAACCAGTTCAGAAGCCGCATCCACCGATCTAGATGGCGTGTTCACGACGCGAGAGCATCTTGCGCGCGGCACGTCACGGGCTGGGGGCTCTGGTTTTTGGCTTTGTCGAGGCTTCCCAAGCCAAAGTCTGGCGCGATGAGTATTACAATATCATCAAGTCGGAAGAGTGCGTTCCCATTGGTCATTCGGTTAATGCCAATATCGCCGCGCTCAACGGGATGATGGTTCATGACAACGCCGAAGAAGCCATGCGTCGTGGGCTTGATGGCTTTAGGTTCTTTGGCTATTCGATCGCGCATTACGCGGTGTATGACGAACACCGTCCCGGACGCACGGATCTGTGGCGGCGATTCCAAACGATCAAGGCGGACATGAAGGACACGCCAGGCTCTGGCAGCATCGGACGGCCTCAGAGTGTTCGCGAGCATCTTATGGGATATGCGGATATCGGCATCGATCAGATGATCTTTATCCAGCAGTGCGGTATGAATAAGCACGAACATATCTGCGAAGCACTCGAGCTGTTCGCCACAGAGGTCATGCCTGCACTGAAAGAAAAGGAAGACCGGCGCGTCCGCCGTAAAGAGGAAGAACTGGCACCCTACGTGGAGAGAGCACTTGCGCGAAAGTTACGGAGGCCCAAGCTGTCTGAATCGGACATCCCAAGCGTTGAGGCGATCGGCGTCGTTCTCGAGCGACGTACAGGCAAGGATTACGCTTCAGCAGGAGGTGCCTACGCAGATCCGACCCGTGGCGGCGCCATCCCGATGGTTTCGCGGGAGGCCTTTATCAGGTCGGCCAAGGGCGAGCTATAGCAATGCCGAGATGGGTTAGAGACATTGTGAATTGAGCGCCGAAGCCCTGCTTAATAGTCTCAGCACTTCAATCTCTCCGAACCTGACCATCTCCCCGAGATCTGCACAGATCACAATACGACTCGCTGTCCTTAGCTTTAAGTATAGGCGCAGATCCTCGATCGGTTGCGTTATGACAACGCGCATCTCGGCAAGAGCCTGCCCATTGTCGTTCAAGGCGAACAGGCTGGGTTCGCTCTTGCCAAAAACGAAGATCGTCGTGTTCGATGGCACCTGGTGATCCGCGATCGTCGGACCAGCAAGAAAGATGCTCGCCGCCTGTGATGCAGTCAGATGAATTGACCTGCCCTGATAGGAAAGAGTCAGCCATCCGTTGATGCCGTCCGCAGCCGCAGGCCGCGGCGCTGCTTTTGCATCACGCTTTGTCTAAACGGCGGCAGTAAGTGGGAACAGCAGAGCAAGCGCGCTTAGGATGCAGGAAAGATCAGGACGGACAGACGTTAGGGGCTGGCGAAAGTCGATCGTCCATGGCCGCCGGCAGCGCTATTAGCAGCTCAAGCGAATCGTTGCTTTCACGTTCGAGGCTAGGCGCTAGGCACCCGATGCTGCGCTATTCAGTTCAAGAGTATAACCGATGCCGCGCACGGTCTTGATGATTAGCGTCGCACCCGATTGGTTCAAATGGGTGCGTAGTCGATAGATGCCGACTTCTAGCGCATTGGTCGAGACTTCTTCGTCAAACGCATAAAGCCCGTCCTCTAATGACGCTCGCAGCACGGTGCGGCCAGCGCGGCTGAGCAGGTGTTCAAGAATGCACACTTCGCGACGCGCGATCCTTAATAGCCGACCACCAACTGAGACCTGCCGGGCGATCGGATCAAAATGTAGATTGCCGAATGTGACGACGGGCGCCGTCATTTGCGTTGACCGTCGCAGAATGGCTCGCATGCGCGCAATGAGTTCATCGATAGACACAGGTTTGGGCAGGAAATCGTCCGCGCCGGCATTGAAAACCGCAATCCGGCGGCCGAGATCGTTGAAGCTGCTCATCATCATGACAGGGATTGGACGTCCCTCGCGTCTCAACTGCTTCAGCCAATCCAAGCTGTCTCCGTCCGGAAGAACTGAATCGAGCAGGAGAATGTCTTATTTGGCGCAATCCAGAGCGGCTTTCGCCTCATCCAGGGTGCGTGTCACATCAACTGCGAATCCGCAATCCAGTAGAGCGCCCTTCACGGTGCTCGCAAAATCCGCATGATGATCAACCAGGAGCATTCGCATTTCAGCGCCTCTTCTCTATCTACTAAGACCTGAGCGCATCACAGTCGATCAAGAGGTCCGGCGAATCTGAACAGCTCCCGCTTGGCGTAGACCGTAGAGGCGAAGAGCGACGAAGGAGAGCATGTCGATCATCCACCATTCTCTGGCGAACCATTCTCAGTCGTTATTGGCGCGACGTGTCGGAAAACTTACAATCTGACGTTAGGTGCGATTCAAGTCCTTTGAGGGGCTGGGTGCATTACCTTCAAGGCTTGCGGGGCTCCTGAAGCTGCGACCAACGCAGGCGGAGCCACGCGATAGGTCAGCCGTGGAGACCTCCCAACGCGGTGAGCATTTTCCGGCTCGTTCATTGGCGCATTCATGAGGCGCTGTGAATGGAAGTGGGCGAGAAGCGCTTTGCGGAGTTCAGGCAAAGCATAGTCATAAGACATGGCCTTGATCGATTCGCGTCAGCCATTGGGAGCCGACTGTTATTTTGCGGCCACATGCCCGGAGCTGAACCACGGAATCGGCGTCCTATAAAACCATGTGGCTGCCCAGTCGAATTCATCAGCAATCGACCAAAGTGAGAGAACCATCGTCACATGACACTTCGTGAATGCTGCCTCTAAAATCAGCTTGACCATGAGTCGTCGGCAAAATCGGTTGTTGAATGGAACGCATCTATGTGGCGGATAACTATGGCACAACACACCGGATGCTGCGGCATGGTCAGGGTGACGAACGGAGCCAACTACGAGGCCTATGGCGGCCGGACCACGCTAAAAGCCGTGCCAACAGAGCGTTCAGCACGCACACGGTGGTCAGAGACCGCAGCCCAGCCCGCCGATGATGTAGAGCATCTTACGAGGTTGGGCGCTGAGATCCCACTCGTCGTTTTCTGGCTGATACCTGAAGCGCTCGTCGCGGAAACAGTTCGACGACAACCTCGAACTGACTATCCGCGGCATAGGTCTGCTCCGACGAAGACCAGGATGCTGCGCGACTTCATGACAAGCCCGTCGCGATGAGCTGCATCCAGATATCACTTGGAACATCGAGCCACTGTGCTGCCGTTCTTATCGCCGAGCCAGCTGAAGCGCCTGATGAGGTCGACCGATCGACGAACCGCAGCATGGAGCAATGCGGCACGCCTCTACAAGTTGACTGACGATGCTCAGCCCTCGTCCTAGGCTGCGCGATCACCACCTTTCGCATCCGTAACAGCTCTGACAGGACTCCTGCACTTTCAGCACCGCTAGACGAGTTAGGATCGTCGGGTTCTTCTCGCCCCGCGCGGCCAGAGTTAGAATCTTCTCGGCGAGACAAGCCTTTAACGAAGACGTTCGCTTCGCTTCGGGCACCATCCGGACAGCATCCTCCAGAGCACCTCTCAGAACAGCATACAACTTGGTTTGAGAGGCCGGATGTGTCATGCGCAAAATCCTCGGAACGATTCTAGTAGTGTCTGGCCGGCCTGCCCCAGTCCTCCTGATGGGCTTGATAATGATGCTTCGTTTTGATGGCGGTGGCCGGTGGCTCAGCTCGTCCGTGTTGAATACAATGAATATGGCGGGTTCAATGTGACAGTGGAGCTCACATACAGCTTAATTTTCTGTTCTCCTCATTCCCGGCTGATCTTGACAGAAACCGGACCGTCAAATCGACGGCTTAGGCGTTGTGAAAGCATTCTGCCCTGATGGCGTCCAGATCAAGTTGAAGTGACGCCTGAGCTTCGCGGCCTCGTCTTTGATCGGACACGCAGTTAGTGTGTGTGTGTCATTGAACGGGAATGAGGACCAGCCGAGGCCGCACCGTCTCGACAGGTAAGTATTAAGACCAGGTAGATGTTGCGGTTCAAGCGGTCCAGCGGCATTGAGGCGCGGAACCTCACCTGGCGAGGCGGAAACGGCCCCGGGGGGCCGGGGCGGCTCCGCCAGCTCGGCGGTTGAAGCAGAAGTCTCGGAGCCGACCGGCGCAGCCGTTCTGGATGGTAAGCTGGTCGATCAGAATGACTGAAACAGTGTTCGTGTTTCCTTCGACAGGATTGGCGGGGCGAAAAATGTTTGATGTCTATCGCAATGGGAAGGGCGACGTCCTCGTTCTAGGCACAGGCTCCGCGATACCCGGCACTTACTCCGCCAATAAGTGGCGCAAGAGCAGAAAAAGAATTCTCAAAGTAAGCGACGAGATTAGGTCAACCGTTGCGCGACAAGGGTATTACGTTCGTAGGTTGCGGGCCATGAAAAACGGATGATTTAGTTCGAGCGCGTCCGGCGACAAGTGTCCTCTCATCTGCCACCATCATCACGACCAGCCGCTATCCTCCTCTTGCGGCTGTAGACCGCTGTTTGGCCAAGTTGCAGCAGAGGCCGGGCCATTCCCGAGCCAATGTTTGCCGAAGTTCGATAGCGCTCATTCAGCTTGATACTAGATACCGGCTGCTCGCAACCTCATAACAACTGCTTTGGCATAAATTCCGAACACTGACATTGTACAAATGCTCGGCGCGGCCATGTGATTGTGGCGACGACCAGTCCGAGTTGGCCTGTTCCGTGTCCGGCGTGTAGCTGCATTTTCGTCGTCGCTTACTTGACTACCTTGAACGCAATCTGGCGCGAACGGCGCCAAGGCGACCTTCGCGAAAGAAGGGGGCCACCTAACTCATCTCAAACCGTATTTAGTATCTGACCGCACTGGACCAGGCGCAGCGCGCTCGTCTGGGTCAAAAGCGTGTTGGCAATGGCCGCAAGGAGCGCGGGAAGGGCGCCGACGGTCGTCAGCAGAAGACCAAGGACGAAGAAGAACGTAGCGAATTCGTAGAGGGTCAGGACCATGCCGCGCAACACCTGCGTCGCCATCACGGCTCCGCGGTTAGCGACAATCGCCAGGATGGTTCCGAACACGGGAAAGCTCGCCAACACGCCGGCCGCTTTCGCGCCGACAAAGGCGGCCGCGGTCAAAGTAAGAACGATGGTCGTCCCTATCAGCATGCGCGCAGGCAAATCCCACCAGGATGTTGGGATGGCGCTGCGGATTGCCGTGCAATGTGGAATGAGGGTAACCGCTGCGGTGAGCGTGACCAGAACCACAAGGAAAAATCCCCAATGCGCCAGCGGCAGAGGCTGGAGCAGGGAGCCGGCGAGCCGCATAGGCTGCGGCGCCGCCCAACACGGCGGGCCACCCAGCCTTTCCGGGCAAGAAGCGCGTAGCCAAGGCTGAAGCAGGACTGAGCGGCAGTGCCGATCACCAAGCCGTTGATGGCAGCTGCGGCGAAATCCGGGCCGTACTGGACGGCCAGGAACGCAGCGACCCGGCCTGACATCAGCGGCAACCTGACCAGCCAGCCGCCGATGGCATCTCCCCAACGGCACCGGGCCAGGGAGGCGGCGAAGATGAGAAGGGGCCGCAGGATCAGGTTGAGGACGACGAGGCTCATTCGTCCGGCGCAGCTTCCTCGGGCCTTGCGCCGGTGCCCGCTGCAGGGGCGAGACCGATGATGATCAGGACGACGCCAGCGCCTAAGAGCAAGAGTGTACGCCGAACATCATAGCGACCGCCGCGATGCCGAACACAGGCTGAAGGTACTGACGCTCGCTGCGACGGGAGCCGACACCGTTCTCAGGATGTAGAACACAACCCTGCGACACTGACCGTCAGCCCGAGGCCGCCGCAGCTATCGCCCCGGCCACGAGACGGACCTCTCTGTGCGACAGCTTCCAGGCATACCATGGCATCATCGCGAGAAACCCGAAGAGCGTGCTCCAGGCCACGACGGCGGCGGTATCGCACTCGCGCGTAATCGACGCTCCAGATGTAGAAGGCGATCGCGACGGCCGAGAGCAGCATCCAGAACGCGCCTACCCCGCCGGATCAAGCCACCGAGCCGGTCGCCTGATCGCTTCCGAGCGCAACCAGACCGATGCCGGCGAACGCGGCCAGGAGACCAAGCTGCTGGCGGCCGGTGACGCACTGATTCCAGTCGAAAGGTCGCGAACACCACGCCGAAGAGGCCAGCCTATCGGCCTTTCTTGACGAGAGCTTGGCGCGGACGGGCTGAACGCGGAGACAGTATTCTTGCAATAGCGGGCATTGCCCCGCACTTATTCAAGGCTTTCGGGAGTGGGATGATACTTCCGAGCCATGCGGTTGGGAACGCAAGGCCATGGGAGTTCCAAGCGCCGATAGAAGAACGGCGGCGGCCCCAAGCCACTGTGTTGCGGTCAGGGTTTCCTGAAGGAAGATGGAGGCGAAAATGGCTGTAAACACGGGAACGAGCGGTAGCAACAGTGCGGCGGCGGTCGCGCTCATTCGCTGCAGCGCAATCCCGTAGAGTAGAAAGGGGATCGAAAGGAGCAACAATCCTGATCCGACCACCGGAACAACATCGCCGATGGTCACAGAGAGCGTCGGCAATGGGCGAAAGCCAATCCACGCAAATGCGACCAGCGCAAACGCGACGATCTGGCTCGCCGTTGTAAGGCGCAATGTATCTACGCTTTCCGACATCACACGGACCACTATGCTGTAAAGTGAGGCGAATAGCACGCCGGCGAGAACGAGAGCGACGCCCAATCCCCGAGCAGCGGAAGGATCAGGGTCAGAGGTCCAGCTCAAAAAGCCGACCCCGGCAACAGCCAACAAGCAGAGGAAGATGATAGCACGGTTAGGGATCTCGCCAAGGATGAACCACGCAAGAAATATGATCAATGGCGGTTCAACTGCAAACAGCATCGCCTCCACCGAGGCCGGCAGCATCGATAGCCCAAAGATCGACAGACCAGACGCAAGCGCCGGCTGCAGGATGCCGGGGAGGCCAGCACGCCAATCGCTCAAACGAGGCGGCGCGCCTGACCAGATTGATAATACGGTCAGGCTTGCGGCACTTACAGCCAGCTGCCCTGTTAACAGCGAGAGCGGCTCGATGCAGCAGAGCGCGGCCTTGGACAGAACGTTGCCGATGCTCCAGCTCACCGTCGCGAGTGTTCCGCAAAGGAGCGGTAGGAAGAGTGGTGGGCTGCTCATTCACGGCGTTCCACTTGGCTAACCTGTTTGACACCGGGCCAGTAAAAGCAGTGCTGGACACGGGTGATGGAGGATTGTGCTATCTAAAGGCAATTCGCTAAGATTAGATCGGGCTTGTTCAGGGCCGTATCGATCGCGCGTCCGATGATCGAATGGGTAGAGTTCAGGAAGCAAGAATGTCGATGACGCCCGAGATGAATGACAGCTGCGGTAGCAATCTACTAAGCGGCAGCGATGATGTGCTGGTCACCTTGCGCACCAACAAGAAGAGCGCTGTCGTTTCAGATCCAATGTCCGCGGGGGTCTCCTTTCACCACTTGTCGTCAATGCTGCCATCGTTGAAAAGCGAGGTCCGGGACGCTGCACCAAGAGCAGCGCCAACCGCGATCCCAACAAGATCACAGATTAGAACGGCCCCATCATGTAGGCAGCCAACTTACTGACCTTCACCAGACTGGACGACTGTGACCAGTCTCCCTGGCTTGCAGCGCGTCTTGAGCTGCGCTGACTTCATATCGTCAAGGCCGCACGAGAGACCTAAAGGCAGGTCGACGGGCCGCCGATCCCCTTACTGCGTCTTCAGGAGATCGCAGGAACTCTTCGCGGCTGCCCCCCACGCATTTTCGGCAGGAATAGTCTCCGTTATCTCGTAGTAGTCGTTGATAATTCGATTCGATCGGCGCCTTTATGCGCGCGGCGTGGAGTGGCCGCATCACCTGGCCACCGGGGCGGATTCTAACATTCTTCATTTTAAAAATCTTTGATCGAGGTGTTCCTCATCTGTCGCACCACCGCCTCACCTTCATCGGTCCGTATCGCAGCAATTGCCTTGAGATAGTGCGTGACGGCACTGTACGTGCTCGCCTGCGCCTCGTTCGGGATCCTGCCATCGAATGCCGCCTTGTAACGCTTCGCGAAGGCGCGCGTCTCCTCCGTCATGTCCCAGTAGAGCCGACGCTCGCCTCGTAAATAGCCAACAAAATCGTCAACCTGCGCATGAAGCTGATCACTTCCTGAAGTAAGTGACATCATGTCTGCATGGTGTGATTTTTGCGGTCTTTGGGATGGAGCTGGCGAGGACAACGGGCAGACCAAAAAGGCTGGTCTGGTGTTGCTACCATCAGCCATGCGGCCTTGTATCTCCGACAACCTCGCGCAGGCACCTACCAGGAATGGTGGCTGCAGGTTCGCGCGGAGCACCATCCCGACGCCGCCTGCCTTCCCATGCTCGACGGCGATGTCGCCGCGATTGCGGCCGCGCCGGTGTCGATGAGTGCGCTCGATTGGGAGCTCAGGTACACAATATCTTTGGCCAGTGAAGGAAGGTGTACCTGAATGTCCGACGACAGACCCAATATCGATCCGTATCCGCTCAGCTCTTATGTCGCCTGGGTGGGCAGCCGTAATAAGGGGTCGATCCTGAAAACGTCCAACAACTGTTTTCCACGAAGGGTGACGCGCTTGAAGTAGCATCTGGGTTGCGAAAGTTTCCACCGGCTGTGCCGCCAACATCCCCTTCAGCGCGGGCCTTAGCGCAATCCACAGAACGCCCTAAGCGTCCACAGCACGGTCGAAAGCGTCCCAGCTTCACGCCTAGCTCGAGGCGGATGACCGCTCCACTCACCCTCTCGATCACCTCGGAGGGTTTGCTGGCCGAGCAGCGATCGCACAAGGCGTCGTTTGCCGTCGAAATACGCTCGGATCTGCCGGCTGTGCCGCCACCGCTTCCGGAGCCAATTTCGGTTAGCACGAAGTGCGGTGCCTTGCCGGGCACCGCAGCCGCACCTGGCGTCGCCACGCCGTGAGAGCCCGCGGGAAACGCCATTGAGCCGCGCTGCCTCGGAGATCTTCGCGCTATTCTCAAAGCTCTCCGCAGCGACCCTTGCTTTCTTCTCGCCCGTCCACCGCTGCCGGCGGCGCTCCCCCAGTGATCACGTCGAGGCGACGATAGGAGTCACCTTCCTGCTCGGCATCAAGCATGCATTTGCCATCGCTTGACCCCCACCGATCGGCTCATGCCAGGCTGTATCGCAGGCGAGCCATAGTGAGCTGGGATCTGATGCGGTTATTATCGCCCGCGAGCAGCAGTGCGCAATCGCTCCCCGTTAAATCGACTCCGTGAATATGCTCAAGCGACGCGAGCCGGTTTCGCTGGCGCAACCGGCTAGGTGGTGCCTCAAGTTGGCTAACTGTCCGCTGCAATTGGCCAATGCTGGACTCCGTCGCACGATCATGGAGACATCAATAGGGACGGTGTGAGCCGGGCAGCGATGCTGGGCGAGAACGGGGTGCGGAAGCTCGCCCGGAACTTGCATCAGCGGTTGTCCCTGGAAAAGCGTCACGAGAGAAGCTCTGACCGTGTCATGCACGAATGTCAGCTATCAGTGGACCCAAGGGAGAGTCTGCCTGACTCGCTTTTGCCGGACCTGATGTAGGTGTTTTCCGAGTATCTTTCTGTGGTGGGCTTACTCGAAGTCATATTCTGCTTTTGTGGCCGTCCTGGCAAAATAATGCTTTTCCTATCTCAAATGGGACTGGCTCCCGTGTCTGGATGGGGTAGTTCTACTAGTGATTGAGCTGGGTCCTGCCGAGAAGCGATTTTGGCAGAACTTTTATTCCAACGTGGAGAGAATTCATGGACGTTAAAAAACTGTCGGTGAAAGAAGCGGCGGCAGCGGCCGCTAAATGTGCGGCGACGGCTGCGCAATGCGCCGCTACGGCTGCCAAATGTGCGGCGACTGCAGCGCAAGCACAAGCAAAAGCCGCCGCAGCGCGATGCTCCGCAACCGCTGCGCGGTGCGCTGCGACCGCAGCGAGATGCGCCGCAACTGCGGCGAAGTGCGCGGCAGAACATCCGTGACTGACGGACTCTGATCCGGCTTGGCCTTGGCGCATCGCCGTCGGCGTGGTGCCAAGGCTATTGGAGACCTCGGAAATGAGCGTTCCCCGCTTGGGCGTTGGGCTTCAGTTCAATCCTGAATTGATTGGTTGGTTTCCGTTTCTGGACCAGCCGCTTGATGCGCTGGAAATATTGTTCGACTCGATCATGAGTCCTCTTGATGGGCCGGGGCTTATTTCTCCCCGCGCCGTCGATCTTATGCGCGATATCGCGGATAAATATCCGCTCCTCGGACATTCGAACTACGGCGGTGACTTCGGCTTCGACGATCTGAAGAGCACGGCGGCCGTGCGGCGGCACGTTCCGCTCTCTCAGAAACTAAATGTTTGCTCAGTTGCGAACCACTGTTTTTATGGCGACGCCTCCTGGTCCGATGTTTGGAGCAGTCCGTTACAGTTCTCGCGGGCTGAGGCTGTTCGTGTGGCGGCAAGGGCGCGCGCGCTTCAAGATCTTTACGGCGTTCCGCTCGCGCACGAAAATGCGGCGTACTACCGCGTGTGCCCCGGCAGCGATCTGCCCGAAGAGGAATTCCTTGCGCGAATGCTTGAGCTATCAGGCACCTACTTGCACCTGGATTTGCACAATCTGTATGCGAACGAGCAGAACCACCGCGCGAAAGGCTATTCCATTGATCGATTTCTGAGCACTATACCGCTCGACCGTATCATCACCATTCACATGGCGGGAGGGCGTTGGATCAACGGTCAGTATCACGACCTTCATGATACCCAGGTTGCGGACGCCGTTTGGGATCTGCTCGACGATGTTTTGTCGCGCGCCCGTCCTGGCGCCGTCATCCTCGAATATGAAACCCAATCCCTCTATTGCAATGGGGAAATGGCTGATACCGGCCGTACCACCGATCTAATCCTCTCGGATCTCGAGCGGGGACGTGTGGCATGGGATCGCGCCTACGGCCGGGCGAGCAGGCGCACCACCCGCAGCGAGGCTGCCTGATGGACGCACAGCTGGTTTGGGATACCTGGCGCCGCGTATTGACAGACGATCGCCTTGCGAATTGGGTCATGGATCCCAACCCAAGGGCCCAAGATCTCCATGGCTGCACGGCGACTGAGCTAGCAATACTGGCCGACTATGCGGGCACACCCGCGCCGACCGAATCCAACATTGGCATGTATCGTCGCGGATTGGTCAGGAATGCTCTTGGTGCGCTGGACCTTGTCCCGCTCACCCGCCGTCTGCTGCACGCGAGTGGACTCGATATCGAGGCAGTTGCGGCAGAGTTCGTGCAGTCGTCCGGTTACGCTGACAACGGGCCTTACTTCTGGCGGACCGCGGCGGCTTTTGTTGCATATTTGACCGGTCGTCCGGAGTTCTTCGCCCGCGCGCGTCAAGACGTGCTGGCGATCGACGCGGCGGCGATTGCGCTTGCCCGGGGGCTTGGTGAATACGCTCCCCCGACATGGCCGAATACCGCGGCGGAGGCCTTCTCGGCAGGGACGAGCCCGAGGAATTTGCGGTCAACCCGCTTCGTCGCCCATCCGGCGGCAACGATGATTTCGTCATCCTGCGACCTCACCCCATGGATTGAAAGTCCGTTCGACTTCGACCCCGGCCAGGACCTTGAAGCCTCTGAGCGACATTGGCTGATTTATCTTCCGGCTGCCGAAGCTGGCCACGAATATGCGGAACTTTCGCAGCGGGCCGCCCGCCTCTTTGACGTTCTTCGCTTCCCGAAGAGCTTGGTGGAGTTGTCGACGGCTCTGAACGATGTCCCCTACGCTAATGTGCTCTCGCTGATCGATAGTTTGGCGTCGCTCGGCGTCATCGTAGGCGAATCGGATCTGCGACAAATGTCTATGGGACAGGGAAGGCAAAAAGACGATCTCGATCTTTCTTGCCACCGGATTTGCGGCTCTGCGCCTCATGAAACTGCTTGAGCGCCTTCAGAACCCCAGTGCGGATAGCCTTTCCGGCGGACTGCCGCACGATGATTTTGTCATGCTCGATCCGGCTGTCGAGGTTCTGGACGTCGAGATTGCCGAACATCGATTGCTCAGTCACCGCTACTTCGAAACCGGCATGGTCGTACCACCCGGCGATGGCTTAATGGATTTTGTCACTACGCTCATCAACGAGCCCGTTAATCTCACGGCTCTGCGCGCTCAATTCGACGATCAGCACATTGTCGACAAGATGCTAGCTTCGCTGCGCCAGCACGGCTTTATGCACGTTACCTCGCAAGCGAGGCCGTCGGTAGAACAGCTTGAGCATCTGAGATCTATCGCGGAAAGGGCGCGCACCTCAACCTTGCGCCGCTCCATCGTGATCGACCTGGATGCCGAGAGTTCAATCGAGCAGATCTCCACACGCCTTAAGGATGAAATACATCCGCCGGAGCTGCTGCTGTGTTGCGCGCAGCTGGCGGATCATAAGTCAATTTTGGGCGAACTGGCCCGCCTTCGTCAGACCGGTATCACTCGAATGCACCAGACCGTGGTGCAAACGCGACACCTGCCATGCGACCGTGAACTCCGTCGTTCGCTTGTCCGGCTCGGCGCCTCGCTCTACCTTGATAGAATCTCTTGGCCCGTGCCGAACCACCCGATTCCCGGGCTGGAGGAGATGGTCAGCGATTGCGTTGCCGTCCATCTCATCATGACGCCAGACCTATCGATCCTGAATACGACCGAGCGGGCCCGCGTTCTGACCTGGGCGGCCTCGGCCTTCATCTCAGGTCTGTGCTTACGGTTGGATCCGGAAGCTCTCTGGCCAGTGAGCGATGCCGGCGAAGATGATTTTGTCGCCATTTTCAACGCTGTCCGGGCGATCGAGAACACGCTGGGCGATGTCCTGATCCTTGATTTACCAAGCGATGAAGTGCTGCTGGGCCATGCGGCGTCTTCTACGCCTCCCGTCGGGCTGTCTGATTTTGCCAAGCGGTTTCGCGCGGCCTATTTGCGATGGCGTTTGCCGTTGTTGAAGGCGTGCGAGAACGACAACAGCTGGAGCCAAGTACCAGAAGTCGAGGACAAACTGGTCCGCGCGCAAGAGGATCTGATCCCAAATCACCCGGAATTGCTGCTGCTCAAGCCAGGGAGCATCGTCGTCGACGTGTGCGGCGGCTTAGGACGTGTTGCACGGCGATTGTCGCCATCGGTTGGCAAAGACGGACTCGTTATTTCGGTCGAGATGTTTCGGTGCCTGAGCGATTTGGCGCGCCGATTCGCCTCCGAACGAAACTTCACGAACCTCCATTTTCGTCCTGGCCTTGCGCAGCGTCTGGCTCTGCCCGATGCGTCAGTTGACGCTGCCATCAATGAATGGACCGGAGGCATCTGGGAGCTTGGACTAGGACCGAGCATGGTCAAAGAAATGGCGCGGGTCGTTCGCCCAGGAGGGCGCATCGCGATTACCCATCGTCTCGTGCAGCTTCATCTTGCCTCGCTCGCCCAGCCGTGGGTCCAGTATAACGAAATCTATGATTGGATTCGCAAAGCCTGTGTACATCCGGACCTGACCATCATCGCGGAGCGCATTTGGGGGCAAATCGTTCCGTCGCTGGTGGGCGAGCATGCAAGCCTTTGGCGCAAGCAGTATATGCCCCGGCTGATAAATCCCTTCGACGTGATCTACAGATTCGACGACAGTCCAGATACGCGCGCCGACGTTTATCTGACGATCATCGCGCAACGGCAATGATCTATTCAAGTGGCAGGCTCGACAGCGTGAGGTCCGACAATGAGATCGCGAGAATCCGCTTTTGAGGAAGCACGCTCTTCACTGCGACGGCTCGGAATTCCAGCTTCGCTACCGGCACTTCATGCCGCCGGCATTGGCATAAGTCGTGCGGTGCTGGGCGGATCGCACTCAGTGGCGATCTACCCGCCCATCGATTCATTGGCACCGCTCGATCCAACGACCCTGGTGGATAAGATTGCGTGGAGCGGAGAAACGAGCCTGTACGTTCACGTAGCATTCTGTGAAACACGCTGTACATTCTGTCACTACACGGTCGATCACTATACCGGCCGAGCAAAAACCTCTGCCGATGACGACACTAAAGTTGCTCGTTATCTGACGGCGTTGCATCGTGAACTCGCTTTTTGGGGCGCACGGCTTGCTCGGGCTGGAACCGTCGTGTCATCGGTCTATATCGGCGGAGGCACGCCGCTCGTTCTCGATGAGCCGGCGTTGCACGGTTTGATACGTACTATTCGAAACGAGTATGACTTGCGACCCGGAGCAGAGTTTTGCATCGAAGGTAGTCCCCTGACGATCGCCGCGCCCGAGGGGGAGCACAAGCTGCGGTCCCTCAAGGCTCAGGGCGTCACGCGCCTGAGCTTTGGAGTGCAATCGTTCGATGACGACGTACTCAAATATGCGGCCCGCGGCTACAAGCGCGACATTCCCATCCGCGCATGCGCAATTGCAACGCGAATTTTTGAAAACTGGAATCTCGACTTGATCCAGGGGCTCTATAAGGGATCCAGTTCGGAAGTATGGGACAACCTCGAAGCAATTGCCGAGATTCGTCCGCCACACCTCACTTGGTATCACGGACGGTTTGGAGATCGTCCTCAAGGGCACTGGTATAAGACAGAAACAAAGCGAGCGGCGTTCGAGGACGAGTTCGCCACGCTTCTTGGCCGGATGCTTATGTGGCAGGAAATGGCAACGCTCGGCTATCACCAGACCGACGGCAATCGCTTTGTACGAGCCCATGAATTTACCGATCCGTTCAAGAAGATCCGGACCTCGGCCTCGAGCGATCTTCTTGGAGTGGGCGCGGGAGCCTATTCCCACGTCGGGGTCGACGTGCGGAAGACAGGCGACCTCGGGTACGTGTTTCGCAACGCCCCAAACATTCCGTCTTATGTTGATGCCGTTTTGACAGGCAGCGTTCCGATCGCCACCGGACGCTGCGTCGACGAAGAGGAAGTACTGGCTGGGTCTTATTCGACAGGGCTTCGGATCGGACGCATCGAGGACGAAAGCCTGCGGTCGATCCGCGCCGCTCACCCCCAGCTTTCGCGATATTACGACGCGCTTGTCAATGAGCTGAACAATGCCGGCGCATTGGAATCCTATCTCGAGACTAGCGGCCAGCCTGGACTGAGGCTTTCATCACTGGGTCAGCTGTTTGAAGATGAAGTCTTGTCCCTTTTCTTCAGTCCCGCGGTCAAAAGCGCATTGACCACAAAACCGACACGAGAACGCAAGCTGCAGCTTGCATAACCGAAAACTACAAAAGAGTTATCATGGACAGCTTGGAGCATACGACTGCACGGGAAAGAGGGCCTACGGGAGACGGCATACGGGCCGAACGGGCCGGCTGGAGCTTCGGTGGGGATACCCCTCAATATTTTGATCGCCACGTCGCAAGGTCTGTTCCCAACTACGAAGCCGGGCATAGGCTGATCGAACAGGTGAGTGACTTTTTCGTCAAGAGTGACTCCGTGGCTTATGAAATCGGTACTTCAACCGGAACGCTTCTACGGCAATTGGCGAAGCGGCATTCACAGGGAACGCGCTGGATCGGAATCGATAGCGAACGTGCCATGATCGAGTACGCGCGCAGCGCTGAGGGCAAAGCGTCGAACGTTGAGTACCTCCTCGCAAATGCGTGCGAGGTAGATTACGAAGCCAGCGATTTTATCGTCTCCTATTATACGATTCAGTTCGTTCCGCCCCGGCACCGGCAGAACCTGATCGATCTGATCTATAAGTCGCTCAATTGGGGCGGAGCATTCCTGTTTTTCGAGAAAGTCAGAGCACCAGATGCACGGTTTCAGGACATCGCGAGCGCCATCTATATCGACTACAAATTGGACAACGGTTACTCTCCGGAAGAAGTTTTGGGAAAAGCAAATAGTCTGAAAGGCGTACTTGAGCCGTTTTCCACCAAGGGCAATCTCGATATGCTGCATCGGGCAGGTTTTGTAGATACCATGACCATCTACAAGCATGTCTGTTTCGAGGGATTTCTTGCGGTCAAATAGGATTGCATAGCTTCTAGCTGCTTCGAGCAGACCGGCGCCGGGAAGAATAGCCTTGGTGTTTGAAGAGGTGCTCACCTCGCCATTTCTCGCAACATCGCGAGCGCTTCTCGATTTCACAATCATCACCGTACAAGCATGGCCTTGCGGGGATGATCAACGTGAGCTCCGGCAACTGGTCATGACGCCAAGGCACCGGTCCCGCTCATCCTGTTGATCAGCCCGCGCGGATCTCGGCTTGGGAAACATCGCCCTATCTGCCAAGGTGAGGGATTGAGCGCAGCTGCAGTGAAATGATCTGGAAAAGGACCAGCGCGAGCGTCAAACTCGAAAACGTCACATCCGGCAGGCCTGATCCAGCAAAATTATCGCAGGCGCGACAACAGAGATACCAACTCGGCTTGCCGCCTTGTCCCGGTTCGCAGGAAAACAGCCTTGAGATGATTGCGGGCTGTCCCCGGCGAAATCCTCATATCACAAGCAATCTCCTCCAGCGTTTTTCCCTCGACCAGCAGCGATGCGAGACGAGCCTGAGCTGGTGTCGTTCCGAAAATCTCCATCACTGAGCTCTGCGACACCTGATGGTTTTCGTTCAGGTCGGTGAGGAGAAGAAGAGCGCCCACATCCGGCAACAGGTTCTCGTCTTCCAACCCTGGCACAAAGGCGTCAACGACGACCGGAAGGCCCTGGCGCTTGGTAATCACGGTTTGAAGGCTTGTACGACCCGGCTTACTCAATGCGAGACGGATATGGTTGACCAGTCGCTCCAGTTTCATTCGCGATTGTGGGTCGGCCGCGAACAGACGTTTTCCTTTGATCCAGAGGTCATCATCGAAAAGCTTCAAAGCGTCTTCATTGACGTCGAGCACCATGCCGTGATGATCGATTACAATCGCGGGCCGATTCAGCAATCCAAGCGCACCAATCATTCTGCGCCGTTCCCCACTCGTGATGCGCAGTTCGGTCGAGAAAAATGTAGACTACGTTGGATTACCCCGGTTTCCTCTTCACCTTTGCGCATTTGAAATAATCAAATCGTGCTCGCCAAAATGTGCGTTAACTTACCGTGCGTGAAGTCCGGGTCGTTCAAGTCAGTTTCGGATCGCGTTCGCGTGCAGTCGAACACCCGGTGCACCGTCGGATCGTGCTGCGTTCGCTCGTTCGATCTGCACGTTATTCGGCGACATTCGATTGTAATTGATTCACAGGTGAAAGATCGAATTCATCACCTGGATGATGGGTGGCAAGTGTACAATCCTCGCCTGCATATATCAGCTGAACTTCATGCCTTTCGCGACGAATTTCATTGCAACAGGCCTCATCACGCGGAAATTCTTAGTCAAAGCGCCTGCCAGCTTTGCAAGTCAGATCCGGAATATCGACAACGCTTCGAAAACTGCCGAGAACTATAGAATCGATCTCGATGTTCTCGCACAGGACGCGGCAATGCTGGTGGATGCGGTGCGGCACGAGCCTAGGGCGGTCAGGCTGATCTTAATTGGCTGTCGGATCGCAAGCGAGGGATTACCGGGGGGCACCGAAACGGTGCCGATGGGCGTCCAGCGATCTGGCCGTCAGGGTCGCCGGCTTCCGTATCATTGGCGGTGGTGGGCCATTGCACCCGCGAGTGCCCGGTCAAGCAGCCCCGGATTTCGGACCAGTTGACTAGGAATTTCGTGCCGTTCCGTCGCAACAGCCGGAGCGAGGAACGACGCGAGAGGACGAGACGGAAGTTCGAATCGGCCCTAACGGCGCAGATCGCGCTGGAAGCACTGCGGGAGCAGGCGATGGTCGCCAATCTCGCGCAGCGCTAACCGTTGCACGAAGAGTAAGCGTCCAAGAACGTCCAGCATGAGCCGCTTGCAGATGACGAGAGATTTGACTGCCATATTGAGCAGTTTTGGACCTTGCGTGGTTGATGCCTCTGGTCAGGGCTTTGCGCTCCTGAGATCAAGAAACGGTCGGCGAGCTTGAGGACGATATTCGCGATGGGTTAAGGGAAAGTCTGCGATCCGACATAGGGATGATGAAGGATTGAATCCCAAGAGGGCAAAACAGCGAAAAGCGTCCGGCCGACGTTATCGGTGCTCCAATCTTGCCCGGCCGGATCGCAACCGGCCGATGTTGAGGAGTCCACTGGCAAAGCCCTAACGGCGGTCAGGGCGGTAAGAGGGGACTCGTCTGCGCAGGGAGTCTGTCCCCACAAGAGTGGTCTGAGATCGGTGGAGGGGCAGCAGTGGTCGCTTCAAAAAAGGTTTGATCCCCAATTTCAAGCTGCGACAGGGATCGCCGTCGCTCAATAGCTCCCAACGTCTGCGTGCCGTGACACGGCGCTGGCGCACAGGGGACTGTTCATCAGGCCATACCGCAAAAGCAGGCCGTTATCGGCGGCCGACTAGCCCATCAGCACAGCACATCTTGCAACAACTCGCGGTCGGCACCGAGCGAGGCATTACCAGAAGCCGGTCCATACGCCGGGCCTCGCCCGCTGGGCAGCTTTCGGGAGCTCAACATGATCAGGCAAGCGCAGTCTGAACTTCTGTCCGAAACCAAACGTGCCAAATGTCAGCGAATCGCCAGCATGTCTGCACACGCGACATTCGGCCAAAAATCCCGAGATATTCCTCTAGCTCGCACTGGCCCAAATCGTGCAGCTGCTACCGGCGAGGACGACAGAATGGGACACGGCCTTTGAGTTTTAATCAGCCAAGCGACGATGACGTCGCCGGTCGGCTATCACAAGGCTGCCACCGAGGATGTGAGGTAAAGATAAGTCGGGATCCGAAATCCGACCGCGACCAGGCAGGGGGGGCGAACGCGATGGCCGAAGGCCTCTCTTACCTGGTTGACATGGCTCAGATGCGTACTGGTCACCCAAAAACTAGGGCGAGCGATCACGCCGGGTGGCCATCCGTTACACGGTCGGCGCGTAATGGCTTCCGCGGGAGACTTGGCGTGACACCGCTGGTGTAGAGGCGGTTCAGCAAAGCGCTAAACGAAGGCTTGATCGTGTCGAGCGCGTCTGCTTGCTCGCCCGCTTTCAGCATCAAAGTCGATCTTCAAATCAATCGAATCGTTAGGGTCCAAACATGGAGACACTATGCGCATCTGCGGTATCAAGCTGACGCATGACGGATCAATCGCTCTTATCGAGGACGGACGGCTTGTCTTTTGTGTCGAGCAGGAGAAGCGAAACAACAATCCGCGATATCAAGCCATCGACAATCTCGATGCAGTTGTCGTGGCCTTGGCGGAGCAGGGGCTGGATGTGTCGGATGTTGATCACTTCGTCCTTGACGGCTGGTGGGGAGAGGGAGAGTCGCAGTTGCAGGTCCTCAGTGGGGCGACGCCACTCAGTCTCAAAGGTGCGCCGTATATTGAAAGTCGCGCCGATGGCCTGCTAACGTCGCGTGACGGCACTGGCCTGATGCTGGACGGCAGGTCCTTCCCATACAAAAGCTATCCGCACGTCACGGGCCATGTGGCCGCCGCATACTGCACCAGCCCCTTTGCGGAAGCCGGGCAACCTGCGTTCTGTCTTGTGTGGGACGGTGGCACCTTTCCACGTCTTTATTATGTAGAACGCCGCGGAGCCCGGTTCGTCGAATGCCTGTTCCCAATGATTGGGCACGCCTATGCTGCCGCGGGCTATCACTTCGGACCATATAAGCAGGCGAGCCGCACCAATTGGGACCTCGGCGTTGCCGGCAAGTTGATGGCCTACATCGCGCTAGGCTCGGTTGATGAAAACATAGTCACGGTGTTTCAGGAACTCTACGATGAACACTTTGGGACCAATACGGCGCTTACCCGTCCCGACACTCCGGAGTCTGCGCTTGAAGCTGTGCATGATTACGTCGATGCCAGCGCGCTGCGGTTGAAGTCCAAGGCTTGCGAAGATGTGCTTGCATCATTTCATTCTTTCCATGAACGTCTGCTCGTGCGCGAAATGGCGCTTGCTTTGCAGCGGCATTCGCATTTGCCGGCACGCAACTTGTGTATAACGGGCGGCTGCGCGCTCAATATCAAATGGAACAGTGCACTACGTGCTGCCGGTCTCTTCGATGCTGTCTGGGTGCCGCCCTTTCCGAATGACAGTGGATCAGCAATCGGTGCCGCTTGCTGCGCTATGGCGGCGGACAAAGGCTTCGTGCCGCTACGATGGTCAGTCTATAGTGGTCCAGCCCTGAAGCCGAGCGACGTGCCGCCCGAATGGGACGCAGCGCCGTGTAGCATGAGTGAACTTGCGGCCATTCTCGCCAGCAACAAGCCGGTGATTTTCCTTGCCGACCGCGCCGAGCTTGGGCCTCGAGCACTGGGCAGCAGAAGCATTCTCGCAGCCGCGACGTCGCCGCGAATGAAGGATCATCTCAACGACATCAAACTTCGCGAACACTTCCGGCCGGTGGCTCCGATATGCTTGGAAGATCGTGCCCCGGACATTTTCAGTCCTGGAACGCCGGATCCTTACATGCTCTTCGATCATCAGACACGACCAGAGTGGCGGGACAAGGTACCCGCCGTTGTACATCTGGACGGAACGGCGCGATTGCAGACCATTTCCAGAACGTCTCAGCACAAAGTCGCCAAGCTTCTCGTCGAATATGAAAAACTGACCGGTATTCCACTGCTTTGCAACACGAGTGCTAACCACCGCGGGCGTGGGTTCTTCCCGAATGTCGCAGCGGCTTGCCAGTGGGGAGGCGTTGAGCATGTGTGGTGCGATGGCATGCTGTGGACGAAACTTAGTGAACAATTGGCGGTCCAACCGCATCTTCCCGCTAAGAATGAGCGCATGTCTACGGTAAAATCCATCTTGCTGGGGAGAGATATGACGCCGAGCCTTTGACCACCGGACGTCGGCCAACCTTACGCCGGGAGAGGACTTCGGGCTGTGTCGTGCGGGCAAGAAGACGATTCCATGTATGGCCCTCGGCATAGCTACCACTGGACCAGGCAAATCACGGTGCCCGGCGAGCCAGTGCCGGCATGCCGCAAAGCGTCATCATGAGCTTGCTGCGCTTGGCGTTCTTGGCACGGTCATTGCTATTGGGAGGTAGTAACACCGAGTATGGCAGTGCATTCAGACGTGTAAGACAGATGCTCGCTAAAGCCGTGTGTCCATGTGCGAGAGAACAGGCTCGGGAACAGCCGCGCTATCGTTGCCAGTCGGTTGAGGGAGAGCACCATGAGTCCGCCTATCCGGTTTCCCAGCTTGCCTGCGGGCCGCTGTAGCAGTTCGCCCAGACCGGACTGATAGCCGGATCGGGTCCGACGACTCGCGATGTTGTTTTCGCCAAGAGATGGAGAGTTAGATGAATGCCCCGATCGCCGTATCTGTACGGCGCCAAACGACGGACGTAGATGCAATGCTAGCTGAACTGCGATTATGCGAGCGCCCGCACGACGTGGAAGTAAGCGGCCTGCCCTTACACGTCCTGCCTGGCGTTCTGTCACCGCGCCTAAGTCACGGTCCGGACGCCTTGATGTCGAAGTGGCACATCGAACCTGGTGCGACAGTCCTCGATCTGGGATGCGGATCAGGTGTGCTGGGGCTTGCAGCCCTCCGTGCCGGCGCAGGCTGTCTCGTGGCTCTCGACATAAATCCGCAAGCCGTTCTCACGACGAAGATAAACATCGAGCGATTAGGCTACTCGGACAAAGCCGAGGTGCGCTATAGCGACACCTATTCTGGGCTGCAGTCTGGAGAAAAATTCGACATCATTCTCTTTGCCGCCCCCTATTGGAATCGTAAAGCGAAAGATGACCTGGAGCGCTCTTGCTTCGATGAAGAGCACAATGTCATGGCCTCGGCGCTGAAGGGTGCGCACCTCCACCTAAATGATAACGGCGTGATGTATGTGCTTTTCTCTGATCAGGGAGATGTCGGCCGAGTCCTGAATTTGATTGATGAGAGTGAGCTGCGCGTCAGAGATATGCATATTTTCCGACCCTCGATTCCAGATGGGCACGTCCGGATCATTTGGGAACTCACGGCTCGATGAAAGCTCGTCGATCTCGGGTACCTTTCGGGCCGAGCATGCGCCCAAAAAGGAGGTCGAGACGCTACACGGCTCGGTTCGTAAAAGTCATAAAGCTCGCGGTACTTTTCCGGCCGACGAGCCGCGCTCAACATTTATGTCGCGGTAACTGACGGCGATGATGACCGAATCCGTGAAAAGCCCATTCTGGCGTACCTTCACGTAGGTAGCTGTTAATCCACGGTTAGCCTCGCGCTTCGAGTAGTCGCTCGAGACTTCAGCTTGTCTTCGAAACTCATCGCGCGGTCGTGATGCCCTGGCTCTTGGAGAGGCCGATCATGGCCTATCGCCTGTAGTGAAAAGGAGAGGAGCAAGGCTAATGTGCCTCCTTTGAAAGTTCCTGGATTATCATTGCGGACAGCCAGGTTCTTCAATGGGATCGGCTTCGCAAAACAGGAACACCACAGTTCGATACCAAGTAAAAAGCGCGTTCCACTGATGTGAGTGGAAGAATGGATCGCTATGGCTTTATGCCAAGACGGCGAAGTCTATAGTCGAGTTTTGGTCTGCTGATCTTCAAAAGGCGCGCGGCTGCCGATACGTTACCGTCTGCTTGGACCAGCGCGGAGCGATAGGCGGCGGCCTCCATTTCTGCAAACGAGCCGTCCGGCAACGATCCGCCTCCGTTGACCGAAACGGTGTTGTTGCCTTGGGCTGAAGGTGGATCCACTCCAAATAACGGCGTGCGTCCCAGTCGTCCCTCACTTGTGAGCTGGATTGCGAATGGCGGCAGCAGCTCCGATGCGCTGAACAGATGACCGATGTCTATGGTGCTGCCGTCGTCGGCATAGACGACGCCGCGCTCAACCAGGTTCTGCAGTTCGCGGATGTTGCCCGGATAGTCGTATTTGAGTAGCGCCTCAGTGGCGCGACGGCTGAAGCCGATAAGCTGCCGGCCGTGGCGCGTGCAATAAATACCGAGAAAATGCGCCATCAACAGTGGGATGTCGTCGCGCCGCTCCCTCAGCGGCGGAATCGCAATCGGAAACACGCATAGCCGGAAATATAGATCCTGCCGGAAGCGGCCGGCCGCGACCTCGGCGGTCAGATCGACGTTGGATGCCGCCACCACACGAACGTCGAGCGAGATAGTCTTCGTGCCGCCGACTCGTTCGATCTTGCGCTCCTGCAGCGCCCGCAGCAGCTTGCCCTGGGCCGAATAGGTCAGCGACGCGATCTCGTCGAGAAACAACGTGCCCCCAGAGGCGCGTTCGAAATAGCCGGCGCGCGAGGCGATGGCTCCGGTATAGGCGCCTTTCTCCACGCCGAATAATTCTGACTCGACGAGCTGCTCCGGGATAGCCGCGCAGTTGATCGCTACGAACGGACCGCTGCTGCGCCGGCTCATGGCGTGCAACTGACTGGAGAACAGCTCCTTGCCGACCCCCGATTCTCCAACAAAGAGCACGGTGGCGTCGGTCGTGGCGACGCGTTCGAGCTGACGGCGGGTGCGGACGAACGCCGCCGAGACGCCGACCGCGACTGTGCTGTCATCGCGTGCGGCGGCGGGGCTTTGGTCTGCTGCGACGGGGACCTTTCCGATCGCGTGCATCGAGCGGCTCTTCCATTCCAAGCCGAAATAGTTGCGCTCCGGCGCGTCGTCGCCCCATGCCTCGGCGTGCTGGCCGACCACGACGCAACGTGGCGCGCCCATGCCGACGCATTCGACCTCGCGGAAGATGACGGGCCAGCCGCACAGCTTGGTGGTGTAGCCGGAGGGGTAACCGATCTGAAGCCAGCAGACCGGTTCGCTGGCGAGGCCATAGCTCGCAAGGTGCTCAGCGGCTTCCGTGGAGTCCTCCCACAGGAATTCGCCGAAGTATGTGCACTTGTCGCTGTCAAATTCAAAATGCCGCGTCGTCACCTTGACGAAGCCCTCCAGCGTATGCACGCGCGGCCCGGCCGCGAGCGCGTGAGTGAGGTCCTCGTTCGGAAAGCGCTTCTGAATCAACTCGGCGTCGCGCATGCCTTGCATGTAACCCACGCGCATGAACAGCGCCTTCGCGGTCTCGACCCCGAAGGCGTCAATGATCTCGGTGCGCAGGCGCCCGAGCACCTGTGACTGCATCAGCACCATGCGCTGATCGTTGAGCCAGATGCGACCGTCGCCGAGCGCGAAATGAAGCGACTCGGCGAGATCATCGAACGTCGGCGCAGCGCCGGTCTCGAGCTCGCTGCTGGCGCCGCGAGTGAGAATCCGCGCTGCGCGGCGGGATGCTTCCGCCAGAGAAATCCGGGTTTCATCCCTCCTCATGAGGCGCCTTTGTGTTCATGAAATAGTGAATGTCTCGACGAGATCCTTCATTATTTCATAATTTTCGAGGGTGGAAGACCCTTGGCCAAGAGGAATTGTGTGGAGCGGTAAGAGAGCTAACCAGCTGGTCTGACTGGGAAATTAAACGAACTCGCTATTTGGTTGGAGTCACCCGCGTTGGCTGGCACCGACCTTGCTAATTGCTGAGCCGTTCGCGGGAGGAAGCGAAGCAAGAGAACCGGCTTACGGTCTCCTACCAGCAGTGCGGCGCGCCATAGGCCGCCGCGCGCGGGGCCGCCCTTGCACCTCTTTCTCCCGGCAAGCCGCGGTCGCAACGGCCGCACCATTAATTATTCCGCGCGAAGCGGGGGAGAAACTATCCATGAATATGCAGGCGCGCGATTTCATTGCCATCGACCGCTGGCGCGGCAAGGCGTTCTTGGGCGAGTGGAGCGTCACCGACGGCGGCGTCATGGACATCAATGACCTGGCGACGCGCGCGGTGCTGGGTTCGGTCGGCATCGCCGATCCCAAGGACATCGCGAAGGCCGCGCGCGAGGCGCGCCAGGCCCAGCTGGCATGGGCTTTGAGACTGCCGCAGGAGCGCGCAGCAATCCTCAATAAAGCGGCCGATCTGCTCGAGCAGAACGGCGAAGAGCTGATCGGCTGGATCATGCGCGAGAGCGGTTCGACCAAGCCCAAGGCTGCGATCGAGATCGAGCACGGTGCAGGGTTCGTGCGGCATGCGGCTGCGGTTGCGGTTGAGCCGAATGGCATCCTGCTGCCGTCGGTGGAGCATGGACGATCCAACACGGCCAAGCGCGTGCCTCATGGCGTAGTTGGCGTGATCTCGCCATTCAACTTCCCGCTGGTGCTCTCCATCCGGGCCATCGCCGCAGCGCTCGCGGTGGGTAACGCTGTCGTCCACAAGCCTGATCCCCGCACTGCGGTATCAGGCGGTATCATCATCGCGCGCGTCTTCGAGGATGCGGGCCTGCCCAAGGGAGTGCTGCAGGTAGTGCCCGGCGGGGCGGCCGCAGGTGAGGCGATGTGCGCCGATCCCAACATCGCGATGATCTCCTTCACAGGGTCCGCCGAGGGCGGCAGCAAGGTTGGTGAGGTTGCAGGTCGTCATCTCAAGAAGGTGCAACTCGAACTCGGCGGCAAGAATTCGCTGATCGTTCTCGATGATGCCGATGTTGACGTCGCAGCCTCCAATGCCGCCTGGGGTGCGTTCCTGCATCAGGGACAGATCTGCATGTCGACTGGCCTCGTGCTCGCGCATGCAAACATCGCCGATGCGCTGGCGATGAAGATCGCCGCGAAGGCCCGACATCTGCCCGCCGGCGATCCGTCGTCCGGCCAAGTTGCGCTTGGCCCCATCATCAGCGACGCACAAGTCGCGAAGATCCAAGCAATCGTCGATGATGCGGTGGCGAAAGGCGCGCGGCTGATGGCCGGCGGCGGCCACGAGGGGCGATATTACCAAGCGACCGTGCTGGCCGGCGTGAAGCCAGGTATGCGCGCATTCGAGGAGGAGATTTTTGGCCCCGTTGCCTGCCTCGTCAGTTTCGCTAACGACGATGAAGCCGTCGAGCTCGCCAACCGTTCCGACTATGGCCTGGCGGCCGGCGTGATTTCCGGTTCGATCGCGCGGGCGCGCGCCGTGGGCGATCGCCTTGAGGTCGGCCAGCTCCACATCAACGACCAGACGGTCAACGGCGGGCCCTTCGCTCCGTTCGGCGGGCGCGGCCGTTCCGGCAATGGCAGCCGGCTCAGCGGTCCGGCGATCTGGGAAGAGTTCACACAGTGGACGTGGACCTCGGAGAAGCCTCAGGCGACGCCGTATCCGTTTTGAGCCCCTTCGCAGATACCACACAGCTTCCGGCGCTTGCGTGCCGGAAGCTTGCGCCTCAAACCACCTGACTTTTGGAGGCTAGGCATGAAGATTCGTGCCGCCGTGGCCCGCGAAACGGGCGCGCCGCTCAAGCTTGAAACAATTGAGCTCGAACCCCCGCGCCCCGACGAGATCCTCGTCAAGGTCAAAGCCACGGGGGTCTGTCACACTGACCTGGTCGTCCGCGACGGCATGCTGCCGACGCCCTTGCCGGTCGTGCTCGGTCACGAAGGAGCTGGCGTCGTCGAAGCGGTGGGGGATGCGATCACCAAGGTGCAGCCCGGCGACCACGTCGTAATGACCTTCAATTCCTGTGGCAGGTGCCCGAGCTGCAAGGATCACGCCGCAAGCTACTGCCATGAATTCTTCCCGCGCAACTTCTTCGCCACGCGCGCGGATGGATCGAGCGCGTTGTCGGCGGACGGCGCTCGAATAAATGGCAATTTCTTCGGCCAGTCGTCGTTCGCAACGCACGCGCTTTGCCACGAGGTTAATGTGGTGAAGGTCACGTCCGAAGTCCCGCTCGAACTGCTCGGGCCGCTAGCTTGCGGCGTGCAGACCGGCGCTGGTGCGGTGATGAACGCTCTGAAGGTTACCGCCGGGCAATCCTTCGTGGTGTTCGGATCCGGATCGGTCGGATTGTCGGCGCTGATGGCGGCCAAGGTCATAGGTGCAAGCACCATCATCGCGGTAGATATCAACCCGGCAAGGCTCGAGATCGCCAGATCACTTGGGGCCACCCATGTGATCGATCCGCGCCAAACCAACCCGGTCGAGGCGATCATGCAGATCACCGGCTCGGGCCTGAATTTCGCACTCGACACGACCGGCCAGCCCGCGGTGATCCGCAACGCCGTGGAGAGCCTTGGCCCTCGCGGCACCTGCGGCATTCTCGGCGCGTCTGGGCCGGATGCGGAGATCGTGCTCAACGAGACGCATTTCATGAGCGGTGGCCGCCGCCTGATCGGCATCGTCGAGGGTGACTCCGATCCTGCATTCTTCATCCCGGAGCTGATCGATCTCTACCGAAGCGGCCGTTTCCCGTTCGACAAGCTCGTTGAGTTCTACACCCTCGATGAGATCAATTCTGCGATCTTCGATTCCGAGAGCGGCGCCGTAATTAAACCGATCGTGCGAATGGACTGAAAAAGATCACTCCCAGCGCGCGAGGCGCCGGGCCTGGCGCCTCGCCGGCCTTCAGGAAAAATGGCACAGACCGATCCACCGGCATTCCGCTCATCTTCGAACAAGAGGAAACATGTCCAAGCAGCAGCTCGCTGCGATTTTGCAAACGAGCGCGCAATTCCCGCCGCCCGGCAATGGCAGCCCGGCGGACATGCGCGCATGGTTCGAGGCGATCAACGCGCAGACGCCGATCCCAGCCGGCGCAATGATCAAGCGGGTATCATCGGGGCCTGTCGGGGGCGACCTGATCCACTATCCTAACTCGAACGACAAGTACTTGATCATCCATTACCACGGCGGCGGTTTTTTCTTTGGCTCGTCGCGCTCGCACCGCGTCGTCGCCGCTAATCTCGCGCGTGCCTCGGGCGTTGCCGTCCTCGCCGCGGACTATCGGCTCGCGCCTGAACATCCGGCGCCCGCCGCCCACGACGATGCGCTCGCCGTATACAAATGGGCGCTGGAGCATGGCTTCGCGCTATCCGCAATTTGCCTGTCCGGCGACTCGGCGGGCGGTAACCTCACCATATCGACCGCGATGCGTGCCCGCGATGAAGGGCTGCCCATTCCGGGTGCGTTGGCTCTTATGTCGCCGGCGCTGGACTTTACCGGACAGAGCAAGTCGTTCCGCTCCGCCACCGACGCTCCCCTGCTCACCCCCCAACTGGTCGAGCTGTTCAGGCACGCCTATTTCGGCGCCAGCATTCCAACGTCGCCTTATCTTAGGCCGCTGAATGGTGATCTGTCGAAGCTACCGCCGACGTTGATTCACGTCGGATCGTGGGAACTGCTGCGCGACGACAGCGTGCAACTCGCTGAGCGTCTCCGTCAGGCGGGCGTCTTTGCTGAGCTGAAGGTCTGGGATGGCATGTGCCACTCCTGGCAATTGTTTGCGCCGATGCTCGACGAAGGTATGACCTCGATCGAAGAGGTAGCGGCCTTCGCGCGAGGGCACCTTGTTGATCCCTGAAGGCGTTCACGGGATTTTGGGCGTAAGGAGTCCCCCTGAGAGACGTCAGTTCAATAGTCCGTCAAGCGGATCGCATTCGGATACATTACAGCCGCTTCACTGTAGCGACGACAGCGGCTGCATTTGATTGTGTCGTGCCGTAAATTGCCAGCTCGCTTGTCCAGTCATGGCGTTGTCCGCTTGCGGCCGCCATGGCGACGCACTCTCTTCCCGCGACTAAAAAAGTTTCTTGCGGTTGCTTCAGCTTGAGCAGAACATGGGACGCCGATAGCCTGCTGGGGTCTTGACGAGCGCGCTGTTCGCGCGATCACATGTGAGCTGCGTCGGCTCTATGCTGGCTTGGCCTCCGAGGGTACCGCGCGGAGGGTGAAGCCAATAAGCGCTGCGCCTGGCAGATCAGCAGTGGCGTGACTCGTGCGTCTTCGTGAAGCAACACCTCGGCCCAAGGAAACTAAGTGCGGAGATATCACGTCAGTTCAAGAACCATATACTTTGCCCGCGCATCATAGCTTGCGAGCTTCTGGTTCAAATCCGCGTCCAGCGTTCGGAAAGCGTGTCCCTCCCAGAACTTCACTGAATTGTTGACCGCCACCAGCGAGAGGTTGGGAAATCGCGCGTTTTTCGCGTGCCTGACCAGCTTGAGCACGGCTTCGGAAGCCGAACCATTGCTGCGTGCCTCCGGCAGCAGCGCGATGTCATGAGTATAGTAGGTGGAAGCGGGCTCGGCGACCGCGCCCAAAAGGACATTCAGCACGGGGGGCTTCTTGAAATGTCAAGGATGGCTGATGATGTAGCCGGTCAAGCCGTCCCGCGCGCGCTCGAGCACGAAACATCCCTCAGGGTACAGCTCCAGCCGTTCGGAGAAAACGGCCTCATCCTCAGGGTAGTTCAGGTGGACGCGATCTGCGATACCGCGAACTCCGGGAAGATGGTCGGGCTCCATCGCTCGCCAGGGCATGGCAAATACTTTCAATGAATCTCCCAGCGTATGGAGAACCACTAGCAGGAAATTCTTATCAATGACAGGCGCGGATCCGCCGTTAAGCTGCTCAAACCGGGTGCGAAAATACCGTCCTCCATTGGCCCCTAAGCGGTTGCAGAGCTGAACCGCGACGATCAGGCGCGGTTTCTTCCGCCGGACGCCGTGGTCGATTGGTCTTAGTCCGATGGACAACCGCTGCTTGTCGTTCTAGCATGAACGGAAAGGGAACGGGGTTTAGCTGGTAGGTGGGGCTTCAGGCCGAACCAGCCGCTGGGGGCGAAGCGTTGTTATTTAGATACCTTCATGACGATGCGTTTTTGGCCTTTTCGCGGGACCATAAGCACCTGTATTCGCTGGTTTTGCTGGATCTGTACGAACGTTTTTTCACTGGCGCTCCCGCGTTCCCGACCCCGCAGGAAGTCACGCATGCCGTCTACGACGTCATGCGGGCCAATCCGTCGCTTTGGAACGAAAACGACGACTTCGGCGATCCGTTGCCGGAGGTCATTTCCGCGGGGCGCAGGCGGATTAAACGCGCTGCAGCAGCGAAGACGGAACAGGCGGATCGGGCTCTGCTGATCGCCCGCCAAGTATATCAAAGGCTTATCTCATGGGGCTGGCTCGAAGAGGAGGAGTACGGCCTTCGCGTTACTGTCGACATGTCGATGGGACCGCTGTTGGTGATCCAGCGTCTGGCAAGCTTGAATAAGGACGTCTCACAAAGGTTTGGCGGGCTCATAGTGACTGTCCGCGTGAACCTCGAGGCAGTGGAGAAGCTCAACCCGGAGATTGTTGACCCGAAGCAACGGGAGGTCGCCCTTGCCCTTCGTGAAGCACGCAACCAGGTCGATCAGTTCACCAAGAGCCTTCGGGCCATTCTTTCGGATCTGAAGAGAATCCGACGGACCGTGATGGAGTCGAAGACGGTCGGCGACCGGCTCGAAGCCTTCTTCGAGGAATTCGTCGAGCAACTTCTGCTGCGCGACTTCCAGTCCATCCTAACGTTCAACCATCCGTACCGGTTCAGGGATGCCATTGTCGATCTCGCAAGAAGGATCGCTCATACGCCCGCGACGATGCAGGTATTGTCGGAGGAGTACGTGAAGGCGGGTGTTTCGCCGTCGATGTCGGAGGCCAGCCTCGACGTTGAGGGTGATCTGCTAGCGATCGAAAGCACGTTCGGTCATATCGGGGAAATGTTTGAGCGGATCGAGACCTTCCGCCGCCAACTGGAGGCGCGCGTCCGCAACACCATTAAATACGCGGAGCGAGGAACCCACGGCCTGGTAGGGCGGGCGGGGGATCTGGTGCGCCGCCTCGACGACCTCATCGCGCGAGGGCGCCACGCAAACGCTACAGTCGAATGGAGTCTTGAGCCGCTTCGGTCGCCGTGGTCGGAATTCCATCACGCGCCGAGCCGCGAGCCGCGCAAGCCTATCGAACTGAAGCCGTTGCGCGATTGGCCCGACGATCCTCTCTACGAACTCCGAAAGAAGTTGCGCAGACAATACATCGAGAGAATTGCGCCGAGTCCCAAGGAAGTTCAACGCTTTCTCGAATCCCAGGTGCCTGTCGCGGGGACGAGAGAAGCGCGCTTCATGGCGCTCGAGACGGTTGACGATTTCCTTGCATTTGATGCCGCACGCAGATTTGCGTTGAGCAACGAAATTCCGCCGGAGGTTGGCCTTCACTTCGAGCTCGAGTTTTCTTCGGATTCGCCGCCCCATGACAGCGAGTGGCTAAGGTGCTCTAACTTCATCGTCAGGCGCCATGCCGGTGCGAGGCGTCGCCATGCTTAGTGAGTTCGAAGCGATCGAGCGCAGTCTGGGCGTCGAAAAGGCGGCCGACCTTAGAAAGGCGGTACACTTCCTGTTGAGGCGACAATTCCTGTTTGCCGGCGATCCGCGAACCGGCGCGATCTTCAACGTTATCATGGATGGTCGCTTTCGGTCGGTGATCGACGAGTTCTTTGATAGTTGTGGGTATCGCGTGCACCGCGACACTGAGGCCCAGTGGGCAGGCATCACCGCTGTCGGCGAGGACGTGCCGTTGCCGCGAATGAAGCTCGACGAGACGATCGTCATTCTAGTGTTAGCCGCCCACTGGCAAGATGAGGTGAATGTTGGCGCGGTCGAAGATCGTGCGATAGTCGTCACGACGCTGAATAATCTGTTCGATCGCTACAAGGACATGGTTCAGCCGAACGGCTCGAGTGCGATCTCTTTGAGCCGTTTCCGAGAGATTTTGAAAGAGGCATCCCAAAGGAGCCTCGTCGATATCGGTGAGTTCGACAGCGAGGCGCAGGACGTCGAGGTAGCGATCCGTCCGATGATAAAATTGATCAGCGGCTCGGACGCCCTGCAACGGATCGAGCGGTACGTTCGATCTCAAGAGGTAAGTGCGCCACAAGCTGCCGACGGAGACGAGCCGTGATGGAGTTGCGTCATGTGTCTATGGTCCAGTGGCACCTGTTCGATGTCGAGGATTTCGATTTAACAGGCCATACCGGCGTGTTCGGCGAGAACAGGTCTGGCAAGTCGACCATTCTCGACATGGCCCAAGTGGTGCTGACCGGCGGGAACAAGAACATTCAGCGGCTCAACGCGGTCGCCGGCGACAAGGGAAAAAGCCGGAGTGCCTCCAAGCGAACCATTGTGGACTACTGCCTCGGTGCCCTAGGCGAGGACGAACGCAAGAGAGAGCAAGCTCGCACCTATATTTGTCTCGGGTTTGTCGACACTGAAGGCAAGCGGCCTCCGGTGAGCATCGGAATGGCGATAGAGGCCAGGCGGTCGGAGACCAACGAGACTGTGCTCGGTCGCTTCGTCGTTACCGGTAAGATTTTGAAGGCGCAGGACTTCGTCGAAGTGAGGGACGGCAAGCGATTTCCGGCAGAATGGGACGATGTCCGCAACCGGATCGTCTCAGCTGTCGGGCAAGAGAATTTCGTCAATCACCGGGACAAGGCGATCGATTATGTCAGAGAATATATGCGAAAGCTGGTTCCCCACGCGTCCGTCGTAGGAGAGCAGAACGCAAATTCGCTTCAAAAGGCCGTTGTGAACGCGATGACGCTGGATCACGATCAGACTGCCACCGAATTTGTACGAAACTACATTCTCGAAAAGAACAATATGAAGGTGGGAGAGCTTCGGGAATCAATCCGCACCTACCGAAAAATCAACGATACGATCCGCACCATGCGCGAAAAGCTGGAGGCGCTGATCGAACTGAGAGCCATTCTTGTCGAACTTGCCGACTCTCACGAGCGCAGATCTCTGGAACAATGGATATTGAAACGCGCCAATTGGTTTGGAGCACGTACCGCTTATCTGGTAGAAGTCAGGAAGTTCACGGAGGAGGCAGCCAAGCGGGATGCGGCCAAGGCGGAGATGGATTCTATCGATCAAGACTTGAGCGCGATCGAGACCGAAATCAGAAGACTGGACATCGCAATCTCCGAGCATGACGCCAAGAGCGGCCGGACTTCGCTCGCTCAATCGCTGACGTCCTCCTTGCAGGCCGGACAGCGTGCGACAATCGAGTTCGAGAGAAGGCTAGAGTCCGTCCGTTCTCTGCAGGCGCTGAGTGCCATGAGGGAGTTTGGCTTCGACGAGTTCATTACGTTGATTTCCGGGCTGACCCGGGCCGCGACGGGCGTTTCGCTTGAGCGGCCCGTCGGAAGCTTGCTGGATGCGGAAACGCGACTTCTTGCTGCGGATCGGACGCTGATGATGAAGGTGGATCAGGCGCGCCGCGATCTGATCCGGAAGGCCGAAGACGAAAAGGAACGAGCTCGGTTGCTTGAGGATCGGATTCGTCAACATTTGAGTGGTGGAAGCTCGATCTATTTGCATGAAGACACGGAGCGCTTGTGTCTCAAATTGCGGCAGGCTGGGATGTCGCCCCGCGTGCTGTGTAACCTCGTTGAACTGTCGGATGTCTCTTGGACCGCCGCGGCGGAAGGTCTCTTGGGCCGAGACCGGGAGGCGGTTCTCGTAGATCGGCCAGACATCGCTCGTGCCACGGCTCTTTTCAAAGAAGGGCGTCGGGACTTTCGGCGTGCTTCGTTGGTAAGCCTGAACAAGCTCGACCCGAACGGGCCAGGGCCGCGTGCTGGAACGTTTCCAGCACTTTTTAATTCCGACGATCGGGATGCCATCGCATTTATAGTCCGAAGGCATGGTACGGTGCGCCTGGCGGATACGATCGCCCAGTTCAATGAACCGGGGCGGGCGATTATGAAGGACGGTCTCTACGACGATGGCTTAGTAAGGACGCATCGTGCGGCCGAGCCGTCGGATTTCAAGATCGGCAAGGCGGCACAGACGCAAGCGTTTCATGACCTCAAGGAGAAAGCCGAGCAGCTTTCGGATGCGCATACAAAGTCTGATGGTGCAGCCAAGCTGGCTGACGCCGCGTACGTCCAACTCGGAAGGATATTCGACGACAAGTTGCCTTCCTTCAAGGCAATCGTCGAAGACTTTGAGAAGTCTGCCCGAGAGCGGAACGAATTCGAGCAACGGATCGCCGCGCTCGACGGCGCTGGTGATGGCGGGTTGAAGCAAAAGCGGCAAGCCCAGTTGGAATTGAAGCGTCATCGTGCAGGACAGAGAGCCCTTCAGGAGGAAGCTCATCGCAAGCATACAAGAGCGGCCGATATTGCTATGCACACCATCGAATCTGGAGAGGGTACTTCGGGTTCGGAGCTGGGAGCAAAGATAGCTTGGGCTTCGTACGGGCAGTACCGAAAACTCTACAACCGTATTTCCGGTCGTGCGGCCTATGGGTCTCGGTTCGCCGACCTTTCGACGCGGGCGGTCCTGGATAGGCATAGGATGATCGCCTCCGAGGCATCGAAAGCAGTGGCGGCGGCAGACGATGATAGGTTCAAGATTGAACGACGGGTTCGAAAAGCGCTCGGAGACTATTTTGATGAGTTCGGTGTCGTGTCGCAGGTGGGCACCGAGAGCGAGCCTCTGCAAGAGGTGCGGCCCTGGATCGAGACGTTGATCCAGGAAATGGAAGAGAATGAGCTGCGCCGGTATGAACGACAGGCTGCTGAAGCGGCCGACAAAGCGAAGACCTTGTTGCGGGGCGAATTTATCAACGCCTTAACGTCTCGCATCAGCAAAATGGAGCGCGAGCTCTCTGCGATGAACTTTGGTCTAGCCGATCACCCGTTCCACAATGAGCGGTATTCGTTTCACCACGCGCGCCTGGCCGAGTTTCAACCGATTTTGAAGGTCGTTGAGATCAGCAAGACGTCACCGGAGGCGCTCGACATGTTGTTCAAGGGGAATGAGGTCCCGGAAGACTTTCCTCATCGCGATACCTTGCGCGAGATCGAGGCGCTGCTTGAGGATCCAGATAAGGATTTCGGTCTCTTCGAGGACTATCGCAACTTCTTCACGTTCGAGATCCACATGCAGGACATCATCACCGGCCGGACGACCCGGTGGGAGACGCGGCGCGGTACCGGGTCCGGTGCCGAGCAACAGGTGCCGATTTATGTAGCTATCGGAGCGTCGCTCGCGTCGGTTTACGGAAGCGGCAAGTCCGGAGCAGGGCGACCCTCGGGGATGTCGGTAGCTATTTTCGACGAAGCGTTTTCCAAGATGGACGGGAAAAATCAACGGCAGATGATGAGCTTTTACAAGAAGCTTGGGCTCCAGATCATCATCGCGGCACCCAATGAGAAGAGAATCGCAGTTCTCGAGCATATCGATACTGTGGTCGAGGTAGACCGAATTGGTGAGAGCGCTCGGGTCACGGTGGCCGAGCTCAAGGAGCGTGCTCGCAAGGAGCTACAAGCGATGGATCCCGATCGCATGTCGGATGATGAGCTCAAGAAGATAGCCGCGGAATAGGATGCCAAGGCAATTCACTGACGCCCGCTTGCTGATGTCGGATCTTCTAGACCGTTATGAAGGCGGCGCCGAAAGCCCGATCGCCTATCCTGACTATGACGGGTTTATCGATGTCGCTCAGATGGACAAGTTTGTCAGGGAGCTCCGCGATGTGGAACGACGCGGCGGAATCCGCATAACCAGGGGGCGGGGGCTCAAAAGTGAGCAGATCAAGCACGCTAGGCTAGAGAGCCCCCCGCTGTTGTACGAACTGCTCGGACGGCGGCCGGTAGGACAGCTCATGGAGGCAGCGACGGGCCGCCTGCTAGAGGGGCTCGAACTGCCGGTCCAATTCGAGACGTCGCTGGACGCTCTTCGGTCAGCTTGGTCGCGCGGCCGGGAATGGCAAGGGTTCTCGCTCGACGACGCAGATCGCCTAAGGCCGGCCTTTGTCATGGCAAAGGCAATCTTTGAGCAACGTCACGTCGGCCTCGACTACCGAACCTTTTCACGGCGCTTCGCCGGCGATAGTAAGGCCCTTGAACGGCTCGAAGGACCGGTTGTTCGGCTCTTGAGCGAGCTGGTCGAGGTTCCGCCGGCCGCGCGTCCACGGGATGCCCTGCGGACATTGGGGCTCGAGAAGTTTGCGCCACCAATTCTGTTGTCGGGACGTCTCGATTTCGATGTAGCCGAATTGTCAGCCGCAGCGCCCAGGTATTTCGGTATACCGCCTGCAGAGGCTGAGCGTCTGCGGTTTCGCGAGCGGCCAGAATACGTGCTCACGGTCGAGAATTTCGCGAGCTTCAGTCGCCACATCATGGAGGCCGATCCTCATCGCGTGGGCATCACCATCTATGTGGGTGGATATCCGTCGCTTGCGACCCAGAGCGCGCTAAAAACGATTGCGACGGCACTCCCTGCGAACATTCCATTTTTTCATTGGTCGGACATCGATCCCGACGGGACCTGGATCTTCCGTACCATAGAGCGTGCGATAGCGCGGGAATTGAAGCCTCATCTTATGTCGGTAGACTTGGCCGATAGGCTGGGCAAGCTGCCGGCTGATCGTACTAGGCTGCCGACTGGCACCATGCCGTCTGCTATGTCCGATCTCGTCGCCTACCTTAGGCGTGATGACGCCAAGTGGCTGGAGCAGGAGGAGCTTGATCCCAAGCTCCCGCCCGCGAATGCCTGGTGAAATCTTGGTGGTGGCCAATAGCGGGAATTGATGTGACAGAGCGTGGTCAGGCCGTTTTTTACTATGATTTGTCTGTCTCATTGAAGCAAAACCGAGAGGCCATTTATCAGCACCGACGTCATCCGCTTCCCAATGAACGGCAGTCAGCGAACTAAGAACCGTCGGGGCAAGAACTCCATGTCCTGTTACGTATCCGGACGCTGGCTTTCGTTTCCACGCAGAGGTGGGGATGGTTGAAAATTCCTTGCGAGCCGTAGTTGTTGACGTCATGGCAGACAATTTCGGTGAGACGCCCGCCAAAAAGATTTGTAAGCTTGTCCTGGACTTGGATGATTTGCGCGCCATCCTGGACGTTACGACGCCAAGCCGGTCACGAAATAACGACCGTCGCGCCTAAGACTCATCCCTGCTTCCAATCGACCGTCACCTGTCCGTATTGTGCCGCCGCGCAAGAGGAGACGACGCCTACCGATGCGTACAGGTTCTTCTACGAATGCACCGGCTGCAGGTCCAGCGCTCCGGCAAGGAGGGCGCTCCAGGGTGTCGCGCCTAGTTGATTTGCTCAAGAGCAGCGAGTTCTTCTCGAGTGAGGACAATTTATGCACTCCGGACGTTCGCTCTCAGTTGCTCCTTAGTCGCGCTTGGAATGACGCGGATTGTCGCGGCCTTGGACAGCAGCCAGGCAAGAGCCATTGAGGCCGGTGATGATCGGGCGGTAGCGATCTGCCAGAATGGGGCAAGCCGATCGACGAGCCCGGGGTGTGTTTCGGGCTGAAATCGAGCATCTTTGATCCGGTAAGCCGCTCGCTCGCTACGGCGCTCTGGAGGGCGCGCTTCGCGAGCGGCTTGCTCGGACTCGCGGCAGCTGATTCGGGAGACACTAGGGTGCGTTTCGGTAACATTTTCATCTGAGGCAATATGAGGGGGCAGTTTTCCATGTTGCGCGACACGTGATCGTGATCGACCGGTTGAGGTTTCGGTGCGGGCTTTGCGGAGCGGGCCGCGCTTCAACCAGTGGACTATCGGTATCGAATGACTGAAAGGTTGGTCGAGCGTATCCGGATGGAGGCGGTCCGCCGGCCTTTCATGGCCATCGGTGCGGATTGCTGGGTCCACGAAAAGACCGTGCGTCGGATACTCAAAGACCAAATTCCGCAGCTGACCTTCCGTGCTCGGACGACTGAGGACGATAATCCGGCTTAGAGCCGGATCAGGCGATATGCGTGGCGTCTACGGCCAACGACAGTAGCCTCGCGGACATTGTCAGCAATCGCCTGCATCCGCGAGTTCAGGTCACCGCGCGACACCACCCAATCCGCGGGTGAGAAATGTCGGCTATCCGAATTGATGAACAAAGTTCGTATTATCCGCAGCTGGAGAGCTGAGGTTCGGCGACGCGTGAGCGCCGCAATCACTCTTGAAAAATGCTATCAAACACTCTACTTTGATAGCATCGCAGTCAGTCTGGATGCCATCATGGCCGCTGTCACCATCCGCAATCTTTCCGAGGAGGCACATCGCGCCCTGAAAGTCCGCGCCGCGCAGCACAATCGCAGCGCGGAAGCGGAAATGCGTGCCATTCTGGAGGCCGCCGTGCGTCCCGAGGGCCGGCTGCGCCTCGGCACCGCCCTTTCGGAGATGAGCCGGAAGATCGGCCTCACCAATGCCGATGTCGAGGCACTTGAACATGGCCGCGAGGCGCGTCCTGCCGAGCCGATGCGCTTCGAATGATCCTGCTCGACACCAATGTGGTCTCCGAGGCGATGAAGCCCGATCCGCACTCATCGGTGCGTGACTGGCTCGACGCCCAGGCGGCCGAGACGCTGTTTCTTTCCAGCGTCACTATCGCCGAACTGTTGTTCGGCATCGGCGCGCTGCAGCGCGGCAAGCGCAAGGATAGGCTGGCAGCTGCGCTCGACGGTGTGTTGGACCTGTTCGCGACCCGCATCCTGCCCTTCGATACCGCCGCGGCGCGGCGCTATGCCGAACTCGCGGTCAAGGCGCGCGCGGCCGGAAAAGGCTTTCCTACGCCGGATGGCTACATCGCTGCGATCGCCGCTGCGCATGGGTTCGCCGTGGCATCGCGCGACACGAGTGCGTTCAATGCCGCCGGTCTGACGATGATTGATCCCTGGACCGTTACCAGCTGAGAGAGTTGTCGAGCGGGGGCGTTACCGGGACGGCAGAAAGCGCAAGGAATTGCTGATCTCGGTAAAAACCACCCCCTTCCCAAGCTTGAGCGAGACTGTTCGGAAAAACGTCGGTTGATTGCGAGTTCAACATTGTAATCTGAACAGCCGAAATGTAGCCCGGATGACGCCGATGCCGACTTGAAATCGATTTGAAGGAGGGGAGTCGCCAGGCTGTATCTTCCTTTCGGCGCCAGATGGCGTTCGGTCTTCGCGTCCAGGTGGACGGCATCCGAGTTATTCCCGTCGGGAAGGCTGACTGTTTGGAAGCTCGAACCATAAGCCAATTGAGGAGAAAAGCCGCCGGCGAATGGTCCGCAATGAGCGTGCCTCTTGATCCTGATCACGAGAATTGGGCGGTGCTCTTGAACGATACCCACACCGTGGAGCGTCAGCGGGTTACGCTGCTGGAGGAGTTCTGGCACATCTTGCTCGGGCACAAACTAACTAAGATTGCCAGGATCGCTGACGCTTACGGGCGCACCTATGACAAGTCTGAGGAACACGACGCTTACTATCTCCGCCTCGGCGACGCTCCTACCGAGAGCTGCCATCGTTGCTGCCGTGAACAAGAAACGCTCTTCGGAGCAGATCGCTTCTGCATTTGGGACCTCATCGGAATTGGTCGACTATAGAATCAAGCGACTCGGCCTCTGGCGGGAGCATGTCGGAAAGCGGATCAGACTATCGTCAGACTGAGAGCTGCGACCTGTTTGAAACCTTTATCGCCACAAATAGAACGGGCAGGAAATGCAATTGACTGAAATTCTCTCGCGCGCCACTCCGCCGGAGGATGCGCGGGCTACCATGGAGTTTGAGAAAATGCGCTTCGAGCTGTCGTGGCGCTATTTCGATTTCCACGCGCGGCAACGGACCAAGCTATTCCACTTTTTCATTATCCTGGCGCCATTCATGTTCGGCGGATGCTTCTATCTGTTCAAGGGACGGGAGATGGTCGGCTATATGCCGGGGCAGATTGCAACGTGCGCCGGGGCGTTGTTGGCAATCTTCTTTTTTGGCTTGGATCGACGCAACCGGCAAATCATTCACCTGAGCGAACGGGCAATCCGGCTCATCGAAGCGCAACTCTTGTTCACCGATTTTCGGTCGATCAATGAACAAGGATCGGTCTTTAAAGGCGTGCTCACGACCGAGAAGACAGATAACGACAAGCGGACGCTAAAATCATTGCGGAGCCATAGCTTCTTGGTCGGCGCCGTCTACTTGCTGGCATTCGCGGCATTCGCTGCGCTGCTCACCTACTTCGTGGTTGTGCAGAACGGCTACGTCATCCTGCCTAAGCCTGTTCCCTATGCACCTGCGGTAGGCTCCTTAGCGACAGGCTCCAGGCTCGCAATCGGATGCAGAGCATACGGGCGAGAACCGCCATCTTGAGCCGCCTATAGCGTTCCGTCAATCATAAACGCTGGTCTATCCTGAAGACATACTTGGCATCGCAGGACTCTCCCTGCATTCGACGCTCGCTTTCATCACGGCGGTTTGGCCGCCGTCTCAAATTGCATGTTTTTCGTCGAAGGCAAAACCCGGTGCAAAGATTGAAACCTTGTCGCTGGAGCCAATGTTTCCAGGTTAAGGTAAATCCATCACAATCCGTCCTTGCGCTCCCTGATGTCGAAGGGTGATGTGCCAATCGTGCGAGCGGAAATCGCAGCCAAATTCTTCAAGCATTCGAAGCTGAGCTCAATTGTCTTCGTAGACTCGAAGTTGGGGACCTAGGAAGCCCTTCTCAAAGCTGCTTGCCGGTCAGCAGCGTTTTGGCGACCAACGGCGAGTCTGAGCCGCAGTCCAGAACCTCCTGTTGCGAGTTTGGCACATTGATATTGGTGCGATGAGGGGTATTGGCTGAGCGCTTACTATCTTCGCGTAATCGTATTCAAAGCTCTTCTCTAGGCACTCCTTGAGCGTCCGTGCCACCCCGTGAATGGGGGAGCCAATTGGTCCACAGAGCGCAATTACGAGCTCGCTAGTGTGGGTATGCTTATTTCGGAAATGTTTGTTGGCCTGAGGCTTGTCCATTCGTTCCGCAGCGGCTGTTCACGCCGCGGGCGATGTCCTCAGCGCCCCGTCTGACAGGGGCCGCTGCAACTTCAGGGCGACGTCCCAAGGCGCGGTCTTCTCTCGTCAGGATCACCAGCATAGCCTTCTGGTGGATAGCACCGACTTCGTCCTGGGCTCCGTCGTAAAGAACGCGTAGAGGTCGTTGGCCGTCTCGCCCCCCTCGACCTTGCTCACCGACGTCCAGTTGGTCCAGATGCCTGTGCCCTCCTTTCCGGCCGAGATGCTGTCAAAGCGCCGATCATGGCCTCAGTCACCACTCATTAATCCAGATGCGCATTTCACCTTCGTTGCGGTTGGCCCGGCTGAACCACGGAATGAATGTCAAACGTTGCGGTTGCCGGTTTCCAGGCACTTTGTCGTAGTGATAAAGCGGCGCTTCCTCAGAGAGCGTGTGTCGCAAACGAAAGCCCTCAGCCTGCAACAAAATTTTGCCGGCAAAGAGGTCCTTGCCTTCAACGAGCGAAAACCGGCTGTCTGCATCCAGCCAAACATTATGCAGCTCCCGCCCGTTGTCGGCTTCTTCCAGACAATAAATCAGGGGGCCACGCTGAATAGCCACTTTGCCGGCCAAGTGGCGAAGTTGTGGATGACCATATACGCGGCGTGCTTTCATGGGCAGTTGCAATTTGCAACAATCGCCCTGCCGCCACGTGCGGTGAATGTGCCAATAGCCCTTGCGCGGCTCGCATTTGACCGGTTCGCCGTTCAGCTTGACCTCCGGCGCGCTGCACCATTCCGGCAGGCGCAGCGCGAGCGTGTGGGTGATTGGCTGCTCCGATTCCACGGTAATCTCCACCCGATCCTCCCAGGGATAGTTCCCGCTCATGCGCAATCGTAGCGTATGCTCTCCAATCGCGAATGCCACGCTGTTGCCAATGTAGAGATTGACATAGAGCGCCTCGGAGCGTGGCGTGTAGATGTAATGACCAACTGATGTGAAAAGTCGCGCGATGTTCGGCGGACAGCAGGCGCAGCCGAACCAGCCCTGTCGTACCGGCGAGATATGACTGTAGCCGCAATTGGACCTGAGCGTTTTGGGATGAACTTCGAGTGGATTGGCATAGAAAAAATGCCGTCCATCCAAGGCGATACTGCCCAAAACCGTGTTATAGAGAGCACGCTCCATCACATCGGCATAGTGACTGTCCGCCTCCATCTCCAGCATCCGGCGGGCAAACATCATCAGGCCGATCGACGCGCAGCTTTCCGCGTACGCAGTATCGTTCGGCAGATCGTAGTCGCTGCTGAAGGCTTCGCCCGCGCTTTGCGAACCAATGCCGCCGGTGATATAGATCTGCCGCTGCGCCATGTTTTGCCATAGCCGCAGGCAAGCTTGGCGTTGTTGCTCGTTCTGAAGCAGACGCGCCAGATGGGCAACCCCAGTCATGAGGTATACAAACCGAACCGCATGACCTGTTGCAGTTCGCTGTTCGGTGACCGGCAGGTGCGCCTGGCTATAGTCTTTCCGTCTGACCATCCAGGATTTGTCGTGTGCTTTCCGATCGCGGGATCGCTTCTCATATTCTAGGTCATAGAAGTGCGGCTCTGTGCCGCGTTGCTCCACGAAATAGTTAGCTAGCGTGAGATATCGCGGCTCCAACGTCACTTCATAGAGGCGTGTCAATGCAAGTTCGATTTCCGGATGGCCATCATAGCCCTGTAAACGATCGCGCTCCCGGCCAAAAACCGAGCAGATGTGGTCAGCGAGCCTGCAAACGACGTCCAGCAGGCGCCGTTTACCTGTCGCTTGAAAGAAAGCGATGCCCGCTTCAATCAAGTGGCCGGCGCAGTAAAGCTCGTGACATTCGGTTAAGTTGGTCCATCGTTTCCCAGGCGCCTTTACGATGAAATAAGTGTTCAGATAGCCGTCGCCGCATTGGGCGGCCTCCATCAGCTCGATCAGGTCATCGGCTGTTTTCTCCAGTTCCGGATCGGGTGTGGTGCACAACGACCAGGCGACTGCTTCCAGCCATTTTGCCACATCACTGTCCTGAAAAACCCGGCCGTAGAATTCGCCACTTGCTCGGTTTGCTGCGATCCGGAGGTTTGCTATCGCATGGCTCGGTGCGAGTTCGGGAATACGATCGTTCAGCGCCTCCCACTGATGGGGTATCGTCACCTCCCTCACCAATTGCTGGTATTTTCCAAAGAGCGGATCGGTGATCCGTAAGTCATGGAGATTGACTTCCGTAACAGTCGGCCGATTCATCTGGCTCTCCATCGTGGCGGGTGCACGGGCCGGTAGTTCACGAAAATCATGCCGTACCGCATTGTCGAGTTTGCGGGTGCGAATTGGCAGCCTGTATCCTTGCCTGCTGTGGTCAGCTCACCCGTCCTCCCGGGCTTCAAGATCTCGGCATGATGAGCGATTGAAGGCCCTCTGGTGATGCTTCTGGCCGCGGGGCGGAGAGAGAACTCAGGTTTTTCGAATAGAATCGGACGTTCCATGACGCTCGACACGAAAGACATTGTCGATCTCCGTACATCGCTCTGACCAGCACGCTCGAGGCTCAAGACAGCAATTTTCGTGCCGGCAAGGCGCAAATCGTTCTTTTGCAACGAGCTCGTCTTCAGTATCCATCAGTCCGTCGCCGCTTCGACGTGGGATTCTGCGCTCCGTCTTCCGGTTCGCTCTGCGTTGTTGCTGATCCCGTTCCGAGCAGGGCCTCGTACGCTTTAGCCGCGCTCGATGCCGGTTGACCGCGGACCGATCATGACCGCTCCGGTAAACTCGAGGCACGCGGATAGTGGCGCCTAGGTCGGTATCGAGGCGAATGCGTTATCGCGTCGCCCGCTGACCCTGCTGACTTAATGAATTGCGATCATTCTCGGCTGGGGAAATCGAGAGGCCGATGCGCAGGCGCGCCTGGCCGCCTTGGACGACGCAGGCGACGGGGCTTGCGAGAGAAAGAGGACCAAAACAGAAGTAAGGGGAGGAGAATCGACGAGCGACGACCCGGCAAAGTGCGTTCAACCGGCCTCCGTGCGAAATCCAACTGCCAGACCGGACGGGGCAACGGCGAGAACGCGCCCGCCTCCGACCTCAGCCTGCGCGTGGCTTGATCTGGGCGGCGGCGATCAGGTGAGACTCGCTCTCATCCTGATTGTCGCGCCATACTTGATCGATGTTCCGCAACGTCTTGCCGCTCTATGCTCCGAGAAGGGAAGGAGCGTCTACCGCACGTCTTGATCTCTCCTGCAGCAGTATGCGCTCGACATGCAGCATGGCCGACAAGACAACGAAAGGATGTCGACGTAGCTGATGCAGAAGGAGTGCGCAGTCAATCCGCAAGTTTCCATACGACGAATTCGAAGGCTTTGAAATGGGTTCGCAGGCCAGCGCGCGCAGCAAAGCAAGGGCCAATGAGGCGGAGGATGGCAGAGGCGCGGCTATTTTGTTGCGCGATACAAGGCTCGGCTTGCGCGAGTGCGTGCTGCAAACAAGCAGGCGGAAAATAGCCGAGACCTCTGCCATGGCCTGCGCCGTATCCTTGCCGTCCGATCGCTTTGTAGAAACTCGGGGAGGGCGGCTCTATCGGCAAGGACTAGCCCACGGGAAGCGAACATGACGAGCATCGCGAGCCGTCCGCACAAAATCGACCTCCAAATGCGGCCGAACGCATATTCCCGCAACGTAGCGATATTCATCTGGACTGAAGTATGCATCTCGTTGAGATGCCAGATGCTCGGCATGCCGGTCGGGATCCGGCAAGACGGCGCGTCCTCGCGAGGATGGCGAGTGTGCGCCGTGTTGGTTGACGCCGAAAGCAATGGCGCGGCAGTATGCGATGAGCGAATCGGTGGGGCCAAACCTTCCTCCTCACTTCCTTGGAGCGCCATTTTTGCGTCGGCACTAATCTGCGCAGCGTGATGGTCCGATCGTTGCCATCCCAGCGTGGGCGCACGCACATAGCCGGCCGTGAAGCCATCCGGGCGCTTTCAGCTATGCTGGCTCTGATTGGAACGCCTCCCTAAGCTTCCCTGTACGAAATAGCGAGGCTTTCGCAGATCGACGCGAATGCCTTTTTCGCCTCGACGCTCTCGAAGCAAAAGCGTCTCCCTTGGTCACCATGCTCGATCCACCAGTTCGCCTTGTGCCCTCGTGAAACGAGGTACGCCTCCTCGCGCAGCTGATCCAATAGTCTTCCTGATGCACGCACGATCACACAGTTTTCCATTTCAACGCTCATTGGAGGGAAGCAACACAGGCTAGGCAACATGTATCCAGAAAACGCTGCCACAACAAATGCGAATCCTCATCTTGCACCGCCAAATGTTCCTTCTTGGACGAGATTGAAGACGATGCGTGTTTTCTTCGCGCGTCCAGCGTTTTGCGCCGAGTTCCTGCAGCTACCGATGCGGGGCCGGCGAAGAGCTTCGACGTCGCCTCGGAACGCACACCCTTTCGCCGATATGCGATTCCAACTAAACATGAGCCCACAGTCAGAAGAGGCAATCAATATTGTTCAAGCGGAAGAAAGCGTGGTGCAGCAGATGCTCTCATCAATGACAATTAGCGCCCTACAGAATCGCCTCGCTCCTACCCCCGAAACGGTGATGCATCATTTGAAGCTTGCTTACAAAAGAGCCGGTTTTATTGCTACGCGAGCATCTACGATTCGGATATTGAAGCGTATCTCACGTGAGATCGATCACGCTGAGACGGTGTTGGAATTCATCAGCCGAGGCGACGGGCAACCGCACTGAGTTGGCGAATGAATTTCATCGTGCGCCTGGCTTGCACGCCGCGGCTTCAAGCAAAGCAACCGCAGCGCCAAGGATAACAAAACCAAGCGTGACGTCGATCGAAAGCCAAAGATCAGCGCCGGCGCGAGTGCGATAATTGCCACGGGGATCTTGATTCCGATGCTGTTAGGAACCACAGGCTAAGAGGAAGGAGGGGAGCCAGGGACAAGAACAGGATGCCCAAAACGTGCATCGCGCAATTCCATGGGGCGCGATGATACTCCTCGTAGTCCGCAAGCCAGCGCCGGAAATAGGAGTTCATGATGCTTGCTTCGCCATCCATGTCAGACATGGCACAATTACCTTCTGCCAAGCGCATATGCTGGCGCCCACATATAACTAAACGCGGGAAACCCTCGCGTCAAATCTCCCAAAAACAGCACATGCGTTAGGTTCGTGGGCTTGGTGCTTGCCGGACCTGTTTGAGGGAAGGCTACGCACTCGTTCGGGTCGTGGCGTAAGATCGGTCAGCGAGAGGCCGAAAACATTCACGCGCGGCTTCTCCCAACCGTGAGCGCGGCGCAGATCCGACCAGGCCGTGGCGCCGGGATAGTTGCAGTATTCCACCAGATTGCGCGCAGCGTCGCCGTCGCGGGTGTCGAGATTGACGGCCAGCATCGACTCCAGGCCAGCAGCCCTACACCAGTAGATGAAGTCATTCGCGCCGAAGCGGTTGTTCTCGGTGCTCAACCAGGCGAGATCGAGCCGTGCCGGGGCGACTCTCCACGGGCCGACGCCGTCCTCCCAATTGTAGCCGGAGACGAAATTGCCTCCCGGATATCGTACGAGGGTGGGACCAAGTTCCTTCATAGGCGCCAGCACGTCCCCGCAGCGAAATCCACGCTCGTCCGCCGTCGGATGACCCGGCTCGTAGGTGCCGCCGTAGACGCAGCACCCAAGATGCTCGATGAAGCCGCCGAACAAAGGGGGATCGGTGTAGCCTATGACAAACGACATGCGCGTGGCCTCTCGGGCTCGTCGTTGCGACCAACCTCCTGGAGTCCGAGGATCTCGAGCCAGACCTCGGGGTCCACAAGCGACCTTGGGGGAACGCTCGTCTCAAACCGCAGGAGGCGCGCGAAAGCTGCGCAAATCAACCGGGCGGACGATACGTTAAGCTCGGTAGCCCAAGAATTGGGTGAAATGCAGCGCAGCAAAGAAGCTAGGCTCAACGGCAGGAGAGCCGGCCGCCCTTTGAGAATGGACGGCGAGAGCGCACGGCGGGAGCTACAATTGCAGGCCCGATTAACTGTCCCTGACAGCGTCTGGGCCAGGCTGAAGTCACCACAAGCACTTACTGTTTGAAGTCCCAGGGGCTCCTCTTAGATGCGACCTTTGATTGTCTTAGATGAGGGAACTACTTTTGAAGATTAAGTCTATCGCCGTTAAGAATTTTCGGTCCTTCAAAAACATGGTGGTTGATCTGGATGATTACACGGCCTTCGTGGGACCGAATGGCGCTGGAAAGTCCACTGTACTTTGCGCACTGAACATCTTTTTCCGTCAGACGGAGGAAGCTCCGACAAATCTCATTGAGCTTGACGCCGAAGATTTCCACAACGGCAACACCAAAGAGCCGATCGAGATTACATTGACCTTCCACGATCTCGAGCCCGAGGCGCAGGCGGATTTCTCCGAATACTACCGGTCAGGCATCCTGGTCGTATCAGCGCTTGCGGAATTTAGCGACACGACGCGCAAGGCGACGGTTCGCCAGTTCGCCAAACGCAGTGCCATGAACGAGTTCAGCGAATTCTTCCGCAAGTACAACGACGGGGCTGCTGCCGGTGAATTGGCGGGGATCTATGAGGGGATACGCGAGACTCACCCCGAGTTCGGTCTTCCCAAAAAGGGCAGTAAAGAAGCCAATCGCCAAGCGCTTCGATCATACGAGGAAGATCACCCGGAACGATGCGTTCTGATTGATAGCGAAGATCAATTCTACGGCTTCAGCAAGGGCGGCGACCGTCTATCCCGCTATGTCCAATGGGTCTACGTCCCCGCAGTCAAGGATGCGACCAAGGAGAACGTTGAAGGTCGCAACACCGCACTGGGCAAGCTCCTCGCACGGACGGTGCGCTCAAAGGTGACTTTCGATGGAGAGATCGCCTCACTCAGAAACACCACACTCGATGCGTACAAGAACATCATCCAGAAGCAGCAAACTGCGCTGGACGACCTCTCGCAAGCACTGACAGCCAAGCTCGGTGAATGGGCGCATCCCGAGGCGGTTGCACGGCTGGAATGGACCGAGGACCCGCTCAAGTCCGTGCAGATTGCCGATCCCGCGGCGCGGCTATTCGCGAGCGAGGGAACGTTTTCAGGCGATCTCGCCAGATTTGGGCATGGCCTTCAGCGATCCTATCTTTTGGCTCTCCTTCAAGAGCTCGCCGCGACGAACGAGTCGGCACAACCTCGGCTGATCCTGGGATGCGAGGAGCCGGAGCTCTATCAACACCCCCCGCAAGCGCGTCATTTGGCCTCGGTTTTCAAGAAGCTGAGCGAAGCAAATGCGCAGATCCTGGTTTCGACCCACAGCCCGTACTTTGTGTCCGGAAGGCATTTTGAACATGTGCGTCTGGTTCGAAGGGATGAGACGAAAAAGGAGTCCAGCATACGCTGGACCACCTGCGAAAAAGTCGTCGCAAGGTTATCCGAGATATCCGGAGAGAAGGTGAGGCCGATTGAGGCGGAGCGGGCGCAGCTCCATCAAGCTCTGCAACCGCATCTCAACGAGATGTTCTTCACCCAGAAGCTGGTGTTGGTGGAGGGTCTGGAAGACACGGCTTACATCACCGCGTGGATGACATACTCAGATCTTTGGGATGTTTATCGCAAGTCGGGCTGCAACATTGTTGCCGCGAACGGCAAGAGCTCGCTAATTGAGCCCCTGCTGATCGCCAAGGAACTGGGCATTCCGACGTTTGTCGTCTTTGATGCCGATGGCAACGAGCAAAACCCGGGGCGCCGCAACCTTCACAAACTGGACAACCTGAAAATTCTCGCCCTGCTGGACGGTGATGTAACCACGCCTTTTCCGGACAATCCGGTGTGGACGAGCAGCTATGCCATTTGGCCGGAGAATCTCGGCGCGATCCTCAAGCATGAGGCAGGAGCCGCGCTTTGGGACAGTTCCTATTCGGCGGCCACCAAGGGATTGGGCAGCCCCTCCGGCAGCTTCGTCAAGAACACCGTCCACATTGGGGATCATCTGGCAATCCTGAGAGAGAAAGGTGCAAAGATGCCGACGCTCGACAGCCTTTGTGCAGCGATCCTGGCGCTGGCTTGAGACATGGGGCAATAATGGATTACGTGAGAGTGCGATCCAGCACGGTGAGCGCCGTCGGATACGACGAGGACGCAAGGGTCTTGGGCGTACAATACCTCAATGGCAGTGAATATCACTACTTTGCCGTGCCCAAGGCGCAGTTCGAAGGCCTCAAAGCAGCCGCTTCGGTGGGGAGCTACCTGAACGCCTTTATCAAGGATGCCGGTTTCCGATTTAAACGAGTCAGATAGAGGAGAGCAGCGAGGAAGGACGGACGAGCCAATGATCGAGCCAACTATCACCTGCCCAAAATGCAGCAGCGAGATAAAGCTGACCGAATCGCTCGCGGCGCCATTGCTTGAGCAAGCCCAAAAGCAATTTCAAAGCCAGCTGGCAGCCAAAGAAGCGGAATTCGCGAGGAGATCCGAAGAACTGCGGGCACAGCAGAATGAAGTTGCGAGAGCGCGGGAGCAGATCGACGAGTTGGTCGCCTCCAAGTTGAAAGGTGAGCGGTCACAAATCGCGGCCAGCGAAGCCAAGAAGGCCCGTGAGGCGGCAGCCCTCGAGCTCGAGAACAAGGACAGGGAAACGGCTGAGCTGAAGGAGCTGCTGGCCACAAACAACGCGAAGCTTGCCGCGGCCCAAAAAGACCAGGCAGAGCTCCTGCGCAAACAGCGCGAAATCGAGGACGCCCGGAGAGAGCTGGATCTGACGGTCCAGAAGAAGGTCCAGGAGGAACTTGCCGGCGTGAGAACGAAGGCCAGGCAGGAGGCTGAGGACGAGCTGAAGCTCAAGGTGTCGGAAAAGGATCAACAAATTTCGGGCATGGCCCGCACGATCGAGGAATTGAAGCGAAAGGCCGAGCAAACCTCACAGCAGGCCCAAGGCGAGGTCCTGGAGCTTGAACTGGAGGACGTGCTCAGGGCGCGGTTTCCGACGGATGTGATTGAACCGGTGGCGAAGGGTGAACTCGGCGCTGATGTCATTCAGCGTGTCAACGGCGCGATCGGGGTGCCTGCGGGGGTGATCTTGTGGGAGTCAAAACGCACAAAGAACTGGTCCGACGGATGGCTGCCCAAGTTACGGGATGATCAACGACGCTGCGGCGCCGATGTTGCGTTGGTCATCTCGAACGCTCTTCCAAAGGATATTGAACACTTCGATTTGGTGGATGGCATTTGGATAGCTCATCCGCGCTGCGCAGTCCCGGTCGCGATAGCTCTTCGGCAGTCGCTCGTGGCCGTCAACGGTGCGCGCACCATGCAGCAGGGACAGCTCAGCAAGGCTGAGGAGGTTTATCAGTATCTGACCGGAAAGAGATTCCGGCAACGTCTCGAGGCCATCGTCGAACGCTTCAATGACATGCGCGAGGATCTGGATAAGGAACGCAAGTTCATGACGCGCTTATGGGCAAAGCGCGAAAGCCAATTAAACAGCGTCATTGAGGCCACGATCGGCATGTATGGAGATTTGCAAGGCATCGCAGGGAAAGCCATGCCTGAAATAGAGAGCCTGGACACGCCACTGCTGGACGGTCCCGGAGCTGAGGCAAAGCAATCGTAAGATGACCGCAAAAGCGCTTTGGGCGATGTGGAAACGCGAAGCCGAATCGGGCTAAAGTCCAGCATCTTCAACGGCAATCCCTCTGCAGCCGGCCTAACCGCCGGGCTCCCGCGTCGGGGACTCCGCGTTTCGCGAGTCCGAGCCGGCGGGCTGTAACCCGCTCAAGCAGAAAGGGAGGCGGCTATGGCAAACCATGGCGGCCAGCCAAAGTCTGTTTAGGTCAATGCCTATCTGCGTCGGCGTTTCGGCAAGTTGGAGCATGTGTGCTCCCACTTCCGGTCCCTTCCGGGACAACTTGACTTCGGCTTTTGACAATTTGGGCACGGCTCAGATTGGCCAGTGACGACGCCGGGGATATGTTCCCGGCGAGTGTTGCGTAGCGAGACCTGACCTCTCGGTCGGGTCTCGTTTCCTAGCTCTGCGCGTTTCAATCTCGGCCTCTTGTCCGTTTGTCGAGCCTTGCTTTCATCCGCACCAGTGCATCAAAGTTGTTCATCTTTCGACTTGGCAAACTAAATCTGTAACGGCAGGTCAAAGCGGATTAGTTAGCAAATGACGTATCCTCTGCATCTTCTCGGCTGGAAAGCATTTCAGGATCTCTGCATTGCACTTGCCGAAGAATGCCTCCGTCGTCCCGTTCAGAACTTCTTGCCGGGCAATGATGCCGGCCGCGACGGCGCCTTTGTTGGCCGATGGGACGGAGACGATCCGGGAGCTGGTGCATCAACGATCCAATGTAAATTTGCGTCCAAACCCTCGAATTTGTCCTTGAGTATTCTCACTGAAGAGTTGGAGAAGGCAAGAAAGCTTGCGAAGCGGCGCTTGGCAGCCGACTACATCATTCTCACAAATCATGCCGTATCAGGCGCAAGCGAGCTAAAGATCAAGGAAGCGTTCGAAAAGCACGGGGTGGGGCGCTGCCGCGTGTTTGGTTATGAGTGGATCGTAAGGCAAGTCAGGTCCTCTCCGCGACTGAGGATGATGGCGCCCCGCCTGTATGGTCTCGGGGACCTCAACGAATTCCTGGATGAGCGGGCCTACGCCCAGGCGCAGTTGATTCTATCGGCCATGGGCAACGACCTTCAGCGCCTGGTCGTCACCGAAGCACACCGCAAAAGCGTGCGAGCTATCAGTGCGCACAATTTGGTGCTCCTGCTTGGTGCACCTGCTGCCGGCAAGTCTACAATCGGCGCAAGCTTAGCTATAGGCGCCGCCGATATTTGGCAGTGTGCTACGATCAAGGTGACTTCTCCGCAAGAACTTCGGGAGCGCCTGTCGCCCGGCGACCGGCAATTCTTCTGGATCGATGATGCGTGGGGAAACACCCAGTATCAGCGGCAGACTTCCGAGCTCTGGAACCAAGTCTTCCCGCTGATGCAGGCGGCGGTGGCCTCGGGCGCGAGATTCTTGATGACCTCCCGCGACTACATTTGGCAGGCAGCAAGAGGCGACTTGAAATTTCAGGCGTTGCCGATCCTCAGCAAGAGCCAGGTGGTCATCAACGTACACGAGCTATCCACGCAGGAGAAGGCTCAAATTCTCTACAATCATGTCAAGCTTGGTGATCAGCCGCCCGCCTTCCGCGCGGAGATTAAACCAAGCTTGCCTGAGATAGCGGAGCGGAAAGACTTTTTGCCTGAGACAGCGCGACGCTTGGGATCGAGTTTCTTCGCGGGGGCCATAGATACCTCAAGAGAATCGTTACTGAAGTTTTTCGCAGAGCCTGAACAGTTTTTGTTGGAGACGATCACAAACTTATCCGCCGACTGTCGAGCGGCCATCGCGGTCGTATTCATGAATGGTGCGCAAGTGAGATCCCCCGTCTCCGAGAAGGACATCGCGCCAGCGGCGAACGCATTCGGCGTCACGATCGGCGCGGTGCGTGAGCAGCTCGTTGCTCTCAATGGCAGCCTGCTGTTGCTGTCAGCCGACGATCATGGTCAATTTTGGACGTATAAACATCCGACTGTCAGTGATGCATTCGCTCATTATGTTGCGCAGAACGCCGAACTCGTGGACATTTACTTGAGAGGGGCGAAGCCTGATTCAATCGCGAGGGAAGTCGTTTGTGCGGGGTGTATCGTCACCGGCGCTCCAGTGATTGTGCCTGATAGTTTGCATGGTCTGCTGGCGAAGCGTCTCTCCTCCCTCGAAGATTATCGAATTGCAAGCTTCCTCTCGTATCGCGCGAACAAGACCTTTTCCCTGCTAATGCTTGGAAAACGTCCGGATGTCTTGGATCGCCTTCTCCACTATCACATACCGATTAAAGACGACACTGATGCCGATCTCGCAATCAAGCTTCACGATCAGGGCCTACTTCCCTCCGAGCACCTTCAGAAGCTCAAGAGCGCTTTGGAGAACGCCGCAATCGAGCATGCAGACGCAAGTTTTCTCCAACAACCACGACTAGGAGCAATCTTTACAGACGATGAGCGCGAGGCTCTCCTGGACCGGATCGAGACGGAACTATTCCAACGCATTGATGATCAAATAAGCCATTTGCGAGGGGAGTGGGATTCCGATAGCCCGCCCGACGAATATTTCGATCTCTTTGAGTCTGCCTTGAGAACTTTCGTAAGCGCATTATCTTGTAGGGGAGATTATAGCAACGTTCTGCGAGCTGCGTCAGATGGGATAAGCCGCGCGCTCAGTGATATGTATGACGATTATCGGCCGAGTCCGTCAACAACTGCGCCGACGAGTTCTTCAACTCCTCAACATGCTGCTCTTTCATCCCTTTTCCGAGACGTTGACGAGTGAGCGATCTGGCCCTGATACGTTCGCGCAAGCTATTGTCAGGACTGCCGAGATCGGCGGGCATGATCGGTTGCTTTCGCCTCCGCCATAATCTGATTGGCCGTCCTGCGCTTCGTAATGCGTCCTATAGGGTGACGCCCGCGCACCTCGCCCAAGACTGAATAATGTTGTCAGAGGCATGCCTATACTGGATCATACCAGTGATCGTGCCGAAGGGACGGTTGGCTATACCTGCAATCGTCGGGGGATAGCCCCGACGTTCGGCCAGTTACCGGTATGGCGCACGCGAAATTCGTGGCCTCTCCGTTCAATCCGGCGCTAGTCACCAGGAGGTACCGGGCGCGGGAATCCTTCAGCCGTTCTGCCCCCGACTCGCGTGCCTCGCCATGTTCGAGGAGACGCTTCAAACTGGCCACCGTCCATGAGGTCCTTGTCCGCAGCTTGGCCTGGACGATCAACCGGTAGCCGTCGAGCGCCGCAGAGCCGCCGCGGCTCGAAGCTCGTCGAGATCGGCTTCGATGTCGTCCTCGCTGGCGGACTCGAGGATGAGTTGTTGAGCGAGACGGCTTGCCAACACCAGTTCAACCGCCAGCCAAACCGACACATCGATCAGGTATTCGTATCCAGCGGCCGCCTGCGCCCCCGCCCTCCGATATGCCGCTCGACTTTCTGCGACGCGACTGGGGCCTGTGTTTAGGTTTCGCCTTAGGTTTGGCCGTGGACTTCGACGATTGTTCGCCACGTTGTCATAGTCCAGTCTGATGGCGTCCCGGAGTTCGCAGCTTTACATCGTGGCCATGCCGACGGTGGGGCGGACTGTTCGCTGGATCGATGATGTCGTGCGGGCTCGACGAGGCAACCAGCTCGATTGCTCGCTAGTGCCAGAATGAGAGCTGGTTGCTGAACAACTGGATCCTGAGCTCGGCGACGCTGGTGCGGCGTCAGGTCGCGACCTGATCCAGTATCCGATTCTGCAGATTCCGAAAGTGATCCTCCCGCGGAGGAAAGTACGAAATACACGTTCTCGGAGTAGCTGATAGTGAAATCGAAGACGCTTGTCTTCCATATCGCCCCGCTTCTTGAGCAGGACGAAGACGAGAAGCTTGTCGATGCTCTTGACGAAGTTGGCTCCCCGACGGTCGGTCAAAATCCCCCGGGTGAGGTCACCTCAAACTCCTCCACCTGATTCCGCCTGGCTGGGCGGCTGATCGGCCGCAAAGCGCGCAGCAGGACGTTTATTTTCGTCCCCTTTTAGGG
>NZ_JARFML010000024.1 GCF_029167105.1 Bradyrhizobium yuanmingense | reverse complement strand
CCCGACCCCAAGGCCGTCGCAAAGGTGGCGGAGAACCTGACCGACATCGAAGATGAAGAACTGAAGACCGCGCTGGCGCGCCTCGGGGCCGCCATCAAGCGAAATTGAGCCTCATTCCGCAGCCAAACTGGACCCGTTCTTGCGGCCCGCCATTGCCTCAAACGACGTTTCAAGCTAGCGACAGGCCGTCCGAGGGGGAACCTTGACCCGTCCTTTGGGCGAACCTTGCCAATCCCGGGAGCCGACCTTGATCATCACCCGCCGCGCCTTCACCACGATGCTGTCGCTGACCGGGCTTGCCGCGTTCGCCGGGCTCTCGCCGCTGCGGCTCATCTCGGACGCCATGATCCCTGAAGCAATGGCGCAGTCGGCCGCCGATGTCGCCAAGCCGGTGTCGCTGCCCGACATGGCGCTCGGCCCGAAGGATGCCGCCGTCACCATCACCGAATACGCCTCGATGACGTGCCCGCACTGCGCGGCCTTCAACGAGCAGGTGTTCCCGAAGATCAAGACGGAATACATCGACACCGGCAAGGTGCGTTACATCTTCCGCGAGTTCCCGCTCGACATCAAAGCCGCTGCCGGCTCGATGCTGTCGCGCTGCATCGCCAAGGACGACGCGCCGAAATACTTCGCGGTCACCGACATGCTGTTCCGCCAGCAGAACGATTGGGTGATGAAGAACACCACCGAGACCCTGACGCGGATCGGCAAGCAGGCCGGCCTCACCCAGCAGCAGGTCGAGGCCTGCCTGAAGGATCAGGCGCTGCTCGACAAGATCGCCGCCGACCAGAAATACGCGAGCGACGTGCTCAAGGTGGATTCGACGCCGACCTTCTTCATCAACGGCGAGAAGATCAAGGGCGACACCTCGTTCGAGGAGTTCGCCAAGAAGATCAACCCGTTGCTGAAGAGCTGATTCGCTCGTCAAGATCCTGATTCGCATCTCGAAAGCCGTATCTTTCCCGGCATAAATCCCTTGGGAAAAGCGGCTTTCGCCGGTTGCCCTCGCGGCGCACCGCGGCCATTGTCCAGCCGCATGAGGCGCCTCGCGCGACTCGCCCGGATAGCGACATTGCCTTCCATGGTATTGTCCGGCAGGGGGATTCGCGCCTGCCAACAGAGATGCGTGCTTATGAAAATCACCCGCCTGCGCCTTCACGGCTTCAAGTCCTTCGTTGAGCCCACGGACTTCGTCATCGAGCCCGGCCTGACCGGCGTGGTCGGCCCCAACGGCTGCGGCAAGTCGAATCTCGTCGAGGCGCTGCGCTGGGCGATGGGCGAGACCTCCTACAAGAGCTTGCGCGCCGCCGACATGGATGCGGTGATCTTCGCCGGCTCCGGCAACCGTCCGGCGCGCAACCATGCCGAAGTGACGATGACGATCGACAATGCCGATCGCACCGCGCCGGCGGCGATGAACGACAGCCAGATCCTGGAAATCTCCCGCCGCATCGAGCGCGAGGCCGGCTCGGTCTATCGCATCAACGGCCGCGACGTGCGCGCCCGCGACGTGCAAATCCTGTTCGCGGACGCCGCCACCGGCGCGCGCTCGCCCGCCCTCGTCCACCAGGGCAAGATCGGCGAGATCATCCAGGCCAAGCCCGAGCAGCGCCGCCGCGTGCTGGAAGATGCCGCGGGCGTCGCCGGCCTGCATGCCCGCCGCCACGAGGCCGAGCTGCGGCTGAAGGCCGCCGAAACCAACCTCACCCGCGTCGAGGATGTGATCGGCCAGCTCTCCGGCCAGATGGAGGGCCTGAAGAAGCAGGCCCGCCAGGCCGTGCGTTACCGCGAGGTTGCGGCCAAGGTCCGCAAGGCCGAAGCCACGCTGTTCCATCTGCGCTGGATCGGTGCCCATGCCGACGTCAACGAATCCGGCCAGACCCATGATCTCGCCGTGCGCGAGATGGCCGAGCGCACCCAGCACCAAGCCGAAGCCGCCCGCATCCAGGCGATCCGCGCCGCCGAGATGCCGGCGCTGCGCGATGCCGAAGCGCGCGCCGCGGCCGGCCTGCAGCGCCTGACCAATGCCCGCGAGCAGCTCGACCGCGAGGAAGAGCGCGCCAAGGAGCGCGTTGCTGAGCTCGAGCGCCGCCTCGCCCAGTTCGAGGGCGACATCTCCCGCGCTCAGCAACAAACCATGGACGCCGACGTCGCGCTGCAGCGGCTCGACGCCGAAGATGCCGAGCTGAAGGAAGAGATCAAGTCGCGCGTCGAGAAGCGCTCCGGCGTCGACGAGCGCGTCGCCGAGGCCGAGGCGGTGCTGACCGAAACCGAGCAGCGCTTCGCCGAGCTCACCACTGCGCTCGCCGACCTCACGGCGAAGCGCAACCAGCTCGAGGCCAACGTCCGCACCCACCGCGACAAGCTCGCCCGGCTCGATCAGGAGATCGCGAGCGTCGCGGCGGAAGAGCAGAAGCTTGCCGCCGATACCGGCGGCTTCGGCGATCTCGACGAGCTGACCGCGCTGGTCGAGACCGCGGAAGAGACGCTGGCCGCCTCCGAAGCTGCGGCGCAGGCGAGCGAAGCGGCGCATGTCGCGGCACGCCAGACGCTGGAATCCTCGCGCTCGCCGCTGGTCGAGGCCGACAAGCGCGTGCAGCGGCTCGAGACCGAGGCGCGCACGATCTCCAAGATCGTCAACGGCGAGACCAAGAATTTGTGGCCGCCGATCATCGACGGCATCACCGTCGACAAGGGCTTTGAAAAGGCGATCGGCGCGGCACTCGGCGACGATCTCGATGCGCCGATCGATCCGTCGGCGCCGATGCGTTGGACCAATGTCGGACACACCGAGGGTGATCCGGAGCTGCCCGAAGGCGCCGTTCCGCTCTCCAACCATGTGCAGGCGCCGGCCGAGCTGGCGCGCCGCCTCGCTCAGATCGGAGTGGTGCCACGCGAGCGCGGCGCCGAGCTGGTGTCGCAGCTCAAGACCGGCCAGCGGCTGGTCTCGCCCGAGGGCGACGTCTGGCGCTGGGACGGCTTCGTCGCCGCGGCGCACGCACCGACCGGCGCCGCGCGGCGCCTGGCCGAGCGCGCCCGCCTCGTCGACATCGAGAACGAGCTGGAGCAGGCCCGCATCGACGCGCAGATCAAGCGCCAGGCGCTGGAGAACGCGGAAGCCGAGCTGCAGATGGCGGCGAGCACCGAAGGCGCCAGCCGCGAAGCCTGGCGCGGCGCCCAGCGCGAGCTCAACGTCGCGCGCGAGCGCCACGCCAATGCCGAGCGCGAGATCAGCCGCCATGCCGCGCGCAAGGCGACGCTGTCGGAAGCGCACAGCCGGCTCGCCGCCGATCGCGCCGAAGCCGAGGCCGCCTACGAATACGCCCAGGCAGGCATCGGCGAGCTGCCGTCGAGCGAAGACACCGAAACCCAGCTCGCCGCCGTCCGCAGCGACATCGAAGGCCGCCGCCGCATGGCCGCCCAGGTTCGCGCCGAGGCGCAGGCGCTGGCACGCGAGGCCGAGCTCGCCGACCGGCGCGTACAGGCGATCCTCGCCGAGCGGACCGAGTGGCAGAACCGCAAGGAGAGCGCGGCCTCCCACATCGACACCATCCAGGCCCGCATCGCCGAGCTCACCATCGAGCGCAGCGAGCTCGAAAACGCCCCGGCCGTGTTCGCCGAAAAGCGCAGCGCGCTGATCACCGAGATCGAATACGCCGAGAACGACCGCCGCATGGCCGCCGATGCGCTCGCCAGCGCGGAAACCGCGATGGCCGAGACCGACCGTGTCGCCAAGCTGACGCTCGAGGCGCTCTCCAGCGCCCGCGAGGCCACCGCCCGCGCCGAGGAGCGCATGGAAGGCGCCCGCCGCCGGCTCGAGGACATCGAACGCGAGATCCGCGACATGCTCGAGGTCGAGCCGCAGGCCGTCGCCGGCCTTGCCGAGATCGAGCCCGGCGCCGAGCTGCCGCCGCTGCACGAGATCGAGGAAGATCTCGAGAAGATGCGCCGCGACCGCGAGCGCCTCGGCGCCGTCAATCTGCGCGCCGAGGAAGAGCTGCGCGAGGTCGAGACCCAGCACACCGGTCTCGTCACCGAGCGCGACGACCTGGTCGAGGCCATCAAGCGGCTGCGCCAGGGTATCCAGAGCCTCAACAAGGAGGCTCGCGAGCGGCTGCTGACCTCGTTCGACGTCGTCAACGACCACTTCAAGCGCCTGTTCGTCGAGCTGTTCGGCGGCGGCGAAGCCGCGCTGCACCTGATCGAGAGCGACGACCCCTTGGAAGCCGGCCTCGAGATCATCGCCAAGCCGCCGGGCAAGAAGCCGCAGACGCTGTCGCTGCTCTCGGGCGGCGAGCAGGCGCTGACCGCGATGGCACTGATCTTCGCGGTGTTCCTCACCAACCCGTCGCCGATCTGCGTGCTGGACGAAGTCGATGCGCCGCTCGACGACCACAACGTCGAACGGTACTGCAACCTCCTCCACGAGATGACCGGCTCGACCGACACGCGCTTCATCATCATCACGCACAACCCGATCACGATGGCGCGGATGAACCGGCTGTTCGGCGTCACCATGGCCGAGCGCGGTGTCTCGCAGCTGGTGTCGGTGAGCCTGCAAGAGGCGGTGGACATCCTCGACCAGAACGTGGCGTGACGCCTGTGGCGTCATTCCGGGGCTCGCGCAGCGAGAACCCGGAATCTCGCGCGACAATCTCTGGATTCCGGGTTCGCGCTTCGCGCGCCCCGGAATGACGTGAGGGTGTCGATGATCTCCCCCACCCTTCCCGCCGAACTGAAAGCCGCCCTCGACGGCAAGCTGCAGGGCTTCTCCCGCAGCGACGCGGCCCAGCGCTCGCAGAGGATCTCGACTACGTATCGGGCCGGCGGCACCTCCGGCGCGATCAAGTCGGACGCCGACGCGCTCGCTTATGCGTTGGCGCGCATGCCCGCGACCTACGCGGCAGTGGCGGCCAGCCTCAATGCGCTCACCGAGATCGCGCCTGATCTCGCCCCCGAAACATTGCTCGACGTCGGCGCCGGTCCGGGCACCGCCAGCTGGGCCGCCGCGGAAGCCTTTCCGTCGCTACAGGATTTTACCCTGCTCGATGCCAACGCCACGCTGAGCCGGCTCGCGCTCGAACTGGCACACGGCAGCTCGCGATTGGCGGAGTGCCGTTATCTGCCCGGCGATGCCGGCGGCAACCTCGCCGAGGTCTCACAGGCCGATCTCGTCATCGCCAGCTACATTATCGGCGAGCTCAACGAGGCCGATCAGCGCAAGCTCGCGGAAGCCATGTGGGCCAGGGCGCGCCACGCGCTGGTGGTGATCGAGCCCGGCACGCCCGCCGGCTATGCCCGCATCCTCGCCGTGCGGCAGCAGCTGATCGCAGCTGGCGCCTTCGTCGCTGCGCCCTGCCCGCACGAAAAGCCGTGCCCGCTCATCGCGCCCGACTGGTGCCATTTCAGCCAGCGCCTGCCGCGCTCGCAGGCGCACCGGCAGATCAAAGGCGCCGAGGTGCCGTTCGAGGACGAGCGCTTCATCTACGTCGCCCTGACCCGCACCCCGCCCGCGAGCCGCGCCGCGCGCGTGCTGGCACCGCCGGACATCGGCAAGGCCGAGATCGCGGCCAAGCTTTGCACGGAGGCTGGGGTTGCGCCGGCAAAAGTCCCGCGGCGGGACAAGGCAGCTTATGCCGAGGCCCGGCGCTGGCGCTGGGGCGATGCCGTCATGTCCGAAAGTTAATTTCGCTGGCCGTGCCTGCCTTGAACTCGGGCCGTTCCTGATCCGACCAAGTCTTACCTTCCCTCCGCGCCGGGCTCTCATCCTGCGTTAATTTCGTCTACCCTAGCGCCCGCCTTCTTCCCTCTTCAGGAGTTCTCCATGTCGACCGGCTGGATCGTTCTCGGCGTCCTCGTCGTCCTCGCGCTGATCGCTTTCAGCGCCTACAACCGCCTGGTGGCGCTGAGCCAGCGCGTCGGCCAGGCCTTTGCCGACATCGACGTGCAGCTCAAGCAGCGCCACGACCTGATCCCGAACCTGGTCGAGACCGTGAAGGGCTATGCCTCGCACGAGCGCGGCACGCTCGACGACGTCATCAAGGCGCGCAATTCGGCGATGTCGGCGCAGGGCCCGGCGCAGGTGTCCGCGGCCGAGACCCAGCTCTCCGGCGCGCTCGGCCGGCTGATCGCGCTGTCGGAGGCCTATCCCGACCTCAAGGCCAACGCCAATTTCCAGCAGCTCGCGTCCGAGCTCTCCGACCTCGAAAACAAGATCGCGGCGAGCCGTCGCTTCTTCAACAACGCGGTGCAGGAATACAATACCGGCATCCAGCAGCTGCCGGCCGCTCTGTTCGCCGGCATGTTCGGCTTCACCAAGAAGGACTTCTTCGATCTCGGCGCCAGCCGCACCGAGGTCGAGACCGTGCCGCAGGTGAAGTTCTGATTGTCTGACATGCCCATTGTTTCTCTCCGTCATTCCGGGGCGTCGCGAAGCGACGAACCCGGAATCTCGAGGTTCCGGGTTCACGCCTTCGGCGCGCCCCGGAACGACGGACATTGACGAAGACGCGTCATGGCCGCGTATGGTCTCTACACGCACATCGCCTCGAACAAGTTTCGTTCGATGCTGCTGCTCGCCGGCTTGTTCGCGCTGGTCTATGTGCTGGTCTATGCCGGCGCACTGGTGGCCGAGGTCGTCATCAACGGCAACGGCACGGTCGCTTACTATCTGAGCCGGGCCTTCTCCGACCTGCTCAAGGCCGCGCCCATTGCGACGGTCGTGGCGGCGGTCTGGATCGTGATCGCCTATTTCTTTCACCAGTCGATGATCGATGCCGTGACCGGCGGCCACGGCGTCACCCGGCAGGAACAGCCGCGGCTCTACAATCTGCTCGAAAACCTCTGCATCTCGCGCGGCCTCACCATGCCGAAGCTGAAGATCATGGAGAGCCCGGCGCTGAACGCCTTCGCGACCGGCCTCAATCCGCGGCAATATTCCATCACCGTCACCACCGGTCTCCTCGATGCGCTCAACGACAAGGAGATCGAGGCGGTGCTCGGCCATGAGCTGACCCACATCAAGAACGGCGACGTGCAACTGATGGTGGTTGCCGTCATCATCGCCGGCGTGGTCGGCTTCTTCGGCGAATTGTTCTTCCGTCTGTTCACGAATCTGAACTGGAGCTCCGGCGGCTCCTCGTCCTCGGGTTCCTCCTCGTCGTCGCGGTCGTCCTCTTCGAGCGACAGCAAGAGCTCCGGCGGCGGCGCGATCATCGTCATCATCATCGCCATCGTGCTGATCGTGCTGGCCTGGCTGCTGTCGCAGGTGGTGAAGCTCGCGCTGTCGCGGTCACGCGAATATCTCGCCGATGCCGGCTCGGTCGAGCTGACGAAAGATCCCGACGCGATGATCTCGGCGCTGCGCAAGATCGAGGGCCGCGGCGAGCTGCCGGGCGCCACCTCGGCGGTGATGGAGCTCTGCGTCGACAATCCGCGCGAGGGCTTTGCCGATCTGTTCGCGACCCACCCTTCCGTGCAGTCCCGGGTCGACGCGCTGGTCAAGTTCGCCGGCGGGCGCGATCCGGGCCCGCTGCCGGACCCCACCGAAGAGACGGAACAACTCGAGACCGAACAAGCCGGCGCGCAGGACGGGCCGCCGCCACTCTCGCAGGGGCCGTGGAGCGATGCGGCCGGTCCCGCCAACCCGCCGCCCGTTCCCGCGCCCAGTCCCTCAGGAGCCCCGGCAACCAATCCGATGGGACCGTGGGGCCGTCACTGACGGCGTGATTTGCCGCTTCATGTGGCGGGTTTCCCGGCAATCGGGAAAAACCTCGGGAATCGCCGTAAGTGGAGCGCGAGGAATTGAATTCTCCCTTGTTTCTGCCATGTTCGCGCCCAACAGCAGACTTGGGACGTCTTTCGGGACATCGATTTGGGGCCCGGCCGATTGCGACCTCGCGATCGGGGGCGCGCGTTAGGGGACAGCAATGGCAAAGCCGGCAGTGGTTGTGGTGGGCGCGGACAAGGGCGGGGTCGGCAAGACCACGGTATCGCGCACCCTGCTCGATTATTTCTCAGCCAACAACGTGCCGACGCGGGCGTTCGATACGGAGTCGCCGCGCGGAACCCTGAAACGCTTCCACCCCGACATCACCGAGATCGTCGACATGACGACGACGTCGGACCAGATGAAGATTTTCGACACGCTCAACGCTGTCAGCCCCTCGGTCACCGTGATCGACGTCCGCGCCGGCCTGCTCTCGCCGGCGCTGGCCTCGCTCCGCGACATCGGCTTCCTCGACGCCGCCAAGGCCGGCCAGATCACCTTCGCCGTGTTCCACATCCTCGGACCCTCGATCGCCTCGCTGGAGGAGATCGCGGAGACGGCGGGCTTCATGGGCGGCGCGAAGTATTTCCTGGTGAAGAACTTCATCAACGACACCCAGTTCTTCCAGTGGGACCAGGCGACCTATAATTCCTACTTCCACCGCATCAAGGACGCGACCGAGCTGACCATCCCCAAGCTCAACGAGATGGCCTATGAGCAGGTCGAGGTGTCCTCCGTCCCGTTCCTGAAATTCGTCGCCAACAAGGGCATCAATGACGAGGCCGCGAACTATTCGTTCGTGCTGCGCGGCTATGTCCGGCACTGGCTCGCCAATGTCTGGAGCGAGTTCGACCGCATCCGCCTGACCGACATCGTCGGTTCGAAAGCCGCCACGCGCAACAGCGAAAAATAGTTGCGCAAGCCGGGCTGATACGGCTGGATTGGGCGGTGAGTTCGCTCAGATAATAGTTCGTGATGCCCGCGACGCCCGTCTACATCATCTGCTCGCCCCGCCCGCAGGTCGGCAAGACCCTGTTGGCGCGGCTGCTCGCGGAATTCCTGCTGCTCAAGAACGGCAATGTCGCGGCCTTCGACGTCAACCTGAAGGAGCCGTCGCTGCTCGACTACCTGCCGAAGGTGACCGAGACCGCCGACGTGATCGACACCTTCGGCAAGATGCAGCTGATGGACCGCGTCATCGTCGACGACGGGCTCGCCAAGGTGATCGACCTCGGCTTCCACGCCTTCGACGAGTTCTTCAAGATGACCGACGAGATCGGCCTGTTGAAGGAGGCAGCGCGCCGCCACGTGGCGCCACAGATCCTGTTCATCGCCGATACCGACCGCGTCTCGGCCCGCGCCCACGAGATGCTGCGCGGGCAGATCCCGCGGATGAACCTGGTCACGGTCGACAACGAATATGTCGTCCGCGGCGAGCTGCCGCCGGCGATGGGAGGCGGCCGGCTATTCCGCCTGCCGGCGCTGCCGGGTTTCCTGAAGACCTATATCGATCGGCTGAATTTCTCCTTCACCGGCTATCTGCGCCAGGAGAAGGACTCTTCCACCGAACTGCACCAGTGGACCCGGCGCAATTACATCGCCTTCCGGGAGCTCGAGCTCAGCCTGATATTGCAGCGGTCGTAGGCGAAACGACCAGGACGCTCAGTGCCCCTCGAACGACATCAGCGTGCGCACGGGCACGTCCATGGCGCGCAGCTTGGCGGCGCCGCCGAGCTCGGGCAGGTCGACGATGAAGCAGGCGGCAACCACGTTGGCACCGATCTGGCGCAGCAGCTTGACCGCGCCTTCCGCGGTGCCGCCGGTGGCGATGAGGTCGTCGACCAGGATCACGCGCTCGCCGGGTGCGACCGCGTCGACATGCATCTCCATCTCGTCGATGCCGTATTCGAGCGAATAGGCGATGCGCACCGTGGTATGCGGCAGCTTGCCCTTCTTGCGGATCGGCACGAAGCCCGCCGAGAGCTGATGCGCCACCGCGCCGCCGATGATGAAGCCGCGCGCCTCCATGCCGGCGACCTTGTCGATCTTGTTGCCGGCCCAGGGGTTGACGAGCTCGTCCACGGCGCGGCGGAACGCGCGCGCGTCCGCGAGCAAGGTGGTGATGTCGCGGAACATGATCCCGGGCTTGGGATAATCCGGGATGGTGCGGACGCTCGCCTTGATGTCGTGGTCAAAGGTCATTCGTTATCTCATCTCAGTTGTCATTCCGGGGCGATGCGTCAGCATCGAACCCGGAATCTCGAGATTCCGGGTCTGGTGCTAGCGCACCATCCCGGAATGACGAGGTGAAATATCCTGCACTCAATTCGCCCCCGCTTCCAGCCGGAACGCATTTTCGACAATACGTAGCCCCACCTCGCCGCCGAGCGACATCAGCGATTCCGGGTGGAATTGCACGCCGGCGACCGGCAGGGTCTTGTGCTCCAGCGCCATGGCGACGCCGTCCTCGGTGCTGGCGGTGACGCTGAGCACCTCCGGCATGCTGTCGCGCTCGACGAAGAGCGAGTGATAGCGGCCGATGACGATCTCGTTCGGCAAGTTGCGCATCAGCCGTCCGCCGCGCACCTGCACCCGCGAGGGCCGGCCGTGGGCGGGATGGGTGAGCTGACCGAGCTCGCCGCCGAAATATTCGCCGATCGCCTGCACGCCGAGGCAGACACCGAACACCGGCAGCTTCTGCTCCAGCGCCGCATCGATCGTCGTCTTGATCCCGAAATCCTCAGGGCGCCCGGGCCCGGGCGACAGCACCAGCAAGTCCCACCTCTTCCGCTTGAGCATGTCGAGCGCATGCACATAGCGGACCACGGTGACACTGGCGCCGACCTGGCGGAAATAATCGGCGAGCATGTGCACGAAGCTGTCGTCATGGTCGATCAGCAGCACCTGCTTGCCCGAGCCGGTGGCATCGGGCGCAAAGGTCGAGAGCGGCTTCGGCGGATCGCCGCGCAGCGCCTGGAACAGCGCGGCGGCCTTGACCTGGCACTCGCGGTCTTCTGCGGCGGGGTCTGAATCGAACAGGCAGGTGGCGCCGACGCGCACTTCGGCGAGGCCATCCTTCATGCGGATGGTGCGGATGGTGAGGCCGGTATTGATGCTGCCGTCGAAATTCACCGCGCCGATCGCGCCGGCATACCAGCGCCGCGGCGAGCGCTCGTGGTCCTCGACGAACTGCATCGCCCACAGCTTCGGCGCGCCGGTGACTGTGACGGCCCAGGCGTGGGTGAGGAAGGCATCGAGCGCATCGAAGCCGGGGCGCAGCATGCCCTCGACGTGGTCGACGGTGTGGAACAGCTTCGAGTAGGTCTCGATCTGGCGGCGCGCCAGGACCTTGATGGTGCCGGGCACGCAGACGCGCGCCTTGTCGTTGCGGTCGACGTCGGTGCACATGTTGAGCTCGAACTCGTCCTTCTCCGAGTTCAGGAGCTGGCGGATCTGCTCGGCATCGCCGATCGCATCAAGGCCGCGCGCGATCGTGCCGGAGATGGGGCAGGTCTCGACGCGGCGGCCGTCCGAGCGCACGAACATTTCGGGCGAAGCCGAGACGAGAAACTCGCCCTCGCCGAGGTTCATCAGCGCGCCGTAGGGCGACGGGTTGATGACGCAGAGGCGCTGGAACACTTCGGCCGGCGACCGGTCGCAGGGCTCGGCGAACAGCTGGCCGGGCACGGCCTCGAACAGATCGCCGCGGGCAAAGGCGGCGCGCGCGGTCTCGACCGTGGCCTGATATTCGCCCGGCGCGTGATCGGCAAAGCCCTGGCGCGGCGTCTTCAGGTAGGGGCTGTCGGCGGTCTCGCGCGGCAGGCCTTCGGTCGATCTGCCCTTCCAGGCGAAATCGTATGAGAGCACCACGCCGCGGCCGGTGGCGCGATCGTAGGCGAGCAGGCGGTCGGGCACATAAAGCACGATGTCGCGCTGGTCTGCCTCGCGCGGGCGCTTCTGCACGAGGTCCTCGATCTGGAAGACGAGGTCGTAGGCGAAGGCGCCGAACAGGCCGAGCAGGCCGTCATCGCCAGCGGAGAAGGCGGCGACGAGATCGCGCACCAGCGACATCACGCTGGCGCGCCGCGTGCGCTGGTCCTCCTCGACCGGGGCATCGCCGCGGATGATGTGGCCGGCAAGGCGCGTCGCGGTCTTCTCGGAGATCACGACGCAAGGCTCGTGCAGGACATCGCCGAGGAAGGCGATCAGCACCTCTCCGCGCGCGTTCAGCGCTTCGAGCTTGAAGTCGATACCAACGGTCTCGAGCTTGAGCGGCGGATCGGAAAAGCCGAGATCGAAGCTCTCGTAGCGGCCGGGCACGGTCGTCCCTGAGGACAGCACCACGCCGCGGCGGCGGTCGAGCAGGCTGACGAGGTCGTCGAGCCTGTTGGCGCCGCCGGTGAACTGCTCGGCCACGCGCGTGATCGCAAGACCCGCGCGGGTCGAATAGGCGCTTCTGGCCGGGAGGGCAAAGACTGTCCTGTTCATGTCGTCCTCTTACGAGACTTGCCGAGGGAACGCCACACAGGACAAACGAGAAGGCCGCCGCACTGCGTGGCGACCTCTAGCGATTTTGAGAAAGGAAATCGCACCGGCCACCTCGTCAGGAGGTGCGCCACCAAAGACGGGCTGGGCGGACGACGGTGCTCATGGGCGGATACTCACCATGGCCCGGGGGCGGCGTCAAGGGTGGGCTGGCCGCCTCATCCGGCAAAAGAGAGTGACTCAGCGAGGGTCATCACTGGGCCGGGAGGCTGTCGCGCCCCAGGGCTGCCTCCGCACCATGCTGCCCGATTTCGGCTCGTGTTACCGTGAGCAGGAGTTCACCGTCCGATCCGATGACGTTGCCACGGTCCGCCAAGGTTTCAACCAAAACACTGATCTTCCCTGTAACCGCACACCATCTGGCACGATCGTCGCTCACGCGCAGCGCCGTGATCATCGCGGCCGGATCCAGATCCAATTTTCGCAACAGGAGGTCGATCGCTTCGGCCGCCAGATTTTGCTCGGCAATTCTCAAGAAATTCCGGATCGTGTCAGCGCCTACAGTCGACAACCGCGCGCCCACCAGTGTGGGCGGAAAGCTCTTCAATACTTCATGCATGTCCGACGGCTTCGGGCTCTGGCTGCCCGGGCCGAATTCGTAAAATTCTCCACCCGCCTGCTCGTAGACGCACAGGCGCGAACCCTTGTCAGTCTTGACGCCAATGGCAATGCCCTGCGCCCCTTCAGCATCCATATTGCTTCCCGCGAACACCTGAAGCTTGAGCTCCGGGTCAGGCCTCACCGCCCCGCACGCGGCGGCGATCGTGAGCTGCAGGCGGTCAGTGATCTGGGAGCTGATGTGGCGAACGCTCAGCCAGATCCGACGTTGCGACAGATGTGGATTAAGTTGCGCAAGCCGTTTGATTTCGGAGGCGTACTGTTCCTGCGCGACAGCATGCAATTCAGGCCAGCTTGCGATCCATCGGGCCGCAAGTTGTGTCATTGGTTGCTGTCCTTCTGCTTCATAGAAGCGACGATCAAGCGCATCGAGCGCCGAGGCTCGGTTCTCGAAGCCATTCTGCTGCACGCTCTCTTGGGGATTATCCCCTACCCAAGCGATCATTTCCTGCAATATACGATGTTGCGCGCTCGCTCCCATCGCTTCGAGTCCGGCGAGCGCATCGCCAGACGTCGTGGGAAGCATCGAAACGCCCGTGTTACCGATGAACTGGCTGTGACCGCCGTTGTTGACCTGAGCCAGATAGTAGTCGGCGTGATAGGCCTGCATGGCCACAGCGGGCAGTTCACGTCCGGAGTACACACCGACGCGTTGCATTTGGTTGACGTAGTCGACCACCGCGTGGGTTAGATATTCGGCCTTCTCAGGGTCCTGGGCCGCCTCCAGCCGCCCGCGAGGCAAAACAACCGTCGTTAACCGACCATCCACAATCATCACCCCCTCCACAGTCGCGTAGCGAAGCGCTACACGGCTGCAGCCTATGATTGCAGCGAGCCGTTATGGCGATGCAACACGTGCGCAGATCAACCCGCGCACTACCGCTAGTGCTAGCCCAGATGCTTCCTGAAAAACTCCGTCGCCCTGCCCCAGGCGAGTTCGGCGGCTTCGCGGTCGTGCACGGCCTGGCGCTGCTCGTTGACGAAGGCGTGCTCGGCGTCATAGCGGAACAGCTCAAGCGACTTGCCGGCGGCCTTCATGGCCTTTTCGAAGCCGTTGACCAGCTCCGGCGTGCACCAATCGTCCTTGTTGGCGAAATGGGCCTGGAGCGGGATCTTGACGTCGGCGGGTTTGGCCGCCTGCTCCGGCGGAATGCCGTAGAACACGACGCCGGCCGCGAGCTCCGGGATCTTGGTCGCGCCGATGATGGTCACGGCGCCGCCGAGGCAGAAGCCGGTCAGCCCGACCTTGGCGCCGTTGCGCGACAGATATTGCGTGGCGCCGCGCACGGTCTGCGTGGTGGCGTCCATGAAGTCGAGCGAGTTCATCTCCTTGTTGGCGCTGTCCGTGTCGTGATACGGCACCACCTTGCCCTTGTAGAGATCGGGCGCCAGCGCGTCGAAGCCGGCCAGCGCGAAGCGGTCGCACAGGCCCTTGATCTGATCGGATAGGCCCCACCATTCCTGGATCACGACGACGCCCGGCGCATTGCCGCGCCCGGCATTGGCGAGATAGCCCGAGGCGTCCTTACCGTCCGGGCGCTTGAAGGTGATGCTGGTTCCCATGGTGTCCTCCGACGCATTTTTTGGGGAGCGGTTGAGGGTTATTGTGGCGTCTAGTCGGGCGCGACGCAATCCACACTCCCGTCATTCCGGGGCGGTGCGCAGCACCGAACCCGGAATGACGGAGAGTTGGGCCGAAAAAAAGCCCCCTTACGGGGGCTTTTCATTTCATCGAGTCTCGCGCCGCTCAGTGCGAGGCGGCCCAGACCTTCTTCTTGGTGAAGTACATCAGGCCCGCGAAGATGATCAGGAACACGAAGACCTGGAAGCCGAGGCGCTTGCGCGCTTCCATGTGCGGCTCTGCGGTCCACATCAGGAAGGTGGTGACGTCCTTGGAATACTGCGCGACCGTGGTCGGCGAGCCGTCGTCATAGGTCACCTGGCCGTCGCTGATCGGCTTCGGCATCTTGATGGCGTGGCCCGGGAAGTACTTGTTGTAGTACGAGCCCTCCGGGAGGGTGACGCCCTCCGGCACCTTGTCCTCATAGCCCTGGAGCAGCGCGGTGACATAGTCAGGCCCCTGCTCCTGGTACTGGGTGAAGACGTCGAAGATGAACCAGGGGAAGCCGCGCTTGTAGGAGCGCGCCTTGGTGATCAGGGACAGGTCCGGCGGCGCCGCACCGCCGTTCGCGGCACGCGCGGCCTGCTCGTTCGCGAACGGCGAGGGGAAATAGTCCGCCGGCCGGCCCGGGCGCTCGAACATGTCCCCCGCATCGTTCGGGCCGTCCTTGACCTTGTACTCGGATGCAAACGCCGCGGCTTGCGCCACCGAATAGCCGGGCCCGCCGGGCTCGGCGAGGTTACGGAAGGCGACGAAGGACAGGCCGTGGCAGCTGGCGCAGACCTCCTTGTAGACCTTCAGGCCGCGCTGCAGGGCGCCGCGATCGAACGTACCGAACGGGCCCGCGAACGACCACTTGTTGCCCGGAGGCTTGTCGCCGCCTTCGGCCGCTTTCGCGCTGTCGATCGAGCCCGCGAACAGCGAGCCGGCGAGCGCCAGCACGATCGCGGTCGATACCATCGGCGTCGACCGGCTGCCGGTCTTGGCCAGCACGGCATCCGAGATCGAGTTCGGCACCGGCCGCGGCTTCTCGATGCGCGCGAGCAGCGGCAGCACGATCAGGAAGTAGGCGAAGTAGCAGAACGTCAGGATGCGGCCGGCGATGACGTAGATGCCTTCCGGCGGCTGTGCGCCGAGATAGCCGAGCAGGATGCAGACCGCGACGAAGATCCAGAAGAACTGCTTGGCGAGCGGACGGTACTTCGAGGACTTGGTCTTGGCGGTGTCGAGCCACGGCAGGAAGCACAGGATGATGATCGCGCCGAACATCGCGATGACGCCCGCGAGCTTGTCGGGAATCGAGCGCAGGATCGCGTAGAACGGCAGGTAATACCATTCCGGCACGATGTGCGGCGGCGTCACGCCCGGGTTCGCCGGAATGTAGTTGTCGGCGTCGCCGAGATAGTTCGGCATGTAGAAGATGAACCAAGCGTACAGCAGCAGGAAGCAGGCGACGCCGAACATGTCCTTGATGGTCGCATGCGGCGTGAACGGCACCGTGTCCTTTTCCGTCTTCGGCTCGACGCCATCAGGGTTGTTCTGGCCGGCGACGTGCAGCGCCCAGACGTGGAGCACGACGACGCCCGCGATCACGAACGGCAAGAGATAGTGCAGCGAGAAGAAGCGGTTCAGCGTCGGGTTGCCGACTGCATAGCCGCCCCAGAGCAGCGTCACGATGCTCTCGCCGACATAGGGAACGGCCGAGAACAAATTGGTGATGACGGTGGCGCCCCAGAAGCTCATCTGGCCCCAGGGCAGCACGTAGCCCATGAAGCCGGTCGCCATCATCAGGAGGTAGATGATGACGCCGAGGATCCACAGCACCTCACGCGGCTCCTTGTACGACCCGTAGTACAGACCGCGGAACATGTGGACGTAGACGGCGACGAAGAACATCGAGGCGCCGACCGCGTGCATGTTGCGCAGCAGCCAGCCGTAGTTCACGTCACGGACGATCAGCTCGACCGACTTGAAGGCGAGATCGGCGTTCGGCGTGTAGTGCATCGCCAGGATCACGCCGGTCAGGATCTGCATTCCGAGCATGAAGGAAAGAATGGCGCCGAAGGTCCACCAATAGTTCAGGTTGCGCGGGGTGGGATAGGCGACGAAGGAGGAATGGATGAGACCAAAAATCGGCAGGCGCCGCTCGATCCATTGCAGGGCCGGATTGCTCGGCTGGTAGTCGGATGGTCCGCTCATGATGCGATCCTGAGGAAATAGTACGACGAGACGGCGCGAAGCTTCGGACTTGAGTCCGAAGCTCAGCCGATCTGGATTTTGGTGTCGGAAACGAACTGGTACGGCGGCACGGGCAGGTTCGAGGGCGCAGGGCCCTGGCGAATGCGGCCGGACGTATCGTACACCGAACCATGGCAGGGGCAGAAGAAGCCGTCGTAGCTGCCTTCATGAGCGATCGGGATACAGCCGAGATGGGTGCAGATGCCGATCACGACCAGCCACTGCTCGTGGCCCGACTTGACCCGGGCCTCGTCGGTCTGCGGATCCGGCAGGCTCGCCACGTTGACGGCGCGCGCCTCGTCGATCTGCTTCTTGGTGCGGTGACTGATGTAGATCGGCTTGCCGCGCCAGAACACCTTGATGTCCTGACCTTCCGCGATCGGGCTGAGATCGACCTCGATCGGCGCACCGGCGGCGATGGTCGAGGCATCCGGATTCATTTGGGAGATGAAGGGCCAGAGCGCAGCCGCGCCCCCTACTGCTGCAAATGCCCCTGTTGCAACGAATAAGAAATCACGGCGTGTCGGATGGTCCGCCGAAGACGCTGTCGTCACGATTCCAACCCTTTCTTCTTGTGCTACCGGTGGAACCGCTCCGAGGGGCGCCCAAGAGGTCCCCGGAAAGGCTGCCGGCGCCCGCGGCCCCCCGCGGCGGCAGAACTTGGCTTTTTCACCTCTAAACGGGTGAAACAGCAGTCCAGAATCGTTCTATTGGCACCCTTGCCGGGCGAGCGCAAGCCCGCTAACGGCGTGGGAGCGTGCAATGCACGAATTCCCGTGCGGGCGATGTTTTATTGAGACATTTTGCGCCCGCAAGCCAACTCGCCGCCGCCCATGCAGATCGCACTTTTCCAGCCCGACATCCCCCAGAACACCGGCACGATTCTTCGCCTCTGCGCCTGCCTGGGGCTCGATGCCCATATCATCGAACCGGCGGGCTTCCCCATCTCGGACCGCCTGTTCCGCCGGGCGGGAATGGATTACCTCGACCATGTCAGGCTGAACCGCCACGTCTCCTGGGCGACATTCGAGGACTGGCGCGCTGGCCAGGGCCACCGGCTGCTGCTGTTCACCACCAAGGCCGCCACCGACTATCGCGATTTTCGTTACCAGAGCTCGGACATCCTGCTATTCGGGCGCGAGAGCGCCGGCGTCACCGACGCGGTGGTCGAGGCCGCCGATGCGCGTCTGGTGATCCCGATCAAAGCGGGGCTGCGGTCGCTCAATGTGGCCATGAGCGTGGCCATGGCCGCCGGCGAGGCGCTGCGGCAGATCCGGAACCCGCAAGGTTTGACAGGTTGAGGAGAGAGGCTTGAGTTACGCGGTCAAGGAGATCTTCCTGACCCTGCAAGGCGAAGGCGCCCATGCCGGGCGCGCGTCGGTGTTCTGCCGCTTTGCCGGCTGCAACCTCTGGAGCGGGCGGAAGGCCGACCGCGCGGATGCGACCTGCAAGTTCTGCGACACGGATTTCGTCGGCACCGACGGCACGCTCGGCGGGCGCTATGGCTCGGCTGCGGAACTCGCCGATACCATCGCCGCGCAATGGACGGCGGCGGACGCCAACCGCTATGTGGTGCTGACCGGCGGCGAGCCGCTGCTCCAGGTCGACGCTGCGCTAATCGAGGCGCTGCACGAACGAGGCTTCGAGATCGGCGTCGAGACCAACGGCACGATCGCAGCTCCTGATGGGCTCGACTGGATCTGCGTCAGCCCAAAGGGCGGCAGCGAGCTGGTCCTGCGGCGCGGCCACGAGCTGAAGCTGGTCTATCCCCAGGCCTTGGCGATGCCCGAAGCATTCGAGGATCTCGCCTTCGAGCGCTTCTCGCTGCAGCCGATGGACGGGCCTGAGGTCATCGAGAACACCGCGCGCGCGATCGATTATTGCCTGCACCATCCGCAATGGCGGCTCAGCGTGCAGACCCACAAATCGCTCGGCATCAGATAGGACGCGATCCGCGAATGCAGATGGACGTCACGACGATCGAAGCCCGCAAGGCCCGCGCCCGCGCCTGGTTCGAGCGCTTGCGCGACGACATCTGCGCGAGCTTCGAGCGGCTCGAGGACGACGCACCGCAAAGCCTCTATCCGGGCGAGGTCGGCCGCTTCAAGCGCACGCTTTGGCAGCGCACCGACCATTCCGGCGCGGCTGGCGGCGGCGGCGTGATGTCGATGATGCATGGCCGGCTGTTCGAGAAGGTCGGCGTGCACTGCTCGACCGTGCACGGCGAGTTCGCACCCGAATTCCGGGCCCAGATCCCCGGCGCGGCGGAGGATCCAAAATTCTGGGCCTCGGGCATCTCGCTGATCGCGCACATGCGCAATCCGAACGTTCCCGCCGTACACATGAACACGCGCTTCGTCGTCACCACGAAGGCCTGGTTCGGCGGCGGCGCCGACCTGACGCCGGTGCTAGAGCGAAGGCGGACGCAGGACGATCCCGACAGCATCGCCTTCCATGCCGCGATGAAACAGGCCTGCGCGCAGCCGAGCGGCGTTGCCGATTACGACAAGTACAAGAAATGGTGCGACGAGTATTTCTACCTGCCGCACCGGAAAGAGGCGCGCGGCATCGGCGGCATCTTCTACGACTGGCACGACAGCGGCGACTGGGACGCCGACCTCGCCTTCACCCAGGACGTCGGCCGCGCCTTCCTGAAGATTTATCCCGAGATCGTGCGACGCAACTTCGCGAGCGCCTGGACCCCTGCGGACCGCGAGGAGCAATTGATCCGCCGCGGCCGCTACGTCGAGTTCAACCTGCTCTACGACCGCGGCACCATCTTCGGACTGAAGACGGGCGGCAATGTCGACTCCATCCTGTCGTCGCTGCCGCCGGAGGTGAAGTGGCCATGAACGCCGTACTGCCGCCGCTGCCCCGCGCCATGCTGATCGACATGGACGACACCATCCTGTCGGCCTATGGCCGGCCCGAGATCGCCTGGAACACGATCACGGCCGAATTCGCCGAAGAGCTGGCCCCGCTGCCGCCGCCGATGGTCGCAACCGCGGTGCTGGCCTTCGCGCGAAACTTCTGGGCCAATGCGGAAGCCGCGTGGCGGATGAAGCTCGCCGAGGCGCGTCACCTCACCGTGAAGGGCGGCTTCGCCGCGCTCGCGGCCGCAGGCCACCGCGCCCTGCCCGACGACCTCGCCATTCGCCTCGCCGACCGCTTCACCGCCTATCGCGAGGAGGAGATGTTCGTCTTTCCCGGCGCGCATGAGGCGATCGACCAGTTCAAGGCGCTCGGCATCAAGCTCGCGCTGGTCACCAACGGCGCCGCCGACATGCAGCGCGCCAAGGTCGAGCGCTTCGAGCTGGCGCATCGCTTCGACCACATCCAGATCGAAGGCGAGCATGGCTTCGGCAAGCCCGAGGAGCGCGCCTATCTGCACGCGATGCAGGCGCTCGGCGTCACCGCTGAGGACACCTGGATGATCGGCGACAATCTGGAATGGGAAGTCGTGACGCCGCAGCGCCTCGGCATCTATGCGATCTGGATGGACGTGCATGGCGATGGCCTGCCCGAGGGCTCGACGGTCAAGCCCGACCGCATCATCCGTTCGCTCGGCGAGCTGCTGCCCGACCGGGCATGATCGAGGGCCCAAAAACAAAAAGCGCGAAAAACAACCCCATGCACAGTAGCCGGCGGCTGCAAAATCAACGACTTACGGATTTTACGAAACGAATTTGATCCGTCGGGCAAAACAGGGGTATTATGGCATCGTCGCGAGGGGTGTATCGAGCCTAGTGCGCGATGCGATTAGGATGAATCGTCATCGCGCTTTAGCTTATTGGTTGCGCATGATCTTTTCGGAAAACCGCTACGCACTTTTCCGGATCATGCTCTAGTCCCTCCCGCGAGAGGCTCGAGCACGCCCAAGGCAGCCTATTCCACGGTGATGTTGCCGGTCTCGATGACCCGCTTCCAGCGGGCCAGCTCAGAGACCAGAAACTCCTGGAATTGCTCCGGGGTGTTGGCCACGATTTCGAGGCCGATATCCTCCATTCGTTTGCGTACGTCCGGTGCCTTCAGCGCCGCGACGATCTCGCCATGCAATTTTGCCTTCACGTCGGCAGGAAGGCCCTTCGGAGCAGCCACCGCCTGCCACGAAAAGACGTCCACACCATCGATCCCAAGTTCCTTCAAGGTAGGCACTTCGGGCAAAAGAGGGGATCTGGCATCGCCGGTGATGGCGAGGACCTTGAGCTGCTTGGATTGAATTTGCCCGATGACGGCGTTGATGTTTTGAAACGATGCGTTGACATGCCCCGCGATGAGATCACTCACGGCAGGCGCCCCGCCGCGATACGGCACGTGGAGGCCGGTCGTCCCAGTGCGCTGCCAGAACAGCGCCGCCGTGAGATGATCGGACGAACCCGCACCCGAGCTTGCAAAAGTGATCTTGCCGGGAGCCTTCTTCAGTTGGTCCACCAATTCGGCGACCGTGCTTGCCGGAAAGTTCAAGTTGGCAACCAGGACGTTCGGTGCGCGCACAGCGACCGTCAAGAGGTCGAAGTCCTTCAGAGGATCATACTTCAGATTGGGCTGAAGAAATGGATTCGTCGCATAGACACCGATCGAGCCGACGAGAATGGTGTATCCATCCGCTGCCGCCCGGGCCACCGCTGTTGCTCCAAGCGCACCCGTTGCGCCGGAGCGGTTTTCGACGACCACCGGCTGCCCCAGCGTATCGGAGACCTTCTGTCCGATTGCTCGCGCGACCATGTCGGACGAGCCTCCGGCCGGGAATGGAACGATAAAGGTGATATTCCTTTCCGGCCAGGCCGCGCATGCCATCGAGGTCGCGGCAAGAAGCATGATGCCAGCCGCACCAAATCGAATCTTCGATAAGAGAGTTGCATTGCCCATTGTCGATCCTCCGTTGCGACATTTTCTGAGGGCGTATCTTACGTGCTCATTCCATCCCGATCGATGCTCAGGCTGTATTGATTGATCCACTATTTATCGCGGTTTTGTCGCAGCGAAATCGCCGATGTCGGTCGCGAGCACCGACGCGTTGCGGGTGCGCGGCGCGCCTTTTCACATGTCAATCATTGCGCAGCATATCTCGCGGTCAGCGAATGACCGTGCAAGCTGCCGGAGAACACCACGATCGCCTTCGGCGACAGCTCGGCCTGCAGCTTTCCCGTCATCATGTTGGGAGTGGCCGGCGCAAGCGGAACGGTGACCGTCTTGCCGCCATCCTGAATCGTTGCGCGTCCGCGCATATCCTTGGTCGACAGCGGCGATCCATCGTCGTCCCCAACGTAGAAGACGATGTCGGTCCCCTTGCTGACGAATTCGATCGGATGTCCTTGCGACTTGACGACGGGGCCGCCGTTGCTGCCCTTCGTCTGCGCCGCGGCAACATCCAGCGTCGCGATCATCACAGCCGTCATGGCAAGGCCGATATATATTCTCATTGTAGGCTCCTCGGTGGTTGTCCGCGCATCAATAGGCTTCCGCGGGGGTGAACGTTGCGGCGTGTCCGGCCACCAGTCGCTGCAGCGGCTGTTTGCCGAACATCAGAAACAGAATCGGGGTCACGATTGTGTCGAGGATCGTGGCGCTGAGCAGGCCGCCGAAGATCGTCACGGCCACCGGGTGCAGGATTTCCCGGCCCGGCTCGTCCGCTCCGATCAAGAGCGGCGTGAGCGCTAGTCCTGCGCAAAGCGCGGTCATCAGCACCGGACTGAGGCGCTCCATGCTGCCGCGAATGACCAGGGCGGCCCCGAAACGCTCGCCTTCGTGGATGGCGAGATTGATGTAGTGCGAGATCTTCAAGATCCCGTTGCGCGCCGAGATGCCAGCCAGTGTGATGAAGCCGATCATCGAGGCCACCGACAAGGGCTGCCCGGAGATCTTCAGCGCAGCGACGCTGCCGATCAAAGCGAGTGGAATGCCGCCCATGATGATCAGCGCCAGTGCGATCGACCGGTAGCGGCTGTAGAGGACGACGAAGATCATCGCCATCGAGGCCAGCGACAGAACGCCGATGCGCCAGGTCGCCTCCTGCTGCGCCTGGAACGCGCCTTCGAGGCTGATCGTGTAGCCTTGCGGGAAATCGAGCTCGCGAACCGACCTCTGAATGTCGGCAGCGATATCGGCGATGTCGCGGCGCCCGTCCCCGTTGCCGTAGACGACGATCCTGCGCTGGGTCCCCTCCCGCTGAATCTGGTTCGGCCCGTCTGTCTCGACGATGTCGGCCAAAGCGCTCAGCGGGACGAACTCCGACCCGGTCGGGATGAGCAAATTGTGCAGCCCCGTCGTCGAACGGTCCTGCTCCGACAGGCGCATCACGACGTCGAAGCGGCGATTGCCGTCGACGATCTGGGAGACCTTCCGGCCATTGGACAGCGCGTCGAGTGCCTGGGTGACCGCAGCCGGCGTCAGGCCGTGAAGCGCGGCGCGGGCATGGTCGATTTGAACCCGCACCTGCGGAATCAGCACCTGCTTCTCGACCTGGAGATCGACCAGGCCCGGGATCGTCGATAGACGCTGGCGTACCGTTTCGGACAGCCGCCGCAACATCTCGAGGTCCTGGCCGAAGATCTTGAGCACGATCTGGGCACGAATACCCGACTGGAGATGATCGAGGCGGTGGCTGATCGGCTGTCCGATGGCCACCGACGCCGGCAGTGCGGACAGGGCCTCCCTGATGCTCGCATAGACGTCCGCCTTCTGGCGCTTGGACGGCGTGAGATCGACGTCGATCTCACTGTAGTGCACGCCTTCGGCGTGTTCATCGAGCTCGGCGCGGCCGGTACGGCGTCCGACCGATTTCACCTCGGGCACCTCTGCGAGCAACTGCTCCGCCAATAGGCCAAGACGGCTCGATTCCGCGAGCGAAATGCCTGGATTGTACTGCAGCGACAGGACCAGCGTCCCCTCGTTGAAGGGAGGAAGAAAGCTGCGGGGCATCTGGCTCGCGGCATAGCCCGCCACCGCGACCGCAGCGGCGACGAAGACCAGCACCAGGCCCTGCCGCTCGAAGGCCCAGCCGAGCACCCGCCGATTGGCCTGCTTCAGCTTCGTGACGACAAAGCTCTCGCGGTCACCTGAATGAGTTCGTCCCGAAAGCAGATAATAGGACAGCACCGGCGTCACCGTGATCGAGGTCAGCAGCGACGCGAGGATCGAGACCACATAGGCGACGCCAAGCGGCGTGAACAGCCGCCCTTCGATTCCCGGAAGGGCGAACAGCGGCACAAAGACGAGAACGATGATCATCGTTGCATAGACGATGCTGGAACGAACCTCCTGGCTCGCGCCGGCGATCACGTCGAGGACGGGGCGCGGCGCGCTCGACGCGGCATTCTCCCGCAGGCGCCGCAGGATGTTTTCGACGTCCACCACGGCATCGTCGACCAGCTCGCCGATCGCGATGGCGAGGCCACCCAGCGTCATGGTGTTGATCGTGAGGCCGAAGGCGCGAAACACCAGGACGGTCACCAGGATCGATATTGGAATGGCCGTCAGCGAGACGAACGCGGCGCGACCGTTCATCAGGAAGACGAACAGGACCATTGCGACGACAATCGCGGCCTCGATCAGGACGCGCTCGACATTGCCGATCGAGGTCTCGATGAAGGTGGCCTGCCGGAACTGCACGTTGGTGACGCTGATGCCCCCGCGCATGGTGCGTTGCAGCTCCCGCAGCGTTGATTCAACATTGCGCGTCAGTGCCACAGTATCCGCAGCCGGCTGCTTCATGACGCTGACGATGACGGCGGGCTTGCCGTTATATCCGGCGTCACCGCGCTTGGTCCGCGCGGCAAAATCCACAGAGGCAATCTGCTTCAGCAGGATCGGCTGCTCTCCGCGGTTGACGACGACGGTGTTGCGGAGGTCCTCGATGCGCCTGGTGAGACCGACATTGCGGATCAGATATTCGCGGCCATGCTGGTCGACGAAGCCGCCGCCGCTGTTGGTGCCGAATCTTGCGACCGCCTGCTCGATCTGATCGTGGGTGACGCCGAGTGCCTGCATGGTGGCGACGTTCGGCGTCACGCGATATTGGCGGACCTCGCCGCCGATGGGTATCACCTGGGCGACGCCGGGAATGGCGAGGAGTTGCGGCCGGACGACGAAGTCGGAGATCTCGCGCACGTCCATGGGTGAAGCCGTGCCATCGCTCGTCAGCGCTATCAGCATGATCTCGCCCATGATCGAGGTCACCGGGCCCATCTGGGGATTGACCGCGGACGGCAATTGCTCGCGGATCAGCGCCAGCCGCTCGGAGACGAATTGCCGGGCGCGGTAGACGTCGACGCCCCAGTCGAACTCGACATAGACGACCGACAGACCAACGCCCGAGACCGAGCGCACGCGGATGACGCCGGGCATGCCGTTCATCGACGTCTCGATCGGGAACGTCACCAGCTGCTCGACCTCCTGGGGCGCCAGTCCCTCTGCCTCGGTCAGGATGTTGACGGTCGGGCGGTTGATGTCAGGCAGGACGTCGACCGAAACGCTCGGCAGGACGAACAGGCCGTAGCCGACCAGGACGGCGGCGACCGCCAGCACGAACAGGCGATTGCGCAAGCTGGTCTGGACGATGAGCTTGAACATGGTCGGCTACCGGATCTGGTTGATGAGGTCGGTGCCGCGAACGACGATATGTTCGCCTTCGTTGATACCCGCGGCCACGATCACGCGGGCTGCGTCTACCGGCACCACGCGAACCGGCCTCGGCTCGAAGCGTTCGGGCTCTGTGTGCAGCCAAACGATATTCTCACCGCTGCCGCTTCGAACGACGGCATTGCGCGGCACGACCAGGCCCGACACCGGCGCTCCGGTCTGGACCATCACATTCAACGGCTGACCGATGTTGAGACCTGCCGGTGGCTCCGGAATGGCGAACTGAACCACGGACGCATGCTGGCGCAGCGCCCGGCTCGTCCCGACGAAGCTCAGCGCAATCTGCTTCCCGTTCGGGGCCATTGCCGTTGCCGCTTCAGGCTGCTTCAAGCCGATTTCGTCATAGGCGAGTGCCTCGACCCAAAGGCTGCGGGGGTCCGCGATCTGAAACAGGACGTCTTGCGGCTGTATGACCTGGCCCGGCGCGACCTTGGCTGCGGTGATGATGCCATCGGTCGATGCCCGCAGCTCCTCGAAGCCGGTGCGGGAATTGCGAACGGTCTCGCGGCGCGCCCGCAGACCCTCCAATTCGCTTTCGAGGTCGTTGACCTGCCCTTGCGGCACCGCGCCGCGTTCTGCCAGCGGCCGGAGACGCCGCAGCTTGTTGTCCGTGATCGCCATCAGCTGTTCGATCTCGCCGACCTTCTCGAGGATCGTCGTGCGATCGGCGATTGGCAGATGCGGCTCGATCCGGAGGAGCAGATCGCCCTTGCGGACGGTTTGCCCGATGCGGGGGATGCCGTCATCGCCCGGAACCACGCGGCCCCCGTAGATGCTCTGCACGATACTGCTGCGGTTGGGGTCGGCCATGACGCGGCCGATCAGGGTGACGGCGGGATGAATCGTCTGCGGCTCGGCTGCAGCGGTCCGTACCTCGAGCAGGCGCTGCGTGGGCTTGGCCGCGAAGACGCTGCCGTCTTGCAGGCGTCGCGGGGCATCGCTCAGCGCGGGAACATCAGGCGGATTTGGTTGCGTTGCATTGGTCCGGCCCTCGCCGAACATGATTGCGGCGAGAATGACGAAAGCCCCCGCCGCCACGGCGGACATGGAGACCGCCATGAAGCGGCCACGCCGCTTCCAATAGGCGAAGAGACCGCCGAAGCCCAAGGCGGCGAGCACGGACGCGGCGATGGCGGCTCGGGTCGAGAGAAGCCAGCCGGACGCGTGCTTCTGCTGCGCGGGCCGGGCCTCTGCACGCGGTATGAACGAGTCGACCAGCAGATCATTTCCCCTGCTAGCGTTGATCGAGAAGATCACCTCGACCGATCCGGACGGTGTGCCGTTCGGAATCGGGGCGGTGTAGACGCCGTCCTGGCGGCTCGATGCCTCGATCGGGGCAGAATCGCCGATCGTGACTTGCAAGGCGGCGTCCGAGACCGGCTCGTTCGTCGCGGCATCATCGATGAAGACGGACAGCCTGGCGTCTTTCAGGATGCCGACCACTTCGTAGAGCTCGGAGCGCGCGGCAATCCTCGGATAGGCTGAGGACACGACCGCCGTCTTCTCGGCGTCGCCGTGATCGTGCCCCTCATGGCCAAAGGCGCCCGACAAGCCAAAGACCAGGCTCGCCAACCAACAAGCGCCAGCCAGCCCAAGAGCTGCGAGCCGCCCTTTCGGGCAGCGCTGATTCATCAACATCGAAAGATCCTTCAGACATGCGAAAAGGCGGCGGCCGAAGCGCCGCCGGGACTACGCGATGCTGAAGGTACTTGGTGGCCGGACGAGTCCGTCGGGGCGCACCCCGACAATGGCCCGCGCGAGCGGCAGGTCCATGGCGCCGAGCACTTCGAAGACGCTAAGCAGGTGAATGACCTGCGCTGATGCGATCGAGGTGCCAAACATGTCCCAGGCCACGCCGGAAGCGCCGTCCTCGTCGTGATCCGGCCCGTCATGGACGTGGCCTTCCGCGTCGTCGCCGGCGTGGGAATGCACGTGGCCTGCCAATTGATCGTGGAAATGCAGGGAACCGCTGAGCGTGACGGACGGCATCGGCATGGCGCCAACAGCCGCCTTCACCTGCGAGACCGAAATCAGGGCCGCCTGAAGCACAAACGCAGATATCGCCACGAACATGGCCGTTCTGGCGAGTTGACGAAGATGGCGGAGGATATCGTGCGGCACGCCGAAAAACTAGGCGAAGCCGACCGCGAATTCAAGGCGACGCTCGCATCGCGTGGGAAGTGGTCCAGACACCCTCTCCGTTCGCACGAGGAGCTGCCGCCGCCCGACATCCGGCAGCCCGCCTGCCTTACTTGAAGTGAAATGCTTCACAAGCCGCAATCCGGGATTGCGGTAGCCTCGTGCCATGGGGCGTGGTGAGTTGGAGGCGACAATGGAGCAGGACCTTCCGAAGCAGGCAGCGCGCACCCGATCCCCGGTGAAGGCGGCGGGTATCTGGCAGAGAATTCAATCCTGGGACAGCCGCCTCTCGGTCACCAAGGGACTGACGGCCGTGACCCTGCTGACCGGCTTCCTGGGCGGATATTTCCAGTATCTGAATTCCTATGAGCAGAAGGTCGGCGAGCAGGCCAAGGCGGACATGCAGAAGGCGACCGACACCTTCCTTGAGATCTCGGACGCCTTCGCCGACGTGCAGATCCAGCAGGAGACCATGCTGCGCGAGCAGTTCGGCTCGCTGAAGGCGCAGGCAAGCCCCGCTTTGATTCCGGTGGACTCCAAGACATTCGGCTCGCTCTCGGACTATTGGAAGGCGCGCACGTCGCTGCGGCGGAACGGCGCCATCTTTGCGCGCAAGGCGGAGATCTACATCGACTGGCCCAGCGACCTCGGGCGCGATCCGGCCGCGGAGCACACGCTCGACCAGGATCCCCTGACGGCAACGCTGCTCACCAAGTACAATTTCAATTGCGATTCCGAAGACAATCTTCCGCAGTTCAGAGGCGCGATCTTCAATGGCGCCGATCCCGGACGCCCCAGCGACGAATTGTGCAACGACCCGACGGCCAATGGGCTCAAATCCTACGTCAACCTCTGTGCCAGGCGGGCGGACGGCGAGATCGATGCGTTGCAGAAGGTCGTGACCATCAACTGGTGGAGCGCCAAGCACCACGTCCTGGTGATGCACCATTGCTTCGAGGTGCTCCGCGGCGGGCCGAATGCGTTGCAAGCTCCGGCGTCCGGCAACGACGTGCCGAACGATCGCAAGCTCGACAAACCACGCGACAGTAATGAGCACAGGCTGCAGCTTCAGGCCCGCCGGCTGGACGCGTTCATGACGCTGACCATGGCGCAGCTGGATCGCATCAGGGTGCGATACCGCCCCACCGGCTTCTTCTGCCATGTTCCGCTCGCGCGCGATGCCATCGGCTATTTCAGCAACCAGTGCCTGCCGAACCAGCCGGTCACGAGCGAGCGCAGCTGAGCCGTACCGCGGAGACACCTTCCGGCGCCGCAGCCGGCGTGATCGGCCTGTCATGACGGCCTGTTAGCGTCGGCCGTGTCGATCAACCCGAAAGGACAATCCATGGATCTGAAGGCCGGCGATGTCGTGATGCTGAAATCCGGCGGTCAGCCGCTGACCGTCGCGGAGGTGAAGGAGAACGAGGCGCTGTGCCTGTGGATGGGCATGGAAGGCGACCTGTTCCGCGAGACGCTGCCGCTCGCCGTGCTCGTGCAGGTGGAGGAGGACGACGAAGACGAAGACGATGACGAGGAATAGGCACTTCTCCGACTGCATTCTCGTGCGAGCCGAGTTCGGCTCCGGCGCGCCCGATGTCCGCTTCCCTTTCAACACAGGGCGATAGCGGACATCGCTGGATGTCGCAGAAGCGCAAGCGATGGATTTCGCAAGCCAAGCTCGCCGCCAATGGCTCGACGGTGAAGGCGCCGTGCGTCGAGGGCCTCACCGCGGCCCTGATGACGGGCGCGGGTTGATCAGACGAGGATACGAGGCGCCGCCGTGGCTTTGTCGCCGGAATTCGGCGTCCCCGTCGGTTCGATCAAGAGGATGTGCACTTCCCCACGCGCCACCGGCCGGTGCTCAACGCCCTTCGGCACGACAAAAACCTCGCCGGGGTTGAGGGTGACGGTGCGGTCCCGCAGCTCGATGTCCAGCGTCCCGCTGAGCACGAGAAAAAAGTCGTCCGTGTCCTCGTGCTTGTGCCAATGAAACGGCCCCTCGAGCTTGGCCACCATGATGTCGTTATCGTTATAGGTCGCCACCGTGCGCGGGGAGAAGCGATCGACAAACGTTGCGAGCTTCTCGGCGAGATTTGCGGGTGCCTTCATCGCGTTTCCTCAGGTGAAAACTTCCAGCTCATATGGTGACGGGTTATGCTCCTGGAAGGGATAGCACGACGTGCTTTGGGAGCTTCATATGACGCCTTCAAGGAGCACCATGGATGAGGATCGCGATTGTCGGAAATGGCGGTGGTCCGCTCAAAATGAAGCTTGGACCATTGATTGACAGGTGCGATCGAGTCGTTCGCATCAACGAGTTCCGGACCAACGGTTATGAGGAATCGGTCGGTCACGCGTACGCTCGGGAAGTCGATTATTTCAGTCAGCTTGTGCAGCGGGGGGCGATAACGAGACTTGATGTTCGCGCGCCCTGACGGGCTGCTGCATAGCGCTGTCAATGGCAATGAGGGCTTGCGATGACGGCATTGCCTGAGAGCTGGCCGGATTGTCGGCTGACGATGCTGCTCACCGCACCGGCGGTGAGCAAATGACGACATGGATCGAGGCGGAGGGTTTCGCGACGGCGAAACCCTCCTGCGAGCTGATGCCGATCGGATCAGAACCGATAGTTGATGCCGCCCTTGGCTGTATGAAGCTGAACCTCGGTATCCGTGAACGACGCTCCGGGGAATGCAAGAGCATTGCCGTTCGACTTTCCGAGATTGATGTAGATGTACTCGGCCTTGAACGTCCAGCGCGGGTCGAAAGCCCATTCAACGCCGCCACCCGCGGAGAAGCCCACCTGGACCTCCGACGAGGACGCGCTTCGCGTCAGGGCCGGGAAGAAGCCGTTGAAATTGGCGATGTTCGGCGTGGCGAGATTGGAGGTGAAGATGCTGTTCTTGACGTGGCCCCAGGCGAAGCCACCGGTACCGTAGATCAGCACATTGTTCGCCGCGTATCCGAGACGTCCGCGGACCGTGCCGAAGACATCGATTTCCTGCTTGAGATTGAATACGCCGGTGAAGGCGCCATTGTCGCCGCCGATCGTTCCGGTGACGCTGAAGGGGCGGCTCGCCGTCTCCCTGATGGCTGCGCCGCTGACATCCGCTTCCAGACCGTACACGAACGTGCCGGACTGCCAGTTATAGCCGATTTGGCCGCCGCCGAATCCGCCCTTGGGGCTCACATCCAGGGTGAACGGCCCAGTCCCGCCCGTGACGACATAGCCGGGCACCGTCCCGGTTGCGAGCGCGCCCGGATCAAAGGTCGCGGTCGGATCGCTCCAGCCATAACCGCCATGCACGCCGGCGTAGAAACCGGTCCAGCTGAATGCGACCGGCGCGGGCGGCGCCTTGGTGTAAGCCCTGCCGAGATCGGCCGCGAAGGCGCCCTGGGACAGACACAGCGCCGAGGCCAGAAGGGCAGCAGAGACGATGGACTTCATAACTTCCCTCAATGTTGTGCGCCGTGACAAGGCAGGGCCTCGCCGCGCGAGCACCGGTAGAACCGCCTATGACCGGTCATGCGCCAATTATTGTATTACAAGTCGATTGTTAGACGTGATCCAACGTCTTGGCTGTAGCGGCGGAGACACAGCGTGGAGCTGCGGAACACGGTTCACGCGCGCGAAGTTCGCCTGACGCGACGCGGTCCAGATTGTAGCGACATCAGGTACTCCTCAGACGCCAAGAACGCCATTTCAGCCGGCGGCGCTAGACCATCAGCTGCCTCGCCGCTGCCGAGATCATCACCAGCCCGCCGGTGATCACGGCAGCATCGAGAATCGCCGCGTGAATCTGCAACGGCATCCGTTCGACGAAAGCCCTGGCCAGGAACGCGCCGGGCACGGCCATGCCGCCGATCAGCAGCGCCAAGGCGAGCACCTGCGCGGTGACGGCGCCGGCTAGGCCGAATACCGAGATCTTGATCAGGCCGGTCCCGAGCGAGATCATCGCGTCGGTCGCAATCACGGCGGCGCCTTCGAGCCCTGCGGCCATCAACAGCGAGAGCAGGATCACGCCGGAGCCCGAGGTGCCGCCGACCAGGACGCCATAGCCGACCGAGCCGGCGGCAAGCCCGGCGTCGCCGATCCTGACATCGCGGCGGCGGAGCACGCGGCGCAACGGCACGCTCAGGATCAGCATGGTGCCGATCACGAGCGCGGCGCCGGCATTGGTGAGGCGCGTATAGCCGTAGGCGCCGAGTGCGGTGGTCAGCGCGGCGCAGGCCAGCACGATCAGCACGCGGCGGCGGTCGGCATGGCGGACATAGGCAAGCGCGCGGCTCGCATTGGTCAGCATCGCGGAGATCGCGATGATCGGCACGACGGGCTCGGCCCCGACCAGCGGCACCAGCACCAAGGGCATCAGCGCACCGGTGCCGTAGCCGGCGAGACCACCGATGATCGATGCAAACAACGCCATCGCTGCGACCAGCAGAAGCTGCAGAAGCGAGATATCGGCGAAGCCTGAGACGATGGTCAATCTTTCTGGTCGCCTCTGATGCGGGCCACGGCTTGATCGGCGAGCGCGGCGAGCGCGGCTTCTTCCAGCGGGAAATCCGCCGCGAGCCAAGCGTCTTCGGCGAGCGCCAGCACATGGCCGAGCGCAGGTCCTTCGGCGAGACCGCGGGCGATGAAATCGGCGGCCTTCAGCGGAAATTTCGGTGCGGTCCAGCGCTGCGGCAGCTCGGCGAGCGCGCGCCAGCGCGGCGAATGCACGTCAGCGGCGGCGCGTGCCCAGCCCAGCAATACGCGGTCGTGATAACGCTCGGGCCCGAGCCGGTACAGCAAGCGCCGTGCCCTGGCTTCGTCCTTGGTGGCGAAGCGCCACCAGCGGTGCCCCATCGAATCCAGCGCCTTGGCCTCGGCATTGGAGAGCCGCAGGCGCGCAGCGAGGCGCTTGGCGTCTTCGGTGACGGCGACCGCGAGCGCGGCAAGGCGCCGCGTGCTGCTGGGGCTGAGGCCGAGCTCGCGTTCGATTGCGATCATCGTGTCCAGGGGACCGGTATAGACGACGCCGCCGGTCAAGGCCTGCAGCAATCCGCCCTCGGCCATGGCTCGCACGGCCGCAGCCGCACCACCGGCGACCAGCAGCTTGAGCATCTCCATGCGCACCCGCTCGGCCGACAGGCCGGCCAGGCCCGCGCGTCGGCGGATGCAGGCGAGATAGCCGTCGCGGTCGGGCTCGCCGGCACCGAAGGCGGCATGGATGCGGAAGAAGCGCAGGATGCGCAGATAATCCTCGGCGATGCGCTGGTCGGGATCGCCGATGAAGCGCACGCGCTGCGCTTTGGCGTCGTTGATGCCGCCGACATAGTCGTAGACCACACCGCGTGCATCGACCGACAGGCCGTTCATGGTGAAGTCGCGCCGCTCGGCATCCTTGACCCAGTCGCGGCCGAACGCGACCTTGGCCTTGCGGCCGAAGGTCTCGGTGTCCTCGCGCAGCGTCGTGACTTCATAGGGGTGGGCGTCGATCACCAGCGTGACCGTGCCGTGGTCGATGCCGGTCGGCACGCTCCTGATGCCGGCAGCCTTGGCCCGCCGTATCACCTCGTCCGGCAGCGCCGTGGTCGCGATGTCGATGTCACCCGGCGCGAGACCGAGCAGCGCGTTGCGCACGGCGCCGCCGACCACCCGCGCCTCCTCGCCATCGGTGCCGAGCAGCGCCAGGACGCGCGCGGTCCCGCCTGCGGTCAGCCAGGGCGCATCGGCGAGTAAAGGCTCCGCGCTCATCGGCCCGCCCCTATTTTTCCGTGCCCGGCACGAGCTTGCCGTCCTCGATATGGGCGGGGACGTAGGTCGAATCCGGCGGCGCGCCGGAGAATTCCGCCAAGCCGATGAGGCCGGCGATGACCAGCACGATCGCCACCAGCGCAAGACGCGCGACGATCGCGACCGGCCATGAGGAGCGTGCGAACACGCCGGACCGCGTCGCCGCCAGGAACAGCGCATAGACGGCAAAGGGGATGAGGAAGATTCCGATCTCGGTCAGAACCGTCCGGATCATGACGAATAGATCCGCTCATACAGCACACGCAGCATGCCTGCCGTCGCCCCCCAGATGTAGCGTTCCGCGAACGGCATCGCGTAATAGGATCGCGGCGTGCCGCGGAATTCCTTGCTGTGCACCTGGTGGTTCACCGGATTCATCAGGAAGGATAGCGGCACCTCGAAGGCATCATCAACCTCGGAATGGTTGATGCTGAGCGAAAAGCCCGGCCTGACCTTCGCGACCGTCGGCAGGATACGGAAGCCGAAGGCGGTGCCGTAGAGATCGAGATAGCCGAGCGGCTCGACGAAGTCGCGTGACAGCCCGACCTCCTCCTCCGCCTCGCGCAGCGCCGCATCCAGCGGCGAGGCATCGGTCGCGTCGATCTTGCCGCCGGGAAAGGCGATCTGGCCGGCATGGTCGTTGAGATGCGCCGAGCGTTGCGTCAGGAGGATGGTGGGCTCGGGATGATCGACCACCGCGATCAGGACCGCGGCCGGGCGCACCGGCTGCTCGCGCGCGATGATCTCGAGCATCTTGTCGGTGCCGGGATCGCCCGAGGCGGGGATGATGTTGGGATCATAGAGGCCGGGCGGCACGTCGAAGCCCAGCCGCGCCCTGGAGCGGGCGAAGAAATCCGCAGCGCCAAGCGCGACCGGCTCGTTCGTCAGGATAGGGTTGTTCAAATTCAAAGCGCCGCCCTCACCTGCTCCGCATCGGCCATGGCGAAGAACTCGCCGGCCGACTCGACACCGAACATCGGCTGGCCATCGACCATCCGCTCCTCGCCCATGTCAACCAGATCGTAATAGAGCGCGCGCGTCACCTTGGCCCAGAGGTCGGCGCGAACGTGCAGATAGGGCGTCAGCCCGCCATCCTCCGCCTGCTCGAAACGCAACCGGTGCGCCGCGTCGCAGGTGACCCAATCGTCGACATTGGTGCGGAAGCGCAGCACGCGATGGCTGCCCTCGCCGTCCTTCTGCATCTCGACCGCCATGAACGGCGCATCGTCGACGCGGATGCCGACCTTCTCCACCGGCGTGACCAGGAAATGCTTGTCGCCCTCGCGCTTGAGGATGGTCGAAAACAGCCGCACCAAGGCGGGACGCCCGATTGGCGTCCCCATGTAGAACCAAGTACCATCGGAGGCGATTCGGATGTCGAGATCGCCGCAAAACGGCGGATTCCACAGATGCACCGGAGGCAGGCCCTTTTTGGCGCCTTCGGCACTGGCAGCGCTTTTGGCGGCGGCCGTCAGCCCCTCGAGACCGCGATCGGCGCTCTGCCCTTGGTTCGCCATGGTTTGCCCTGACTTTGTGATTGGCACGATTGGTGCAGGTCTACGTTGTACTTAGGCGCGCGGTTCCATCCGGAAAAGTCCGGTGTGGAGGTCGCCACTTCGTGATGCCGTACATAACCCGAAGCCGATAAGGTGGGGATAGGTTAATTCAACGAATACATGGCCTTCCTGCAAGTCTAGCATGGGGCCCATGATCTGGCGTGATGACCTGACGTGACAGGCTGACGATGCAAGCAAGCCGCGTGGCAGGCTGAAGGAGCAAGCGAATGGCGGAGAGTGTCGAGAAACTCGAGGACGGGATCGTCCGTTCGGCCGAGCAGGTGTCGAGCCAGGTTCGTGCGGCCAAGGACGCGATCGCCTCCGTCATCTTCGGCCAGGATCGCGTGATCGAAAACACGCTGGTCACCATCCTCTCCGGCGGCCATGCGCTCCTGATCGGCGTGCCGGGCCTTGCCAAGACCAAGCTGGTGGAAACGCTCGGCGTCACGCTCGGTCTCGACGCCAAGCGCATCCAGTTCACGCCCGATTTGATGCCCTCGGACATCCTCGGCGCCGAAGTGCTGGACGAGAGCACCGCGGGAAGGCGCGCCTTCCGCTTCATTGCCGGTCCCGTGTTCGCGCAGCTCCTGATGGCCGACGAGATCAACCGCGCCTCACCGCGCACGCAATCGGCGCTGCTGCAGGCGATGCAGGAGCAGCACATCACCGTCGCCGGCGCGCGTCATGATCTGCCGAAACCCTTCCACGTGCTCGCGACGCAGAACCCGCTGGAGCAGGAAGGCACCTATCCGCTGCCCGAAGCCCAGCTCGACCGCTTCCTGATGGAGATCGACGTCGACTATCCCGACCGCGATGCCGAGCGCCGCATCCTGTTCGAGACCACGGGCGCGGAGGAGACGCTGGCCAAGGGCGCGATGACGCCCGATGCGCTGATCACCGCGCAGCGCCTGATCCGGCGCCTGCCCGTCGGCGATTCCGTGGTGGAAGCAATTCTCTCGCTGGTGCGCTCGGCCCGCCCGGGCCCGGACTCCGGCGAAGCCGGCAAGTTCATTGCCTGGGGCCCCGGCCCGCGCGCCAGCCAATCCCTGATGCTGGCGGTGCGCGCGCGTGCACTGATCGACGGCCGCCTGGCGCCCTCGATCGACGACGTGCTCGATCTTGCCGAGCCCGTGCTGAAGCACCGCATGGCGCTGACGTTCCAGGCGCGCGCCGAAGGCCGCACGATTCCGGACGTGATCCGGCAATTGAAGACACGGATCGGTTGATGGCAGGGGAGAACGGGCGGGCGGCGAAGGAGATCCTGGCGATCCGACGTGCCGATGGCGAAAGCCGCACGCTCGCCGCTTCGTTGCCGCGCCTGGTGCTCGAGGCCCGCCGCATCGCCGCCAACGTCATCCACGGCCTGCATGGACGGCGCCGCGCCGGCTCGGGCGAAAACTTCTGGCAGTACCGCCGCTTCGTCTCGGGCGAACCGTCGCAGAACGTCGACTGGCGCCGCTCGGCGCGCGACGACCATCTGTACGTGCGCGAGCTGGAATGGGAAGCCTCGCACACGGTCTGGATCTGGCCGGACCGCTCGCCCTCGATGGCGTTCGCCTCGAAGACCGCGCGCGAGTCCAAGCTCGAGCGGACGCTGATCGTCGCCTTTGCACTGGCCGAGCTGCTCGTCGCCGGCGGCGAGCGCGTCGGCATTCCCGGGCTGATGGCACCGACCGCAAGCCGCAGCGTCATCGACAGGATGGCGCAGGCGATGCTGCATGACGATGCCGACCGACTGAGCCTGCCGCCATCCTTCGTTCCGGCCGCGCTGGCCGAGATCATCGTGCTGTCGGATTTCTGGTCCCCGATCGCCGAGATCAGGACGACGCTCGCGGGGCTCTCCAGCTCCGGCGCGCACGGCACGATGGTGCAGGTGGTCGATCCCGCCGAGGAATCGTTCCCCTATTCCGGCCGCGTCGAGTTCGTCGAGCCCGAAGGCTTCGGCGTGATCACCGCCGGCCGCGCCGAGAGCTGGGCGCAGGACTACACCGCGCGCCTCGCGCTGCACCGCGACCAGATCCGCGCCGAGACCAACAAGCTCGACTGGCTGTTCACGACGCACGCGACCGACCGTTCCGCCGCCGAGCTCTTGCTGTTCCTGCATGCGGGCATGCAGGTGAGCAAGTCCGGCGCGCGCACCACGACGATCAAGGCGGGGCCGGCCGCATGATGGGATTGCCGCTCGCCTTCACGCAACCGCTGCTCCTGATCGGCCTCCTCAGCCTGCCCGTGCTGTGGTGGCTCCTGCGCGTGATGCCGCCGCGGCCGCGCCGCATCGAGTTTCCGCCGACGCGGCTGTTGTTCGACATCACGCCGCGCGAAGAGACGCCCTCGCGGACGCCATGGTGGCTGACCGCGCTTCGCCTGCTCGCCGCCGCGCTGGTGATCTTCGCCGCCGCCGGCCCGATCTGGAATCCGCAAACGGGCGTCGCCGGGAGCAAGGCGCCGCTGATGATCATGTTCGACGACGGCTGGAGCGCTGCATCGCACTGGGACGTCAGGATCAGGACCGCCGACGAGCTTATCGCCAATGCCGACAATGACGGCCGCGGCATCGCGCTGGTGCCGCTGTCCGAGCCGAACCGCGACATCACCCTGATGCCGGCGGGTGCGGCGCGCGTCGCGCTGCGGCAGCTGGCGCCAAAGCCCTATTCGATCGACCGCGTCGAGACGCTGGCCGCGGTCGACCGTTTCCTCAAGGTCACCGGCGACTGCGAGATCGCCTGGCTCTCGGACGGCGTCGACACCGGCCGCGGCGAGGACTTCGTGGCCGGCCTCGGCAAGACCATCGGCGACCGCAGCCTGACCGTGTTCGAAGGCGGCACCTCCTCGCCGCTGGCCCTGGTCGCCGCCGAGAACGCCGCGGCGAAGATGACGGTGAAGGTGCTGCGCACCGACAGCGGGATTGCGGTCGGCACGGTACGCGCGCTGGACCAGAAGGCGTCGCCGATCGGCGAAGCGCGCTATTCGTTCGGCCCGCAGGACAAGGAAACCGAGGCGGCGTTCGACCTGCCGGTCGAGCTGCGCAACGACATCACGCGGCTCGAAATCTCCGGCGAGCGCTCGGCCGGCGCGGTGCAGCTGCTCGACAAGCGCTGGCGCCGCCGTGCCATCGGCATCATCTCGGGCGCGACCAGCGAGACCGCGCAGCCACTGCTGGCGCCGACCTTCTATCTCACCCGCGCGCTGGCGCCATTCGCCGACGTCCGCCTCGCCGACAAGGGCTCGCCGCAGCAGGGCATCACGCAGTTCCTCGACCAGAAGCTGCCGATGATCATCCTCGCCGATGTCGGCACGATCGCGCCCGAGCTGCGCGAACGCCTCAATGCCTGGGTCGACCAGGGCGGCGTGCTGGTGCGGTTCGCTGGGCCCCGGCTGGCACAGGCGGAGGACGACCTCGTGCCGGTCAAGCTGCGCAAGGGCGGCCGCACGCTCGGCGGCAGCCTGACCTGGGAGAAGCCGCAGCATCTCGCCTCCTTCGCCGCCGACGGTCCGTTCGCCGGGGTCGCAGTGCCGAAGGACGTCACCGTGAGCCGGCAGGTGCTGGCCGAGCCCGATGCCGTGCTCGCCACCAAGAGCTGGGCCTCGCTGGAAGATGGCACCCCGCTCGTCACCGGCGAGCATCGCGGCAAGGGCCTCGTCAGCCTGTTCCACGTCAGCGCCGACATGCGCTGGTCGGATCTGCCGATGTCGGGCACCTTCGTCGAAATGCTGCGGCGGGTGGTCGACATGTCCGGCTACACGTCGAAACCCGGCGCTGGCGTTGCCGGCGAAGCGACCACTGAGACGGTGGCGCCGCTGCACATCCTCGACGGCTTTGGCGCGTTCGGTCCGCCGCCAGCGACGGCCAAGCCGCTTCCTGCTGACTATCGCGACCGCGCCACATCAGATCATCCGCCCGGCTTCTACGGTCCGGCAGAAGGACCGCTCGCCGTGAACACGCTTGCCAGCGCCGACCGCATCGCCGCCCTGAACACCGCGAGCCTGCGCGCCCGGCACGCCACCTACACCAATGCCGAGCCGCGCGATTTGCGCGGCTGGCTGCTGTCGACGGCGCTCGCGCTGTTCCTGATCGACGCCATCATCATCGCGGTGCTCGGCGGCGGCATTGCCGCGCTGCTGCGCCGCCGCGCCGCGCCCGCGATGATCGTGCTCGCCCTGCTCGCGGGATTCGCGGCGCTCTCGCCGGCGCCGTCGCGCGCCGACGGCGTATCCGACGAGTTCGCGATGAAGGCGGTGTCGCAGACCCGTCTCGCCTATGTGGTCACGGGCAATGCGGACGTCGATTCCATCGTCAAGGCGGGAATGAACGGGCTAACGCTGTTCCTGGCCCAGCGCACTGCGCTCGAGGCCGGCGATCCCGTCGGCGTCGATCCCGCGCGCGACGAGCTCGCGTTCTTCCCGCTGATCTACTGGCCGATCGTGCCGGGCGCGCCGAAGCCGCCGCAGGACGCCATCAACAAGATCGACGCCTACATGAAGCAGGGCGGCACCGTGCTGTTCGACACCCGCGACGCGATCGAGGCGCCGCCCGGCGCCAACGGCGCGGCGCAGACCCCGGCCATGCAGACGCTGCGCGAGATCCTGTCCTCGCTCGACGTGCCCGAGCTCGAGCCGGTGCCGCGCGAGCACGTGCTGACCAAGACCTTTTACCTGCTGCGCGACTTCCCCGGCCGCTTCACCGCCGGCCAGACCTGGGTCGAGACCTTGCCGCGCGAAGACGACGATGAGAGCGCGCAGCGGCCGGCGCGCGGCGGCGACGGCGTCTCCCCGATCATCATCACCTCGAACGACCTGGCCGGCGCCTGGGCGGTGCGGCCCGACGGACAGGCCATGCTGCCGGTGACCGGCGGCGACGCCCGCCAGCGCGAATTCGCCTACCGCGCCGGCGCCAACATCGTGATGTACACGCTGACCGGCAACTACAAGGCCGACCAGGTGCACGCTCCGGCGCTGATCGAACGGCTGGGGCAATAGGATCGACATGAATTACGGCATCGCGTTCACACCGCTTGTTCCCGCCATCGTGCTGTGGCTCGCACTCGCCGCGATCGTCATTGTCGCGCTCGTGCTGCTGGTGGCGCGCGCGCGCGGCGCCGCGGTGCGCGTGGCCGCGCTGGCGCTGTTCCTGCTCGCGCTCGCCAATCCCTCCTTCACCCGCGAGGACCGCGATCCCCTCACCTCGGTCGCCGCTGTTGTCGTCGACAAGAGCCCGAGCCAGAACTTCGGCAACCGCAATCGCGAAGCTGCGCAAGCGCAGGAGGCGCTGGTCGACAGCCTGAAGAAGATCAAGGGCCTCGAGGTCCGTGTCGTCGAAGCCGGACAGGCCGACGGCGAAACCGACGGCACCAAGCTGTTCGGCGCGCTGGCCTCGGCCTTGGCGGACGTCCCGGTCGACCGCGTCGCCGGCGCGTTCCTGATCACCGACGGCCGCGTCCACGACATACCGGCGAACGCCGCCGCGCTCGGCTTCCAGGCGCCGGTGCACGCGCTGGTCACGGGCCAGAAGGACGAGCGCGACCGCCGCATCGCGATCACCGCCGCGCCGCGCTTCGGTATCGTCGGGCAGAGCCAGACCATCTCCTACCGCCTCGACGACCAGGGTGTCACCGGCGAGCGCGCCAGGGTCACGGTCCGCCGCGACGGCGAGGTCATCAACGAGCGCACGCTCTCCAGCGGCCAGGCCGCGAGCGTCGACGTCGACATCAAGCATGCCGGGCCGAACATCGTCGAGATCGAGGCCTCGCCGCTCGAACGCGAATTGACGCCGGTGAACAATCGCGCCGTCGTCGCCATCGATGGCGTGCGCGACAAGCTGCGCGTGCTGCTGGTCTCGGGCGAGCCGCATTCGGGCGAGCGCACCTGGCGCAATCTGCTCAAGTCCGACGCCAGCGTCGACCTCGTGCATTTCACCATTCTGCGCCCGCCGGAGAAGCAGGACGGCACGCCGATCAACGAATTGTCGCTGATCGCGTTTCCGACCCGCGAGCTGTTCCAGCAGAAGATCAACGAATTCCAGCTGATCATCTTCGACCGCTATGCCCGCCAGGGCGTGCTGCCGATCCCCTATTTCGAGAACATGGCGCGTTACGTGCGCGCAGGCGGCGCTGTGCTGGTCTCGGCCGGTCCCGACTATGCCTCGAACAGCAGCATCTGGCGCACGCCGCTCGATTCGGTGCTGCCGGCCGAGCCCGTCGGCGTCACCGAGAAGCCGTTCTATGCGCATCTGTCCGACATCGGCAAACGTCATCCCGTCACGCGCGGGCTGGAAGGCTCCGCCAGCGAGCCGCCGCGCTGGAGCCGGTTCTTCCGCACCGTCGACACCCGCAATGCGGTCAACCCGCCGGTCATGACCGGCGTCGACGGCAAGCCGCTGCTGTTCCTGTCGCGCTTCGGCGAGGGCCGCGTCGCGCTCCTGCTGTCCGACCACATCTGGCTGTGGGCGCGCGGCTATGAGGGCGGCGGTCCGCATCTCGACCTGCTGCGGCGGATGTCGCACTGGCTGATGAAGCAGCCTGATCTCGACGAGGAGGCGTTGCGCCTCCAGGTGCAGGGCAAGGACCTCGTCGTGGTGCGTCAGACCATGGCGGACAGCGTCCAGCCCGTCAGCGTGACCTCGCCGTCGGGTGTATCGCAGGATCTGACGCTGAGCGCCGGCGATCCCGGCGAGTGGCGCGCCAGCCTGCCGGCGAGCGAGCTCGGCCTGTGGCAGGCCACCGACGGCACGCTGAAGGCGCTGATCAATGTCGGCCCGACCAATCCGAAGGAATTTTCGGAAGTGACCTCCACGGTCGATACGTTGAAGCCGCTGACACAGGCGACAGGCGGCGATGCCGTGCGCGTGGCCTCTGGCTCGAGCGTCGAGCTGCCGCGCATCCTGCCGGTGCGCTCGGTCGGCATGTTCCACGGCGACGGCTGGATGGGCGTGCGGATGCGCGATGCCAGCGTGGTCAAGGGCGTCGGTGTGCTGCCGATCTTCGCCGGCGTGATCGGCCTGCTGCTGCTGCTCGGCGCCTTCGCGGCGACCTGGGTGCGCGAGGGGCGGTAGTTGCCTGAACGACACATCGGCTGGGCGGCGAGTGTGCGCCGATCCCGCCTGCCGTTGACATCGGTGAACCGATCGGGCGATGTTACACTATAACATCGCGGCGTCCTGGGATTGACGCCCGGTGTGGGGGTGGCGTTTTCCAGATGAAGTGGTTCCGGTCGAATATCAGGCACGGCGCCCGGCTCGCATTGTTCGCGATGCTGGTGCAGTTTGCGCTGACGTTCGGCCACAGCCATTGGTTCGCGCAGGCCGCGCCCCTTGCTCAATCCTCAGTCCAGCAGACCGACACCAAGGACGGCATCGACGGCGTTGCCGCGAGCGACCGCGCCGCGGTGCAGAAGCAATCGCCCGGCAGCCCTGACCGCGAGCATTCGGGCGAGGACAATTGCGCCATCTGCGCCATCATTGCGATGGCGGGCGCGATCGTGTCGGCGACGCCGCCCGTGCTGCTGCTACCGCAGGCGATCGAGCTGCTCCGGCGCAGCCTCGACGCCGAGTTTGCTCATCTGACATCCACCGGCACGGCGTTCCAGCCGCGCGCCCCTCCTGCGTCCTGACTCCAACGCTTGATCACGCCCAGCCTCGCCGCGCATCGGCAAGTGCCTGGGAGAAGTTGAAGTCGAATTCCGTCGCGTCGCGACGGCAGGCCGCCTCCGATCAGCACAGCATCGTCCGGACGGCGCCTTGAGTGGAACCAGGACCATGTCATTTCAATTGCGACGCGCGCAGCGCCTTGGCGGAGCAAGCCTGCTCCTGCTCGGCGCCGCCGCTACATCCGCGTTCGCCCAGGACTCGGCGCAACAGACGGCACAGGACAAATCGTCGACCGAGCTCCCCGCCATCACCGTAACGGCGCCGAGCCCGATCGTACGCAGAGCGGTGGTGCCGACCCGCAACGCAGGCCGCGGCACGCGGACCGCGCGGGTGCGCAGCCGCGAGCAGGCGGCTGAAGCGGCACCGGCAGCTCCCGTGCCCGCCGCGCCTCAGCAAGGCGTGCTGCCTGTAGTGACCGATCAATTCGCGACTGTCACCGTGGTGCCGAACGAGGAGATTCGGCGCAACGGCGGCGGCACGCTCGGCGATCTCCTGTTCTCCAAGCCCGGCATCACCGGCTCTGAATACGCACCCGGCGCATCCAGCCGCCCGATCATTCGCGGGCTCGACACCAACCGGGTCGGCATTGTCGAGAACGGAACGGGCAGCAACGGCGCGTCCGATCTCGGCGAGGATCACTTCGTGCCGATTGATCCGCTGGCAGCCACCCAGGTCGAGGTCATCCGCGGACCGGCGACGCTGCGCTACGGCTCCACCGCGATCGGCGGCGTGGTCAGCGCAACCAACAATCGAATTCCGGATGCCTTGCCGTCCTGCACGGCGCCCTTTCCGACTTACGGACTCCCGACCAAGGCGCCGCTGGCAAACGTGGGATCGCCGGGCTGCATCACCGCGGAAACACGGACGGCGGTGACTTCGGTCGATCGCGGGACCGAAGGTGCCGTGCTGCTCGATGCCGGCGGCGGCAACTTTGCCTTCCACGCCGATGCCTTTGGCCGCAAGGCCGGCGACTACAACATCCCGAGCTATCCGTTCCTGACGGACCCGACGCTGCCGTTCAACGGACGCCAGCCGAATTCGGCATCGCAGGCCTACGGCGGATCTGTCGGCGGCTCCTACATCTTCGACGGCGGCTACGTGGGCGCGGCGATCACGCAGCACAACGCGCTCTACCACATTCCCGGTATCGAGGGCAGCGAGTTCCTGACGCGGATCGACGGACGACAAACCAAATTCACGACAAAAGGCGAATACCGGCCGGACGCGGCGGCGATCGATGCGATCCGGTTCTGGGCCAGCGCCACCGACTATAAGCACGATGAGGTCGGGCTCGCCGACTCTGCCGACCTCGGCTCCCTCGGCGTGAGACAGACCTTCACCAACAAGGAACAGGAAGGCCGCGTCGAGGTGCAGCTTGCGCCGTTCGACGTCCGCTTTGCCGCGCTGACCACCGCCGTGGGCGTTCAGGCGTCGCACCAGAAGCTGACTGCGCCGAGTCCGGACGATCCAGGCAGCCCGATCAACGGACTGTTCGATCCGAACAAGAACACAAAGGTCGCCGGGTACATCTTCAACGAGTTCAAGTTCACCGAAGCTACCAAGGCTCAGATCGCCGGACGCGTCGAGAGTGCAAGGTTGAGCGGCACGGCGCCAGCCTTCGTCCCCGATGTGTTCGACCTCGCCGTCGATCCGGCCGCGATCGGCCCCGCAACGGCGGTCAATCGCAACTTCACGCCGGTGAGCGGGAGCATCGGCCTGATCCACAGCCTTCCCTGGGATCTGGTCGCCAGCATCACCGGCCAATATGTCGAGCGTGCGCCGAAACCGGCGGAATTGTTCTCGCGCGGCGGCCACGATGCCACCACCACGTTCGACATAGGCAATCCCAATCTCGGCATCGAGACCGCCAAGTCGGTCGAGGCGGGACTGCGACGGGCGGTAGGGCCGCTTCGCTTCGAAATCACCGGCTACTACACCAAGTTCAACGGCTTCATTTACCGGCGCCTGACCGGCAACACGTGTGAGGACGGCGTTTGCCAGCTTGGCGCTGGCCTCGAACTGAATCAGGCGGTCTATTCGCAGCGCGACGCGACATTTCGTGGCGGCGAATTCCAGTTCCAGTACGACGTGATACCGGTCTGGAACGGGATCTGGGGCATCGAGGGTCAATACGACATCGTGCGTGCGACCTTCGACGACGGCACCAACGTGCCACGCATTCCGCCCCAGCGGCTGGGCGGTGGTGTGTACTATCGCGACGCCAACTGGTTTGCGCGGATCAACCTGCTGCACGCGTTCGCGCAAAACGACATCGCACCGATCGCGGAGACGCCGACGCCCGGCTACAACCTGCTAAGGGCCGAGGTCAGCTACAAAACGCAGCTCGATCAACGTTGGTTCGGCGCGCGCGAGATGCATGTTGGGCTCGTCGGCAACAACCTGCTGAACGAAAACATCCGCAACGCCGTCTCCTTCAACAAGGACCAGGTGCTGTTGCCCGGCATCGGCGTCAGGGCGTTCGCGAACTTCAAGTTCTGAGCGCTGATCAGGCCATGAGTTATGCGGGAGGGGCTATCCCTCCCGCGTGAGCGGAATACAGAACTTCGATCATGCTCTAGTTGGCAACGTAGTGCGCGTGGCGAAGGCGCTTGTTGATGGCCGTCGGCCGGCGGCTTTCCAGCAATCAACGCGCCAAGCCGATCGTTGCCTCAGGAGTCGGACCAGAGATCCTCGCGATGTCGGCGCGAACATGGATTCTGTATTGCCAAACTAAGCAGCAAAACATGACCGAAAAGTGAGATTATCGTTCCAATTGCATATCGGCGAAGCACAATTCTACTAAACGTTTCAGATTTGTGACCGAAGCGCACAATTTTCAAGCAACGCGACGCTGCATTCACCGCGCGTGTTGATTGCGAGTGTTCCGCTATTTGTCACCCGGTCGGGTGACGCTGCGTTGCTTCGCAGTCGTTAGCATCAGAAGCACCGAGCCCGATATTTGGCTCGACGTCGTGAATTGGTTCACACGCATTGTACTGCCGCGCGGATAGGGTCATCGGAGATCGATACCCGCGATTGCCACCAAAGTCTTGCTGTCGGAGGTTTTCATGCCGCCTGTCGATCCAAAGGCAGCTTCCGCTTTATCCATCGTCAGAGCATTTCCAGCAATTCCGACGGTCTGCCTGGGAATCTTCGCCGTCGCGCTTGCCATCTCGTCGAGTGCGACGAAAGCAGCTTGCTGGGTCGTGCTGCTGTCCGCGCTGGTTTCGAGTATCGCAGGCTTCGCATTCTCGCCGATCGCCGGCGCCTTCCTCTTCCACAGCTTGAGCGAGCCGATCACGATCGTCCGCATTCTCCTGGTCGCTTCGATCGCCCAGCAAGTCTACTGCGTCTGGCGCTTGCGTGAATCGATCGAGATGCGTCGGTGCGCTCCCTACCTCTTCGGCAGCATCTTGACGTTACCCATCGGCCTTCATCTCCTCTGCAACACTTCGGCGTCCACCTTGCTACCGATGTTGGGAGCTCTGTTGATCATCTATGGCGCCTTCACGGCGCTGAAGCCGACTCTGCGGTCCGGGAAGGATCCCTTGTGGGGACGCATCACGGTTGGCGCGCTGGGAGGCATTACCGGAGGCCTTGCAGCATTTCCTGCCGCTTTCGTTTCGATGTGGTGCCATGTCCAAGGTTTCGACAAGCACCGCGCCCGCGCAATCATCCAGCCCTTCATCCTGGTCAACCAGCTCCTGTCGCTGTCGTTGCTGATGGTCTTGCGGCCGTCGGAGGTGATGCCGCTCGGCCTGCTCTTTTATGCAGCCCCCGCCGTACTCGGCGCCTATGTTGGGCTGATGATCTTCAACCGCGTCGATACCGCTACGTTCAACCGCATCGTGGGGCTGCTGCTGATGGCTGCGGGGATCGGTTTTGTCAGGCCCCTCTGAAACGTCGGAGTATGCCATGCAGAAATTCCCACAGGATCTCCCCCAGCCAGACCGCCCCGTGGTGCGGAAATGGCGGCTTGCGGTCGTCAGTTTCTACGGATCGCTGCTGGCTGTCATGCTGGCGCTGGCGCTGACGACCGGTCGTGACGTTCAAATTGCGGGTACGAACGTGCCTCCCGCATCTCCGAGGAAGTAGAAGGGCCTGTCAGGTGCATCCTGGATCGTAACGATGGAACGCATCCTCGATTTGATATACGAGGCCGCTGGCCAACAAGACCTCTGGCCTGCCGTTCTCACCGCCATCGCCGATCTCACAGGAAGTGAAGGCGGGGTATTGTATGGACAATCGCTCGCGGCCGAGCAGGTCTACTTCGATTTCAACGGCCGCTTGAACCAGCAATGCAATCAGGTCTACCAGGAACGCCATATGCAGAATGCCTGGTCGGAGGCGATGGAGGACAAGCCAATCGGGCAAGTGGTCCTGTCGGACGAGGTGGTGCCGCTGCGCGAGCTCGAGAAATCGGGCTTCTACGACGAGGTCCTCAGGCCGCAAGGCATCGGGCACAACGCGATGATTGCGCTGGCAGCGAAGGACGACTTCCGTGTGGCCTTCAACATCTGCCGCAGCAGGCGCCGCGGAGAATTCGACGCAGCCGGCCGTAAGCACATCGAAATGCTGGCTCCCCATCTGCGGAGATCCGTCACATTGGGATTTCGTCTGACCGGGTATCACGCATTGAGGAGAGCCGCGTTCGACGTGATCGATCAACTAGCGGACGGCGTCGTCGTCATGGGTCCCAGGGCACATGTCGTCTTTGCGAACCAGACGGCCTGTTCGCTGGAAGCGGAAGGGACGCTCAAGCTCAAGCCTTCGATGGCGACCTGGTCAGCCCTGCATTCGAGACGCCTCGCAAACCTTGTCCGGTCGACATTGGCCGGCGGAGCCGGCGGAACGATGAGTGTTCCAGCGGTGGAGGGGACGCGGCTTCTGACTATTGTCGTCGTGGGACTGCGCAGCGAAGAAGTCGGGATGCTCGGCGGGGCCTTCATCCGCAACGCGGCCTGCGCCGCCTTCGTGATCGATCCCTCGCAAAGACGAACGGCGAGCTCGCAGCAATTGACGGACGCATATGGCTTGACCAGGGCGGAAGCACGCGTGGCAGTTGCAGCGTCCTCCGGCCGGACGACATCCGAAGCAGCCGTCATGCTGGGGCTGTCCGCCAATACCGTCAAAACGCATCTCAGGCGAGTCTTTGCCAAAACCGACACGAGAGGTCAGGCTGAGCTTGCTGCACTTCTCGCGACAATAGGTGTCGTCAGATCCCCCGGGGAGGCCTCGTAGGCAGGATCGCGCGGAGCGAGACCCGGGACTTGTCCGCCTGGCCTTGGATTGCGCTTCCGCCGTCGCCTTAGCGACGGCGGACGCTCCATCCGGGCGTGGAGCCGCCGCTGCAGCTACCCCCGCGCCTTGCTCCAGTCGGGGCCGACCACGCCCGACACGCCCTCGAAGGCGCCGTCGACGAGCTCGAACACCAGGATGCGCGCGGCATCGACCGGGCCGGGCATGGTGATGCGGCCCTTGGCGACCTGCTTGAAGCCGACCCGGCCGTAATAGGGCTCGTCGCCGACCAGCAGCACCAGACGGTGACCTTTCGCCTTGGCGTCCTTCAGTGCGCGCTCCATCAACTGACGGCCGATGCCGCGATCGCGGAACGGCGGCTCGACGGTGAGCGGCCCGAGCAGCAGCGCCGGCGTTTCGCCGATCAGAATCGGCAATTGCCTGACGGAGCCGACCAGGAGCGTGCCGATACGGGCCGTGAAGGACAGTGCGAGCAGATGGTCGACGTGCTCGCGGATGCGGTAGGCGCTCAGCACGAAGCGTCCGGGGCCGAAGGTGCGTTCGTGCAGCCGCTCGATCGCCTGGGCGTCGCCGGCGGCTTCGGGAAGAATGGTCAGTGAGAGATCGTTCATGTCAATTCGCGGAGTAGCACTTGCGCCTGCGAAGGTCCATGGGCGGCGTCGGTGCCCCGTTTCACCTCCCGGCGGGCGAACTGCAGGCCTGGCTCAACCCGCGTCCCGTTTCGACGCCGGCTGGGACAGATAGGCCAGCATCTTCATCTCCCGCCGCCCTCGCGTCACCGTATCGAGCACGAGTCCTGATGACACCGACAGCAGGGCCATGATCATCAGGCCCATCGACAGCACGGCGGTGGGTAGGCGCGGCACGAGGCCGGTTTCGATGAAGGTGATCACGATCGGAATCGCGAAGATGATCGACGCCAGCGCCAGCAGGATTCCGATCACCGTGAAGAAGCGCAACGGCCGCTCGCTGCGATAGAGCTTCAGCATGGTGCCGAGGATGCGAAAACCGTCGCGCCAGGTGTTGAGCTTGGAGAACGAGCCTTCGGGGCGCGCGTAATAGGGTGTCTCGACCTCGGCGACCGGCAGCGACAATTCCAGCGCATAGACCGCGAGCTCGGTCTCGATCTCGAAACCGTCGGAGAGGACAGGAAAGGACTTGACGAAGCGGCGCGAGAACACCCGGTAGCCGGACAGGATGTCCTTGAAAGCGTGGCCGAAGGTGTCGGACAGGAAGCCGGTCAGCATGCGGTTGCCGGTGCGGTGGCCGAGCCGGTAGGCGGCCTGGACCTGATCGACGCGAAGCCCGACCACCATGTCGAGATGCTCGTCGAGCAGCTTGTCGATCATGATGGGTGCGCTCGGCGCATCGTAGGTGGCATCGCCATCGACCAGCACATAGACGTCGGCCTCGACGTCAGCGAACATGCGGCGCACGACGTGGCCCTTGCCCTGCCGGCGCTCGCTGCGCACGATCGCACCGGCTTCGCGCGCGACCGCGGCGGTCCGGTCGCGCGAACTGTTGTCGTAGACGTAGATCTCCGCCGCGGGCAGCGCCTTGCGGAAATCGGCAACGACGGTCGCGACCGCGGCCTCCTCGTTGTAGCAGGGCACCAGCACCGCGATACGAAGTTGCGTTGAGCTCATCAGGACGGCACTCCGAGGCTTGTCGGCTCGCGCCCGAGCGGCGTGGCCTGCCGTGCGCGTCGAGCGGTTACTAGCACAGGCCGCCCTCAGCGCCACGTCGCAATCACGGGCCTGCCGTCGAGCACTTCGGCGATCCGCAACCGCGTGCCGGGCGTGGTGCCCTCGGGCAATGCGGCATTGTCGAAGAACCCGCATTCGACGATCTCGCGGTTGGGCTCAGGGACGCGGTCCTGCCTGAACCGCCTGACCACGTAGACCGCGACGTGGTCGCGGCGGGAGACGTGGCTGTTGAGGAAGACCCCGTGCAGGATCGCCTCGCCAGTCAGATCGATGTCGCCCTCCTCCTTGAGCTCGCGCCGCAGCGCCTCTTCCATGGTCTCGCCGAAGTCGACGCCGCCGCCGGGCAAATACCAGCCGCTGACGTAGCTGTGCCTGACCAGGAACACGCGATTGTCGGCGTCCAGCACCACGGCGCGGACGCCGAGCGTCATGCCGCGGACGAGCAGGAAATAGACGTGGAAGATCCGCCGCAGCAGCGGCTCGGCTTTCCGTCGGGCTCGGTTCAGACGTTCCCCCATCAGGCTCCTCGACGCGCCCCGTTTTAGGCCCTGCTTGCGCGGCGCGCGCGACCTTGCCATTACAGCGGAGCAATAGCGAGGCATTCGCGCGCCATGACTCCGTTGACGCTGACTCCCTTCACGCTCGCCCACCTGTCCGATCCGCATCTGGCGCCTTTGCCGAAGCCGCGGCTGATCGAGCTCGCGGGCAAGCGCGCGCTCGGCTATGTCAACTGGACGCGCAATCGCCACAAGTACCAGCGCCGCGAGGTTCTCGACGCGCTCGTCGCCGACATGAAGGCGCAGGCGCCCGACCACATCGCAGTGACGGGCGATCTCGTCAACCTGGCGCTGGAGGCGGAGTTCGCACCGGCGCTGGCCTGGCTCGAAAGCGTCGGCCCGCCCGACCGCGTGACCGCGATTCCCGGCAATCACGACGCCTATGTCAGCGCGACGCGCCATCGCTTCGGCGAGACGTTCCTGCACTACATCGCCGCGGACACACCCGGCGGAGCAGCCTTCCCAGCGGTGCGCCGGCGCGGGCCGCTGGCGCTGATCAGCCTGTCCACGGCGGTGCCGACCCTGCCGCTGATGGCGACCGGCACGCTCGGGCGCGATCAGCTCGCCGCGCTTGCGGAGGTGCTCGAGCGACTCGCCGCGGAAGACGTCTTCCGCGTGCTGCTGGTGCATCATCCGCTGAAATCCAGCGCGCGGGCGAAGCGGATGACGGACGCGCCGGAATTGCTGGGACTGTTGAAACGCCACGGCGTCGAGCTGGTCCTGCACGGGCACGACCACATTCATTCGACGATGTGGTTCGAGGGTCCCAACGGCAACATTCCCGCGCTCGGCGTGCCGTCGGCCTCCGCGCTGGCGCACGGACGTTATCCAGCGGCGGCGTATAATCTGTTCACGATCGAGAAGGACAATGCCGGCTGGCGTTGCGAGCAGACGGTGCGAAGCCTCGGGGCTGGATTTCAGATCGGGCAGATCAAGCATGTGCGGTTGATTTAGTGGCAGTGTCATTCCGGGGCGCGCAGCAGCGCGAACCCGGAATCCATTCACCCGCATGCGCTGTTGCTCGATGGATTCCGGGTTCATGCTTCGCATGCCCCGGAATGACGGCCGAGAGAAATCTACCAGCTCCGCAAGACCGCAAGCACTGCCACCCCGAACAACGCAGCAGCGCCGAGCACGAAGCCGAACACGAACGGCCACAGGCGCGAGCGGCGCGGCGGCGCGGCGGACGGGGCCTGCGGCTCGGGCGCGACCACCATCGCGCGTTCACGCTCGACCATGCGGCGCGCGACATAGTCGGTGACGGCCTCGACGATCACGGCGGTGTCGTGCGATTCGGCGAGCACGATGCGGCCGAAGCGGGTGTCCTGGACGAAGCGGTACATCCGCTTGTCACGCCCCATCACGATGTGGGCGACGACGTCGATCCACAGCCGCGGCGTATCGCCCTGGCTGATGCCGCGGTCGAACAGGTCGATCCGATCAGGCACCTGCGCGAACAGGGGATCGAGCGCATCGTTGAGGATCTCGAGCCGCGCCACCTCGGCGTCGCGCAAATCGACGACGACGCCGGTGCGGTCGGCCGCCTCGATCCGCGCGCGCAGCAGCGCATCGCGCAGCCGCACCGGGCGCGGCTGGCCGGGATCGGTCCCGCTGGTCTCGGGCTCTGACATTGTCGGCCTCGTCCTCGACTTATTCCATTAACCTATCAGCAACCAAACCCTCCGCAAAGGCCTACAATTCCAGAGACTTACGGCGCCCACAGCCGTTTCACCTGTGCCAAAAGCAGACGATCCCACCCAGGCTAGGCCTGGATGGGACCATCCGTCCTTGGACGTCTTCTTGTTTCAGCTCGGCAGCGGCCGATCAGGCTGCCGGGGCGCGTTGCGGCTCTTCCACGATCGAGAAGCGGACGCCGGCCTTGTGACGGCTCTCTTCCGACACCTCGCGCCAGCAGTCCTCGGCTTCCTTGCGGGTCTTGAACGGACCTTTGACCTGGGCCGAGCCTTCCACGAGCTTGTGGAAGTTCATCGAACCGAACTCGCCGCCGATCACCCAGAAATTGCTGCCTTTGGTCATTGTCAGTCTCCTGTTGAGGTGCGTGACCGGCCTGGACTCCAACCTGGCTTCCAGACCGGTCCGATCCGCCGTTAGCCGAACTGGTTCATCGTGTTGTGGACGCCGCCCGCCTTCAGCGCAGCTTCGCCTGCGAAGTATTCCTTGTGGTCGTCGCCGATGTCGGAGCCGGCCATGTTCTGGTGCTTCACGCAGGCGATGCCCTGACGGATCTCGGCGCGCTGGACGTTCTTGACGTAGCCCAGCATGCCCTGCTCGCCAAAATACTCGCGGGCGAGATTGTCGGTCGAGAGCGCGGCCGTGTGGTAGGTCGGCAGCGTGATCAGGTGGTGGAAGATGCCGGCGCGCTTGGCCGAATCCGCCTGGAAGGTGCGGATGCGCTCGTCGGCTTCCTTCGCCAGCGGCGTGTCGTCGTACTCCGCCTTCATCAGCTCGGCACGGTTGTACTTGCTGACGTCCTGGCCCGCTTCCTTCATCGCGTCGTAGACCTGCCAACGGAAGTTGAGGGTCCAGTTGAACGACGGCGAGTTGTTGTAGGCGAGCTTGGCGTTCGGCACCACCTTGCGGATGCGGTCGACCATGCTGGCGATCTGCTCGATATGCGGCTTCTCGGTCTCGATCCAGAGCAGGTCGGCGCCGTTCTGCAGCGAGGTGATGCAATCGAGAACGCAGCGGTCTGCACCGGTGCCGGGGCGGAACTGGTAGAGGTTCGAGGGCAGCCGCTTCGGACGCATCATCTTGCCGTTGCGGTTGATGATGACGTCGCCGTTCTTGGCGTTCTCCGCGGTGATTTCCTCGCAATCGAGGAAGCTGTTGTACTGGTCGCCGATGTCGCCGGGCTTGTGGCTGACGGCGATCTGCTGCGTCAGGCCGGCGCCGAGCGAGTCGGTGCGGGTCACGACGATGCCGTCTTCGACGCCGAGCTCGAGGAAGGCGTGGCGGCAGGCGCGGATCTTCGCCAGGAAGACGTCATGCGGCACCGTGACCTTGCCGTCCTGGTGGCCGCACTGCTTCTCGTCGGAGACCTGGTTCTCGATCTGCAGCGCGCAGGCGCCCGCCTCGATCATCTTCTTGGCGAGCAGATAGGTCGCCTCCGCGTTGCCGAAGCCGGCATCGATGTCGGCGATGACGGGGACGACATGGGTCTGGAAGTTGTCGATCTTCTCGATCAGCTCCTTCTCACGGGTCTTGTCGCCTTCCTTGCGCGCCTTGTCGAGCAGGCGGAAGATGTCGTTGAGCTCGCGCGAATCGGCCTGACGCAGGAAGGTGTAGAGCTCCTCGATCAGCGCCGGCACCGCGGTCTTCTCGTGCATGGACTGGTCGGGCAGCGGACCGAACTCGGAGCGCAGCGCCGCGATCATCCAGCCGGAGAGATAGAGGTAGGTGCGGTCGGTCTTGCCGCCGAAGTGCTTCTTGACCGAGATCAGCTTCTGCTGGGCGATGAAGCCGTGCCAGCAGCCCAGCGACTGGGTGTACTTGGTGGGATCCTTGTCATAGGCGGCCATGTCGGCGCGCATCACGGCCGCGGTGTAGCGGGCGATGTCGAGGCCGGTCTTGAAGCGGTTCTGCAGGCGCATGCGCGCGACGGCCTCGGCCGACACGCCGTTCCAGGTCGGCTGGGTCTCGAGGAGCGCCTGAGCCGCCTTGACCTCGTCCTGATACGAGGACGGACCCTGGAGGGTGTTGATACCGCGGGGCTGGTAATTCATGTGCCTGATCCTTTCGCGACGATGGCGGTCGAGCCATCGACATTCTTGACAATGCATTGCGAGATGCGTGTCAGGAGCTAAACGCGAAAAGGCAAAGTTCGTACAGATGGCTTGTTTTTTATTGGTGATGTCATGTAACATATGAACGTGTAATAGATGTCACTTTGTAAAATTTGTAAATAATAGGTCAATGCTTCTGACCTTGATCGAGTCTGGAGATCTGAGACATGCCCGCCGATTCCGGCAAGAAACTCTTCGTCGGCCCGCGCTTCCGGCGGATCCGGCAGCAATTGGGGCTGTCGCAGACCCAGATCGCCGAGGGACTCGGGATCTCGCCGAGCTACGTCAACCTGATCGAGCGCAACCAGCGCCCGGTCACGGCGCAGATCCTGCTGCGGCTCGCCGAGACCTATGACCTCGACCTGCGCGACCTCGCCACCGCGGACGAGGACCGCTTCTTCGCCGAGCTGAACGAGATCTTCTCCGATCCCCTGTTCCGGCAGATCGACGTGCCCAAGCAGGAGCTACGCGACCTCGCCGAGCTCTGCCCCGGCGTCACCCATGCGCTGCAGCGGCTCTACGCGGCCTATACCGAGGCGCGTCAGGGCGAGACGCTGGCCGCGGCGCAGATGGCCGACCGCGACGTCGGCACGCGCTTTGAAGCCAATCCGGTCGAGCGCGTGCGCGAGCTGATCGAGGCCAACCGCAACTATTTTCCGGAGCTGGAGCAGGCGGCGGAAAATCTGCGCGACGAGCTGAACGAGCCCGCCGAAGGGCTGTATGCCGCGCTGATCGCGCGCTTGCGCGAGAAGCACTCGATCCAGACCCGCATCATGCCGGTCGACGTGATGCGCGAGACGCTCCGCCGATTCGACCGCCACCGCCGGCAGCTGCTGATCTCGGAGCTGGTCGATCCGCCCGGCCGCGCATTCCAGCTCGCCTTCCAGCTGGGCTTAGCGGAATGCGCGCAGGCGCTGGAGACCATCATCGGCCGTGCCGGCCCGCTGGACGATGCGCCGCGGCGGCTGTTCCGGATCACGCTCGGCAATTACTTCGCGGCCGCCGTGATGATGCCCTACCCGGCGTTCCTCGCGGCCGCCGAAGCGCTGAACTACGACATCCACGTGCTGGCACAGCGCTTCAATTCCGGCTTCGAGCAGGTCTGCCACCGCCTCACCACGCTGCAGCGACCGAATGCGCGCGGCATTCCGTTCTTCCTCTTGCGCGTCGACAATGCCGGCAACGTCTCCAAGCGTTTCTCCTCCGGCACCTTCCCGTTCTCGAAATTCGGCGGCACGTGTCCGCTCTGGAACGTGCATTCGACCTTCGACACGCCGGATCGTCTGCTCAAGCAGGTGATCGAGCTGCCCGACGGCACGCGCTATTTCTCGATCGCGCAGATGGTGCGCCGTCCCGTGGCGCCGCATCCGCTGCCGCAGCCGCGCTTTGCCATCGGCCTCGGCTGCGAGATCCGCCACGCCGCCCGCCTGACCTACGCCACCGGCATGGACCTGGAGAAGGCCGAGGGCACCCCGATCGGCGTCAACTGTCGCCTCTGCGAACGCGAGAACTGCGCCCAGCGCGCCGAGCCGCCGATCACGCGCACGTTGATTTTGGATGAGACGACGCGGCGGGTGTCCAGCTTTGCGTTCTCGAATGCAAGGGAGTTGTGAGGGAGCGGCTGCGCGTTTGGCAGAAGGAACACGCTACACCCACCGCTGTCATGCCCCGCGAAAGCGGGGCATCCAGTACGCCGCGGCCCATCGGCTCAATCACTGCTGCCGCGGAGTACTGGATCGCCCGCCTTCGCGGGCGACGACAGTTGAATGTGTGGCGATAGCGACCCGCCCAACTACGCCAGCGTATGCACGATCACCGGTCCCGCCACGGCGCGGGCGTCGCCGGCGAGCAGCGGGCCGAGATCCTTCTCGATCCAGGCGATGGCGCGCCTGTTCGCTTCCTCGGCCTGCTCGAACTTGTCGAAGATCGAGATCGCGGTGACGGTGTCGTCGCCGGCATAGACGACGTAATAGGCGCGGAAACCCTCGACGTCGCTGATGATGGGAACGGCGCCGTCCTTGATGCGGCGCGTCAGCTCTTCCGCGCTCCCGCTTTTCGCCTTGGCCTGACGGATGGCGGCATACATGGCATCCTCCCCTTCCTGCTATGATGTGAGGGCCTCGAGCCCGGGCGGGATGTTACGCCGAAGCGCGCAGCCGATCCACGCTTGGTTAACCCGACCCTAATCCGCCCGCGCGATCTGCAACCAACGGTTAAGCACGCCTCAACATCAGTGCCTTAGTCTCGCCGCACTCACTTTTCGCAAACAAGGGCGGCCTAATCTGCCGGGCGAAGTGACATCAGGGGGTTCACCATGCGCATTGCGTTGCTGCTGACCGCGACCATTGTCGGCGCGCTGTTCGCCAGTCCAACCATCGCCGGGTCGCTCGATGCCGGCGCGGCGCAGCCGCTGCCGCCGGGCTTCCAGAGCTATCGCGGCTACATGTTCGACATCTCCGAGAATCGCGACCGCAAGGATGTCGACAAGCTCACCGAGAACCTGAAGAGCCAGATCGACGTCGTCGAAAGCGTCGGCCTGTCTCCGCGCGTGCTGCGCTTCTTCCACACCGTTCCGATCGTCGCGAGCGAGCTCGCCTGCCTCGACGAAGGCGCCGCCACCGCCTGCTACGGCCGGGTCACGCCGGACATGCAGCGCACCGCGCCCCGGACCCTGACGGTCTGGGACCCCGCCAAGCAGCGCTGGACCAATCCCAATGCCGTCGACCTCGCGGTCGATTCGGGCCTCGGCGTGATCATGCTGCGGCCGGACATGATGCGCTACGAGAAGGAGGCCGTGCTGCTGCACGAGCTGCTGCACGCCTATCACGCGCGGCTGCTGCCGGACGGCTACGCCAACAAGGGCGTGATCACCTACTACGCCCTCGCCAAGTCCAAGGACCTCTTGCCCAAGGAATCCTATGCGATGAAGAATCCCATGGAATTCTTTGCGGTGACTGCCAGCATCTTCCTGGCCGGAAAAAGCGAATTCCACGACCCGAAGTCGCGCGAGGCGCTCAAGGAGAAGATGCCGGACTATTACAAATACCTGGTCGGCGTGTTCGGCTTCGACCCCGAGCCGGCAGCCTCGAACGGCCCGGTCGCCTCGCTCAAGTGAGTGGACGGCGCCAAGCCAAGCCAAAGAGCCGCGCGAACAGCGCGGCTTTTTTGTTGCGCACTCGGTAAGCTGCGGATGACGCACAGCCGGGAATTGCCAAGGCGGGGTCCGATCTGCATAGTCCCGCCCGCATCGATACCGTTTTCGAAGGGGATGAGAGACCATGGCGGAAGCCGACCTGGATGTCGTGATCCGGCAACTGGCCAGACAGCTGCATGCGGGGCTGATGACCCGCGCCAAGGAGCGGCGGGATCGCTTCAACAGCCTTGCGGCCAAGGCCAAGGGCAAGGAGACCGGCGATCGCTTCAAGATGATGGCCAAGGCCACCATGGAGCAGGCCAATGCGGCCGCCAAGCGCCTGCAGATGTCCGCCGACAACGTCGCCGACAGCTACGCGCGATCGATGCGCCTGGCCGCCAGCACGCCTGTTACGGTGAAGGCGGAGAAGGCAAAGGACGAGAAGCCGGCGAAGAAGGCCGCAAAGAAAGCCAAAGTGAAAAAGAAGACGTAGCCGTTGCTCCTCCCTGATCGCCGCCGCAGGTTGGCGATCAGGGAGGCTCGACGACCTGTCTACCTTGTCATCTCCGGCGTGATCGGATCGCCGCGTTGCGCGTTTGCGGCACGCTCCCGCGCGCCCTCCGCAATCGGGCCGGCCGCGACCTCGACGATGCCAGCCCTAGGATGCGCTGCGCCAACACAGTCGAGCGACATTCCTCACATGTATTGCCTCACACTTTGGAGAAAGCGCTCTTTCTCGCCGGGCGCGTAACCTTGGGATGCCCCATAATAGGGTTCATTGAACTGATTATAGGGTGCAGCCCGGTAGTGGATCGGCGGCCTTGGTGGCGCGTAGGTCTGGCGATGCTGACGCCGAGCGTTTCCTTTCGCCGCAGGACCGGCGTAGTAGGGATTGAGGACGCACATCTGGCCGTTTGCCGACGCCCTGCATTGGTCCATCGTCGTGAAGCTGCATCGGTAGTATGGGGTCATTCCGCGAGAAACGACATTCAAGCAAACGGGATAAGCCGGGTCGTATTTTTGGGCCCGAGCCTGCCCCGCTGTCAGGGCGATAGTCACGGTCAGAATCGTCAAAGCCCATTTGCACATTGGAAGCTCCTCCAGGGGCGCACGACATGGATGCACTCTGGCCCCGGACAGTCTTGATCCAACTCAATACTAGTTGAATTGGTTCATACGCGCAGCAGGCAGCCGCGACAGTCTCGCTTTCCGCATCTCTCACCGGTCTCGCCACTATGCGGCAAGCCACCTGTCCTAAAGATGTGAGAAGTGCCGTCGCGAATGCCGCGCCAGATCCTCATCTTCGCGGCGCGGCCACCAGTGTCGGCTCGGCGCTGGCGAGTTCCGCGAGCTTGGCGCGGGCGACCTCTCGCGCGTGACCGTCCTTGCCGGCGGGCAGCGCCAGCGCGGCCTCGAAATCGGCGCGGGCGTCGTCCGTCTGGCCGCGGGCGAGGAACGCAAGGCCGCGGTCGAGACGGGCCTGCGCATCGGAGGGGTCGAGGCGGACCGCCGTGCTGTAGCTCAGGATGGCGCGGTCGAGATCGCCCATTGCGGCGAGCGCGAGACCGCGCTGGTGATAAGGTGCCGCGCGCTTGGGATCGTGCGCGATCGCCTCGTCGTAATCCGCAACGGCAAGCTCGAGGTCGCCGTTCTGCCGGCGCGCCAGCGCCCGGTCGCGATAGAGCGAAGCGCGGTTGGGATTGAGGTGGATGGCCTCGTCGAAATCGGCGATCGCCCGCTTGAAGTCGCCGTGACGCAGCGCGATCCGTCCACGTCCCGCATAGGCGAAGGCGATCAGCGAGCCGCGCAGCGGCGAGAAGCCGATCACGGCCGAGCAGATGTCGGGATCATCCTCGTCGCCGCAATTGACGACCATGTGCGTGGACAAGCCGACGAGCACGCAAAGGACGATCAGCAATGGTACGGCAATTCTGGTCATCTTCGACGGTGGCCGGCAGCGCGCCAGCCACCCATCCCCTTTCGAAGGAATGGTCACGCCGAGGAGTTAACACTGGTCGCGGCCCCCCCTGTGTGCGCCAGATCACAAAGCCAGACGCAATCCTTGCCGGCTCCGTCAGCCCCAGGGACTACGACGTGAGGAGGAGCGGCCCCACGGCCCGCGCGGTGGATAGTTCTCGTTGGCGCCGACCGACGGCGCCGCGCGCGCGCCGAGCTCGGCCGCCAGTTGCTGGAGCGCGGCGACGCGGTTCTGCGTCGAGGGGTGGGTGGCGAACAGGTTGTCCACCCCGTGGCCCGACAGCGGATTGATGATGAACATGTGCGCGGTCGCAGGGTTTCGCTCGGCCTCGTAGTTCGGGACCTGGTGCGCGGCGCCCTCAATCTTCACCAGCGCAGAGGCCAGCCACATAGGTTGTCCCACGATGCGCGCACCGAGATTGTCGGCGGCATATTCGCGGGTCCGGCTGATCGCCATCTGCACCAGCATGGCACCGAGCGGAGCGAGGATCATCAACAGGATCGAGCCGATGATGCCCGGACCGCTGTTGTTGTCGCGATTGCCGCCGAAGAACATGCCGAACTGCGCCAGCATCGAGATCGCACCGGCAATGGTCGCGGTGATCGTCATCAGCAGCGTGTCGTGATGCTTGATGTGCGCGAGCTCGTGCGCAATCACGCCGGCGAGCTCCTCGCGGCTGAGCTGGTTCATCAGACCGGTGGTGACGGCGACCGCGGCGTTTTCCGGATTGCGGCCGGTGGCGAACGCGTTGGGCTGGATCTCATCCATCACGAACACGCGCGGCATCGGCAGGCCGGCACGGCCCGCAAGCTCGGCGACGAGGCCGACCAGCTCCGGCGCGGTCGAACGATCGACCTCATGGGCGCCGTACATCGACAGCACCATGCGGTCGGAGTTCCAGTAGGTGAAGAGGTTGGTTGCGGCGGCAATGACGAGCGCGATCATGGCGCCCGAGGCGCCTCCGATCAGATAGCCGACGCCCATGAACAGGGCGGTCAGGCCAGCGAGCAGCATTGCGGTACGAAAATAGTTCATGGCCGTCTCTCCTGGCCGGCCGCGGGCAAGCCTCCGGCCGGCATCTTCGAGGTATGAATGCACGAGACGACCGCAAGGTTCGTGCGTCGCCGGGCCGCAGATACGTCGCCGCACCTGCAACCTTTCCCGCCTCGCTAAAGCTTGACCGGGATTTGCGCAAAAACACTCGCGGAGGGTTAGCAACCTGGAAAGTGCACGTTGGGCTTAATCCCGCTAACCGGCACGCTGCACGGTCCTTGCGCATTGACCGGTTCTGTTGACCTTCCGTCAGCAAGGTGACCGCCATGGCAGACCGCTCGCGCGCCGTTTCCGCCGACCAACCATCCGCCCCCTCCCCTCAGGACGCAAAGACCGACGCGAAGGGCTTGCAGGAGACGCTTCACGAGCAGCTGTTCGCCAATGACGAGCCCCGCCACGCGCCCGAGGTAGAGGCGGCAGCGGAATCCGGGTATCGCTGGCCGCATCTGCGGCGTGGCGCCAAGATCGCGATCGGACTTGCGATCATCGCCGTGTTCGGCTGGCTGCCGCTGCGCGCGATCTGGGAATATTCGAGCGTCGAGGCCGTGCTGAATTCCCGGCTCGTCACCCTGCGCACGCCGATCGGAGGCCGCGTCGCCGCCGCCCAACGCATCACCGATCAGGCCAGGCTGGAGGCGGGAACCGTGGTCCTGCGCGTCGTGAATTCGCGCGGCGACCGCACCCGGCTCGACGATCTCCGGCGGCAGAAATCGCGCCTGGAGAACGAGCGGCCGAGCCTTGCCGCCAAGCTTGCCTCGGCCCAGGCGGCGCAAAAGGACCTGGCGCGGCAGGCCGCCCAATTCCGCGACGGACGGGTGCTGCAGCTCGAAGCCCGCATTGCCGAGATCCAGACCTCGATCGAGGCGGCCGCGGCGCGGCGGGACGAGGCCAGCGCCGCCGTCGAGCGCGCTTCGTCGCTGGCGAAGTCCGGCAACGTCTCGACCGTGGAGCTGGCCCGGCTGACGCGCGAGCTTTCGGTGTCACAGCAGACCGAGCTCGGCGCGCGCAAGCGGCTGGACGCCGCCAGGGTCGAGCTTGCCGCGGCCCGGAACGGCTCCTTCCTCGGCGACAGCTACAACGACCGCCCGAGCTCGGTTCAGCGCGAGGAGGAGATGCGCCAGCGCGCCGCCGACCTCGAGGCCGATCTCGCGCGCACCGACACCGAGACCGCCTGGCTCGCCAACGAGATCATCGTCGAGGAGGTCCGCTTCGCCGATCTTTCCGAGGCCAACATCACGACACCGGTCGCCGGCCGCGTCTGGGAGATGATGACCTCGCCGGGCGAGGACGTGCAGGCCGGCCAGCCACTGCTCAAGGTGCTGGATTGCAGCAGCGCCGTCATCACGGCCAATGTCACCGAGAACGTCTACAACCGCCTGCAGCTCGGGGACCACGCCACCTTCGAGCCGAATGACGGCGGCGCGGCGATTTCCGGCACCGTGGTCAACCTGACCGGCGCCGCGGGCGCGCCCGCCAATCTCGCCATCAATCCCGACGCGCTGAGCAAGGAGCCGTATCGCGTCACCGTCGCGCTTGCCGATGCCGCCACCCACGGCTGCACGGTGGGCCGCACCGGCCGCGTCGTGTTTGGCCGGCGCGAGAGCGCATCGTGACGATGGCACTGACGCCCGGCCTGATCGCGCTCGGCGCCTTCTTGGCGATCGTGCCGCTGCTCAAGCGCGACAGCACGATGGCGCGCGCGTTCCTCGCCGTGGTGTCCCTGGTTCTCCTGCTTCGCTATCTCCATTGGCGCGTCACGTCGACGCTGCCTCCACCGCGCCTGACGGCGGACGCCGCGATCGGCTACCCCTTCATGCTGCTGGAGGCCGCCTCGCTGGTCGCGGTCGCGCTGTCACTGCTGTTCCTCAGTCGCACGCGCGACCGCACCAAGGCGGCCAGGGTCGATGGCCGCGCCACCGACCCGCAAGCGCCGCTGATCGACGTCTTCATCTGCACCTACAACGAGGAACGATCGATCCTCGAGCGCACGATCATCGGCGCGACCGGCATGAAGTACGGCAATTATCGCGTCTGGGTGCTCGACGACGGCCGGCGGCCCTGGCTGCGGCGGCTCGCCGGCGAACTGGGCTGCCATTATCTGACGCGGCCCGATAATCGCCACGCCAAGGCGGGCAACATCAATCATGCGCTTCGGCATGTCGGGACACTGCCGGAGCGGCCGCAATTCGTCGCCATCCTCGATGCGGACTTCGTGCCGCGCCCAGACTTCCTCGCCCGCACCGTATCGCTCATGACCGATGCGTCGGTCGGCGTGGTGCAGACGCCGCAGCACTTCATCAATCCCGACCCGATCCAGACCAACCTTGCCGCGACCGACGTCTGGCCCGACGAGCAACGCTTCTTCTTCGACATCCTGCTGCCGGCCAAGGACGCCTGGGGCGTCGCGTTCTGCTGCGGCACCTCGTCACTCATCCGCTATCAAGGGCTGATGCAGATCGGCGGTTTCCCGACCGACTCCGTGACGGAGGATTATCTCCTCACGCTGCGCCTGAAGGAACGCGGTTTCACCACGATCTATCTCAACGAGCGGCTGACGATCGGGCTCGCGCCCGAAGGCCTGAAGGAATACATCACCCAGCGCGCGCGCTGGTGCCTCGGCCTGATGCAGATCGTCCGCGGCCGCAGCGGACCGCTCTCGCGGGCGTCAAAGCTTGCCTTCATCGACCGGCTCTCGCTGATCGACGCCTTCATGAGCTGGGCCGCGGTCTACACATCGAGGGTGGCGGGCCTGGTGGTGCCCTGGCTGTTCCTGCTGTTCGGCATCAAGGCGGTCCGGGCCGATCTCACCGAATTATTGCGCGTCTTTCTGCCGTTCTATGTCTGGAACGGTCTCACCATGGCCTGGCTGTCGCATGGCCGCTCGCTCGCGATGATGACGGACGTCTCGCAACTCATCGCCGCACCGGCAGTGCTGAAGGCGGTTGCGGCCGGCCTGCTGAAGCCTCAGGGGCACAAATTCAAGGTCACCGCGAAAGGCGGCGACCGCGACAACAGGTTCGTCGAATGGCCGCTGCTGCGGATCTATGGCAGCGCGCTCCTGATCACGCTCGCGGCCGTCGCCTACGCCTTCATCCTCAATCTGCGCGGCGAGAGCATCGCCTATGGCGGGCTGGCGCTGGCCTGGAGCCTCTACAACGCGTTCATCCTCACCGTGGTCTGCTTCGTCTGCATCGAGCAACCGCGCAAGCGTAAGGCGGAGCGCTTTCACCGCAACGAGCCGGTGCTGCTGCGCCAGGACGGCAGGTCGCATCTGGCGCGCCTCGCCGACATCTCCATCACCGGCGCGCGGCTGATCGATCCCGATCCGCCGACACCCGGCAGCTCGATCGAGTGCCGGATCTATGGCCGCGCGATCGCCGCCATCGTGGTGCGGCGGACGGCGGATGGCTTCGCGGTGCGGTTCGAGGAAGGCATGGACACGCGTGTGCATGCGATCCGGGCGTTCTATGCCGGCGAGTATGTCCGCGCCTATCGCAGCGTCAGGGCGCTCCCGGTCGGCAAGGCGCTGCTGATGCGCCTGTTCGGCTAGCGCCACGCACCTTAGCGAGAAGGTCGGCTTCCTGTCCGTTAGCGGGCGGGATGCACCTCTGTCGAGCTATCCGACTCGACGACTGTGGTCGCTTGAGCGTTCTGGATATCGACCATCAATTCGTTCGCCATCCCCTGCAGACGGTCACGATCTCGGTCGGTGAACTCGCGCGGTTGAGTATCGATGACACAAAGGCAGCCTACAACATGACCGGATGAAGTCCGTAGCGGGACTCCCGCATAGAAGCGAATGCCTCGCTCCAGCACATGCGGATCGTCGGCGAAGCGCGGGTCTTCGATCACATCCTCGGAAACCAGCATATCGCCTGCAGCGATCACATGCGCGTCGAGGGAGCCCTGGTGATTGCCCTGCGGACCTGCTTGAACCTCTTGGGCGCGGCTGTCAGCGGGCGTCGGCTGAATATTATCGACCAAGGTCACCAGCGCGATCGGGGCGTTGAACGCCTGCGCGACTTTTCTGGACGCCTCCTCCAGCTCCTGGCGTTTCGAGGCGTCCAATCCGAGGCCGCGCAACGCTGCGAGCTGCGCACGTTCGGCGTCGGCCGTGAGCTGAGGCGCCTCGCCCAGAGTCGCCGCGCGACCGACCCATGCTTCGACCTGCTCGACACAGGCTTGCAGAGAGGCGAATGCCGCGTCTGCCGCCATTTGAGTCTTGAGGTCCCCCGTCTGTTCCGTGCCCGCGATCAAATTCCAGCAACAGGCAGCCAGCTTCACCTGGGGAGCCCGACGGCGCAGGCGGCGAAAGACATAGCGGGCATAGACCTGCGGCTGCGGGTGAAAATAAGACAGGCACACCACGTCGACCGCCTGGAGATCAAGTTGCTCCAATGCTCCCCGACTGACCACGATCGGCGGCAAGACCTTGGCGCCGATGCTGCGCTCCTCGAGCACCTGCGCGAGCATCTCCGCCGCTGCATGATCGAGCTCCGTGCGTCCCGCGAGACAGAGGACGCATGGTCGCTGCGCCGAGTGATTGCCCTCTTTCACTGCAGGCGCCTTCTCGCAGATATGGTCGTCAACCTCCCGCACAACCGAGATAGCGGTATCCGCGACCAGACGACGATAGTTGGTATCAATGCTGCTGCGCTGACGATCGTTCTCCGCCAGGCGCAGCGCTGGAATTCCGACGTTATCGTACAGCTCACACGAGGAACACTCGTCTACATAATTCTCGGCGAACTCAACCGCCTCCTCCAGGTTGCCGGCCAATAGGCGCTGGTAGAGTTGCTCCTCCGGCGCGAGCACAGGGTCGCTGCCGAGAAGTATGCCCAAGAACTCTAACTGCGGGACGTAGCGCCCGATGACGACGAGGCAGACGGTCAAAGGTGTCGCCAGAAATAGCCCGACGGGTCCCCACAGCATCGTCCAGAAGATCGCGGCGATGATGATTGCGAGGGACGACAGCCCGGTGCTGGAGCCGTAAAGCCAAGGCTCGATGACATTGTTGCTGACGAGTTCAGCGGTAACGAACAAACCGACGACCCAGAACAGCATCGTCCAGCCCGGATCGACGGCGATCGCCAGGGCAACAGGAAATATCGCAGCCAGGAAAGGGCCGAGGTAGGGAATGAATCGGAGTACCGCTGCGAGCAAGCCCCAGAGAATCGCGTTCGGTACGCCAACAAAGTAGAGTGCAAGACCGATCGGCACGCCGTAAGTCAGATTGACAACGAGCTGCATCAGCAGATAGCGGCTGACCCGGGACGCAGCATCGTTGATGGCCTGAGTACTCTTCTGAAGGTCACCGGCTCCTGCCAGTTTGATGAATCGATCGCGCAGGTCTTCGCGCTCGAGCAGCACGAAGATCACGAAAATGACGACCAGCCCGGAAGTCGCAAGCGGCGCCAGCAGCGGACCTATGACGGAACGAATGAGCTCCAGCGGTCTCGGCTGTGGCGGCTCCACCCGCACGGTGATTGGCTCCCGACTCTCACCACCGGTGCCAAGCCGGGAGGACGCGGCCGGCGACTTTTTCTCATCTCCCGAGATCTCTCTGCCGAGATCCTGCATCGTCGTGGTGACGGCGTCGACGACCCCGCCGCCCGGCGCCGAGCTTTGCAACGATCGGATCTTCTCGGTGATGGTGGTCTGATAATTGGGAAGGTTGCTGGCGAGCTGGACCAGTTGGCGCCCAACGACCACGGCGATCCCTGCGACGACGATGAAGGCAAAGAAAACGGCAATCAGCACTGCCGCAATGCGGGGCACTTTCCAACGTCTCAGCCAATTGACCAAGGGCGTGAGAACGAAGCTCAGCAGGATCGCAAGGGCAAAAGGAACGAAGATTTCCCGGCCGAGATAGAGGGCTCCGATGGCTAGGACGATGCCGCCGGCCGTGAGCATGGGCGAGGATGCGGCTGGCACCGCCGGTGTTCGTTGCGTCGACGCCGGAGGCAACTCGGCCATAGCACGAGCCTTTCCGTAACGGTTTCGACAGGTCAACCCTGATTCGGCGGGATTGATCCAACGGAGCCCAAGCGCTTGATTACTGAATACATGCCCCTGCGAACCAAGGCGGGCGGCCTATCGTCCTCCAGATCAGGTGCAGGGGGGGGATGGTCTGGGGCGGCCGCTTCACCTAAACTTCGGCCGAATCCACGCCTGCCCCTCCCCGCCGGAACTCCCATGGTCCAGACCCGATTTTCGATCGCGGCCGTCGCGCTTCTCGCATGGTCCGCCACCGCCTCGGCCCAAATGCTTCCGCCTCCTGCCAAGCCCGCAGTGCCGAAGGCCGCCTCGCCGCGCGCCGCCTCGTGCCACAATGGCGCGAGCTTCGATCGCTTCCTGACTGAGGTGAAGCAACAGGCGGCGGCCGCCGGCGTGTCGCAGCGCACGATCGCGGAGGCCTCGCCCTATCTCGTCTACGACCAGGGCATCGTCAACCGCGACCGCGGCCAGCGCGTGTTCGGCCAGCTCTTCACCGAATTCGCCGGCCGCATGGCCGCACCCTATCGCATGCAGAACGGGCAGCAGCACATCAAGCAATACGCCACAGCGTTTGCGCGCGCGGAAAAGGAATACGGCGTGCCGCCCGCGGTGATCGCCGCGTTCTGGGGCCTCGAGAGCGATTTCGGCGCCAACATGGGCAATTTGCCGACGCTGAAATCGCTGGTGTCGCTGGCCTATGATTGCCGCCGCTCGGAGATGTTCGTGAACGAGACCATCGCGGCGCTGAAGATCATCGACCGCGGCGATCTGCATCCCGACGAGATGATCGGCTCCTGGGCCGGCGAACTCGGCCAGACCCAATTCCTGCCCGTGCACTACGTCAACTACGCCGTCGACTATGACGGCGACGGACGGCGCGACCTGTTGCGCTCGCCGGCCGACGTGATCGGCTCGACCGCGAACTACATCGCAAATGGGCTGAAATGGCGGCGCGGCGAGCCGTGGCTCGAGGAGATCAAGGTGCCGCCCAACCTGCCGTGGGAGAAGACCGACCTCACGGTACGCGAGCCGCGCTCGACATGGGCGCAACTGGGCGTCACCTATCCCGACGGTCGCCCCTTGCCGAACGACAATCTCGCAGCGTCCGTGCTGCTGCCGATGGGACGCTTCGGGCCGGCCTTCATGGCCTATCCGAATTTCGCCGCCTACACCGAGTGGAACAACTCGTTGATCTACGCGACCACCGCGGGCTATCTCGCCTCGCGCATCGCCGGGGCCGCGCCGATGCGCAAGCCGGCTGCGCCGGTCGCGCAGCTGCCGTTCAACGAGCTCAAGGACTTGCAGCAGCTGCTGGTGCGCGCCGGCTTCAACGTCGGCAAGGTCGACGGTGTGCTGGGGCAGCAGAGCCGCGCCGCGGTGAAGGCGACGCAGATCAAGTACGGCCTGCCGGCGGATTCCTGGCCGACCGCCGAGCTGCTTGCACGCATGCGCGGCGGCACGGCGCAGGTCCTGCCCCAGACGACGGTGCGGTAGAATTTTCGCATCGCACAAGCGGCTTTCCGCGATTGCAATTTTCCATGAGGCTCCCATGTGAGTGGCTCAGGTTTTCTCCTGAGATTTCCCACCATTTGAAGCGAGCAACACATGTCCTTCTACGACGCCGTCGTCCCCGCCTATCTGCAGATGCTGAACAGCGTGACCGGGCTGCTCACCAAAGCTGAGGCGCATTGCGCGGCCAGGAAGATCGATCCCAGCGTCCTGCTCGGCTCGCGCCTCTTCCCGGACATGCTGCCGCTGTCGCGGCAGATACAGCTGGTCAGCGACTATCCGACCAGAGGCTGTGCGCGGCTGACGCACAGCGAGGTCCCCTCGACGCCCGACACCGAAACGAGCTTTGCAGAGTTGAAGCAGCGGCTGGCGAAAACGATCGACTATGTCAAATCCTTCAAGCCCGAGCAGTTTGAGGGCGCCGACGCCAAGGACGTCACCTTTCCGATCGGCCCCGGCAAGACCATCACCATGACGGGACAGCAATTCCTGAGCTCGTTCTCGCTGCCGAACCTCTATTTCCACGCCGCGATCGCCCACGGCATCTTGCGTCACAACGGCGTCGAGATCGGCAAGCGCGACTTCCTCGGCGCGAACTGATTTGTGAAATCGCACGGCCGCGACAGTGGGATTTCGCTGTCGCAGCCGACATTGCACATGAATTATGCTACGCGCGCCCTGCCGCGTAGCTCGCCTGCACTTTCCGTATGGCTCATCCCTTGCGCCCGATGTCGCGATGCACAATTGTTCGAGACCTCTCACCGCCCGGAAGCATTGCCAATGAGCCGTTCGACCAAATTGTTTGAGACCTACAAGCTCGGCCCGCTCACGCTGGCCAACCGCCTCGTCATGGCGCCGCTGACGCGCAACCGCGCCGTACCCGGCACCTTCGTGCCCGGTCCGCTCGCCGCCGAATATTACGCCCAGCGCGCGTCCGCGGGCCTGCTGATCACCGAGGCAAGCCAGGTCTCGCAACAAGGTCAGGGCTACCAGGACACGCCCGGCATCTATAGCAAGGAGCAGGTCGCCGGCTGGCGCAAGGTCACCGACAAGGTGCATGAACGCGGCGGCAAGATCTTCATCCAGCTCTGGCACGTCGGCCGCATCTCGCACGTCGATCTGCAGGCGAATGGCGCAGCCCCGGTGGCACCGAGCGCGATCCGAGCCAAGGGCAAGACCTTCGTCAACGGCGGCTTCGCCGACGTCTCCGAGCCGCGCGCGCTCGAGCTCTCCGAGATTCCCGGGATCATCGACGACTTCAAGCGCGCCACGAAGAACGCGCTGGAAGCCGGCTTCGACGGCGTCGAGATCCACGGCGCCAACGGCTATCTGCTCGAGCAGTTCGCCAAGGACGGCGCCAACAAGCGCACTGATGCCTATGGCGGCTCGATCGAGAACCGCGCGAAGCTGATGCTGGAGGTCTCCAAGGCCGTCGTCGCCGAGGCCGGCGCCGAGCGCACCGGCATCCGCATCTCGCCGGTGACGCCGGCCAACGACATCTCGGATTCCAATCCGCAAGCGCTGTACGATCACATCGTCGACGGCCTCAGCGCGTTGAAGCTGGTCTATCTCCACGTGGTCGAGGGCGCCACCGGCGGGCCGCGCGACATCGCGCCGTTCGACTATGCATCGTTGCGCAAGCGCTTCTCGGGCGCCTACGTCGCCAACAACGGCTACAATTTCGAGCTCGCCAGCAAGGTGCTGGACGCGAACGCCGCCGACCTCATCGCCTTCGGCAAGCCGTTCATCTCCAACCCCGACCTCGTCGAGCGGCTGAAGCAGGGAGCAGCGCTGCACGATTGGGACAAGAACACCTTCTACGGCGGCGGCGCCAAGGGTTACACGGATTACCCGACCCTCGCGGCCGAGCCGGCGGAGTGATGTCTTCGCCCTCTCCCCACTAGCGGCAGGCAATCGCATATGATGTGCGGGATGCAGCGGCATCGGCAGTGGGCTCCCTCCCCCGCTTGCGGGGGAGGGTTGGGGGGAGGGTGTCTCCGCGCCGGGATTATCGAGGATAATTGAGGACGTCCCTACGCGGCGAGAGCCCTCACCCGCCGCGCTCTGCGAGCGCGTCGGCCTCTCCCGCGAGCGGGAGAGGCGAAGTCAGAAGAAGGGCCGGGATCGCTCCCGGCCTTTCGTGTTTGATGTCGCTCTAGGCGCCGCTTACTTCACTTCCGCGCGCTTGGGCGGAGTGGCGGGCCACGACTTGATCAGGGTGTCGTAGTCCACCGTCTCGCCCTTCGGCTTCTCGTTGGCGAGCTTGCGCTGCGGCGCGATGGTGCCGTCCTTCTGAGCCTTGGCAAACCAGTACTCGGCCGACTCCTTCTTGTGCAGCTTCGGACCGCAGGCGCCCTGCACGCCGGACTTCTCCAGACGCTCCAGCACGGAGTCCTGGGCCGCCGCGAGAGCATCCATCGCCTGCTGCGGCGTCTTCGCACCGGACGACGCGTCGCCGATGTTCTGCCACCACAGCTGCGCGAGCTTCGGATAGTCGGGCACGTTGTTGCCGGTCGGGGTCCACTGCACGCGCGCGGGCGAGCGGTAGAACTCGATCAGGCCGCCGAGCTTCGGCGCACGCTCGGTGAACGACTTGTCCCAGATGTCGGATTCACGGATGAAGGTGAGACCGACATGGCTCTTCTTCAAGCTCACCGACTTGGAGACGATGAACTGGAGATAGAGCCAGGCTGCCTTGCGGCGATCCGGCGGAGTCGACTTCAGCAACGTGGCGGAGCCAGCGTCCTGATAGCCGAGCTTCATGCCTTCCTTCCAGTAGGAGCCGTGCGGCGACGGAGCCATACGCCACTTCGGCGTACCGTCCGCATTCACCACCGGCAGACCCGGCTTCACCATGTCGGCAGTGAAGGCGGTGTACCAGAACATCTGCTGGGCGATGTTACCCTGCGACGGCACGGGGCCGGACTCGGAGAAGGTCATGCCCTGCGCCTGCGGCGGGGCGTACTTCTTCATCCAATCGAGATACTTCGTGATCGAGTAGACTGCGGCCGGGCCATTGGTGTCGCCGCCACGCTCCACCGAAGAACCGACCGGGCGGCAGCCCTCCATGCGGATGCCCCATTCGTCGACCGGCAGACCGTTCGGAATGCCCTTGTCACCGTTGCCGGCCATCGACAGCCAGGCGTCGGTGAAGCGCCATCCGAGCGAAGGGTCCTTCTTGCCATAGTCCATATGGCCGTAGACCTTGACGCCGTTGATCTCCTTGATGTCGTTGGTGAAGAACTCGGCGATGTCTTCATAAGCCGACCAGTTCACGGGCACGCCGAGCTCGTAGCCATACTTGGCCTTGAACTTGGCCTTGTAGTCGGGATTGGTGAACCAGTCGTAGCGGAACCAGTAGAGGTTCGCGAACTGCTGGTCGGGCAGCTGGTAGAGCTTGCCGTCCGGCCCGGTGCCGAACGACTTGCCGATGAAGTCGTTGACGTCGAGCATGGGGTTGGTGACGTCCTTGCCCTCGCCGGTCATGTAGTCCGACAGCGCAATGGTCTGGCCGTAGCGGAAATGCGTGCCGATCAAGTCGGAGTCGTTGATCCAGCCGTCATAGACGTTCTTGCCCGACTGCATCTGGGTCTGGAGCTTCTCGACGACGTCACCTTCCTGGATGAGATCGTGCTTGAGCTTGATGCCGGTGAGCTCGGAGAATGCCTTGGCGAGCGTCTGCGCCTCGTATTCATGAGTCGTGATCGTCTCGGAGACGACGTTGATCTCCATGCCCTTGAACGGCTCGGCGGCCTTGGCGAACCACTCCAGCTCCTTCTTCTGGTCCTCCTTCGACAGCGTCGAAGGCGTGAATTCCGCGATCCATTTCTGGATCACGGCCTCGTCGGCGGCGCGAACCGGCGCCGAGACGGCGAGCGACACTGCGATGATCGCAGCGGCGCTGGACATCGTCAGAAAACTATTCTTGGTCAATGGACCTTTCCTTCTCCTAAACTGTCGCATGTTGTTCCTCCGTTGCAGCGACAAACTTTTATACAGGCCCGGGTTGGTCCCGGATCTGGCCGTCCCTTCGCAAGCTTCAGACCGTGCGGAAAATGAACGCGGCCGTGACCAGCGAAATTCCTGATGCGAGCCACAGGCTCGAGATTTCAAACCCCTCCTCGCCAATAGGCAGCGTAGCGATCGCGTCGGTGCCGACGAGGCCGATCCAGGCGAGGTGGATGACGGCGGCCGCGATCAGCGAGATGAACAGGCGGTCGCCGCGCGTGGTCGGGATGCGCAGCACGCCAACGCGCTCGGCCTCGGGATAGACCGCGGCGAGCCAGGTCATCAGCGCCAGCGTACAGGCGAGCGCGGCGAAGAAGATCGCGGTCGGCAGCGTCCAGGCCATCCATGCGATGGATTCCATCGTTGCCTCCTTACACGCGGCCGAGCGCGAAGCCGCGCGCGATGTAGTTGCGGACGAACCAGATCACCAGCGCGCCCGGAATGATGGTGAGCACGCCGGCGGCGGCGAGCAGGCCCCAGTCCATGCCGGCGGCCGAGACCGTGCGCGTCATGATCGCGGCAATGGGCTTTGCGTGCACCGAGGTCAGCGTGCGCGCCAGCAGCAGCTCGACCCAGGAGAACATGAAGCAGAAGAAGGCGGAGACGCCGATGCCGCTCGCGATCAGCGGCACCAGGATCTTGATGAAGAAGCGCGGGAAGGAATAGCCGTCGAGGAACGCGGTCTCGTCGATCTCGCGCGGCACGCCGGAGACGAAGCCTTCGAGGATCCAGACCGCGAGCGGCACGTTGAAGATGCAGTGCGCGAGCGCGACGGCCCACGGGGTGTCGAACAGGCCGATCGCCGAATAGAGGTTGAAGAACGGCAGCGCATACACCGCAGCCGGCGCCATGCGGTTCGACAACAGCCAGAAGAACAGATGCTTGTCGCCGAGGAAACGGTAGCGCGAGAAGGCGTAAGCCGCCGGCAGCGCCACGGCGATCGAGATGATGGTGTTGAGGACGACGTATTCCAGCGAATTGATGTAGCCCGAATACCAGCTCTCGTCGGTGAAGATGCGCCTGTAGTGCTGCAGCGTCGGATTGTGCGGCCACAGCGTCATCGTCGAGACGATCTCGCTGTTGGTCTTGAAGCTCATGTTGACGAGCCAGTAGATCGGCAACAGCAGGAAGATCAGGAACAGCCCCATGATGAGGCGGCGGCCGGGGATCGAATGCATCAGGCCACTCCTTCCCTTGGCTCGAGTGCGGGCACGGGCTTGAGCGCGGCCGCGGGCTTGGGCTCCGCCGCCGGCTCGCTTTCCGCCTGGACCTTACGTTCGACGCCGGCATTGGTCATGACGGTGTAGAAGATCCAGCAGACGATCAGGATGATGAGGTTGTAGACCAGCGACAGCGCCGCGGCCTTGCCGAGGTCGAACTGGCCGAGCGCGATCTTGACCAGCTCGATCGACACGAAAGTGGTGGAATTGCCGGGCCCGCCGCCGGTGACGACGAACGGCTCGGTGTAGATCATGAAGCTGTCCATGAAGCGCAGCAGCACCGCGATCAAGAGCACGCGGTTCATCTTCGGCAGCTGGATCGCCTTGAACACGGCCCAGCGCGACGCGCCGTCGATCTGCGCGGCCTGGTAATAGGCTTCGGGAATCGACTTCAGGCCGGCATAGCACAGCAGCGCGACGAGGCTGGTCCAGTGCCAGACGTCCATCACGATGACAGTGAACCAGGCATCGACGTCGTTGGAGACGTAGTTGTAGTCGAAGCCCATGGCGTTGAGGACGTAGCCGAGCAGCCCGATGTCGGGACGCCCGAAGATCTGCCAGATGGTGCCGACCACGTTCCAGGGGATCAGCAGCGGCAGCGCGAGAATCACGAGGCAGGCTGCGACGGTCCAGCCCTCGCGCGGCATCGACAACGCGACGACGATGCCGAGCGGCACCTCGATGGCGAGGATGACGAGCGAGAAGAGCAAATTGCGGCCGAGCGAGGCGAGGAAGCGGCCGCCGAGGTCGGTGGAGGGATCGAGCAGCTCCTTGAACCAACCGACGCCGTTCCAGAAGAACTGGTTGTTGCCGAAGGTGTCCTGCATCGAATAGTTCACCACCGTCATCAGCGGCAGCACCGCCGAGAAGGCGACGACCAGGAACACCGGCAGTACCAGGAACCAGGCTTTTTGATTGACGGTCTTGTCCATCAGGCGGCTCCCTCCACCAGAAGGCTGTCGGCATAGACGTGGACGTGGGACGGATCGAATTTCAGCCCGGCGGTGCCGTCCGCGCTGGTGAAGCTGCCAGGGGCGCGCGCCGCGAGCTTGGCATCGCCGACGCGCACGCGCGCGAAGCGGATGCGGCCGAGATCGTCGATGCGCTCAATCCTGGCGGTGAGCAGGCTAGGTGCGGGCGCGACCACCTCGACGAATTCGGGCCGGACGCCGATCTCGATCTTCGCGCCCGCGGGCAGATTGTCGTAGCTGCGGTTCAGCGCGATGACGTGGCCGTCGATCCTGGCCTCACGCCCCCTCACTTCGGCCGGCAGGATGTTCATGCCGGGCGAACCGATGAAATAGCCGACGAAAGTATGCGCCGGCTTATCGAACAGCTCGGCCGGCGTGCCGCTCTGCACCACGCGGCCGTCATGCATGACGACCACGGTGTCGGCGAAGGTCAGCGCCTCGGTCTGGTCATGGGTGACGTAGATCATCGTGAGGTCGAGCTCGCGATGCAGCGCCTTCAGCTTGGAGCGGAGCTGCCATTTCAGCTCGGGGTCGATCACCGTCAGCGGCTCGTCGAACAGCACGGCGGCAACGTCGTTGCGCACGAGACCGCGGCCGAGCGAGATCTTCTGCTTGGCGTCGGCGGTCAGGCGCGTGGCCTTGCGGTTCAGATAGGGCTCGAGATCGAGCAGGCGACCGATCTCGGCGACGCGCCTGTCAATGTCGGCCTTCGGCACGCCACGGTTCTTCAGCGGAAACGCCAGGTTCTGTCCGACCGTCATGGTGTCGTAGATCACCGGAAACTGGAACACCTGCGCGATGTTGCGCTTCTGGGTTGACAGCGGTGTGATGTCCTTGCCGTCGAACAGGATTTTCCCCCGTGACGGCGTGATGATGCCGGAGATGACGTTCAGCAGCGTGGTCTTGCCGCAGCCGCTAGGGCCAAGCAGCGCATAGGCGCCGCCCTGCCGCCAGGTCATGGTGACAGGCTTGAGCGCAAAGCTCTCCTGCGGCGCGTCGTTGCCGCCGTAGGAATGGGCGAGATCGACGAGGTCAATGCGGGCCATGGCGCACCTCCCTCCTAAGAGCCCGGTGCCGCGACCAAACGGTCGGCGGCATCGAAGACGAAAACATCATTGGGATCGAGCACGGCATCCAGCATCTGGCCGGGCTCGAACTCGTGCACGCCGTGCAGCACCGCCACCCAGTTCGATCCGTCGCGGGTCAAATGCACGAAGCTCTCCGAACCGGTGATCTCGGTCACCGTGACAGTGGCGTGGAAGGCGTGGCGGTCGGTCTCGCCATTGGCAAGCCCGAGCTGATGGGCGCGGAAACCGACGCGATAGGCGCCGTCGGCGAGCGAGGCATACAGGCCCGAGGCCGGTGAGGACGTGCCGCCGGCATAATGCACGGAGCCGTTCTTCTTCTCGATACCGACGAGGTTGAGCGGCGGATCCGAGAACACCTGGGCGACACGAAGCGTCTGCGGCCGGCGATAGACGTTGGTGGTCTCGCCCATCTGCAGCGCTTGGCCCTCCCACATGCACACCGTGTTGCCGCCGAGCAGCAGCGCCTCGGTCGGCTCGGTGGTGGCATAGACGAAGATCGCGCCCGAGGCCTCGAAGATGCGCGGCAGCTCCGCCCGGAGCTCCTCGCGCAGCTTGTAGTCGAGATTGGCGAGCGGCTCGTCGAGCAGCACGAGGTCGGCGCCCTTGACCAGCGCGCGTGCGATCGCGGTGCGCTGCTGCTGGCCGCCGGAGAGCTGGAGCGGCGTGCGCTTCAGGAACGGCTCGAGCCGCAGCAGCTTTGCCGCCTCGGCGACGCGCGCCTCGATCTCGTCGCGCGGCTTGCCCTGCACGCGCAGGGGCGAGGCGATGTTCTCGTAGACCGTGAGCGAGGGGTAGTTGATGAACTGCTGGTACACCATCGCGACCGAGCGCTGGCGCACGTCGGCGCCGGTGACGTCCTTGCCGTTGACGAACACCTTGCCTGTGGTCGGCTTGTCGAGGCCGGCGAGCAACCGCATGATCGAGGTCTTGCCTGACAGCGTCGGCCCGAGCAGCACGTTGAGCGTACCGCTCTCGAGCGTCAGCGAGACGTCACGGATGTGCGGCACGCCTTCCACGGTCCGGGTCACGTGATCGAGTGTCACGGTCATGAGCGTCCTCCCGCTTCCAGCAGGGGACTTTGCGCCACGGCGTGGCTCCTGATCCAGTCGTCGAGGGTCGCGATCTCATCGGCAGATAGTCGCAGGCCGAGCTTGGAACGGCGCCAGACCACGTCCTCGGCGGTGACGGCCCATTCGTTGGCCATGAGATAGCGGACCTCGCGCTCGGTCAGCGTGGCGCCAAAGGCCTGGCCGAGATCCGCAGCCGATTTTGCATCGCCGAGCAGCTTGATGGCACGGGTGCCATAGGCGCGCGCCAGGCGCCGCGCATGCTCATGGCTGAGGAAGGAATAGCCGCGCTGCAGCTCGGCGATCAGGCCGTCGATGTCGGATACATTCATGTCGCCGCCCGGCAGCGGCCATTTGCCGGTCCAGCCCTCGCGCGCTTTCGCACTGCGCAAGTAGGGCGCAAGGCGCTCCAAGGCCTCTTCGGCGAGCCTGCGATAGGTCGTAATCTTGCCGCCATAGATCGACAGCAGCGGCACGCCGCCGGGCGTGTCGAGCTCGAACACGTAGTCGCGCGTCGCGGCCTTGGCCTCGCTGGCGCCGTCGTCATAGAGCGGACGCACCCCGGAATAGGTCCAGACCACGTCGGCGGGCGCGACGGGCTTCGCCAGATATTCGCTGGCCGCCTTGCACAGATACTCGATCTCTTCAGCCGTCGCCTTCACCTTGGCGGGATCGCCGTCATAGTCGCGGTCGGTGGTGCCGATCAGCGTGAAGTCGTCCTGGTACGGGATCACGAAGATGATGCGGCCATCGGCATTCTGGAACATGTAGGCGCGGTCGTGGTCGTAGAGCTTCTTCACGACGATGTGCGAGCCCTGCACCAGGCGCACCTTGGCTTTCGCATTCACGCCGGCGCCGCGGCCGAGCACGTCCTCGACCCAGGGCCCGCCGGCATTGATCAGCGCCTTGGCCTGGATTTGCGACCGCGCGCCGGTCAGCGTATCGACCATGCTGACGGTCCAGACGCCATCCGACTGGCGAATCTCGGTGGCGCGGGTGCGGGTGCGGATCTCGGCGCCCTTGTCGGCGGCATCGCGCGCATTGAGCACGACGAGGCGGGCGTCGTCGACGAAGCAGTCCGAATATTCGAAGGCGCGGCTGTAGCGGTTCGGGATCAGCGGCTTGCCGACCTCATCGCGCTTGAGATCGACCGAGCGGGTCGCCGGCAACAGGTGGCGGCCGCCGATGTGATCATAGAGGAACAGGCCGAGGCGCAGCAGCCAGGCCGGGCGCAGGCCGGCGTGATGCGGCAGAACGAAACGCAGGGGCCGGATGATGTGGGGCGCGATGCCCCAGAGGATCTCGCGCTCGATCAGCGCCTCGCGGACCAGCCGAAACTCGTAATATTCGAGATAGCGCAGGCCGCCATGCACGAGCTTGGTCGACCAGGACGATGTCCCGCTCGCCAGATCGTTCATTTCGCACAGGAAAACGGTATTGCCGCGGCCCACCGCGTCGCGCGCGATGCCGCAGCCGTTAACACCGCCTCCGATGATGGCGAGATCGAAAATACGCTCCAACAGACGCATCCCCCGGCGACCGCCCGTTCCATCGAGCGGCTACTTTCGTTTTTGATTAGATCACACCGAAAAACGAAAGCAAGATGAAAGAGAGGCGAAAGGAAGCGAAAGAGGAACTTTTTGGTGGGCAAGAGGAACTTGGATTGGGCAGCCCAACGGCGATATGCCAAGGCGCGACTGTCCGAGGTGCTCGACCGCGCCCAGAGCGGCCCGCAGGTCATCACCCGTCACGGCAAGCCGAATGCCGTCATCGTTTCCGTTGAGGAATGGGCGCGCAAGACAGCCCGCAGGGGCACCCTGGCCGAATTTCTGCTGGCCTCGCCATTACGCGGCGTCGACCTTGAACTCGACCGGCTGCACGACGCGCCACGCGACGAAGTGCCATGAACCTTTTGCTGGACACCAACGTGCTTTCGGAAGTTCAGCGGCCCGTGCCTTCGGCAAAAGTTGTTGCATGGCTGGATACGATCGACGAGGACCGTGCGTTCATCAGCGTCGCCTCGATCGCCGAGCTTCGCCGCGGCATCGCATTGCTTGAGGATGGCCGCCGACGCACCGCGCTGGCCGCCTGGCTTGCCCACGATTTGCCTGCGCGGTTTGCCGAGCGCGTCCTGCCGATCGACCAGACGGTGGCCGAGCGTTGGGGCGACCTCATGGCACAGAGCCGCAAGAGCGGCGTCGCATTGTCCGTCATGGACGGCTTCTCTGCGGCGACTGCGCTGGTGAACGATCTCACGCTCGTCACACGCAACGTGAAGGATTTTGCGGCCTTCGGCGTTCCGCTGCTCAACCCGTGGGACGGCGCTTAGCCTCTATCTCAGCCGCACCACTGGCGCGGCTTCCGGCGCGGCATCCTGGGTGTCGGCCGGCGTATCGTCGATATCGGCGCCCTTCGGCATCGCCTCGACCACCTCGATGCCCTTGCTGTGGCAGATGGTGGCGAGGCGCTCGGGCAGCTCCTGGTCGGTGACGAAGGTCTGGATCTGGGTGATGTGGGCGATGCGCACCGGCGCGCTGCGGCGGAGTTTTGTGGAATCGGCGACCAGCATGACGCTGCGGGCATTGGCGATGATCGCCTGCGCCACCTGCACCTCGCGATAGTCGAAGTCGAGCAGCGCGCCCTCCTCGTCGATCGCCGAGGCGCCGATGATGGCATAGTCGACCTTGAACTGGCCGATCAGCTGCGTCGCGGTCGAGCCGACCACCGCGCCATCGGCGCGCCGCACCGTGCCGCCGGCGACCACCACCTCGATCCGCGGATGGCGGTAGAGCAGCATGGCGACATTGAGGTTGTTGGTGATGACGAGGAGGTCCTCATGCGAGGTCAGCGCGCTCGCCACCTCCTCCGTCGTGGTGCCGATATTGATAAAGAGCGAGCAGCCGTTCGGGATCAACGAGGCGGCGGCAGCCCCAATCGCCTTCTTCTCGTCGGCGGCAACGAAACGGCGCGCTTCATAGGCGAGGTTTTCCACGCCCGAGGCGATGATGGCACCGCCGTGGATGCGGGTCAGCGAACGCCGCTCACAGAGATCGTTGAGATCCTTGCGGATGGTCTGCGCCGACACCTCGAAGCGGCGCGCGAGCTCCTCGACCATGACGCGGCCGGAGGCGCGCGCGATGTTGAGGATTTCGGCTTGGCGATGGGTCAATCCGGTCACGGCAAAGGCCTCACATCAGAATGATGCATGGTGCGGCGGTTTGCGCCCTCGGTCAATGCGGACGCCGATCACGGTTAACGATGAAGGCCTTACCACGCCATTTCTCACCACGCCATGGCACTCGCGAGACGCGCGAGCAGCGTCGGGTCGTCGAAGGCGCTGGCAGAGGCGACCGCGCCTGCTCCCACCAGGTCAGCATGGCTGAGACTGGTGCGGATGCCGACGGTCGGAATGCCGGCGGCCGTCGCAGACTGCACGCCGGCGCGGGAGTCCTCGAATGCAATCGAGCTTTCTGGCCTCGCGCCGACGAAACGCAGCCCTTCCTGATACGGCAGCGGATGCGGTTTGCCGTGCGGCAGCTCGGCGCCGATCACGAGCGCCTTGAAGCGATGCGTGATGCCGAGGCCGGAGAGCAGCAGCTCGGCATTGAGACGCGGCGCATTGGTCACCGCGACCATGGGAATGCCGGCGCCATCGGCGCGGTCGAGCAGCGCCATCAGGCCCGGCAGCGGCGCGATCTGCCCGGCCACCAACGTGCGGAAGACCTCCTCCTTCTCTTCGAGGATGAGGGCGCGCCGCTCCGGCGCCTCGTGGGGCAGAAAGCGATCGCCGATCGCGACATTGGCGAAGCCCTGCAGCTCGAGGGAGAAACGTGCGTGATCGAAGACGTGTCCGTGCGGGCCGAGCACCTGGTTGAAAGCCTTCAAGTGCAACGGATCGGTGTCGGCGAGCGTGCCGTCGATGTCGAACAACAACGCCCGGCCCATTCCATCGTGTTTGGTCTCGATCATTTCCGTACTTTCCCAAATGCGCGGCGCATCGATGCGGAAGGCGTATCAATACGGCCTCGATCGCGCAATGACGCATCCACATGCGACAGGTGACACTCGACAAAGTCGCGTGCGACTGCGACACTGGTTGCAAGATCAAAAAGGAGGAAACGATGACGATCAACCGACGCGATCTGGCTCTCTCGACGCTCGCCGTGTCCGCGCTTGCGTTCGCGACGCCCGCACTCGCCGCTTCGGCAGACGAGGAAGCGGTGGCGAAGAGGGTCGAGGCCTTCCGCCTCGCCCAGATCGCGGCCGATCCCAAGGCGCTCGGCGCGCTGTGCGCGGAGGAGCTGAGCTACAGCCATTCCAGCGGCAAGGTCGAGGACAAGGCGACGTTCATCGCCAACGCGACCGACGGCAAGTCGAAGTTTCTGTCCATCGAATACAAGGATCCCACCATCAAGGTCGTGGGCCCCGCAGCCATCGTGCGTTTCCACTGGCTGGGTGAGCAGGAAATGGCGGCCGACGGGAAAAAAGTATCGACCAACCTTCACATCCTGATGAACTGGCAGAAGCAAGGCGAGGAGTGGAAGCTGTTGTCGCGGGCGGCGACGAAGTTGTGATGATTGCCCTTACCCTCTCCCCCTGTGGGAGAGGGTGGCTTCGCAAAGCGAAGCCGGGTGAGGGGTTGCCTCAGCGAGCACTTCTCTGACTTTTGAATGCGCCGAAAGATACCCCTCATCCGGCGCTTCGCGCCACCTTCTCCCGCAAGGGGAGAAGGAAGCAACATCAAGGGCGGCAAAAAATTCCCACCACGCTTCGCGCGTCGCAATCACCGGCGGCAGGCGCTTACGCCGCCTCCTTCACATCGCCGTTCACCAGCCTGCGCGCGGCGCGCTCGGCTTCGCGGGCGTTGCGGAAGAGCTGGCCTTCGAGACGGTTGAAGCGGTGCGATGAGGCGAAGAAACAATAGCCTCCAGAAGAACGAACGACGATACCTGCGGTCTGCGAATCGACTTCGATGATGTAGCTGTCCGGCATGGTCCGTGGCTTCCTCAGTGCGGGCAAACAACGGTGCTCCTGCCCAAAGGTTCCCAAGGGCATTTGCGGCCGTTTCCACCCCGAATCGACACGCAATTGAGTACGCCGGGACCTCATCCGTTTTATGACTGGTTCTTGACTGGTTCTTGGCGAAGCCGCGACGATGTGACTTGCTCGTGCCGCGTTCTGCGGCGCTGCAAGGCCTCGCAAGATGGGACAGTGCGTCGCGCGCGATTACGTCGCGATCGGCGGATCGTTTCGCTGGATCGCCTGCGGACGGCCGTGGTCGTCGATCGAGACGTAGGTGAAATGACCGTCGGTGACGAGGAACGGATGCAGCTCCTTGCGCCGCAACGCCCAGGCCTCGAGATGCACGGTCAGCGAAGTGCGCCCGACGCGCACGAGATTGGCGTAGACCGAGACGAGATCGCCGACATAGACCGCTTTGCGAAAATTCATCGCCTCGATGGCGACCGTCACGGTGCGCGACCGCGCGACCTTCGAGGCGAACACGCCGCCGCCGACGTCCATCTGGCTGAGCAGCCAGCCGCCGAAGATGTCACCATTGGCATTGGTGTCGGCCGGCATCGCCAGCGTGCGGATGCAAAGATCGCCGCTCGGCTCGGTCGCTTGTTCGCTCATATGGCTCTCACTTGAAATTGTCCCAGCCCGGATCAGGCGCGAAACGCGCGCCAAATCGTTCCGCCAGCGCGCGCAGAGTGGATACGATGTTTTCTACGCTGCGCGTGCGCGCGTAATTCAGCGGACCGCCGCGGAACGGTGCATAACCCGTGCCGAAGATCATGGCGCCATCGACCGCATCGGCATCGTCGACAATGCCCTCGCGCAGCGCCGCGACGCAGACATTGGACATCGGCAGCACCAGGCGGTCGATCATCTGGTCGGTGACGCGCGGGCCGGTCTCCGGCAACGGTGCTTTCTCCGCCTTGCCGTCCTTCCAGGTGTAAAAGCCCTTGCCGGTCTTGCGGCCGAGCTCGCCCTTGGCGACCTTCTCTCGCAGCCAGGCCGGCGTCGGCGGCAGGAGATCGCCGAATTTGGTGCGCAGCATGTCGCCGACGTCGAGGCAGATGTCGAGCCCGACCTGATCGGCCAGCTCGATCGGACCCATCGGCATGCCGAACTGCTCGGCCGCTTCATCGATCAGGCGCTGGTCGATCTTCTCGTCCAGCATCACCATCGCTTCCAGCATGTAAGGCGTCAGCGCACGGTTGACGAGGAAGCCCGGCGAGCTCTTTACAGGCAAAGGCAGGCGGTCGATCGCTCCGACGAAGGCGAGCGCCTGTTTCAGAACCTGTGCATCGTTGCCGTCATGGCTGACGACCTCGACCAATTGCAGCCGCGACACCGGGTTGAAGAAATGCAGGCCGACCAGCCGCTCCGGCCGCGCCAGCGTGGTGCGCAGGTCCTGCAGCGGAATGCTGGACGTGTTGGTCGCAAGGATCGCTCCGGGCTTCATCCGCGGCTCGAGCCCGGCATAGACCTTCTGTTTCAGCTCCAGCTTTTCCGGCACCGCCTCGATGATGAGGTCGGCGTTGCGGACGCCCTCGCCGTCCATGTCAGGAATCAGGCGGTCGAGCGCATCGCGCACGTCGGTGGGCTTGCGGATGATCTTGCCGTAGAGGTCGGCCGCGCGTTTGACCGCGCCTGCGATCGGCTCCGGCTTCATGTCGGCGAGCGAAACGCGAAGGCCCTGCCCCGCACACCAGGCCGCGATGTCGCCGCCCATCGCGCCGGCGCCGATGACGTGGACATGCTTCACCGTGCTGCCGGCGCCTGCCGCCTTCTTCATCTGCTCGCGCAGGAAGAAGACGCGGATCAGGTTCTGCGCGGTCGGCGTCACCATCAGCCTGGCGAACGAGGCCTGCTCGGCCTTCAGCATCGCGGATTTGCTGCCGCCATGCGCTTCCCAGAGGTCGATCAGCGCGTAGGGCGCTGGATAATGCTCGCGCGATGCAGCCTTCGCGGCCTCCGCGCGCATGCGCTTGGCCAGCAGGCCGCGCACCGGCCCGAGATTGGCGGCGCGTGTCAGCAGACCGGGCCTGGCCCGTTTCAGGCGGCCGAACAGCGCATCCTTCACCGCGCCCCGGACATGCCGCTCCTGCGTCACGGTGTCGACGAGACCGAGCGCCTTGGCGCGGCGCGCGTCAATGGTGCGGCCGGTCAGCATCAGGGCCATCGACTGGGTCGGGTTGACCAGTGCCGTGAACCGCGCCGTGCCACCAAGGCCGGGATGCAGGCCGAGCATCACCTCCGGGAAGCCGAAGCGCGCCCCCTCGATGGCGATGCGCGCCTGGCAGGCCAGCGCCACCTCGAGCCCGCCGCCGAGGCAGAAGCCGTGAATGACTGCGATCGTCGGCAGCTTTAGCGCTTCCAGATGGTCGACCACGGCGTGCGCGGCGCGGATGCGCGTCTCCACCATGCCGGCATCGCTGGCCCCGCGGAATTCATTGACGTCGGCGCCGGCAATGAAGCCGGACGGTTTTGCCGAGCGGATGACGAGACCGGCGGGACGCTCGGTCTCGATCGCCGCGAGCACAGCGTCGAACTCCTCCATCACGTCGGAGGACAGGGTGTTGGCGCTGGCGTCAGCGCGGTCGAACAGCAGCCAGGCGACGCCGTCTTCTTCTCGCGTCAGCTTGAAATGCTTGTAGGGACCATCCGGCGCGGGGCGCGGCCCGAGCTCCAGCACGCGGTCGGCGAGCACGGTCATGATCTTGGAATCCATGGTCATACCGCCTCGATCAGCATGGCGCCGCCGAGCCCGCCGCCGATGCATTCGGTGGCAATTCCGCGCCGCGTGCCGAGCCGCTTCATCGCGTTGACGAGATGCAGCACGATGCGGTTGCCGGAGGTGCCGACGGGGTGGCCGAGCGAAATCGCGCCGCCGTCGACGTTCAGCCTCTCGCGATCGATCTCGCCGGCCGCGCCGTCGAGCCGCAATATTTCGCGGCAGAACTTGTCGTCGTTCCAGGCGGCGAGACAGCCGAGCACCTGCGTTGCGAAAGCCTCGTTCAGCTCCCAGGTCTCGACGTCCTCGAGCGTGAGGTCGTTGCGCTTCAGCAGCGGCGTCACCGACATCACCGGACCGAGCCCCATGATGCTGGGGCACGCCATCGTCGTGGTCGAAGAACTTGCCGTCACGGGAGAACGCAGTCTCGACCTCACCCTTCAGATAACCCGCGCTTTGCGCGTGCGCGAGCCGGCGATGGCTCTCGGCCGCGTAGGCATCCGCCTGCGCGCGCGTGATGCCGAAGAGATGGCCCACGACCTCTGCCGTCTGGCCCATGTTCAGCTCAGTGACGGGATCGGTCAGGCCGCGCTCGAGGCCGATGATCGGCTTGAGATCGCGCGGCCTCAGCTTGAACGCCGAGGCGAGCTTCTCGGCCATGCCCTTGGCGGTGGCAAGGCCGGCGAACCAGCGCACGCCGGAATTCGGCCAGACCAGCGGCGCGTGGCTGAGCGCCTCGGTGCCGCCGGCCAAAACCATGTCGGCATGGCCTTCGCGGATATAGCGGTAGGCGGTGTCGATCGACTGCATGCCCGAGCCGCAATTGATCTGCACGGTGAAGGCGACCATGTCCTCGCCCATGCCGAGCCGGAGCGCGGCGACGCGGGCCGGGTTCATCTCGTCCGCGATCACGTTGACGCAGCCGAGGATGACTTGGTCGAAGCTATCGGGCGAGAACGGCTGGCGCGCCAGCAGCGGCCGGCCGCATTGCACGGCGAGATCGACCGGCGTGAACGGCCCTGGCCCCGAACGCGCCTTCAGGAACGGCGTCCGGCTGCCGTCGACGATAAAAACCGGTCGTGCCATCAGCTCGCCGCCCTCTGCTCACCGAGTTCCTGGAAGAACTGATGCACATTGACGGTTTTCTTGTAAATCGGCGACAGTGCCTCCGGCGCAAAATCGTCGACCTCTATCACTTTTGTGACGGCTTCGCGGGCAGCGGCGAGTTGCTCGCCCTCGGCTTGCGTGATTACGCCCTTGCCGACGGCCTCCTTCCAGTCGCGGATATGCGCAGCTCGCATGCGCCTGGCGATCGCATCCGTCGCCGCGACCAGCTTGAACGCGTGCTCCAGCCGGGCGAAGCCGCCGTCGTCGTCGACATGGGCCAGATCCGGCGTGAGGCGCTCGCGTGCCGCCGACGGCTCCAGCACGATGGCAGCGCATTGGTGCACGATTCGGTCGGACGGGCCGAGCACGCGGGCGCCGAACGGCTGGACCACGAGCTTGAGGAAGCCGGCGACGAAGCGATTGGGCAGATTGGCCAGGATTTCGGCAAGCCGGTTCTCGATGGTCTTGAACCCGGTCGCCATGCACCATTCCAGCGCCGCGAAGTCCTCCTTCTGCCGCCCCTCGTCCTGCCAGCGCTTCAGCGCGGCCGAGAGCAGATAGAGCTCGGACAGAATGTCGCCAAAGCGGGCCGAGAGCATTTCCTTGCGCTTGAGCGCGCCGCCGAGCGTCAGCAGCGCCATGTCGGCGCAGAGCGCGAACGCCGCGGAATAGCGCGAGAGCTGGCGATAGAACGGCGTGGCATCGCCCGCATCGGGCACTGGGGCGAATGCGCCGAAGGTCCAGCTGCGACCCAAGGCGCGGAAGAGTGTCCGGAAGCTGTGGCCAACATGCTTCCAGAATGCCTTGTCGAACGCGCTGAGGCCGCGCTCGCGATCGGTATCGGCGAGCGCGTTCATCTCGTCGAGCAGGTGAGGATGGGCGCGGATGGCTCCTTGCCCGAACACGATGAGATTGCGGGTCAGGATATTGGCGCCTTCCACCGTGATGCCGACAGGCACGGCGCGGTGGAGATTGCCGAGATAGTTTTGCGGACCGTCGATCACGGCCTTGCCGCCATGGATGTCCATGGCGTCATCGATCGCGGTGCGCATCCGCTCGGTCGCGTGCAACTTCATGATGCCGGAGATGACGGCGGGATGGATGCCGGCATTCAGTGCCGCGCAGGTGAGCCGGCGTACGGCATCGAGCTGGTAGGCGGTCGCGACGATGCGCGCGAGCGGTTCCTCGACGCCTTCAAACTTGGAGATCGAAATTCCGAACTGCTCGCGGATGCGGGCATAGGCGCCGGTGGTGCGCGCCGCATAGGCGGCGCCGGCCGCCGACAGCGACGGCAGCGAAATGCCGCGGCCGGCGGCGAGCGCGGTCATCAGCATCTTCCAGCCCTGCCCCAGCCGCTCCTTGCCGCCGATGACGTAGTCGAGCGGGATGAAGACGTCGCGGCCCCAATTCGGGCCGTTCTGAAAGACCTGCATCGAGGGCAGATGACGCTGCCCGATCTCGACGCCTGGCAGGTTCGTCGGGATCAGCGCCACGGTGATGCCGAGCTCGTCCCGGCTGCCCACGAGATGATCGGGATCATAGGCCTTGAAGGCCAGACCGAGCAGCGTCGCGACTGGACCGAGCGTGATGTAGCGCTTGTGCCAGTTGAGGCGGAGGCCGACGACCTCGCGACCCTCGAATTCGCCCTTGCAGATGATGCCGGTGTCGAACATCGAGGCGGCGTCGGAGCCGGCTTCCGGGCTGGTGAGGCCAAAGCAGGAATCTCGCGGCCGTCGGCGAGGCGCGGCAGCCAGCGCTGCTGCTGCTCGTGCGTGCCGAAGCGCATCAGAAGCTCGCCGGGGCCGAGCGAGTTCGGCACCATCACGGTGACTGCGGCGGCGATCGAGCGGGTCGAGATCTTGCGCACCACTTCCGAATGCGCGTAAGGCGAGAAGCCGAGGCCGCCGAACTCCTTCGGAATGATCATGCCGAAGAACTTTTCGCGCTTGACGAAGTGCCAGACGTCCTGCGGCAGGTCGCGCGTTTCCCAGAAAATCTTCCACTCGTCGAGCATGGCGCAGAGCTCGTCGACGGGGCCATTGAGGAAGGCCCGCTCCTCGTCCGTCAGCGTCGCCTGCGGGACCTTCAGCAGCTTCGACCAGTCGGGGTTGCCGGTGAAGAGATCGGCATCCCACCAGACGTCCCCCGCCTCCAGCGCCTCGCGCTCGGTGTCGGACATCGCCGGCAGCACGCCGCGCGCCCATGAGAAGATCGGCTTTGTGATGGGGTCGCGGCGGAAGCTCATGGCGGACCTCATGCATCGGCGCGGTTAACAGGCATTTTAGCGGAAATCGGCTGGCGGAGGCGAACATCTCGCCTGCAACATTGACGCGGCCGGGCGGCCGCCCGAGCCATAACGGCCTGGGCGTGGGGACAGTTCCGGGAGGGGGTGGGGAGCTGAATGTCTCTCCGTTGTCATTCCGGGGCGCGCCGTCAGGCGCGAGCCCGGAATCCATACTTCCGATCGTGGTTATGGATTCCGGGCTCGACGCTACGCGTCGCCCCGGAATGACGTGTGGAGAGAGAGCGGAGGCCCCGGCCTAATCCGGCCGGACCATCTCGAACATGTTTTCCGGCTTGATCTCGAAATAATCGCCGCGCCGGCCGGCGCGGACGATGGGGCGGGCGGCGGCGGTCTGGTAGACGCCGTCCTTGATCAAGGCCTTGTCGATGTGGACGGCGACGACTTCGCCGAGCGTCAGCCAGGCGTCGGCCTCCTTGCCGTTGGCGCCCTTGAGGCGGACGATGTCGGACACCTTGCACTCGAAGGCGACCGGGCTCTCAGCCACCCGCGGCACATTGACCAGCTTGCCGGGCACGGCGGTGAGGCCCGCGACCTCGAACTCGTCGACCTCGGGGGCGACATGCGCCGCAGTCGCGTTCATGTGCTTGGCGAGATCCATCGTCGTCAGATTCCAGACGAACTCGCCGGTCTGCTGCATGTTCTCGACCGCGTCCTTCCAGTTGGTCGAGGAGAAGCCGATGATCGGCGGCACGTAGCAGAACGCGTTGAAGAAGCTGTAGGGCGCGAGGTTGACGTGGCCCCTGGCGTCGCGCGAGGAGATCCAGCCGATCGGCCGCGGCGCGATGATGGCGTTGAAGGGGTCGTGCTTGAGGCCATGGCCCTTGGAGGGCTCGTAGAAGTGCAGGTCTTTGTCGGTCACGCGCTGCTTCCTTTTCGTCATTGCGAGCGCAGCGAAGCAATCCAGAATCCCTCCGCGGAGACAGTCTGGATTGCTTCGCTGCGCTCGCAATGACGGAGTTGTGGGTCCGTCCCGGTCCGCCTCCGGCGGTCGTGCCGGGGCTATCAGTCTGCTTATATGAGGAAACGCCCCCGCCCGTCAGTGGCGCGGCGACAGACCCGCGATGACGAAATCGATCATCTGGTCGATGGTCGGGCCCGGCTTGGTGGCGCACTGGGCGATCATCTGGGGGTGGAAGAAACGGATCATCGCGGAGCAGGCGCACAGCGAGGCCAATTGCAGGTCCGGCGCCTCGAACTCGCCGGAGGCGACGCCTTGCGCGATCATCTGGCCGATGACGCCGGCGATGCACTCCATATGGGCGACGCAAACGTCCCAGTCCTCCTCCATCGCGATCGCGACCATCTCGTGCAGCTTGTTGTCGCCGACATAGCGCTCGGTGTTCATGCGATTGATGGTGGTGAGCAGCTCGCGGAAGCGCTCCTTGACCGGACCGGGCCTTGCCACGACCCGCTGCGCCTCCAGCTCGACCTCGCCCATCAGCGAGCGGGCCACCGCCTGATGGATCGCCTTCTTCGATTCGAAGAAGCGATACACGTTGGCGGGGCTCATCCTGAGCTCCTTGGCGATGTCGCCGACGGTCGTCTTCTGGTAGCCGATCTGGCGGAACAGCCGCTCGGCCACCTCGAGGATGCGATCCCGAGTGTCGACTTCGATATGTTCCGAAACAAGGGCCATTAGTCAGGACTCGCTGGTCAGCAGTCTTCTCATCTATTCAGCCGCTTCGGCAAGCGGAATTGCGTGCGGGTCATCGCTCCCATGCTGCGGCGCGGCCGGCTGCTCGGGCGTTCCGGCCTCGTCCAGGCTCTTGCGGAACCACAGGGCGTAGAGGCCCGGCAGGTACAGCAGCGTCAGGAAGGTCGCGACGAACAGGCCGCCCATGATGGTGATCGCCATCGGGCCCCAGAAGGCCGAGCGCGTCAGCGGGATCATGGCGAGAATGGCGGCGAGCGCCGTCAGCACCACCGGCCGGGCACGGCGGACGGTCGCCTCAACGATCGCCTCGCGCCGGGTCAGGCCGTGGCTGACGTCGGTCTCGATCTGGTCGACCAGGATGACCGTGTTGCGCATGATCATGCCGGCGAGCGCGATCAGGCCGAGCAGCGCCACGAAGCCGAACGGGGCATTGGCGACGTTGAGGCCAAGCGAGGCACCGACGATGCCGAGCGGCGCCGTCAGGAACACCAGGATCAGGCGTGAGAAGCTCTGCAGCTGGATCATCAGCAGTGTCAGCATCACCATGACCATCACCGGGAAGAGGATGAAGATCGAGGCGTTGCCCTTGGCGGATTCCTCGAACGCGCCGCCCGGCTCGATCCGGTAGGCCGGCTCGAGGTGATCCTTGATCGCCTTCAGCTTCGGCGTGATCTGGTTGGTGACATCAGGGGCCTGCACGCCGTCGACGACGTCGGAGCGCACGGTGATCGCCATGTCGCGGTTGCGCCGCCACATGATCGGCTCCTCATGGGCATACTCGATCTTGGCGATCTGCTGCAGCGGCACGGCGACGCCGTTGCGCGAGGTGATGGTGAGATCGCCGACGCCGCCGAGGTCGAGGCGCTCGGACGGGATCGCGCGGGCGACTACGCCGACCTTCTCGATGCCGTCGCGCACGGTCGTGACCTGCGAGCCCGAGATCAGCATCGCCAGCGCCTGCGAGACGTCCTGCGGGGTCAGGCCCATGGCGCGGGCGCGGTCCTGGTCAACGACGAGCTTGAGGTAGGGCGACTGCTCGTTCCAGTCGAGCTGGACGTCCTTGACGCTCTTGTTCTCCCGCATGACGTCGCGGACCTGGTAGGCGATCTCGCGGACCTTGTTGGCGTCGGGGCCGATCACGCGGAACTGCACGGGGAAGCCGACCGGCGGACCGAAATTGAAGCGGTCGACGCGCACGCGTGCCTCGGTCAGGAAGCCCTCGGCGGCCGCGGTCTCGATCTTGGCCTTGATGCGCTCGCGCGCCTCGACGCCCTTGGCCACGATGACGATCTCGGCAAAGGCCTCGTTCGGAAGCTGCGGGTTGAGGCCGAGCCAGAAGCGCGGCGAGCCCTGGCCGACATAGGCGGTATAGGTCTCGATGTCCTTGTCGTCCTTGAGCAGCGTCTCGGCCTTCTTCACCGCCTTCTCGGTGACGTTGAAGGCGGTGCCTTCCGGCAGGCGCAGCTGCAGGAACAGCTCGGGGCGCTCCGAGAGCGGGAAGAACTGCTGCTGGACCTGGCCGAAGCCGACGATGGAGGCGGCGAAGACGCCGACGGTCGCGACCACCACGGTGATGCGGTGGTTGACGCACCATTTCACGATGGCGCGCAGGCCCCGGTACATGCGGGTCTCGTAGACCGCATGCGGATCATGGTTGTGGTGCGCCTTCATCTCGGGCAGCAGCTTGACGCCGATATAGGGCGTGAAGATCACCGCCACGAACCAGGAGGCGACCAGCGCGATTGCCACGATCCAGAAGATGCTGCCGGCATATTCGCCGACCGCGGAATTGGCGAAGCCGATGGGGAGGAAGCCAGCGGCCGTGACCAGCGTTCCCGTGAGCATCGGAAACGCAGTTGATTCCCAGGCAAAGGACGCCGCACGCATGCGGTCCCAGCCCTGCTCCATCTTCACCACCATCATCTCGACCGCGATGATGGCGTCGTCGACGAGCAGGCCGAGCGCGATGATCAGCGCGCCGAGCGTGATGCGGTGCAGGTCGAGCGACATCGTGTTCATGACGATGAAGACGATGCCGAGCACCAGGGGCACCGACAGTGCGACCACGATGCCGGTGCGCCAGCCGAGCGCCAGGAACGAGACGAACAGCACGATGACGAGCGCTTCCATGAAGGAGTGCACGAACTCGCCGACGGCGTGCTCGACCACCTTGGGCTGGTCGGCAATCAGCTTGACGTCGACGCCCTGCGGCACCGCCTTCATGAAGTCGGCCGTCGCCTTCTCGACCTCCTTGCCGAGATCCAGGATGTTGGCGCCCTTGGCGGTGACGACGCCGATGCCGATGGCGGGCTTGCCTTCCTGGCGCACCACGAAGCTCGGCGGATCGACATAGCCGTGGGTGACCGTGGCGATATCGCCGAGACGGAACACGCGGCCGTTGCTCTCGACCGGCGTCTCGGCGACGGCCTTGGCACCGTCGAGCGCGCCGGTGACGCGCAGCGGCACGCGCTGCGAGGAGGTCTCGACCGTGCCGGCCGGCGTCACGTTGTTCTGCTTGGCGAGCGAATCGAACAGCGCCTGCGGCGTGATGCCCAGCGTGGCGAGCTTGGCGTGGCTGAACTCGACGAAAATGCGCTCATCCTGGTTGCCGTAGACGTCGACCTTGGTCACGCCGGGCACCTTGAGCAGGCGCTGGCGAAAACCTTCGGAGACCTTCTTGAGCTGGGCATAATCGGCGCCGTCGCCGGTCATCATGTAGAGGATGGAATCGACGTCGGAGAACTCGTCGTTGACGACGGGCCCGAGAATGCCGGACGGCAGCTGGCCCTGCACGTCGACCAGCTTCTTGCGCAGCAGATAGAAGAGGTAGGGCACGTCCTTCGGCGGCGTGTTGTCGCGGAAGGTCACCTGGAGCGCGGTGAAGGCGGGCTTGGAGTAGGTCTGCACCTTCTCGAAATAGGGCAGCTCCTGGATCTTCTTCTCGATGGGATCGGCAACCTGGGTCTGCATTTCCTGCGCGGTCGCGCCGGGCCAGATCACGGAGACATTGACCACCTTCACCGTGAAGAACGGATCCTCGGCACGTCCGAGCTTCTCATAGGAGAAGAAGCCGGCGACGCCGAGGATGATCATCAGGAAGAGCACCAGCGTCGGATGGCTGACGGCCCAGGCCGAAAGGTTGAAGCGCTTCATCGCACTCTCCGAAAGACGATCCAGTTGCAAACAACGACAGCCGCTCTGTTCAAACCGTCGTCGCGAGGCAGCGAAGCAATCCAGGGGGCTGGGCAGGTTCTGGATCGCTTCGCCGCTTCAGCCTTTGCTTAGGGACAAAGGCCGAAACTCGCCTCACACGACGTAACTCACTTCTCTTGCCGTTCCGGGGCGACCACAGGGCGACCCCGGAATGACAGGACTAGAAGCTCAGTGACGACACGATCCGCACACGCTGGCCGGGATCGAGCTTCTGCACGCCGAGGGCGACGATCTTGGCACCCTCCTCCACGCCGCCGGTGATGACGACGTCCTTGCTCTCGTAGGACTTCACCGTGACCGGCTTGAGCGTGACGCCACCGTTGTCGTCGACGACGTAGAAGGAGGGCTTGCCGCCTTCGTTGAAGAGCGCCGACAGCGGCAACCGCGCGACGCGCTCGGTCGCGGCATCCGACAGCGTAAGCGTCGCCGTCATGCCGAGCGCGACCTTGTCGTCGGCCTCGGGCAGCGAGAACTTTGCCAGATAGGTGCGCGTGGCGGGATCGGCCGCCGGCGCGATCTCGCGCAGCTTGGCCGTGTATTTCTTGTTCGGCTCGGACCAGAGAGTGACGCTGGCGACGCCCGACTTGGCACGTCCGACCAGCGTCTCAGGGATCGCGACGACCGCTTCCTTCTCGGCAAAGCGGGCGACACGGATCGAAGCCTGGCCCGCGGCAACCACCTGGCCGGGCTCGATCAGCGTTGCGGTGACGACGCCGCGGGCGTCGGCGTTGAGCGTCGCGTAGGAAAGGGAATTCTTGGTCAACTCGACCGAGCGCTCGGCCCGGTTCAAGCGTGCGCGGGCTTCATCGGCGGCGGCGCGGCTCTGGTCAAGCTGGGCGTCCGTGGTCCAGCCCTTGGCCTTGAGATCCTTGGCGCGCTGCTCGGCGGCGGCGGCCTGGGCCAGCACGCCCGTTGCGGCGGTCTGCTCGGCAACGGCCTGCTCGGCCTGGAGCTTCAGGTCGACCTCGTCGAGGGTGGCGAGCGGCTGGCCGACTTCGACCGTCTGGCCGACTTCGACGAGGCGCTTGGCAACCTTGCCGGCGACGCGGAAGCCCAGATCGCTCTCGATCCTGGGACGGATAGTACCGACGAAGCTGCGCTCCGGGGTCTCGGCAGCGTAATGGGCGGTTGCCACCAGAACCGGCCGCGGCGGCTCGGCCTTCTCGGCGACAGTATCATTGCACCCCGCCAGCGAAACGGCCATCAGGGCGAGCGCGGCTCCTGCCAAAAGCTTGGAATAGCTCGACAAAATCGACCGGACGAACATCGAAGGACACTCCTGCATCTCGATTGAGAGGAATGTCGACTGTTCACTGATAAAAGTCAATAATCGTCAGTCATCAGGAATCCGTGATCGTGAAGGAGTGGTAAGGGAGGGATAGCCTGGCCGCGAGGTGTTATTGTAGGGTGGCAAAGCGGAGCGTGCCCGCCAGACCGCTCTGCGGAGAAGACGGTGGGTACAGCGCGCGAAGTGCGCGCCTTTTGCCCGCCCTACAAGAATCCCCTCACCGCCCCTCGCCGGCGAATTCGTGCTTGCTGTCGTGTCCGCCGACGAACACCAGGATGCCGGCGAGCAGCGGCAGCACGGCAAGGACGAGCAGACCGGTTGAGGTCTGCCCCGTCGCTTCCTTGACCCAGCCGATCAGATAGGGCCCGCCGAAGCCGGCGAGATTGCCGATCGAGTTGATCAGCGCGATGGCGCCTGCGGCGGCCGTGCCGGAGAGCCAGGCGGTCGGCAGGGTCCAGAACACGCCGAAGCAGCAGAACACGCCGATCGCGGCGACCGTCAACGCCACCATCGTCAGCGTGGGATCGGTGAGATAGGAGGAGACGCCGAGCGCGACCGCGGTGAGCAGCAACGGAGCGCCGACATGCATGACGCGCTCGCGGCTCGCATCGGAGTGCCGCGCCCACAGGATCATGGCCATGGTGCCGAACAGATACGGGATCGCCGTGACGAATCCGGTCTGGGCGTTGGTGAGGCCGAACGCCTTGACGATCTGCGGCAGCCAGAACTGCATGCCGTAGAGCGCGCCGACGAAGCCGAAATAGACCAGGCTGAGCGCGATCACCTTGGGCGAGGACAGCGCCTCGCCGAGCGAGAAATGCTTCACCGCCTGCTTGGCCGCGACCTCCGAATCGAGCTTGGCTTTCAGCCATGCCTTCTGCTCGGCCGACAGCCAGTCCGCCTTCTCCGGCTTGTCGGTGAGATAGAACCAGGTGACGATGCCGAGCAACACCGACGGGATGCCCTCGATGATGAACAGCCACTGCCAGCCTTTCAGCCCCATCATGCCGTCGAGCCCGAGCAACAGGCCCGAGATCGGCGCGCCGATCACGGTCGAGACCGGCACCGCGATGGCGAAGGCCGCAAGAAAGCGGGCGCGATATTCGGCCGGATACCAATAGGTGAGATAGAGGATGATCCCGGGGAAGAAGCCGGCCTCGGCGACGCCGAGCAGGAAGCGCAGGACGTAGAAGCTGGTGACGCCGCTGACCACCGCCATCAGCGCCGAGATGATGCCCCAGGTCACCATGATGCGGGCAATCCAGCGGCTCGCGCCGAACTTCTCCAGCGCAAGATTGCTCGGCACCTCGAAGATGAAATAGCCGATGAAGAAGATGCCGGCGCCCCAGGAGAAGATCAGCGGGGTGAACTTCAGGTCCGCATTCATCGTGAGCGCGGCGAAACCGAGATTGACGCGGTCGAGATAGGAGAAGAAGTAGGCCAGCACCAGGAACGGAATCAGGCGCCAGGAGATGGCGCGGATGGTCGAGGTTTCGATGTCGCTCTTGCTGGCGCTCTCGGCACCGCCGACGGAACCGGCATAGGTGGTCTGGCTCATGGCACTTCCCCGGGTTGTTGCTTTTCTAGGGCGTGAGGCGGTTTTGAGCATCGCGGGCGAAGAGTCAATGGAACGAGCAATGCACGGAGCGCAGCCGGATCAACCCGTGGCGCCGCTCCGGATCTCGCTGATCCGCGCCGGCCTCGCGCTCGCGGTGATCGTCTGCGGACTGTCGCTGCGCTGGTACGGATTCCCGGTCGGGTTTCCAGCCTTCGTTGTGAAGTACGGCGGCTCGCTGTTGTGGGCCACGATGGTGTTTCTGCTGGTCGGGGTTTGCCTGCCGCGGCTATCGCGGACGCAGATTGCGGGCATCGCGATAGCGATTGCGGTCGTGGTCGAGTTTTCGCGCCTGGTGCATGTGCCGTGGCTCGATGCATTCCGCCTGACGACGGCCGGCGCGCTGCTGCTCGGCCGCATCTTTTCGCTTTGGAATCTGGTGGCCTATATGGTCGGGATTGCGTTCGGCATCTGGCTCGACGGCTGCGCCGCACGATCGCCCATGCTCAACCCGCAAAGGGCCGGCTCGACCCGCGAATGATCAGCTCCGTCGGCACGGTGAGACCACGGCCGCGCTCGATCTCGTCGCCGCGCATCCGCTCCAACAGCATGGTCGCAGCGTGGCGGCCCATGGCTGCCAGATCCCACGCGATTGCCGTGATCGGCGGCGTGTACAATTCGGCGAGGTCGGAATCGCTGCCGGCCACGACCGAAATCCCGTCGCCAACGAGAATGCCCATCGTCCGCAACGCGCGCAGGCAGCCGCCGAGCGTGTCCATCGCTGCGACGAAGAGCGCTGTCGGAGGCTCCGCGAGGCTCATGAGCGAGGCCGTCGCCCGATAGGCGTGCTCGCTCGAGAGCACATCGTCTCGCAACAGCCTCGGGTCCGGCTCGATGCCCGCCCCCGCATACGCCGCACGAAAGCCCTCGAGGCGGCTTCGCGACGGAAACGCCTTGAGGTCGCCGACCAGCATGGCGATCCGCCGGTGCCCGAGACCGAGCAGATGGCTGGTCGCCAGACGGGCGCCCGCGCGATGATCGGCCGTGACGCGATCGAGCGCATCGATGCGATCGCGGTCGATGAGGAGCACCGGCATCGGCGCCTCGGACAGCGCCGCGCGGACGTCCCGGTGCTGCTCGTCGCTCAGCGTCATCATCACGCCGTCCACGCGGCGCCTGCGGAAGGCACGCAGCAAGGCGATCTCGACGTCGGGCCGGTTGGTCGTGCTCGCCAGCAGCAGGGTGTATCCGGCTTCGCGCAGGACCGCCTCGGCCTCCTTGATGAACAGGGCAAAGCGCGGGATGTCGAAATCACGGATGGCGCAGGCCACGAGCCGCGACCGGCCCGCGCGCATGCTCTGCGCCGTGACATCGACCTCATAGCCGAGATGCGCCATCGCTCTTTCGACGCGCTCGCGCAGCTCCCGCGTCACCGCCGGATGATCGTTGAGCACACGGGATACCGTGCCGACCGCGACGCCGGCCTCTCGGGCGACGTCCTTGACCTTCACGGTTTGCGATCGGGGCGCGGGCGACGACATGCCAACTTATGAACCGGTTCATTGATCGGAGCAAGGTGGTGTGCCAGATCTTTCCGCAGAATTAGTGAAGTATCCACCAGCGGTCCCTGGAAAATGAAGCATAAATGAACCGATTCATTGACTCCGCAGCAGAACCAGGCACAATGACCACCGGCGGTGAAACGCCGCGCAAGGAGGCCCCAGCCATGCCGCAGCCCAGGATCGCCTTTGTCGGGTTTGGCGAGGCCGCACGGTGCTTTGCATCGCATCTTGCGGCGCAGACCGATGCACCGATGCTCGCGTTCTGTCAGGGCAAGACCAACGCACCGCCCTACTCTACAGCCTTTCGTGCGATGGCGGCCGGTTGTGGCGTCATGCTGGTCGACCGGCTCGAAGACCTGTCGGACGCCGACGTGATCTTTTCCGCCGTTGTCGTTGCCGTCGCGGCTGAGACAGGTGAGGCGATTTCCAGGATCATTCGTCCCGGCTCTCTCGTGGTGGACATCAACGCGGCGACCCCGCGCACAAAAAAACATGTCGCCGCAGCCGTGGAGGCGCGCGGCGGCCTGTTCGCGGATGCGAATCTGATGGGATCGGTCGACCTCTACGGCGCTGCGGTCCCGCTCTACACATCCGGCAGCGGCGCCGCGCGCTTCGCGGAGACTTTCGGGCCACTGGGCTTCCGCATCGAGGTGGCCGGTGCAGACGCCGGAACGGCGGCGGCGGTGAAGATGCTGCGGAGCGTGGTGACCAAAGGAATGGAAGCGCTGCTGGTCGAGGCGCTGACCGCCGCGACGCTCGCCGGCGTGCGCAACGAAACCATGCGCGGGCTATGCGCCTCGATGGATGCCACCACGTTCAGCAAGTTCCTGGACATGTGCGTCCGCTCAGACGTGCTGCATGCCGAACGCCGTGCCGTGGAAATGGACGGCGTGGCAGCGGGCCTGCGCGAACTGGGCTTTGATCCCGTCATGACGACCGCCACGGCGGCGCGCTTGAAGGTCTCCGCGCGCCTGGGCCTGCGGGAGGAATTTTCGGAACGCTCTGGCTACTCGGCCGACGAGGTGCTGGACCGATACGCTCATGTCGTGTCCGGAGCCTCGGCCGAGCTCGAAGACAGGCCGTAGACCGGACGACGACGATGCTCACTCCGCCAGTTGAAACCGCTCGAAACGGTCGAGCTCCTCCTCGATCACGCGCTTCAGCTCCTTGCGGCCCGCCGTCTTCCTGCCCTGCCCGACCCAGGTCCATTTCTGCATCAACAGCTTCTTGTTCTGCCGGTCGGTCTTGAGATCGAGCGCGGCGACGATCTCGTCCCCGACCAGCACGGGCAGCGCGAAATAGCCGAGCTTGCGCTTGGCTTTCGGCACATAGGCTTCGAACAGGTGGTTATAGCCGAAGATGAGGTTGGTGCGCTTGCGCTGGATGATCAGGGGATCGAACGGCGAGAGGATGTGGACGAGATCGGGCGACACCTCATGCGGCTCAAGCGCTGCAGGCGAGGCCCAGTGCTCCTGCCTACCGGCGCCCTCGATCGCGACGGGCACGAGCTCGCCGCGGCGGACGCGCGAGGCGATCAGGCGCGCGACCGGCTTCTTGCTGGGCGCATCGAGATGGCAGACCGAATCGAGGCTGACCACGCCCTGCGAGCGCAACGCGCGGTCGAGCAGATAGACCGTGATCTCGCTTGCCGGCGCCGGCTTCGGCAGCCTGTCCCAGCCGAAATGACGCGTCGTCAGCTCGTAGGTCTTGAGCATGCCCTGGCGCGCGCTGATGGTGACGGCCCCGGTATAGAAGGCGAGCTGCAGCGCCCGCTTCGAGGGCTTGCGGCTCTGCCACAGATGCTCCTTCTCGACGAGCACGTCGTCGTCGATGTCGCGGATCGTCAGCGGCCCGCCGCGCAGCAGCCGCATCACCTTGCGCGTGTCGGCCGGCTTCACCGCGGCGAACCATTTGTGCCCCTCGCGGCGGTGCTCGCGCATCGCCGGCAGGAAGAAGCGGAAGTCGTTCGCCGGCACGTAGGAGAGCGCGTGCGTCCAGTACTCGAACACGGTCTTGTCGACACTCTGGGCGTGGCGCAGATCGGCGCGGCGATAGGACGGGATCCGGCTGAACAGGATGTGGTGATGGCAACGCTCGATGACGTTGATGGTGTCGATCTGCACGTAGCCGAGATGGGCGACAGCGGCCGAGACGGCCTGTGCGCCTTCGCCGAACGGAGCGCGGTCGGTCAGCCGCTGAGCATGCAGCCAGATCTGCCGGGCCTGTGTCGTCGAGAGCGGAAGCGGTTTGGGCGTGCGGGACATTGCAGCGTGCAATGTAGCGGGATTCGCTGCGAGGGAAAAAGCGGGCACGAAAAAGCCGCGCTGCCATCTGCTGCCAGCGCGGCCATGACGTGTGGGATCAGGCGGAAGCCTACTTCTTCATCGCCATCGCCTTCTCGGCGTTCATATAGTGCTTGCACGCTCCGCGCATGTTGCCCTTGCTCATGTCGGAATTGGCCGCGGCCATCGACTTCCTCGCCGCCATCTTGGCGGGCGTGTCTTCGCCGCCCATGCCGGCAACGAGCTTTGCCATGTTTGCACTGGTGCACGCCATCTTGGCAGCAGATGCGGGGGACAGGGCAAGTGCGGCGAATGCCGTCGCGAGCAACAGGGTCTTCATCAAGTTTCTCTCCTCGAGTAGGAAGCCGGCCTGATGCCGGCCAACGCAATCGCCATTCTTCAGCCACAAGTTTGCAGGGAAAAGACAATATCGTTGCTGCGCTGCAGTGATAACCGCTTTTCAGCGTGCGGCTTTTGGGCGCTCCCCGACGCTGCCGGTGGCGACCTCCGGGTCGCAGATGGCCTTGCCACGTCCTTCCGCCTGGCAGCGATAGACACTGCCGGTGAGGCGATCGACCAGCCAGACGTTCTCGTCGGTCCGCCCTTCGAGCCCGACATAGCGGGAGGTCACCCCGGTGATCAATGTCGACAGCAGGATCGCCACCGCGATCATCGCCGCACCGACATAGATGGGCATTGCGTTCAGGGTCACTGTCCGATCCGGCGGGCCGCTGCGATGGAATTGATAGTCGCGCTGATAGTCGCTTGGCCTCGGCACAGGACGGAACTCGGCTCCCCTTCGCGTCGAATTATCGAATGATTGAAGCGTGTTAGGCGGGCATCTGGACGAATTCTTGTTCGCGGGCGGGCGGTGAGGCGACGCCTTTGCGACGTTCGGGTTTCCCGGAAACCCGGTGCGGCCGGCTCGAGGCAAACTGCGAATGACCGAACCGGACCACAGTTGACCTCGGCTCGCCGTTTCGAATGTGACCAATATCACATCAGGGCCGTTGAACCTGCCCTACGCTCGCTGCATCAAATCGCCATCAGGCGTAACAGCGAGGATACCACGATGACCCATTTGAATAAGTCTTTTGGACTGACGGCGATCACCCTGACAGCCGTCCTGTCGATGACGGCCGGCCTTGCGCTGGCCGGCGACAACAACATCTCCGCCGGCCAGATCGTCGATGCGCTGAAGCCGAAGCCGGCGACCCGCGGCCTGTCCGTTGGCCCCCAGACCGACACGACCGTGCAGGCCAAGGAAGCGACCTTCCTGAACACCGTGCGCAACCGCCCGACCCGGTCGCTCTCGACGGGCGAGCGCGAGCAGATCGCCGAGCTCGCTGCCACCAAGCCGAAGATCGATCTGGAGATCCAGTTCGACTACAATTCGGCCGACATCGCCAAGACCTCGATGGCCTCGGTGCAGGCGCTCGGCAAGGCGCTGTCCGATCCGGCGCTGAAGGGCTCGACCTTCGTGGTCGCCGGCCACACCGACGCGACCGGCGGTGAAGGGTACAATCAAGGGCTCTCCGAACGGCGCGCCGATACCATCAAGAAGTACCTGATGCAGAATTACGGCCTCAACGGCAACGATCTCGTCACCGTCGGCTACGGCGAGACCAAGCTGAAGGATGCCGCCAACGGCGCTGACGCCGTCAACCGCCGGGTCCAGGTCGTGAACATGGACACCAAGACGGCGGCGAAGTAGCTCTCGGCACCTGGGTTAAGACACGCCGCCTGCCGCAGCCCGGCGGGCGGCGAAATCATATCCAGCTTTGGAAAAGCATCAGCCGGTTGAAGTTCCCCATCGAGGTGCCGACGAAGGCCGCGGAAATCGGCAGCATGACTGCAAAGCCGACCGCCGCGACGCCGACATAGGCCCACAACAGCCAGCGCGGCAGCCCTTCGCGGCGCAGCACATAGACCAGCGCCAGGGACGCCGCGGTCGCGGCCGGCAGATAGTAATAGATGAAGCCCAGCGTGCGCGGCAGCAATGCCCAGGCGAGCCAGGGACCGAAGTAGAATGCCGCGATCAGGAATGCATCCCGGCGCCGCGCTAGGATGAAATCGCGCAGCACTATGGCGAGTGCGGGCAGAGCCGGCCAGAGCACGAGCGGATTGCCGAGGAAGACGATCGCGGCGATGTGGTCCTCCGCGGTCTTGTCGAACAGGAACCAGACCGGGCGCGCGAGCAGCGGCCAGGACGGCCATGCGCTCATATAAGTGTGGCCGGCGATGGCCGTCGTGGTGTTGTCGGCAAAGATCCGCCGCTGCGCCTCGATCAAGTCCGGCAGCGACAATCCATAGAGCGGAACGAAGGCGGCAAGATAAGCCAATGCCGGCAGGACGGCAAAGCAGAGCGCGACGTGATGCAGCTTCAGGCCGGGCCAAAGCTCCGGCCGATACCAGTCGTCCGGCTTCGCATCGGCGAACAGCGTGTGCCAGCCCTGCATCAGGCGGATCACCGCAACAATGACGATGCAGACGCCGAGCGGGAACAGGCCGCTCCATTTACACGCGGCCGCAAGGCCGAACAGGCTGCCCGCCACCGCGAACAGCGCTTGCGGCCGCTCTCTGCGAAACCCATGCATGAAGGCGGCGGTGGCGAGCAGGCCGAAGCCGAGCGCAAAGACATCGAGCATCGCGATGCGCGCCTGGACGTACAGCATCTGGTTGAAGGCTGCGATCAGCGCGGCGGCGATCGCCGGCGACTGCGCGGCGAACAACGCGAGTCCGCACAGATAGATCGCGACGATCGCGAGCGCGCCGAACAAGGTCGCGGGATAACGCCATCCAAGCGCGTTGTCGCCGAACGTTGCGATCGATGCCGCGATCATCTCCTTGGCCAGCGGCGGATGCATCGGATTGAGCATCGGTTGCGACATCGCGGGCGTCAGCATCTGGCGCGCCGCCGGCACGTAATGCACCTCATCGAACACGCATTTTTCCGGCGTGACGACGCCGATCAACAGCGCCAGATGCGCGATCAGGAAGATCGCGACAGCAATCACTGCACTCCGCGACACCTCGGGAACCGCAGGCAATTCGCGCATCTTTTGTGGGGCTGTCTTGCGTGGCAAATTGGCTTCACCGCGGAGAAAAATAAACTGCTTCCCGTCATTGAACGCATTCTGCCGCAACTGTCACTAAGCATGACGCACGTCCCGCGCCGCTTGTGATAATTCCGCCACATCAGAAGCGCGCGCGATCCGGTACGATCAGGGACACATCGATCGGTTGCGAAATGAATTTGCGTTTTTGCCTTTTCTCCACACTGCTCACGGCCGCAATCTGTGCGGCATCCGGCGCCGAAGCGCAGACGCGCGTCGGCCAGGCTGTCGTCATTCAGAACGAAGTGGTGCGCGTCGCCGCGACCACGACGCCGATTAATGTCGGCGACAGCATGCTGCGCGACGAGACCGTGCGGACCGGCGCCGACAGCGCGGCGCGTTTCGTGATGGCCGACAGCACCAATCTATCACTCGGGCCGAGCGCCACGCTGAAGCTCGACCGCACCGTCTTCAACGACGAGCACAGCTATCGCGACGTCGCGATCCGCATGACCACCGGCGCGTTCCGCTTCGTCACCGGACGCTCCGACAAGGCCGCCTACAAGATCACGACGCCGCTCGCCACCATCGGCGTGCGCGGCACCACGCTCGACATTCTCTCGCAGCGCGGGCGCTCCGTCGTCGTGCTTCAGGACGGCGCGGCCAGCGTGTGCACGAAGAGCGCCCAGTGCGTGCAACTCACCCAGCCCGGCGACACCGCCATCATCACCTCGACCGGCGGCAAGGTGAGCATCACCAAGACCAACACACCGCCCTGGACCTTCGCCGCCAATTGCGCCGCGAGCGCCGGCCTGTGCGCAATCAACCAGTATGCCGGCGCCTCGCCGACCATCACGCCTGCCGTCGCTGACGACGCCATGCTGTGCGGGCGCTGACGATGGCCAAATTCACCGTCCGGCGCTTCATCCTTGCCGCTGCGCTGGCCGCATCTGCGGCGTTTACGCTCGCCACGTTCGATACCCGACCGGCGGCTGCACAGGCCTCGGGGTGCGGGTCCGAGTGCGAACCGAATCCCACGCCGTCCCCGACCTATTCCCCGTCGCCGAATCCGTCGCCCACGCCGAGCCCCTCTCCGTCGCCTTCACCGAGCCCGGCTCCGTCGCCATCGCCAAGCCCGGCTCCGTCGCCGTCGGGACCGACCGGCGCGGATTCCAGTGGCAATTCGATCGGCGGCCTCGCCAATCAGCGCTTCAACCAGATGATCACCAACCGGGTGCTCGGCACGGTGCTGCTCGGCGTCAACGAGCAGATCAATTGCGGCGACTGCGTCAGCGCGTTCGGCTCGGCCGGCTCGTTCTCGGCCGGCATCCACGGCCGCAAGGCGCTGACCAATAATCTGTCGCTGCTCGCCGGCATCGCCTACACGCACTACGAAGGGGGCGGCTACCAGATCACGAGCGCTCCGATCGGCGCTTTCGCGCTGCGCTACGACTTCACCGACTGGGGCTCGTCGCGCCCGTTCTTCGACGTCGGCGCGATCCTGACGCCCTGGGAGAAGGCGCGCTACACCCGCAGTTACGACACCAGTCTCGGCCCGGTGAGCGTGACGAGTTCGACCAACGCGTCCAACTACGCCGTTTACGGCCGCGCCGGCTGGATCAGCCGCCTCTCGCCGCGCGACGAGGTCGCGGCCTCGATCGAGGTCTGGCAGCTCTGGCAGCGCGTCACCGGCTATAACGACAGCGCGGTGGCGTTCAATCCGTTCGATGCCAGGATCGCTGATGGAACCGACCGCACCAGCCTCGTCAAGATCGGCGGCCAGTGGACGCATCTGTTCGGCAGCAACATCGAGACCAACATCAATGGCGGCTGGGTGCAGTCCTTCGCCAGCCACAGCGGCATCGTCGCCACAGTGACCGGCCAGGGCACGGTGGTGCCGACCATAGGCAACCAGGGCTGGTTCGAATATGGCGGCCGCCTCGGCTTCCGCGTGCAGAAGGGCTGGATCGTGGACCTCTTCGCCAACGGCACGCTCGGCCCGCAGCCGGTCGGCAAGACCATCCACGGCGGCGTCGGGCTGCGGATTAACTATTGAGACAATTTCGTAGGGTGGGCAAAGCGTAGCGTGCCCACCACTTCTTTCTCAGCCGCCGAAAGACCTGGGCACGGCGCAAACGCGCATTGCCTCCCAACGACACCCAGAGCGTGATGAGATCAGTTCGGTCGCCACAACGGCCGTGTACTCCCTCTCCCGCTTGCGGGAGAGGGCTGGGGAGAGGGTGTATCCGCGATGGGACAATCCCCCAGAGGAGAAAGCCCTCACCCGCGCCTTCGGTGCGACCTCTCCCGCAAGCGGGAGAGGTCGCACCGAGCCCGTGGCAATCGCCTCAACCCAAAGCCATTCCGCTTTAGGTTGACGTCACGCCGCCGACCTGCCCTCGAACGCGCGCCGCAGCACCTCGACGTCCAGCTTGACCATCTTCATCATCGCCTGCATCGCGCGCGCGGCTGCGGCCTTGTCCGGGCTCGACAGGAACTCGAACATCGCCTTTGGTACGATCTGCCAGGCCACGCCCCAGCGATCCCTCAACCAGCCGCACTGCTCCGCCTTGCCGCCATGGGCGAGGAACGCGTTCCAGACGCTGTCGACCTCTGCCTGGTCGTCGCAATGGATCATCAGCGAAATGGCGTGGGTATATTCCATCTTCATGCCGCCATTGAGCGCGACCAGCGGCTGTCCGGCCACGGTGAACTCGACGACGAGCACGGAGCCTTCCTTGCCGGACGGGCCGTCCGCAACGTTGCGCTGAACGTGTGTGATCGCCGAATTCGGGACCAGCGAGACGTAGAATTTTGCAGCGTCCTCGGCATCGCCGTCGAACCACATGCAGGGCACGAGCTTGGACATGGTGAATGCTCCTCTTCAGGTCTACGTGGTTTGGCTCAGGCGTTCGCCAGGTCGGGCTGCAGAGGGGCGGCGGAAAGATCCATCCAGTTCACGCCCCACATGTGGCCGTCCGGATCCTCGAAGCTGCGGCCGTACATGAAGCTGTATTCATCCTTGGGGCCGGGATCGGCCATCCCGCCAGCAGCTGCGGCCCTGGCGACGATATCGTCGACATCGCTGCGGCTGTCCGCCGACAGGCAAAACAGCACCTGGTTCGAGGTCCTGGCGTCCGCGATCGGCTTGGGCGTGAACTGGCGGAATTTGTCGTGGGTCAGCAGCATGGCGAAAATGGTCTCGGAAAAGACCATGCAGCTCGCGGTCTCGTCGCTGAATTGCGGGTTCTTGACCGCGCCGACCGCCTCATAGAAGGCGGTCGCACGCTTGAGGTCGGTCACCGGCAGGTTGACGAAGATCATCTTGGGCATCGGACGCTCCTTGGCGGGGTTCTGGCCAAGGACGGATGGCCAGGCCGCCATCCGACATCACATCCGACAATTTTTTGACCCCCACTGCGGGGCCCTGTCGCGTCGCTCTCCGCGCCCCTGAAGAGTCCTACTTCTTCTCGTTGGGATCCCGGTGCACCGGGTCGATCCACAGCACGGTCTCGGGCTTCTCGACCGGCTCGATGTCGAGGTTGATGGCCACCGCCTCGCCGTCGCTGCGCACCAGCACGCATTCCAGCACCTCGTCGGGGCTGGCGTTGATCTCCTGGTGCGGCACGTAGGGCGGGACAAAAATGAAGTCGCCGGGGCCGGCTTCCGCGGTGAATTGCAGGCTCTCGCCCCAGCGCATGCGCGCCTTGCCCTTCACGACATAGATGACACTCTCGAGATGGCCGTGGTGATGTGCGCCGGTCTTGGCATCCGGCTTGATGCTGACCGTGCCCGCCCACAATTTCTGGGCGCCGACGCGGGCGAAATTGATCGCGGCCGCACGGTCCATGCCCGCTGTCGACGGCACGTTGGTATCGAGCTGATTGCCGGGAATGACGCGCACGCCGTCATGTTTCCAGCGGTCATCATGATGATGACCATGGTCATGGTGGGAATGCGAATGGTCATGGCCGGTCATGGGACTTGCTTTCTGTTGGTTCCGTGCGCGGCAAACTAACCCAAAGCCGCCGTCGCAAGCCATACCAAAATCGGAACCCTCGTAGCCATCAGGCGTTGTCATTCCAAGCAAACTGAAAGGAGCTTTCCCATGGGCAGCACGAGCGACAAGATCAAGGGCACCGCCAACGAGGCGATCGGCAAGGCCAAGCAGGGCATCGGTGAAGCCACCGGGTCCGATCGCATGAAGGGCGAGGGCGTGGTGCAGGAAGTGAAGGGCAAGGGCCAGCAGGCCATGGGCGATGCCAAGGACGCCGCGAAGGATGCAATGGATCGCGCCGCCGCTGCGGCTCGCCGCGCCGCGGAGTGAGGCGCGTTGGATTGAAAATGAAAAGACCGGCCGCAAGGCCGGTCTTTTTGTTTGAGCCGTCATTCCGGGATGGTCCGAAGGACCAGACTCGGAATCTCGAGATTCTCAGGTGCGCAAGAGCGCACCAGAGTTCGGTGCTGCGCACCGCCCCGGAATCACGGCTGCGCCGTCACTTCACCGCGAGCAATTCCACGTCGAACATCAGCGTCGCGTTCGGCGGGATCACGCCGCCGGCGCCGCGGGCGCCGTAGCCGAGCTGCGGCGGGATGATCAGCGTGCGCTTGCCGCCGACCTTCATCGAGGCTACGCCCTCGTCCCAGCCGGCGATCACGCGGCCCTTGCCGATCGGGAATTCGAACGGCTCCTTGCGATCGACGGAGCTGTCGAATTTCTTGCCCTTCTGGCCGTTCTCATAGAGCCAGCCGGTATAGTGCATCACGCAGATCTGACCGGGCTGCGGCGAGGCGCCGGTGCCGACGGTGGAGTCGATGATCTGCAAGCCTGAAGCTGTGGTCATGGTCTTTCCTGCGGTCTGGGCCGAGGCCGTGGTGGAAACGAAATGCGACACGCTGGCGATCACGGTGATCGCGAGTGCCGACATCAGGGCGAGGAGCGCGCGCTGGAAACGCTGCATAAAACACCTTCCGTTTGAGGCGGGAGGTGTCTAACCCAAGGCGGTCGCCGTTTCCACCCCCTTTAGAGCTCGATATCTTCGAGCCGGACCGGCAGCTTGCGGATACGCTGTCCGGTGGCATGATAGATCGCATTGCAGATCGCCGCATTGGTGCCGACATTGCCAAGCTCGCCGAGGCCCTTCACGCCGAGGGGGTTGATGCGATCATCCTCCTCGGAGAGTAGAATGACCTCGACGCCGGGCACATCGGCATTCACGGGCACGAGGTAGTCGGCAAGATTGTCGTTGACGTAACGCGCATTGCGCTCGTCGATCTCGGTGGCCTCGAGCAGCGCCGAGGACATGCCCCAGATCAGGCCACCCATGAGCTGACTGCGCGCGGTGCGCGGATTCATGATCCTGCCTGCCGCGAACGCGCCGACCAGGCGGGGGCAGCGGATCTCGCGCGTGAAGCGATTGACGCGGACCTCGACGAACTCGGCGCCGAAGGCATAGGCGATCTGGTCCTTCATTTGATGGCCGCCGACCAGCCGGACCTGCCCGTTGTGCATGGCGCGGAAGGAATCCAGCGGCGCGCCCTCCGGCTTCCACTCGCCATATTCTTCGACCACACCGACACCGAGCGCGTCGAACGCCTTCTCGATGTCGAGCGAGCGATCGCCCTTGGCCGCCTGGGTCGACGGTGCCGGACTGATGCCGACAGTCTCCTTGGCCTTGTCGGCAAGGGTGTCGCTGGGCATGAGCGCCTTGAACAGCCGCTGTCGGATCTGATCGCACACCATCATCACGGCCGAGCAGGTGCTGGCTGTGGAATTGGAGCCGCCGGCAACCGGCGCGGGCGGCAGGTCGCTGTCGCCCATGAAGACCGCAACCTTCTCCAGCGGCACGCCGAGCCGCTCGGCAGCAGTCTCGGCTATCACGGTATAGGCGCCGGTCCCGATCTCATGGCCGGCGATCTCGACGCGCGTTCGGCCGTCGCGCTGCAGGCGCACGCGCGCGGCAGACGGCCCCATCAATGTCGGATAGCACGTGGCGGCGCAACCGTAGCCGATCAACCAGTCGCCGTCGGATATCGATTTCGGCTGTGGCGAGCGCTGCGACCAGCCGAACGCCTTGGCGGCTTCGTCGAAGCACGCCATGAGCGATCGAGACGTGTAGGGCTTGCCATCGATGGGATCCCTGGTGGCGTCGTTGATGCGGCGAAGCTCGACCGGATCCATGTTCAGTTCCACCGCGAGCTCGTCCAGCGCGCTCTCCAGCGCGAACAGATACGGCACCTCGGGGGGCGAGCGCATGAAGCCGGGCGTGTTGCGATCGGCACGCACGATCGACACCAGACTGTCCACGTTCGGGCAGACATAGAGCCGTGTCGTGGTCTTGGTGCCGCCGACACAATAGGCGTCGGGGCGCGAAGAGACTTCGGCCCCCTCATGCCTCAAGGCGACCAGCCTGCCGTCGCGGCTCGCACCAAGCTTGATCTCGTGACGGGTCTCGGCGCGATGGGTGGTAATGGTGAAGCCCTGGTCGCGGGTCGGGACCAGCTTGATCGGACGGTTCAGGCGCCTGGCCATGGCGGCGATGATGGCGGTGCGCGGCGTCATCGAACCTCGCGAGCCGAATCCGCCGCCGACATAGGGATTGACCACGCGCACCTTGTCGGCGTCGATGCCGAGCTGCTCGGCCACGCCGTTCTTCAGGCCATGGACATACTGGCTGCCCTCGTAGATGACGAGATTGTCGCCCGTCCAGGCGCAGCTGGTCGTGAACAGCTCCAGCGGATTGTGATGCTGCGTCGGCGTGGCGTAGGAGGCGGTCAGCTTGACCTCGGCCGCGTCGAACGCCTTGGCGAAATCCCCGACCTTCGGGTCTTCCTTGAACTGCGAATTCTGTCCTTTTGCCGCGGCTGTCGTCGTCCCCGGCGAATCGAAGGTTGCGCTGGGCGCAGCGGCGCTATAGCTGACCTTGACGCGGTTGGCCGCTTCGCGCGCAGCCTCGTAGCTCTCCGCCACCACTACGGCGATGATCTGGCCGTCATGGGCGATCTCGGCCGATTTCAACGGCTGGATCGTGGTGCCGGCATAGCCGCCATTGCTGAACAGTTTCGAGTCCTTCAGCTTCGGGGCGTTCTCGTGCGTGACGATCTCGATCACGCCGCGAACGCGCTTGGCATCGTCGAGCTCGAAGCGGTCGATGCGGCCCTTGGCGATGGCGCTGGTGACCAGGAACGCGTAGGCTGGATTGTCCAGCGGCATGTCCGAGGCATAGGTCGCCCGCCCCGTCACCTTTGCCGCCGCATCATAGCGCGGCACGGGCTGCCCCATATTCGTCCTCGGCCCGGGAGCTGCAGCGGTCATGGTCAGATCTCCATCGTTACGGCCTGCTGGAGCGCGCGTGCCACGACACGCTTGCCGAGCGCGATCTTGAAGCTGTTGTGCTTGCGGCCCTTGGCGTCCGCAAACGCTGCATCGGCAACGCGTTGCGCAAGGCCGTCATCGAACTTCTGTCCCTTCAACAGCGCCTCGGCTTCGCGCGCACGCCAGGGTACGGTGGCGACGCCGCCGAGCGCGACGCGGGCGTCCCGGATCGTGCCGTCCTGGACGTCGAGCGCGATCGCAGCCGATGACAGCGCGAATTCGTAGGATTGCCGGTCGCGGGCCTTCAGATACACCGAGCGTGGCCAGCGGCCGGAAATCGAGAACGCCGAGATCAGCTCGCCGGGCTGAAGCGCAGTCTCGATATCAGGCGTGCTGCCCGGCGCCTTGTGAAGCTGGGCGAACGGCATGCTGCGCGTACCGGCCTTGCCGGTGATCTCGACCATCGCATCGAGCGCGATCAGCGCCTGCGCGAAATCGCCGGGATAGGTCGCGATGCACTGATCGGAGGTACCGAGCACGGCATGCATGCGGTTGACCCCATCCATTGCGGCACAGCCGGAGCCGGGGTTGCGCTTGTTGCAGTTCTCGTAGGAGACATCGCGGAAGTAGTTGCAGCGCGTCCGCTGCATCACGTTGCCGCCGAGCGTTGCCATGTTGCGGAGCTGGGCGCTGGCGGCGAGCTTCAGCGAATCCGCGATCACGGGATAGCTGCGCTGGATCTCGGCGTGCGCGGCGACGACGGACATTTTGGCGAGCGCCCCGAGGCGCAAGCCATCGCCGCCTGGCGCGATCGCAGACCAGGCTTGGGCCAGCGGAGTAATATCGACGATCGCGCTGGGCCGCATCACGTCGAGCTTCATCAAGTCGATCAGCGTGGTGCCGCCTGCAAGCGGCTGCGCCGTCGCCTTCGTCAGCGGTTCGTTGGCGGCTGCGGCGGCGCTGAGCGCCTGCACGGCCATGTCGGGGTCTGATGCTCTCTGATACGAAAACGGGCGCATGCGCCTAGCCTTTCATGATCTCGGGCGCGGCCTGCTTCACGGCGGCGACGATGTTGGGATAGGCGGCACAGCGGCAGATGTTGCCGCTCATGTATTCGCGGATGTCGGCCTCGCTGCCGGCATGGCCTTCCTTCACGCACGCGATCGCCGACATGATCTGACCGGGCGTGCAATAGCCGCACTGGAACGCATCGTTGTCGATGAAGGCCTGCTGCATCGGATGCAGGCGGTCGTCGGTGGCGAGGCCCTCGATTGTCGTGATCTCCTGGCCCTCGGCGGCGAGTGCCAGCGTCAGGCACGACAGCACACGGCGATCATCGAGCAGCACCGTGCAGGCGCCGCACTGGCCGTGATCGCAGCCCTTCTTGCTGCCGGTGAGCTTGAGATGTTCGCGCAAGGCATCGAGCACCGTGGTGCGCGCATCGATGCTCAGGCGCTTGTCCTTGCCGTTGACGTTCAGCGTGACCTCGACAGGAAGCGACGGATCCTGCGCGGCCGGCGCCCGGGCATCCTCCGACGCCGCGCGCGCCGTGATCGGGATCAGCGCGCTGCCCGCCGCGCCGGCCATGAAGGCCCGGCGGTCGAATCCGGATGATCTGGAACCTGGTTTGTCGGGCATGACAGGCCTCCGCCGCTGATCTGCAAAGCAGCGCACGCCTGCACCGCTCATCGCCCCTTAACCTGGAGCAACGAGCGCAGTTCCGGATGAGATAAGCGCGGCGCAGCGAATGCCGCGCCGCGCCTCGTCAACTTTTCCTGATCTAGCGCCGGGAACTGCGCGGGCGATCAATAGCCCAGCGCGCAGCCGTCCTTCCGCGGGTCGGAGCCGCCGGTGAGCGTGCCCTTGTCCCAATCGATCCAGATCGCCTGGGCGCCGCCGAGCGGGCCGACCACGCTGGTGGTCTTGTGCCCGAGCTTCTTCAGGCCCTCGACGATTGCCGCCGGCACGCTGTCCTCGAGCTGATACTGGCCCTCGTAGTGCAGGCCGCGCGGCATATCGATCGCCTCCTGCACATCGCAGCCGTAATCGAGGATGTTGGTCAGGAGATGAGTCTGGCCGGTCGGCTGGTACTGGCCGCCCATGACCGCGAACGGCATCGTGGAACGGCCGCCCTTGGTCAGCAGGCCCGGCATGATCGTGTGCAGCGGGCGCTTGCCGCCTTCGATGCAATTGGGATGGCCGGGCTGGATGCGGAAGCCGCCGGCGCGGTTCTGGAACAAGACACCGGTCTTGTTCGAGACGATCGCCGAGCCGAAGGAATGCGCGACCGAGTTGATGAACGAGCAGACGTTGCGGTCCTTGTCCACGACCGTGATGTAGATGGTCGAGGGATTCATCGGCGGCGCGACGTTCGGCAGGTCGAGCATGCCGTCCAGGCGGATCTTGCTGATGTACTCGTCGGCAAAGCCCTTCTCGAGCATCTCGGCGACGTTGATCTTCATGTGCTCGGGCGAGGCGACATGCATCTCGCGGTTCATGTAGGCGATGCGGGCCGCTTCCGCCTCGAGATGGAAGCGCTCGACGCTCACGGGCGCGTACTTGGTCAGATCGAAGCGCGACAGGATGTTGAGCATCAAGAGCGCGGTGACGCCCGGGCCGTTCGGCGGGCACTGCCAGACGTCGTAGCCCTTGTACATGGTGCCGATCGGCGTGGTCACTTCGGTCGTGTGCGCGGCGAAATCGTCGAGCGTGTGCAGGCCGCCGATGCCCCTGAGGGTCTCGACCATGTCCTCTGCGATCTCGCCCTTGTAGAACGCGTCGCGGCCGTCCCTGGCGATCGCGCGCAGCGTCTTGCCGAGCTCGGCCTGGCGAATGACGTCGCCGGCGACCGGCGGCTGGCCGCCCGGCAACAAATAGCGCACGGTGTTGGTACCGTTCTTCAGCTTCTCGAACTGGTTCTTCCAATCGAAGGCAATGCGGGGCGCGACGACGTAGCCCTCCTCGGCCGCCTTGATCGCCGGCTGGAGCAGCCGGTCGAAACCGAACTTGCCGTGATCGCGCAAGACGGTCGCGAAGGCATCGATCACGCCGGGGATCGAGACCGCATGCGCCGAGGTGAGCGGCACGGAATTGATCTTGCGTTCGAGATACCAGTCGGCATTCGCCGCCTTTGGCGCGCGGCCGGAGCCGTTATAGGCGACGATCTTGCCCTCGCCCCGCGGCTGGATCAGCGCAAAGCAATCACCGCCGATGCCGGTCGATTGCGGCTCGATCACACCGAGCAGGGCCGAGCCGGCAACCGCCGCGTCCACCGCGGTGCCGCCCTCGCGCAGCACCTCGATCGCGGCGAGCGAGGCCTGCGGATGCGAGGTCGCCACCATCGCGTTGGTGGCGTGGACCGTGGACCTGCCGGGGAAATGGAAGTTTCTCATCGAATGTCTTGCTCTCTTGGCCGTCGGCGCGGTTGGCGCGCCATCTCGAAAACCGCGTCTACATGACACATTCCCGCCCCGCGGGGCAATGCTGGCATACCAGGAAAATGGCTGCTATCCGCTGGGCGTATGGACCTTTTCCAGGCTTCTGCAATGCGGGTTTTCCGGGCGCGGGCCGCCTGCTAAACGAGCGGCCATGACGTCGAGCAATACGCCCTACAAGGTCTGTGCCTTCTATCAATTCGTCGCCCTCCCGGATTACCGCGAGCTGCGCGAGCCGCTGCGCGCCTGCTGCGCCGACCTTGGGCTGAAGGGCAGCGTGTTGCTGGCGCAGGAGGGCATCAACGGCACGGTCGCCGGTGCGCCGGAGGCGATTGACGCCTTCGCTCTTGAGCTCGCGCGCGGCGACATGTTCGGCGGCAGGTTCGACAATCTCGAATTGAAATTCTCCGCCGCGGAGGCGATGCCGTTCGGACGGCTGAAGGTGCGGCTGAAGAAGGAGATCGTCACGCTGGGCGATGCGGCCGCCGATCCGACGCGTAAGGTCGGCACCTATGTCGATGCGCGCGAATGGAACGCGCTGATCGCAGCACCCGATACCCTCGTGCTCGACACCCGCAACGCCTTCGAGGTCGCGATGGGCACGTTCGAGGGCGCGCTCGATCCCGGCATCAAGAGCTTCGGCCAGTTCAAGGACTTTGCGGCCGAGCAGCTCGATCCGGCACGGCACCGCAGGATCGCGATGTTCTGCACCGGCGGCATCCGCTGCGAGAAGGCGAGCGCGCATCTGCTCGCACGCGGCTTTGCCGAGGTCTATCACCTCAAGGGCGGCATCCTGAGATATCTGGAAGACGTGCCGGAGGCGGAGAGCCGCTGGCGCGGCGAATGCTTCGTGTTCGACGAGCGCGTGGCGCTCGGCCACGGCTTGCGCGAGCGAAACAAGGACGTAAAGCGTGACGAATGAGATCAAGACGCTGAGCGAGCGCATCGACACGCTGGAGACGCGCCTCGCCTATCAGGACGATACGATCGAGACGTTGAACCAGACCATCACCGCGCAGTGGAAGCAGATCGACAGGCTGACGCGGCAGATCACCGAGCTCAATGCTCGGCTGCAGGACGCCGAGGCAAATGCGCCGGGGCCTGCCAACGAGCCTCCGCCGCATTATTGAGCGGCGTTACTGGCCGGACGCCTTGGGCAGCAGGTCCATGACCTCGCCGGACATCAGCAAGCGGTTGCGGCCTGCGGCCTTGGCGGCATAGAGCGCCTGGTCCGCAGCTTCGACCAGGGCAGCGACTCCTGCGGTTCGTTCGAAGGCCGGCCGGCAGACTGCGCCGCCAAGCGACGCGGTGACGCATCCAGCCGCCGGATTGCTGCCATGCGCGAGGGCGGCCTCGTGAATGGCGCTGCGGATCCGTTCGCCGACCCGGGCGCAGCCGGCGGCATCGATATTCGGCAGCAGCATGGCGAACTCCTCGCCGCCATAACGCGCCGCCAGATCGCCGGCGCGCTGCGCTTCGGCCGCGATGATCTTGGCGATCAGGCGCAGGCACGCATCGCCCGCGGGATGGCCGTATTCATCGTTGTAGGCCTTGAAGTGGTCGACATCGATCATCAGCAGAGCAAGGCTGGAGCGGTCGCGATAGGCGCGCGCCCATTCCTCCTTCAGGCGTTCGTCGAATCGGCGGCGATTGGCAAGGCCGGTGAGACTGTCCTCGATCGCCAGCGTCTCGAGCCTGGTTTCCAGCCTCTTGTGCTCGGTGATGTCGCGGGAGATCGCAACCACACCGTCGACTTGGCCATTGTCCTTGCGTGTCACCCGCATGGTCGATTCGAGCCAGATCTCGCCGTTCTGCCGATGCGAGTTGCGGTAGGTGAGACGCGCCTCCTCCTTCTCACCGCGCTTCATCGCGTCGACGATCGCCTGGACTTCCGGCAGGTCCTCCGGATTGATACCCGCGAGGGCTGGCGAACCGATCAGTTGATTGGGACGCCAGCCGACGACGCGGACCGACGAGGGCGAGACATAACGCAGCCGCTCATCGAGGCCGATCCGCGTCACCATGTCGCTGGAGCCTTCGGCGAGCAGGCGGAAATGCGCCTCCGTCTCGGTCAGCGCGACGGCCATGCGCTGGCCGCGCTGCAACTGCCGCACCAGCACGCCGCCGATGATCGCGATCAGCATCACCAGCGCGAGCACGTAGAGCATGCGGGAGATCGCCGCCGCGCGCCACGGCGCGAGCAGCTCGTCCTTGTCGACGGTGGCGAGCAGGAGGAGCGGGAATCGAGTGCTGCGATTGAAGAAGCTGACGCGTTCGGCACCGTCCAGCGACGAGGTGAAATGATGGGCGCCGCTCGGCCGTTGCAGGCTCGGCTCGCGGAACAACGGCTTGTCGGCGACGCTGCGCCCGACGAATGTCTCGTTGCTGGGATTGCGCGCGACGATCAGTCCGTCGCCATGCGCCAGCGACACGGAGCTGTTGCGGCCGATCTCGAACTGCTTGTAGAAATGCGAGAGATAGTTCGAGCTGATGGTCGCGAGCACCACGCCGCCGAAGCTGCCGTCCTGCTTGCTGAAGCGGCGTGACAGGGTGACGACCCATTCGCCGTCCAGCAGGCTCTTCACGGGACGGCCGACATGGGCCTCGCGCTTCGGCGAGAGCTGGTGATGTCGGAAGAAGGCATCGTCGCTGAAGGTCGTGCCGATCGTACCGGGTGAGGTCAGCCAGTTGCCCTGATCGTCGATGATGGCGAGGCTGTGAATGCGCGCGATCGCCTTCTTGCGCACATCCAGCAAGGTGCGCAGCTTTGCGATCGTGACCGGGGCGGTGCCGTCCATCTCCAACCGGCTGACCACGCCGACGACACCGGAATCCAGGAGATCGAGGCTGTCTTCGGCATGCTGGGTCAGCGAACGGGCAACGTTCGCCATCTCCATCTCGGCGTCCTTGAGCACCGCGAGGCGTGCCGTCCATTCACCCCAACCGCTGACGCCGAGGATGGTCGCGCAGGTCAGCGCGACGAAAGCCGCCGCGCGCAGCGGCAGGCGGCTCCATCCGGCTCGTTGGGTAGCACTCATGCGGCAGGGTCCTCCGATCGCTCGGAAGCTCTGCCGCTTGTGTTATTTAATTCTGAAATCGCTGCCGGACTACGCGGCGCTTTCCGCCCTTTCCAGTAGTCTTACGGACGCGGCGATCGGCGCATCGCTAACAAGACATTAGCGGGCCGATCGGAATCCGGCGCCCGCCGCCGCTAGCTGAAGATGGCCTTGACCTTGGCCCAGAGCGAAGGATGCTCGGCATCGGCGTCGGCCTTCGAGGGCGTCGGCTGCGCCGCGCTAACGGGATCGGACGCTGGGAACGTGTCCCTCAGCCCGTCGTCGAGCTTGGACTGCCGATCGGCAGCGAGCGCCTCGCGCAGGTCTTCGGCGTGCTTGTCGTGCGGCGCGGGGTTGAATGTCTCAGCCATGATCTCCTCCATTGGCTGGTCAACGCGGCCCGGTCGTCCAGGTTCCCCTGTTCCGCTGAGGGCCGCGGCGGTGTATCAGGGGGCACAACCTGCTTCAGGACCATTCGTGCCCCAGTCTTCGACGAAACCCTTCATCGACGTCCTCTCCGGCCAGCGCCAGAGCGTCCCGCCCATGTGGATGATGCGCCAGGCCGGCCGCTACCTGCCGGAATATCGCGCGGTGCGCGCCAAGGCGGGCGGCTTCCTCGATCTCTGCTTCAACCCGGAGCTTGCCGCCGAGGTGACGCTGCAGCCGATCCGAAGGTTCGGTTTCGACGCGGCGATCATCTTCTCCGACATCCTGGTGATCCCTTACGCGCTCGGACGCGAGGTCCGGTTCGAGGTCGGCGAGGGCCCGCGGCTCGAGCCGCTGGACGATCCGGCCAAGGTGGCGACGCTGGCGACGCACGCAGATTTCGGCAAGCTCGAGCCGGTGTTCGAGGCGCTCAGAATCGTGCGCGGCGCGCTCGATCCAAGGACCGCGCTGATCGGCTTCTGCGGCGCACCGTGGACGGTGGCGACCTACATGGTCGCGGGCCACGGCACGCCGGACCAGGCGCCGGCCCGGATGATGGCCTACCGGCATCCGGAAGCCTTCTCAGAGATCATCGACGTCCTGGTCGACAACTCGGTTCAATATCTGCTGGCACAGCTCGCCGCTGGTGCCGACGCGTTGCAGATCTTCGACACCTGGGCCGGCGTGCTGCCGCCCGCCGAGTTCGCGCGCTGGTCGGTCGAGCCGACGCAGCGCATCGTCGAGGGCGTAAGGGCCAAGGTGCCGGACGCGAAGATCATCGGCTTCCCGCGCGGCGCCGGCGCGCTGCTCCCCGGTTACGTCGAGGCGACCGGCGTCAACGCCGTCAGCATCGACTGGACCGCGGAGCCTGCCTTCATCCGCGAGCGAGTGCAGAGCAAGGTCGCGGTGCAGGGCAATCTCGACCCGCTGGTGCTGATCACGGGGGGCGCCGCGCTCGACCGCGCGGTCGACAACGTGCTGGCCAATTTTGCTGCCGGGCGGCTGATCTTCAACCTCGGCCACGGTATCCAGCCGGCAACGCCGATCGCCCATGTCGAGCAGATGATCAGGCGCGTGCGGGGGTGATTTGTTTCGCCGCTTCGGGCGCGGCAAAACAAAAGTGCGAAAAACAACCCCATGCACAGTAGCCAAGTCATTGAAAACATGGGGCGGGCATAACACCCCCCGCCCGTTTGACGCGTCGGGCAAAACAGGCGCAAAATGACATGATCGCGATCGTGATTTCGGCAGGGCTTACCGGGGCCGGCTGCGCTCGATAATCTCCGCCGCGCCTTTCGCCAGCAGCTCGAGTCCCACCGCGCGGCCGAGTTCGCGCGGACGGTTGGCGGGCCCGGTACGCGAGGCCTCGATGATGGTGTTGCCGGAGAGGTCGAGCACCGATGCGGTGAGCGACATCTGATCGCCCGTGATGGTCGAGAAGCCCGCGACAGGCGAATTGCAGTGGCCGTTGAGCACCCACAGCACCTCGCGCTCGGCGTCGGCGGAGGCGTGCGCGGAGGCGTCGTCGATCGAGGACAGGATCTGCCGCGTCTGCCAGTCCTGCGCGGCGCATTCGACCGCGACGATGCCCTGCCCTGCCGCGGGCAGCATCTCCGCCGCGGAGAATTCGTAGGCGATGCGATGCGCAAGACCGACGCGATCGAGGCCGGAGCGCGCCATGATCAGCGCATCCGCGGGACCCACAGCGCCGCCATCCGGCAGGCGCTGCTTCTCGCCATTGTCGAGCTTGCGCACGCGCGTGTCGGCGGCGCCGCGGAAGTGGATCACCTCGACATCGGGGAACAGTCGCCGCGCATAGGCGGCGCGGCGGACCGCGTTGGTGCCGATCTTGAAACCCTTGCCGCGGGACTGCCGCAGCGCCTCCAGCGTCACACCCTCGCGCAGCACCAGCGCATCGCTGGGCGGATCGCGCGACAGCGTGGCACCGATGACGAGGCCGGGCGTGTCCTCGTTGCCGGGCATGTCCTTCAGCGAATGCATCGCCGCCTGGAGCTCGCCCGACAGCACCGCGGCGCGGATCTGCGCCACGAAGGCGCCGCCCTTGCCGCCGTGCGGCAACAGCTTGCTGGTCTGGTCGAGATCACCGGTGGTATCGAACTTGACGATCTCGACGTCGAGACCGGGCACGGCGGCGGTCAGGCGGCGCGCAATCTCTTCCGTCTGTGCCAACGCCATGGCGCTCTTGCGCGTGCCGATCTTCAGTCGCGTAGCCAAGTCCGCATCCTTTCAAAGCGCGCCGCTTTATTTGAGCATGATCTTATCGGAAAACCGGTGCCCACTTTTCCGGATCATGCTCTACCGCGCGTCCTCCAATATCATGTCGGAGGCCTTTTCGGCGATCATGATGATCGGCGCGTTGGTGTTTCCCGACACCAGATCGGGCATGATCGAGCCGTCGACCACGCGAAGGCCGTCGAGCCCCCTCACCTTCAGCCGCTGATCGACCACCGCGAGCGCGTCGTTGCCCATACGACAGGTCGAGGTCGGATGATAGATGGTGCTGCCCCGCTCGCGGCAATAATCCAGGATCTCGGCATCCGTCGATACCTTCGCCCCGGGATCGTACTCATCGACCACGAACGGCTTCAGCGCCGGCGCGTTCAAGATCTTGCGCAAGATCTTGATGCCCTCGACGTTGGTGGTGCGGTCGGTTTCGGTGGACATGTAGTTGATGCGGATCTCCGGCGGCACCATGGGGTCCGGGCTCTTGATGCGCAAGGTGCCGCGGCTCTCGGGCCGGAGCTGGCACACCGAGGCGGTGAATCCGGAGAAGGCGTGCAGCTTCTCGCCCATCTTGTCGGTCGAGAACGGCAGGAAGTGCACCTGGATGTCGGGCGAGGCGAGGCGCGGACTGGTCTTGAAGAAGGCGCCCGCCGTGCCGGCGGCGATCGTCAGCCAGCCCTTGCGAAACAGCGCGTAACGCGCACCGGCCATGGTGCGCCGGAGCGGATGGTTGACGGTGTCGTTGAGCGTGATCTTCTGCGAGCAGCGCATGACGATGCGGACCTGCATGTGATCCTGCAGATCATGGCCCACGCCGGCAGCATCGAGCACCACCTCGATGCCATGCTTGCGCAGGAGATCGCCGGGCCCGACGCCTGAGAGCTGAAGCAGCTGCGGCGAGTTATAGGCGCCGCTCGACACGACGACTTCCCGCCGTGCACGCGCGCGGCGCAAGGCTGCGCCTTGCCGGTATTCGACGCCGACGGCGCGGCGCCCCTCGAACAGGATGCGTTGGGTGTGCGCGGAGGTCTCGATCTTGAGATTACTGCGGGACTTGGCAGGCCCGAGATAGGCGACCGACGTCGAGGCGCGGCGGCCGTTGCGCGTCGTGGTCTGGAACAGGCCGACGCCTTCCTGCGTCGCGCCGTTGAAGTCGGGGTTGTAGGGCAGACCGGTCTCGACTGCGGCATCGATGAAGGCTTTCGACAACGGATCGGTCACGATCATGTTGGACACCGGCAGCGGCCCGCCCGTGCCGTGATACTGATCGGCGCCCCGCGACTGGTTCTCGGCCTTCTTGAAATAGGGCAGCACGTCGTCATAGCCCCAGCCGGTGTTGCCGAGCTGGCGCCAGCGGTCGTAGTCCTCGTGCTGGCCGCGGACATAGAGCAGGCCGTTGATCGAGCTCGATCCGCCCAGCGTTTTTCCACGCGGCTGGAACACTTGGCGGCCCTTCAGCTCGGGCTCCGGTTCGGTCTGGTACATCCAGTTGACGCTCTTCTCCTTGAACAGCTTGCCATAGCCGAGCGGGACGTGGATCCAGATGTTGGAATCCTTCGGGCCGGCCTCGAGCAGCAGCACGCTATGCTTGCCATTCGCCGAGAGCCTGTTGGCGAGCACACAGCCGGCGGAGCCGGCGCCGACGATGATGTAGTCGAATTCGGGATCGGTGGGTGCGAGAGAGGAAGTTGCGTTCATGCGCTGCTGTTCTTCTTGTTGGCGTGGGCGTTTCCGGTCCGTCACTACCACAATCATGTGGGCAGACGCAGTGCCTCCACCAGCGACTTGAACGCACGGGCATATTCCGCGCCCGCCCTTGCGATATCGGCGCGGCCGGCGCAGGCGACCGCAGCTTCCGTCACCGCGCCGAGCAGCAGCCGGGCCAGCGGCTCGACGGGCTGCCGTGCGATCAGGCCGGCCTCCATCGCGGCGGAGAGCGCGCGCGGAATCTTGCCGCCAAAATGTTGCGCGTCGATCTCGCGCCAGCGCTCCCAACCGAGCACGGCCGGGCCGTCGCGCAGGATGATCTGGCCTATTGGACCCTTCGCCGTCGCGGCGAAATAATGCTGTGTGCCGGCGATCAACGCGGCAAGCACGTCCTTCTCTGCACGCGCCGTGCGGTCGATCTCGGCAACAAGATCGCGCGAGACCTGATCGAACACGGCTGCGAACACCGCTTCCTTGGTCTTGAAGTGATGATAGACCGCGCCCTTGGCGACCGAAGCGCTTTCGGCAATGTCGTCCATGGTGGTGGCGGCAAAGCCGTGCGTCCCGAACAGGCGCTGCGCCGCCGTCAGGATCGCCTCCGATGTCGCCGCCCGCCGCTCCGCCTGTTTGGCCATAAGCTCTCGTCTAGTCGAATTCGCGACGGCGGGCCAGTTGACTTTTCGACTATCGGTCGGTAATTACCGACCATCAGTCGGTTTTACTTGCGAGAGTCGCTATGCCGAGCCGTGAGATCGTCGAAGCCTTTGCCAAGCGCCTGGAAGACGGAGATTTCGTCGGCGCGATCCTCGACTACTACACCCCTGATACCGCGACCTATGAGAACCTTGCCGCGCCTGTGGTCGGGCGCGACAAGCTCGCGGACAAGGAGCGCGGCGTGCTGGCGGCGTTCAAGACGGTCACAGCCGTGCGCCTCGGCCCGAGCGTGATCGATGGCGACGTTGTCGCCAGCCGCTGGAAATTCTCCTTCATCAGCGCCGACGGCGCGACGCGGACGCTGGAGGAGATCGCGTGGCAGACCTGGCGAGGCAATGAGATCATCGAGGAGCGCTTCTTCTACGATCCGAAGCAGCTCGGACGCTGAGCAGGAATGCCCTACCGGTACAGCACGACCACGGCCAGGCCGACGAGAGGCGCAAGAAGCCGGACGGCCTGCCACCGAGAGCCATCGATCGACCAGCGTCCATAGAAGACGGTGCCGCTGCGTTGGGACGGCGACGCCGGTTGATCCCGAAATGCCTTCCAGCGGGCCTCGGCAGGCCCGAGAAAATCTTCCGGCTTGACCGCCATGTCGGCGCTGCTCAGCACCACCTGCATCATCTCGCCTTTCGGCTGGAACATGGCCTCGGCCCCGGGTGGCGAGAACAAGCTGCGCTTCGCGGCGATATGCTGCTCGTAGAAGTCCTGACCGACCGTGACGGCCGCAGCGTATGGACTGACGTACGGCATCCCCGAGATGCCGGGAAGGACGAGATGGCCTACCCCGCGCACCTCCTGCCAGGGAATGAAGAGACCCTTGAGCCAGGGCCTGTGAAAGTGGATGCCCGCGGCAGACAGGGAGACGACCGCCCGATCCGCGTAGAAGTGCCGGTAAGCCGAAAACGCGATCCATCCCAAGCCCACATAGAGCAACATCCAGCCGAAAACATTCAGCGACGGGTTCACGAGATGGCTCCAGTAGAGGCTGCGCATGGCGCCGACATAGCTTGAGCCGACGTCCGACCCGCCGACCATCAGGCCGATGCCAACGATGAGGGTCGAGAGCACGATCAGGACAAGGGCGTCGAGCAATAATTCCAGAAGCAGTGGCAGGCCGGACCGCCCGATCAGGCTCGTCAGTGCATAGCCTGCGAACGCCAGACCCAGCAGAGCCAAATAGACCGTGGCCAGAACCGCTCCATTCTGGCCGCCGCTCTCGGCGTGAAGCGCGACCGCAAGGCCCGCGACGCAAGCCCACATTGCCCATGGGACCCGGTCCATCCGCCACTTGTCCATCGTGTATTCGACGGTTGCCGACACATCGGCTGAAGGCTCGCTCATGCACAGGCCCCCGGGATTTCGAACGCATCCGTGCCGACGCGGCGCACGGTCGCCTGATCGGTCCAAACGTATCACGCGATCAATGAGACGTCTCGATCCGTTGACGAGCAAACAGCAGCGCAGCAATTGCTGTTGACGTCCGGCTGGGAGGCAGATGACCCCAGAGCTCGATGCGCTGCGATTGCGAGGGGGTTGTCATTTAACGACTGATCGGTCTATATATCAGCATGAGGCAAAACACCCCAGTGCCGATGCCCCGTGGCCGGCCGCGAAGTTTCGACGTGGACGCCGCCATCGAACGCGCGATGGATGTGTTCTGGTCGCGCGGCTACCACGCCACGGCGCTGCCCGATCTCCTTCGTGCGACCAGGCTGTCGCGGGGCAGTCTCTACGCCGCTTTCGGTGATAAGCATTCGCTCTTCTTGCGCGCGCTCGATCGCTACATTGCGGATGCCTTGGCGCGGATGGATGTCGAATTCGATCCTCGAAACGACCCGGTCGACGGCCTGCGGGCCTATCTTGCCGGCTACGTCGAGCGCACCAGCGGCAGCAATGGTCGGCGCGGATGCCTCCTGGTGGCCACGGCCATGGAACTGGCTGGCGGGGATGCCGAAGTCGGTCGACGCGTTGCGGGCTTCTTCAAGGCGATGGAGGCCAAGGTGGCGGAGGCCCTGTCCCGCGCGAAAGCGGCGGGCAGGTTGGCCGACGGCATCGAGCCAGCAACGGCCGCCCGGGTTCTCGTCTGTTTCGTTGAAGGGCTGCGCGTGGTCGGCAAGACGGCACCGGTACGAACGACATCGCAGGCGGCCGTCGACGCTCTCATCGGCCGTTTCCTCAGGTAAGGACCCCGCAATGCTTCCGCTGATGATGGGCCTATATTTGGACTGATCAGTCTTGAAAGGGACGTGCGCCATGTCTGCCATCCAGATCGTCTGCGCGATCGCCGTTCCCCTGATCTGGGGTTATCAGTTTGTGGCCATCAAGGTAGGCGTTGCGGAGTTTCCGCCGCTCTTCTTCCTCGCACTGCGCTTTCTGGCCATCGCACTTCTGCTCGTGCCGTTCGTCGCCAGGCCCACGCGTCGACAGCTCGGCCCGGTCGCAGCCATTTCGCTTTTCCTGGGCGGACTGAATTTCGGGCTCTTCTACGTTGGCCTTGGGCTCGGCTCTGGAAGCATGTCGGCCGTCGCATACCAACTCGCCACGCCCTTCACCGTCCTGTTGGCCTGGCCGCTGCTGGCGGAGAGACCGTCACTTGCCACCTGCGCCGGGGTGATGCTTGCATTCGTCGGCGTGACCGTGTTGGCGGCGGAGCCGGGCCAGTCCGCGAATCCCCTTTCGCTGCTGCTTGTGATCGGAGCAGCTTTCGCCTTCGCGGTATCCAACGTGCTGACGAAACGCTACGGCCCCTTTGACCCCTTGATGCTGATGGGATGGTCGTCGCTGCTCACGGTGCCGCAGGTCATGTTGATGTCGCTGCTGCTGGAGTATGGACAAGCGGCGAGCCTTGCGACAGCGGGCGAACGGGGCTGGCTGGCGCTCGCCTACACGATCTTCGTGGGAGGAATTGTCGGGTTTGGCCTCTGGTTCTGGCTGATCGCCCGTTGCTCGATGGTCCGCGTCGCGCCCTTCGGTCTGCTGCTTCCGGTGTTCGCCTTGCTTTCGAGCGTACTGTTTCTCGGCGACCGACTGACGCCGAAGCTGATCGTCGGCGGACTGCTCGCAATGTCGGGGGTCGCCATCACTCAGCTGAGGCCGCGCCTTCGCTCCGCTTGATGTCAGGCCTGCGGGAGATTTGTATCGATTTGTTATCGATACTGCGTGAAGAACACGCAGAAGTGGTCGCGGCCAGCGCGGCAAACGGGGATAATTCATAGTTCGTCAAAGGTTTGCAACGAATTCTCCCGATCGAGCCGGACAACGGCCGATGCTGCTAGGCTATCGAATGCGGACTCAAACGACCAACTATATCGCCCGGCTGTTCGCCGGCGATCTGTCGGCCTTTGGCGGTCCCGCAACCGACGAGGCGGTGGCCGGGCATATCCGCGCCGAGCAGATGTCGCTGGTGCTCGGCTATTCGGTCGGCATCATGCTGGCCAATGCCTGCAACGCCATCGTGCTCGCCATCGCGCTGTGGCAGTCGCCGGACAGGATGCCCGCCCTGATCTGGGCGGCGGCTGTCGCCGGCGCCGCGATCGGATTTGGCCTGCAATCCCACGTCGCGCGGCGCATCACCAAGCCGCAATTCGTCTCGCGTCGCGCGATGTACCGGCTGGTGCGCAACGCGTTCATCCTCGGCGCCGCCTGGGGCATCGTCCCGGTCGCCTTCTTCGCCGACGCTTCCAGCGGCGGCCAGCTCGTCATCACCTGCCTGTGCGCGGGCATGCTGGCCGGCGGCGCGCTCGCCTTCGCCACCATTCCGATCGCGGCGATCGCCTTCACGGCGCCGATCTTCCTCGGCATCGCCATCTGCCTCGGCCAGAACGGCGATCTCGCCTTTCTCCTCATTGCCTTTCTCGTCGTGGTCTACGGCAGCGTCCTTTTGCGCGGCGTGTTCGTCTATTCGTTCTCGTTCGCCCGGCGCGTGATGCGGCAGATCGAGGCCGAGCGCACCGTGCGGCTCGATCCCCTGACCCACCTGCCCAACCGCGTCGCCTTCAACGAAACGCTCGATGCCGCGCTCAAGCGGCTGGCGCTATCGGGCGAGGAATTCGCGGTGCTCCTGCTCGATCTCGACCGCTTCAAGGAGGTCAACGACCAGTTCGGCCATCCCGCCGGCGACGAATTCCTGGTCCAGGTCGCCAGCCGCCTGCAACGCTGCACGCGCGCCGCCGAGCACGTCGCGCGGATCGGCGGCGACGAGTTCGCGCTGGTGATGGCCAATCTGACACGGCCCGAGGATGCGCTCGAGATCGCCGAACGCTTCGTCGCGGCGTTCAGCGAGCCGTTCCAGATCGAAGGCCGCCAGATGGTCGGCGCGATCAGCGTCGGCATCGTGCTGGCGCCACGCGACGGCAACACGCCGCTCGACCTCATGAAGAATGCCGATGCCGCGCTCTACCGCGCCAAGAAGGTGGGGCCGGGCACGGTCCGCTTCTTCGAACAGGCCGACGACAAATCGTCCCGCGAGCGCAAGGCGCTGCAAGCGGACCTCGCAGGCGCGATTGCGCGCAACGAGCTGTTCCTGGTGTTCCAGCCGTTCCTCGATCTCGGCACCAACCGGATCACCGGCTTCGAGGCGCTATTGCGCTGGCAGCATCCTTCGCGCGGGCTGGTGCCGCCGAGTGAATTCATACCAGTCGCCGAGGAGACCGGGCTGATCCACGAGATCGGCGAGTGGGTCATCCGCCGCGCCTGCGCGACGCTGGCGGATTGGCCCGAAGACATCAGGGTTGCCGTGAATTTCTCGGCCGCGCAATTTCACAACACGGCCATCCTCCAGACCATCGTGCAGGCGCTCGCCGACGCCAGGATCGCCCCGCATCGGCTCGAGATCGAGATCACGGAATCGATGCTGCTGGCGAAATACGGTTCGGCCGCGACGGTCCTGAACGCGCTGCTGGAGCTCGGCGTCACCCTCGCGCTCGACGATTTCGGCACTGGCTTCTCCTCGCTGACTTACCTCCGCAAGCTGCCGTTCAGCCGCATCAAGATCGACCAGTCCTTCATCCGCGACATGCTGGTGCAGCCGGACTGCGCCGCAATCGTGAAATCGGTGATCTCGCTTGCGAGCGATTTGCGGATCGGCGTCGTGGCGGAGGGGGTCGAGACCACCGACCAGCTCGAATATCTCAGGCAGATCAGTTGCGACGAGGTGCAGGGGTATCTGATCAGCCGGCCGGTGGCCGCGGACGGGGTGATGGCGCTGCTGGAGACGAAGAAGTACCGGGCGATTTACGCGGCGTAGGGGCTTTGAAGATCAGTGCCGCTACGGAGCCGGTGTGCTCCCTCCCCCGCCTGCGGGCAGGGCAATCGCATATGACTTGTGGCGGAGGTCGGCGCGCACGCCTCGTCCTTCGAGACGGCGCTGACGCGCCTCCTCAGGATGAGGCTAGTCAGCGTCAGTGCCCGTTGAAACTGCTGCCGCGCAC
>NZ_JARFML010000023.1 GCF_029167105.1 Bradyrhizobium yuanmingense | reverse complement strand
GCGGGGTAGTGAGTTAAGCTAGATCATGGCGCGTTACATCGACGAGATCCTGCAGCCCGGCGAGCGAGTGCTGTATTCGACCAATGCGCATTGGATCTTCTACTTTCCGGCCATCGTGGCCTGGATCGTGGCGCTCGCCCTGCTCGTCCTGTCGCAGCAGGCGATGGTCGACTGGCTCGTTCTGCTTTGCCTTGGCGCGGCAGGTCTCGTGGCGCTGGCGGCCCTGTATTGGACCGTGAAGGGCTGGTTCCATCGCTTCACCACCGAGACCGACGTCACCAACCTCAGGGTGGTGCACAAGACCGGGTTCATCCAGCGCCGCACCTTCGAGATGCCGCTGGACAAGGTCGAGAGCGTCGATGTCAACCAGACAATTCTTGGACGTATTCTCAACTACGGCGATGTGACCATCAACGGAGTCGGCGAAGGTCGCGAAACCATCCGGACGATTGCCTCGCCGCTCGCCTTCCGTAGTTCGATCACCACGCGGTAGGACCGCGCCCAACCATGAGCATGCAGCAAAATATTTCTCTTTCCGCCCAGCCCGGCTCGAGCGTCGACGCCGCCGAGATCGCGAAATTCTCGAAACTCTCGGCGGAATGGTGGGATCCCAAGGGCAAGATGGCGCCGCTGCACCGGATCAACCCGCTGCGGCTCGGCTATATCCGCGACGCCGCCTGCCGCAAGTTCGAGCGCAACGTGCGCAGCCTCAATTGTCTCGGGTCCTTGCGCGTGCTCGACATCGGCTGCGGCGCCGGCCTGCTCTGCGAGCCGCTGTCGCGCCTCGGAGCGCAGGTCATCGGCATCGATCCCTCCGCGAGCAACATCGCCGCGGCGAAGCTGCATGCCGACAAGAGCCATCTGGCGATCGACTATCGCTGCACCACGGTGGAGGAGATCGATCCGCGCGAGCGCTTCGACATCGTGCTGGCAATGGAGGTGGTCGAGCACGTCATCGACGTCGGCATGTTCCTGAAGCGCTGCGCCGCGATGCTGAAGCCGAACGGCCTGATGGTGGTCTCGACGCTGAACCGCAACTGGAAGAGCTTTGCCCTCGCCATCGTCGGTGCCGAATACGTCCTGCGCTGGCTACCGCGCGGCACGCATGAGTGGAACAAGTTCGTCACGCCCGACGAGCTGACGAAATATCTGCTCGACAACCGTCTCGTCATCACCGAGCAGACCGGCGTCGTCTACTCGCCCTTCGCTGACAAATGGTCTCTGTCGTCCGATATGGACGTGAACTACATGGTGGTCGCGGAAGCGATGGTGTGAACTGCCCTGGGTGAGGTGCGAGCCGTCACTCCAGGAACGCTGTGCCTCTGCGTTCCCAGTGACGACGGCAGAGAGCGCAGAGATTACAGCCAGAGGCAACGCTATTCGGTGTTCTGCGAATTGAGCAGCACCCACAGCCGCGCGATCTTGCCGCCTTCGATTTGAACAACGTCTGCGCCTGTCACCACGACTGGACCATCCTTTGGGCCGGCGTGCCAAGCCAGATGCGCGAGCCCGTGGTGACCGACAGCCACGCCATCCGGCACGAAGCGGAACGTCGGCCCGAATTGCATCAGGAGATTCCCGGCGATGCGCGATATCTCGGCGCGCCCCCGGACGATGGCGGTCGGCTCGTACATGACGGGCTCTTCGACGAACAACTCGGCGATGGCGATCCGCCTCTTGTCCTCGTCCCGCTCGTTGAACACCCGCTCCAGATTTGAGCGAAGCAGGTGATCGAAATCAATATCTTCCGTTTTCATCGTGATCCCTTTCATCGTGTTGCCAAGTGGCTCGCACATCATCCGAACTTCACCAGGTTCAGCGCGGGAAGCGGACCGCCAGGAAACTGGGTCAACCTGGCCCCAATCGCGAGCGAGCCCAGATCGATGCCGAAAAATCCGAGCCGATCGATCAGAGCGCCGATCTCCGCTTTCGCGCCGGCATCGTCGCCCGCGTAGAAAAGCACGCGCTTGCCGCCCTCGCTCGCCGGGTCGGTTGCGAGGAGTTGCGCCAAAAGATGGTTGAACGCTTTCACCACCCGCGCACGGGGGACCAGATCGGCGAAAACTTCGGACGAGGCGCGACCGCCGAGTTCTGCCGGCTTGAACAGTGGCGCTTCGATCGGGTTGTTGGCGTCGATGACGATGCGCCCGCCGAATGGCGGCAGGCCGGCGAGCGCATCTGGCAGCTTCGACCAGTTGACGGCGACGAACACGATATCCTTGGCGGCGGCTTCCTCGCGGGTGCCCGCGGTCACGAGCGGACCGATCTCGGCGACGGTGGTCCTGAGGCTGTCCGGCCCTCGGCTGTTGGACAGGGTCACGGCGATGCCGTTGCGCGCCAGCACTTGTGCGATTGCGCGGCCGATATTGCCTGCGCCGATGATGCCGATGGTGGACATGGAAATGCTCCGGGCTGTTTGGGATCAGGCGAACTGATCGGTCGCTCAGAGATGATCGAAATATTGCCCTTTGATTAGCATGATATTGGTCGTAAGATTATCAACGTTCCTTTGAAAATGAGCCCATGGAAACGCTGGCCAACCTGGAAGCATTCGTTCGCAGCGCTGAGTGTGGCAGCTTTTCGGAGGCTGGCCGACGCCTTTTGCTGACTCCGGCAGCCGTCAGCCGCAACGTCGCCATGCTGGAGCGCAATCTCGGCGTCCGATTATTTCATCGTTCGACACGGAGGCTGACGCTCACCGAAGCCGGCGAGACGTTCCGCACAGCGATCACTGGCCACCTCGAAGGGCTGCAGGCAGCGATCGCCGGAACGTCCACCGGACGCGAGGAGCCGGCGGGCGTTCTCAAGATAAGCCTCCCGCCGACATTCGGCACAGCTCATATCCTGCCGCTGCTTCCCGGCTTCTTGGCCCGTTATCCGCAGGTCCGTCCTGAGTGGCACTTTGAAAATCGCCAAGTCGATCTGGTCGGTGAAGGCTACGACGCCGCGATCGGAGGCGGGTTTGAATTGTTGCCGGGACTTGTCAGCCGAACCCTTGCGCCGGCACACATCATCGCCGTTGCTTCTCCGGTCTACATGTCGGGTCGAACATTACCGACCACGCCGGACGAATTGGCCGCGTTGGATGGCATTGTCATGCGCTCGCTCCAGAGCGGGCGCATCCGGCACTGGTCGATGCGCGATGTTTCGGGGCGCGAAGTCCAAGCCCTCCTGTCTGAGGCGATCGTCGTCAACGACCCGGCTGCGATGCGCGAGGCGGCACTGCTGGGTCTGGGCGTTGCCATGCTCGCCACCGCCGACATTCTTCCCGCGCTCGAAGAGGGGTCGCTGCTACGCCTGGTGCCAAGATGGTACTGTGACGCCGGCGCGATCTCGATTTACTACGCGTCGCGCAAGTTTGTGCCCGCAAAGACGAGAGTCTTCGTGGACTGGGTCGCCGAGGCATTCAGGAGAAACAGGATCGCCGAGCGGTTCGCCGGAAGCCTAGGCTGAAGATCCGGAAAGTGATCTAGAGCATGATCCGGAAAAGTGTGAAGCGGTTTTCCGAAAAGATCATGCTCAAACAATAACCTAAAGCGCGATGACGATTCATCCTGATCGCATCGCGCTTTAGGCTCCGGATTTCGCAGCCCCCACCCTCTTTCCCGGCGTCGGGCCCACATATCTCGCGCGCGGCCTGATCAGCTTGCCGAATTGCAATTGCTCGCTGGCGTGCGCGATCCAGCCGACGCTGCGGGCCATCGCGAACAGCGCCAGCTCGCTGCCGGCGGGCAGGCGCAGTGCGTGGACCAGCACGGCGAGCGCGTAGTCGATATTGACGAACTCGCCGGTGGCTTCCGCGATCCGCTCTGGCACTTCCCTGGTGAATTTGCGCGGCGCGCCGGAGCGCGACAGCGCGTTCAGCAGCGATTGCGCGCGGGGGTCGCCGTGCTTGTAGACACCGTGGCCAAAGCCGGCAAAGCGTTCGCCGAGGGCGACGCGCTCGCGCACCATCGGCTCGACGTCGCGGTCGACCAGCGTCTTGACGAGCTGTGAGGCCAGGACGCCGGCGCCGCCATGCTTCGGCCCTTTCAATGCGGCGAGCCCGGCGATGACGGAGTCATAAAGGTTGAGGCCGGTCGAGGCCGCGCAGCGTGCGGTGAAGGTCGACGCGTTCAGCTCGTGATCGGCGAGCAGTACCAGCGCGCGGCGGATCAAATCGGGCGCGTGCTTGTTGTCTGCCGCCCAAGCGCGCGCGACCTGCTGATGCAGCGGCTCGGCCGAGGCTTCCGCATTGAGCATGGTCGCAACCAGCAGGCGGACGATGCGCGCGCCGACCATGGCGCGGCCATCCGGTGCCCGGGTGAAGGCGCGGGGATCGACGCTCGCGGCCAGTGCGAGCACGGCGATGGCGCGGTCGATCGGTGCCGCCCGGCGCGCGGCCTCCGCGATCAGGCGCATTTCCTCGGAGAGTTCCGGTTGATTGTCGGGGGCAAACGGATCGACGTCGGCGACATCCCACAGCAGCGTCGCGGTGTGCTCCAGCGTGTCATTCTCGGAAAGATCGACGCAATTGACGCCGCGATAGATCGCGCCCTCCTCGGTGATGGTCGAGATCTCCGTGTCCATCACCGGCAGATCGGCATCGAAGCTGCGCAGGCCGCGTGGCTCCGGCGACGGCACACGGCGCTCCTTCAGCGCACGAACATCCTCGGCGCGATAGCGGTTCTTTCGCGAGTCCGGCGTCGGCTCGGAGCGGATCAGGCCGCGGCTGACATAGGCGTAGAGGGTGGCCGGGGAGATCGCGAGCTCGGCGGCGGCTTCCCGGGCGGAGAGGTACAGCCCATTAGAATTTTTCATATTGATTTATGTAATCAAGATTGATCAATGTGTCGAGAGGCCTGACCTTGTTCTCCGTGAACAGGAGATTGGGCCATGAACATCCACCTCACCAAAAGCCAGATCGGGCTGGACGGCGTTCCCGCGGCCGAGACCGTGCTGAGCCATGTCGACGGCGAGCGCGGCGAGCTGATCATCGCTGGCGAGCACGTCGGACGGCTCGCTGCACTCTCGAGCTTCGAGGGCGTCACCGCCCGGCTCTGGAACGGCGCCAGCAAGACCACCCTCACCGAGGCCAATGTGCGCTCACACCTGGGCGTGGCGCGCGAGCGCGCCTTCGCGCGGCTGCCGGACCTGTTGCCGGCGACGCGCGGCATGGGCATCATCGACGGGTTTCGTGCCGCCGTCGCCGGACTTCGCGCCGAGCACGGGCTGGAGCACGAGGCGACGATCGTCGGCGCGTTTCCGGTGATCGCGGGCGCGCTGGTCCGGCGCGCCAAGGGGCTGGAGCCGGTCGCGCCCGATCCCGACGTGAGCCATGCCGCCGACACGCTGCGCATGCTGCACGGGCGTTCGCCTGCAACGCGCGAGATCACGGCATTGGACGCCTATCTCGTCACCGCCAGCGACCACGGCATGAACGCCTCCACCTTCGCCGCGCGCGTGGTGGCCTCGACGCAGGCCGATCTGTTCGCGGCCGTCACCGCCGGCTATTGCGCGCTGACCGGTCCGCTGCATGGCGGCGCGCCGGAGCCGGTGCTGGAAATGCTGGACGCGATCGGCTCGCGCGAGCGCATCCAGTCATGGGTGGATGCGGCGCTGGCGCGCGGCGAGCGCATGATGGGGTTCGGTCACCGTGTCTATCGCGTCCGCGATCCGCGCGCCGACGTGCTCAAGACCGCGGTCGAGGCGCTTGCTTCCAATGGCACAGATCTGCCGTTTGCCGGCGAGGTCGAGGCCTATATCCGCAGCGCCTTGCGCAGGAAGAATCCGGAGCGGCCGTTGGAGACGAACGTCGAGTTCTTCACCGCGATTCTGCTCGATTCCCTGGCGATTCCGCGGCAGGCATTCACGCCGATCTTCGCGGTCGCGCGCGCCGCAGGCTGGACCGCGCACGCCCGCGAGCAGCAGCGGACGGGGCGGCTGATCCGGCCGAGCTCGTCATATGTCGGGGCGATGCCGGAAGCCTAGGGAATGCGGAGCGCTCTTCCCCTCTCCCCCTTTGTGGGAGAGGGTGGCTCGCCGCCTAGCGGCGAGACGGGTGAGGGGTTCTCTCGGCGAGCACCCTCTTACATTGGAATCTGCGGAAGCAACCCCTCATCCGGCGCTCCGCGCCACCTTCTCCCACAAGGGAAGAAGGAAGAAAGCCCGAGGCCGCCTTACGCCTCGCGCACGACCGTCTTCAGATAATTGTACGCCTTGATGATCTCGATCAGGCGGTCCTCGGTCGAGCGATCGCCGCCGTTGGCATCGGGGTGGTGCTGCTTCACCAGCGCCTTGTACTTGGTCTTGACGTCGGCAAGCGTCGCGCTGGGGCCGAGGCCCATGACCTGAAGCGCCTTGCGCTCGGCGTTCATCACCTTGCGCGTCTCGGCCTTGGGCGCAGCTTCAGGGCCCTTGCGCCAGCTGGCGCGGCCGTTGATCTCGGAGAACATGCTGAAAGGATCGGACGCCATGTCGATCTCTTCCGCGCCCTTCTTGCCGCCATTGGCGCCCATCTTCCAGGTCGGACGGTGACCGGTCAGCGCATCCTTCTGGTAGCGTGCAACGGCATCGGCATTCATGCCGGAAAAGAAATTGTAGTTCTGGTTGTACTCGCGCACGTGGTCGAGGCAGAAGTGCCAGTACTCGCGCTGGTTCTCGCGGCCCTTCGGCGCCCGGTGCGAGCCCTTGTTGGCGCAGCCCGCCCATTCGCAATTGACCGCGGTGTCGCGCGGCTTCACTTCCGGCTGCTTGCCCCGCGGCTTCACGCGGATTGAGTCGAAGAATTTTGATGAATCGATCGGCATGGCTGACTTTGACTACGCAATGCAAAAACCTTCAAGTCTTGACATTGCAATTCGCTAAGCACCCGGTCGCGACGAGCTTGGACGTCCGGGTATTGACGGGATGCGAGCGCGCACCTTAATGGCACACATGGCTATGAAAGACACTATCAGCAACAAGTTGCAGGAAGCTTTCACGCCGGAAAGCCTGCAAGTCGTCGACGAGTCACATTTGCATGAGGGCCATTCCGGTCACCGGCCGGGCGGCGAGACGCACTTCCGGGTGTATATCGTGTCTGCCGCCTTCAAAGGGAAGAGCCGGGTCGACCGTCATCGCATGATAAATTCGGCGCTCGCCGCGGAACTTGCCGGCAGCGTGCACGCGCTGGCGATCAATGCGCAGGCGCCGGGGGAAGGTTAGAACGACGTTCCGGCCCGTCTCGGCTTTGCCGCTTCCAGCTCGGCCTCGCGCGTCACCGGTGAAATACGGAGCGCGGTGATGCGGTTGCGCTCGCGGCGGAGGACGCGGAAGCGGAAACCGTGGAAAGTGAAGCTCTGGCCGCGGTCGGGGATCGAGCGCGCCTCGTGAATGACGAGACCGGCGACCGTGGTTGCCTCTTCATCGGGCAGGTGCCAGTCCATGGCGCGGTTGAGATCGCGGATCGGCACCGACCCGTCGACCACGACGGAGCCGTCCGGCTGACGGCGCACGCCGGCCACCACCACGTCATGCTCGTCGGAGATGTCGCCGACGATCTCCTCCAGAATGTCTTCCAGCGTCACGAGGCCTTCGACCTCACCATACTCGTCGACGACGAGTGCGAAATGGGTCTTGCGGCGGCGGAACGCCTTGAGCTGCTGGGATATCGGCCGCATCTCCGGCACGAACCAGGGCGGCAGCATGATGGTGGTGACGTCGATGCGCGACGTGTCGCCCTCCGATGCGCGGATCGCGCGCAACAGATCCTTGGCGTGAAGAATGCCGATGATGTTCTCCGACTTGTCCCGCCACAGCGGAATGCGGGTGTATTCGGTGGCCAGCACCTCCCGCACCAGCTCCTCCGGCGGCAGGTCGGCGTTGATCATCACCATGGCCGTGCGGTGGACCATCACGTCAGACACCGTCAGCTCGCCGAGACGGAAGACGTTGTGAATGTACTCGGCCTCGCCGCTCTCGATCTTGCCGTGCACGGCCGATTCCTCAACCAGGCCCTCGATCTCCGAATCCGTCAGGATTTCGTGTTGCGAGAACTCCTGCACCCCCATCAGGCGCAGGATCGCGCCCGACGCCGTGTTGAGACACCAGCTCAGCGGATAGAACACGAGGTAGGAAAAATGCAGCGGATACGCAATCCACTGCGACACCGGCATCGGCTCCCGGATCGCAAGCGTCTTCGGCACCTGCTCGCCGATGACGATGTGCAGCGAAGAGAAGACCAGGAAACCCGCCACGAACGAGGTGAAGTGCAGCGTGGCCTCCGACATTCCGAGCGGGCTGAGGACGGGGCTCAGCAGCGCAGACACGGTCGGCTCACCGATCCAGCCAAGACCGAGCGAGGCCATGGTGATGCCGAGCTGGCAGCAGGCGAGATAGGATTCGATGTTTATCATCATCGTCTGCAGCAGGCGCGCGCCGAAGCGGTTCTGCTCGACCATGGCCTTGACGCGGAAGCCGCGGCTCTTCACCAGCGCGAATTCCGCCGCCACGTAAAACGCGTTGGCGGCGAGCAGGAGGGCCGCAAGCAGCAGATTGATCGAGATCGAACTCATGTTTGCCTCGCGACCGCCCCGGCATTCCCCGCCGTTTCGCGGGCGGCCGATCTGAACGGTCCCGTCATCACTGTGCGAGCTTCTCTTTCAGGAAGTCGCGCACCGGCGCCGGCTCGACGTCCTTTGCGATCACCGCGCGGCCCACGGCCTCCAGCAGGATGAAGGTGAGCTTGCCGCGCTTGACCTTCTTGTCCTGCGCCATCAACGCCATCAGCGCGTCGGCATCGGCAAGCCCTTCCTGCGCAAAGCCCGCGATGTCCTGCAGGCGCGTCGGCAGGCCTGCGTCGATCAGATGGCGCTCGACGCGTGCCGCATCGGCCTCGCCGATCATGCCGAGCTTCACGGAGAACTGCGCCGCCAGCGTCATGCCGATGGCGACGCCCTCGCCGTGGAACAGGCGGTCGGAGAAGCCGGTCACAGCCTCCAGCGCGTGGCCGAAGGTGTGGCCGAGATTGAGCAGCGCGCGCTCGCCGGTCTCGCGCTCGTCGCGCGCGACGATTGCGGCCTTGGCCCGGCAGGAGGTCGCGACCGCATGCTCGCGGGCCGATCCGCCCTTGACGATGTCGGCATGGTTTTTCTCCAGCCAGCTGAAGAAGGCCTCGTCGCCCAGCACGCCGTATTTGGCGACCTCGGCATAGCCGGCCCGGAACTGGCGCGGCGACAGCGTGTCGAGCACGGCGGTGTCGGCGATGACGAGCGCCGGCTGGTGGAAGGCCCCGAGCAAATTCTTGCCCTGCGGCGAGTTGATGCCGGTCTTGCCGCCGACGGATGAATCGACCTGCGCGAGCAGCGAGGTCGGCACCTGCACGAAATCGACGCCGCGGCGCAGGATGGCCGCGGCAAAGCCGGCGAGATCGCCGACCACGCCGCCGCCGAGCGCGACGACGAGATCGTTGCGCTCGATCCGAGCGGCGATCAGGGCCTCGCTGACCTTTTCGAGGCCGGCATAGGTCTTCGAGATCTCGCCTTCCTCGACCACGATGCGCGAGGTCGGAATGCCGGCGGCCGCGAGCGACGCCTCAGTGGGCTCGAGCCAGTATTTCGCGACGGTGCGGTCGGTCACGATGGCCGTGCGCACGCCGGGTCGCAGAGCGGCGACACGCTCGCCGAGCGAGGCCAGCATGCCGCGGCCGATGACGATGTCATAGGCGCGGTCGCCGAGTGCGACGTCGACCTTGACGGGATCGGAATGTTTCAACGGCGCGGTCATCTTGACGCACTCGCAATGTCGGCAGGCGGTTGGGCTGGCTGTCCGCCGCAGAGACGGGCGTGCAGCGCCTCGATGCATTCCTCGACGATTCTGTCGTGCGGCACGTCGCGCGAGGCGATGGTGAGGTCGGCATTGGCATAGATCGGCTCGCGCTGGGCGAGAAGGCGCGTCACGGTTCCTTCGGGATCGACGGTCTGCAGCAGCGGACGGTCGGCACGGCGCCGCACGCGGCGCATGATGACGTCATGGTCCGCCCTCAGCCAGATCGAGATGGCCTTCGCCGCGATGCGCGCGCGCGTCTCCTCGCGCATAAAAGCGCCGCCACCGGTCGCCAGCACGATCGGCCCGCCCTCGAGCAGCCGCGCGATCACACGGGCCTCGCCGTCGCGGAAATAGGGCTCGCCATGGGTCGCAAAGATCTCCGGGATGGTCATGCCGGCGTGGGCCACCTCGATTTCGGTGTCGGCATCGGTGAAGGGCAGCTTGAGCCGGGCCGCGAGGCGCCGGCCGATGGTGGATTTGCCCACCCCCATCATGCCGACGAGCACGATCGAGCGCGCCCCGAGCGCCGACAGGATGTCGGCCTCGGGCGAAGCAGGAAGCGGCAACGCGGCGTCGGACATCGTCTCGCTCGACTGGATCTCGCTCGAACTGCCGCCAGATGCGGCATGGCTTTGGCCACCTATACGACCCCATGGGGGCCCTCGCCAGAGGACTCTTGCCACGAAACGGCGAACATGTTGGATGATTTCATTGGTTAATTTGGCTGCCGCGCCCCTACCCGAGACTCCAGAACGATGCCGAGCCTGTTCCGCTTCCTGACGGTCGTCGCCGTGATCGCCGGCATCGTCTATGGCGTGCTCTTCGCGCTGGCGAACTTCGTCAATCCGAAGCCGCGGGAGATGACGGTGACGATCCCGCCGGACAAATTTCTCAAGAAATAGGAGCTAGCCTCCCGGGCATGCCCGCCAAACCCTCAGACGCCAAGCTCATCGGCCTGTTCCTCGACATGCTCGCCGCGGAACAGGGCGCCGGCCCCAACACGCTCGATGCCTACCGCCGCGACCTCAGCGATTTCTCGGAATTTCTGGGCCGCGTCGGCCATACATTCGTGGATGCCGAGACCCAGACGCTGCGCGACTATCTCGCCGATCTCGACACCCGCGGCTTCAAATCCACCAGTGTGGCCCGCCGCCTGTCGGCGATCCGGCACCTCTACCGTTTCCTGCTGAACGAGCGTATCCGCGGCGACGATCCCGCCGCGATCCTGTCAGGCCCGAAGCGCGGCCGCGGCCTGCCGAAAGTGCTGTCGATCGCGGACGTCGACCGCATGCTCCGCCGCGCCAGGGAATTGAGCGAGGCGGAAGACGCCTCGCCCTCGAAACGGCTGCGTGCCTTGCGGCTCTATTGCCTGCTCGAGGTGCTCTACGCCACGGGCCTGCGCGTCTCCGAGCTGGTGGCGCTGCCGCGCTCGGCGGCCAAGCGCGACGCCCGCATGATCGTGGTGCGCGGCAAGGGCAACAAGGAAAGGCTGGTGCCGCTCAACGACGCCTCGCGGCAGGCCATGGCGGATTATCTCGCCGCGACGGACGCGGCAAAGGCCGACAGGAAGAACGGCGTGGCCGCCTCGAAATGGCTGTTCCCCTCGTTCGGCGAGAGCGGTCATCTGACGCGCCAGCATTTTGCCCGCGACCTCAAGGAGCTCGCGGCTGCGTCCGGCTTGCAGGCCCGGCTGGTCTCCCCGCACGTGCTGCGCCACGCCTTTGCCAGCCATCTGCTGCACAACGGCGCGGACCTGCGCATCGTGCAGACCCTGCTCGGTCACACCGACATCTCGACGACCCAGATCTATACCCATGTGGTCGAGGAGCGGCTGAAGAGCCTGGTGCGCGACCTGCACCCGCTGGCGGAGAAGTAGCGATAGCTGAGGGGTCTCGTGCCGGGACACGAGAGCCGCGACGGCCCATGAAACCGCCTTGACTTCGGCCACATCTCCGCGGAAAGAGCCGGGGCCTTACGACTGATTTGGCCGGCCGCCACGAGCGCACAAGCCAAACCATTGAAGACGCTACACTTCTTTCCGCGACCCCAACTCGCTTCGCTTCTAAAGCCCCGTCCCCCTATATTGAATTGATGCAAGACCAGATGCGCAGCTACCTCGACTTCGAAAAGCCCGTCGCCGAGCTCGACTCCAAGGTCGATGAATTGCGCGCGCTCGCCGCCACCGGCACCGACATCAGCGATGAGGTCGGGCGGATCGAGGACAAGGCGGCGCAGGCGCTGGCCGACCTCTATGCGAACCTGACGCCCTGGCAGAAGACGCTTGTGGCGCGGCATCCGCAGCGGCCGCATTTCAACGACTTCATCAAGGGCCTGATCACCGAATTCACCCCGCTGGCCGGCGACCGCAAGTTCGGCGAGGACGAGGCGCTGGTCGCCGGCTTCGGCCGCTTCCGCGGTGAGCCGATCTGCGTGATGGGCCAGGAAAAGGGCGATTCCACCGAGAGCCGCATCCGGCACAATTTCGGCATGGCGCGGCCGGAAGGCTATCGCAAATGCGTGCGGCTGATGGAGATGGCCGAGCGGTTCGGCCTGCCGGTGCTGTCGCTCGCCGATTCCGCAGGCGCCTATCCCGGCATCGGCGCCGAGGAGCGGGGACAAGCCGAGGCGATCGCGCGCTCGACCGATGCGTGCCTGGCGCTGACCGTGCCCAATGTCGCGATCATCACCGGCGAGGGCATGTCGGGCGGCGCCATCGCCATCACCACGGCCAACAAGGTCTTGATGCTCGAGCACGCGATCTACAGCGTGATATCGCCGGAGGCGGCGTCCTCCATCCTCTGGCGCGACGGCACCAAGGCGCAGGAAGCCGCCAACAACATGAAGATCACCGCCCAGGACATGCTCCGCTTCGGCGTCATCGACGCCATCCTGAAGGAGCCGGTCGGCGGCGCCCACCGCGACCCCGCCGCCATGATCGCCACCACCGGCGAGGCCATCGCCAAGGCCTTCGACGAGCTCCGGAACTTCGACGGGGATGCCATCCGCAAGCAGCGGCGGCAGAAATTCCTCGATATAGGCCGGAAACTGGGCTGATTGGGGCGAGTTTGGCGCCGCGAAGGGCGGTGCGCTCCCTCCCCGCCTGCGGGGGAGGGTTGGGGAGAGGGTCTCTCCTCTCGCGACACTCCCAATGCGGCGCGAGCCCCCTCCCGGCCTCCCCCGCAAGCGGGGGAGGTGAAGAGCCCCCGGTAACCCCGCCTTAACCCTTTTTTTGCCCAAATCGGCGATCTGAGTCCGGATCGGCCCGAAAGCCCAAGTTCCGTCCCAAGTCGCGTCCATTTAGTCTTCGTTGACCATGCCACTGGGCCAACGCCCTCGTGATCCCCGCTCGGGTTGCGACCACATGACCCAGAGGTTAGAATTTTAATCAATGGCTTCAGGGCATAAGCGCTGGAGCGGGGTCTGACCGGGCCCGTCTCGGCGGGTCGGTTTTCCGGTCGGATTGCGCTTCGGAAGAATTGGGGTTCGCGCTTCAATGCCCGGCACGGTGTGGGGTCCATCTTGATTTCTCGTTCGCTTGCTCGCGCGCTCTTGGTCTCGGTTGCGCTGATGACGGCCGGCGGTCTGCTCGCCGGCTGCAACACCGATCAGGTCTCGCTCGCGACCAACGCCAAGGCCAATCAGCCGGTGCCGCCGAAGCTGATCGCCGCGATGGCCGAGAAGGACATGGACCTGCAATCGCCGATCCTGGTCCGCCTGTTCAAGCAGGAGGCCGAGCTCGAGGTCTGGAAGCAGACCCGCTCTGGCCAGTTCGCGCTGCTCAAGACCTATCCAATCTGCCGCTGGTCGGGCGATCTCGGCCCCAAGGTGCGCGAAGGCGACCGCCAGGCGCCGGAAGGATTCTACTCGATCAATCCGAGCCAGATGAATCCGCAATCGTCGTATTACCTCTCGTTTAACACCGGCTACCCGAACGCGTTCGACAAGGCGCTGGGCCGCACCGGCTCGCAGCTGATGGTGCACGGCGACTGTTCGTCGCGCGGCTGCTACGCGATGACGGACGAGCAGATCGCGGAGATCTATTCGCTCGGCCGCGAGTCCTTCTTCGGCGGCCAGAAGGCGTTCCAGCTGCAGGCCTATCCGTTCAAGATGACGCCGGTGAACATGGCCAGGCACCGGAACAATCCGAACATGCCGTTCTGGAAGATGATCAAGGAAGGCTATGATCATTTCGAGGTGACGCGGCAGGAGCCGAAGGTCGATTTCTGCGAGAAAAAGTACGTCTTCGATGCCGCCAAGCCCGCCGACGCCAAGCGCGATCCGGTGTTCGACGCCTCCGCCAAGTGCCCGGCCTATGTGATCCCCGAGGAGATCGCCAGCGCCGTGCGCGAGAAGCAGGCCAAGGACGAAAGCGAATACGCAAGGCTCGTCGCCAAGGGCACGCCGGTGGCGCGGATGAACACCGGCATCGACGGCGGCATGCACAAGGTGTTCGCCGCCAAGATTCCGGAGGGCTCCACGGGCCTGTCCGAGAGCGCCGAAGGCACCACGCTGCAGATGTTGGCCATGGCGAAGGCGCCGGGCACAATCCCCGGCCACGTCAACCCGCCCAAGCCGAACCTCGACGCGGTGGCAAGCGCGCCGGCGCCGCGGGAAGAGCCGGTGGTTGCCGTCAGTGCGCCCGCCGCCAACACCCGCGTCGCCTCGGCACAGCCTGCCGAGAAGTCTCAAGAGAAATCCGGCGGCTTCTTCTCCAACCTCGGCCGCAAGATGGGATTCGGCGCCGACACCACGGCGACCACCACGCCGGCGCCGCAGGCCACCGCCTCCGTGCCCCCGGCCGCCCAGACGTCCACGACGCCGGCCACGGCCGCCTCGCGACTCAAGGCCGCCGTGACCCGCTTCGTGCCGGGGAGTGACAAGACCAAGGAGGCGGCGAAGGAGACGCCGAAGCCGGCCGCTGTCGCCGCCAAGCCGGCCGAGCCGCCGAAGCCCGACACCCGCCTCGCCGCGACGCGTCCGGCGCTGAAGCCGTCGGTGAGCGACGGCGCGGGTGACAATACCCCGATGATGTCCGGCGCCGCGCCGGTGGTGCAGTCGAACTCGTTCGACAGCCGGTTCTCGGCGGTGAAGTAGGCGGGTCCCTTCGGATAGCAATAATTCGCTTTACCCGAACACCCAAAACACCCTATCTTCCACGCCATCTCATCCCTCCGGAAGGGGCGGGTCGCGATCGTCACGGTTCGTGGGATGGGTTGCGGTGGACGCGGGCGGCGTTGGCGCCAGATGCGGTCGCAGGGCGGGTAGTCCCCGTGAGCGATCAGCGGGCGCGGTACGACAGGCGCTGCCATACCTTGCGAAGCCGAGGGGCAAAGCAGGGTGCGTACGGCAAAATCGTGTGGTCCTGACGTCCGGGGTCTGTACGTCAAGTCTCGTGGTGGTGCGCGTCGTCCTACCGGAGGGCGCGTATCAGTGATCTCGCGAGGCGACGGGGGCAATAGTGCATCGCTCCCCGGGGAGAGCGCGACATAAGCCGTCAAACCACTGCGCAGGGAAGGCCGGTTATCGGGCTGCACCTGTGTCACCCCTGTGAGCGTCTAAACTACGCATCATGCACAGGGGCTCGTGGGTGCCAGCCGGTACCCGGCCTTCCCTGCGCCCTTCCGATTTTTTGGGCGCGAGAGTGAAGCAGAACCCGGGCGAACGGCGCCGCGGGATCGCGATGTCACGTTCGGATGTTTGACAGTTGAAGAGCCGGACGGGGCGCCGGGCCAGTCTCGGTCAAGCGGCAGCGGTATCGCATATGGCGTGATCTCGCCTGTGGCCATCCTTCGAGACGCCCGCCGTTGGCGGGCCCTCAGAATGAGGATCGAGGGTGCTGCGCCAGGTTCAACAGGCTCCAATGGCTGCCTAGCCTCATCCTGAGGAGACCGCGAAGCGGTCGTCTCGAAGGACGAGGCGCACGCTCCGCTCGCGCGAAGGGCCATATCCCTACGGCGCCAGATATCGCATCAGCTCCGGCTTGCCCCGCACCTCGCCCGCCTCGCCCTGCAGCGCGACGCGGCCGCGGTCGAGCACATAGGCGTAGTCGGCGACGCGGAGCGCGAGGTCGAGGTGCTGCTCGACGATGATGACGGCGATGGTCTTGGCGAGCTCGATCAGGCGCTCGGTGATCTCCTCGATGACGCCGATCCAGACGCCTTCGGTGGGCTCGTCCAGCAGCAGCAGTTTTGGGTCGCCCAGCATGGCGCGGCCGATCGCAAGCATCTTGCGCTCGCCGCCGGACAGCGTGCCGGCGGGCTGGTCGAGGCGCTGGCCGAGCTTTGGGAAGATGGCCAGTACGCGGTCGATCGCCGAGGAATCCTTGCTCGCGAGCGAGCCGACGGCGAGATTGTCGCGCACCGACAGGCGCGCGAATACCGAATGCTCCTGCGGCACGTAGCCGATGCCGGCGCGCACGCGCTCCTGGGTGGCGCGGCGGCTGATGTCGCGGCCGTCGAACGCGACCTCGCCCTTCCAGGCCGGCAGCTCGCCGACGATGGTCTTCATCAGCGTGGTCTTGCCGGCACCGTTGCGGCCGAGCACGGCAACGCCGCCGCGCCAGGGAATGCCGAGGCTGACGTCGAACAGGACCTGGCTGCGGCCATAGCCGGCGTCGAGATGCTTGATGTCCAAAAATTCAGGCACGGCGCAGATAGATCTCCTGGACGGATGTGTTGGCCTGGATCTCGGACACCGTGCCAGACGCCAGCACCTTGCCCTGGTCGAGCACGGTGAGGCGATCGCAGATGTCGCGAATGAAATCGAGGTCGTGCTCGACGATGACCAGCGAGCAATGTTTTTTGATCGGCTGCAGCAGCTCGCCGGTGACGCGGCGCTCTTCAAGGCTCATGCCGCCGGTGGGCTCGTCGAGCAATAGGAGCTTCGGCTTGCCGGCGAGCGCCATCGCGATCTCCAGCCATTGCTGCTGGCCGTGCGACAGCGCAGCGGCGGCATCGAAGGCGCGGTCGGCGAGGCGGAACTGCGTCAGCATGGTCATGACCTGGTCGTGCAAGAACCTGCGCGTGCGCGAGAACACGAGGTCGAACAGCGAGGACTGCGCCTGCAGCGCGAGCAGGATGTTATCGTAGAGCGTCAGCGACGGCAGCACGGATGTGATCTGGAATTTCAGGCTCATGCCGGCGCGCGCACGTTCGGTCGGCGTGAACGCGGTGATGTCGGTGTTGACGAAGGAGACTTTGCCTTGGGTCGGCACTTCGGCGCCGGCGATGCACTTCATCAGCGTGCTCTTGCCCGAGCCGTTCGGGCCGATCAGGCCGTGAAACTCGTTCTCGCCGACCGTGAGGGCTGCGCCGTCGAGCGCGGTGAGCTTGCCGAAGACCTTCTTGATGCCGGCCGCTTCAAGGAGCATTGCGCGTCTCCTTTTGCTTGGCACCGAAGCTGCCGACCCGTTCGCGCTCGCCAAGGACAAAACTGATCAGGCCGAGCGGTCGGAATAGGATCACGAGCAGGAGCAGCAGGCCAAGGATGATCGGCCAGATGTCGCGGTAATTGTCCGAGAGCCAGAAGCTGACGCCCTCGACGATGACAGCGCCGATGACGGCGCCGATCAGTGTGCCGGAGCCGCCGAACAGGACGTAGAGCACGACCTGGGTCGAAACCACGACGCCCACCATGTTGGGCCAGACGAAGCCTTCGTGGAAGGCGTAGAGGCTGCCGGCGAGGCCTGCGACGGCGCCGCCGATGGTGAAGATGATGGCTTTGAGATGCTGCGCCTTGTAGCCGAAGAAGGCGATGCGCTGCTCGTTCTCGCGCAGGCCTGCGAGCGCCAGACCGAATTGCGAGCGCACCAGGAAGCGGCAGAGCAGGTAGACCACGACGAGGATGCCGAGCACGAGATAGTAGAACGCCGGGCCCTCCGTGAAGTCGTAACCGCCGAGCGACATCGGCGCGATCGAGGGGATGCCGTTCTGGCCGCCGAGATAATACCAGCCGCGCGCCAGGCGATCGGCGGCGTAGGAGCCGGTCAGCGTGCCGAGCGAGACGAAGATCACGCTGGAGGGATGCCGTCCCAGCAGCAGGAAGCCGCCGAGCAGCAGCGCGAAAGTGAGGCCGATCAATGTTCCCGCCGGCAGCACCAGGAAGATGTTGGTGATGTTGAGGTCGCGCGCGAGCAGCGCGACGCCATAGCCGGCCGAGCCGAAGAACAGCGCCTGGCCGAAGCTCATGATGCCGGCATAGCCCCAGACCAGGTCGAACGACAGCGCAAACAGCGCCAGGATGATCACGCGCGTCGCGAACACCGTGAGATAGTCCTGCAGCACCAGCGGCGCCAGCAGCGCCGCGAGGAGCACGAGACCCTCGACGATGGGCAGGATTTTTCGTCCTGCCTTGGCGCGGTCATTGACCCGTTCCGCCGCTGCGCCGTCAGCCATCGCACCGTCCACTTCGTCGTCCGCGTCGGCGACGATGGCCTCTCTTACCACACTCATCGGCTTCAGCATTCCGAGTTCAACATCGTGAGAGTCAGCCGCGTCAATCACGGCGGGGTTCACCTCTCCCAAGAGGGGAGAGGTGAAGAATCAGCATTCCTTGGGATCGACGAGGCCGTTGCTGCGCCCGACGATCTCGTAGTTTCCGCTCTTGGCGACCGCGGTGTACATCTTCATCTTGCAGTGCCGTTTGCCCGGCACCATCTCGGCAGGTCCGCCGGGGCCTTCGGCGATCTTGGCATGGTCGAGCGCGGCAGCCACCGATTCGCGGTCGATCTTGCCGGCTTCCTTCACCGCGGCTTCCCACAGCTTGAGGCCGCGATAAGTGCCCGTCGCCGCGCTGCCGGCGGCGAACAGGAAGTTGCCCGGAAAATCCTTTTCATAGGCCGCCTGGATCTTGGCGTCGAACGGGTTCTCCTTGGTCAGCACCTTGAAATAGTCGAGGCAGCTGGCGAGGCCTTCGATTTCGGCGGCCTGGTTGATGTTGAGCGTGTTCTCGTCATAGTAGACGCAGGCCAGACGGCCGCCGTTCTTGAGGAAGCCGGCTTCATAGAGCTGCTTGAAGAACGGGCCGACGCCGGGCGGAATGACGGTGTTGAAGACGACGTCGACCTTGTTGGAGATGATGCGGTTGACGGTCGCGGAGAAATCGACCTGGTCGAGCGGGTAATATTCCTCGAACACGACCTCGCCGCCATTGGATTCGATCACCTTGCGGGCGTAGACGTTGAGGGTGTGCGGCCAGACGTAGTTGGCGCTCGGCAGCGCGAACTTCTTGCCGCCGTTCTTGATCAGCCAGGGGATGAACTCGTCGCATTGCTGCGCCGGCGTCGGGCCGGTGCAGAACAGATATGGCGTGCACTCCTTGCCCTCGTAGAGCTGCGGATAGATGTAGAGGGTCTTGCCGCGCGCCACGATCGGGTCCTTGATCGCATTGCGCATCGAGGAGGTGATGCCGCCGAGGACCATGTCGACCTTGTCGCGCTGGATCAGCTTGCGCACGTTGCCGACGGCGACGGATTCGTTGGACGCGGTGTCCTCGATGTAGAGCTCGAGCGGACGGCCGAGCAGGCCGCCGGCCGCGTTGATCTCCTTGATCACCATTTTCGCGACATTGGCGTCGGCGTTGCCGGCATAGGCGATCGGGCCGGTGAGGTCGGTGGCGATGCCGACCTTGATCGGCGCCTCGGCCGCATTGGCCCAGGGCGCAGGGATCACCCAGCTGCCGACGCCGGTTGCGACCGCGCCGGAGGCAAAGGCGAAATTGGACAGGAAACGACGTCGCGTGAGCTGAGCACGATCGAGCATGTGATTAAACCCCTTTTCCAGCGATGAGACCTTGCGGACGGAATTTGATGAAGACGATGGCGAGCACGAAGACGAGCACGTCGGCGACGACGGGTGCCATCACCCAGGGCAGCGCCGCGCTCAGCGTGCCGATGACGCCGGCGCCCGCGACCGGGCCGATGAAGGAGCCGACCCCGCCGACCATGACCGCGACAAAACCCTGGATCAGGAAGCGCAGGCCGAGATCGGCAAATAGGCTGAACACCGGCACGATCAGCGCGCCGGCAAGGCCCGCGAGCGCCGCACCGAAGGCGAACGTCGCGCCGTAGATCAGCGGCGTCGAAATGCCCGAGGCGCGCGCCAGCGACGGGTTCTCCAGCGTCGCCCGCACGCGCAGGCCGAAGCTCGTCCGCGACAGCAGCAGATAACAGAGCCCCATCACCAGCAGCGTGATGACGATGATGGTGAAGCGCCAGGCCGAGATATGCATGGCGCCGATGTCGATCGACCCGCCGATCGGCTCCGGCACGGTGAGATAGAAACCGCCGATCAGGCCGCGCACGGCCTCGCGGATGATCAGGCCGAGCGCATAGGTGCCGAGCATGGCAACGATCGGCGCGGCGTAGAATCGTCGGATGATCAGCGCCTCCAGCACGAAGCCGAGCGCACCGACCACGAAAGGCGCTGCAACCATGCCCGCCCAGATCGGCAGGCCCTTGGCATAAGCGAGATAGGTGATGTAGGCGCCGAGCAGGACGAACTCGCCTTGCGCGAAGTTGAAGATGCCCATCATGCTGGCGATGATCCCGAGCCCCAGCACGATCAGGACGATGATCGCGCCGAAGCTCAGGATCTCGAACGCCGCGACGAACGCGTTAGCCATTTGAGGGTGTTCCGTTCGCCTGAATCGAAACTTTGCTCACATCTTCTTCCAGTCGCCGATCTGCTCGAAGGCATGGGCGGCGCGGTAGATGGTGGATTCCTCGAACATTCGGCCGACCAGCATCAGGCCGACCGGAAGGCCGTCGACCATGCCGCAGGGCAGCGACATCGCGGGATGGTGCGTGATGTCGAACGGCGCGGTGTTGGAGATCATCTCGAGCGCGCGGGCGACGTACTCCTCGCGGCTGGCATTCGGTTCCGGCAGCTTGGTCGCCTTCATCGGCGTGGTCGGCAGCAGGAGCAGATCGTAATCGGCAAAGGCCTTGTCGTAGGCCGCGGTCAGCCGGCGCGAGATGTTGAGCGCCTTGCCGTAGAAGCGCGGGCCGAAATTGTTGTTGATGTAAGTGCCGAGCAGCATGAACAGTTTGGTGGTCTCGGACAGCGAGTCGGCCTGCCGACGCCAGCCGCGATGGAAATCCATCAGCGAGGTCGAATAGAGATCGCCGCGGCTGAGGCCGTAGCCGTCGCCGAACATCATGGTCTGGGTCAGGCCTTCAGTGCCGATCGGGGTCCAGATCGCCCCGCCCATCAGGTGCATCGGGATCGAGACGGTCTCGACCGTGGCGCCGAGGTCCTTGAAGCGTTTTGCGGCCTCGCGCACACTTTCATTCACCGCAGACTCGGCGGTCGGCTGCTCGAAACCTTCCTTGAGAATGCCGATCTTCATGCCCTTGACGCCCTGGCCGAGCGCCTTGGTGTATTCCTCCACTTTCGGGGCCTTGATCCTGGGATCGTAGCCGTCGTCGCCGGCCAGCACTTCGAGCAGCAGCGCATTGTCGGCGACCGTCGCGGTCATCGGGCCGGTGTGGTCGACGTAGATCTCGATCGGCATGATGCCGGTGTAGGGGACGAGGCCCCAGGTCGGCTTCATGCCGTAGATGCCGCAGAACGACGACGGCATGCGGATCGAGCCGCCCTGGTCGCCGCCAATGGCCATGTCGACCTCGCCCAGCGCGACCACGACGCCCGATCCCGACGACGAGCCGCCGGCCGAGTAGCCCATCTTGTGCGGATTATGCACCGGCCCGTAGGAGCCGGTATGGCTGCCGCCGGATAGACAGAAATGCTCGCAATGCACCTTGCCCTTGATCTCGGCGCCGGCATCCAGCATGCGGGTGACGATGGTGGCGTCGAAATCGGGCACATAGCCTTCCAGCGTCGACGAGCCGTTGGTCATGGGCACGCCGGCCAGCATGATGTTGTCCTTCAGCGCGACGGTCTTGCCCTTGAGCTTGCCGCTGGCGGCGCCCTTCACGCTCGACTTGCGATACCAGGCATTGCGCGGGTTCTCCTCCGCCGAGGGCCGGTAGCCCGGCGTGCGCGGATACTTCACCTCGGGCAATTCGTCCGGCATCGCGGCAACGAGATTGTAGGCTTCGATCGAGCCCTGCATGAGACCGCGGAACGAGGCGACGTCCTCATCGGTGAGCGAAAGGCCGCACTGCTCGGCGACACTGCGAAGTTGGGCTGGCGTGGGAAGGGCAACTGTCACGGCGCTCTCCTTGAAGGCTTCTTGATCCCTGGCACTGATGAAAGACTCTCGCTCGCGCCTTTCCGGGCGCGGCCAGCCGGCTTCACGGCGTTACTAGAGACGGAAATATTTTCCTTTTCAAGTATTATTTCGCAAGGCCGTTGCGGCGTATCGGAGCCGTCTCAGAGCGTCTTGATGATCTTGAAGTCGAGACCGTCGGCTTCAGCGAGGTACATAGGCATCTCGGCGCGGCCGTCGCGAAGCGTCACGGGACCGCGGCCGGCCGAGTAGACGGTGTTGCGCGCGGCCTTCAGCAGCGGACGAAAGGCCAATGACCCGGCGCGGTTTGCGACGGATTCCAGGAAGCGCAGCCCCTCATAGTTCGACTGACCGACGGAACCGACCGGCGGCGCGTTGGCACCGAACATGGAATAATAGGCACTGAGGAACTCGTCATTGGCGCGCGAGACCAGACCGTTGAAATAGCCGGAGGCGCAGAACAGATTCTCTGTGTTGTCGGCGCCGATGCCGAGCAGCACGGTCTCGTCCATCGCGCCTGCAAGCCGTAGCGTGGACGTGGCGAGGCCCGCTTCGGCGAAGGCGCGGTTGAAGGTGATGCTGTCGGTGCCGATCAGCGAGATCAGCACCACATCGGGCCGGGCAGCGCGGATGCGGGCCAGATGCGGCTCGTGATTGTCCTCGCCGACGGGCACGAACTCCTCGCCAACGACCTGGCCGCCGGCTTCCTTGATGTAGCGCTTGACCGCGCGATGCGACTGCCAGGGCCAGACGTAATCGCTGCCGATCAGGTACCAGCGCGCCGCCTTCTTGACCTCCGCCAGCCAATGGATCGAGGGCCGGCTCTGCCAGCGCGGCGTCTCGCCGATCGCCATGACACCCGGCGTGCGCTCGCCGCCTTCGTAAACGGGCGTGTAAATGTAGGGGATGCGGTTGCCGGTGACCTTGCGCAGCGCGACGCGGACCGCGCTGATATGCGAGCCCATGATGAGGTCGACCTCGTCGAAGGCGATCGCCTGCTCGGCGCGGCGCACCACCTCCTCGATCGGTCCGCCGGAATCGTAGATCGAGAGCTCGAGCTCGCGGCCCAGAATGCCGCCGCGCTTGTTGATCTCGGCAACCGCCAGCATCGCGCTGTTGGTGGAGGTCGGGCCCCAGATCCCGGGCGAACCGGTGAAGGTGAGGAAATTGCCGATGCGCAGCTTGCTGCGCGCGCTGCGCCGCCTCATGAAATGCGCATCGACCGGAGACAGGTCCAAATCCGCCGCCGATGACGACAAATTCCTGAACAGCAGGGACGGCGGCAACGCCGAGCCGCCGTGAGCCGGGAAGTTCACCGTCGCGCGCACGCCAACTCCTGTCTGAGACCAGACCTGAAAGCACATTGAGCAGGCGGCCGCGGCTTCCGCCCTTTTGTTGGGCAATGATCCTATTTTGAAAATATTGAATATTCAAGAATTGAAGTGCATATAGATGCAGCATCGATTGCAAGACATTCACTCATTTGGGTCAAGGCGAAGTCTCAGCCGTGGCAAAACCGCCGAAACAAAATTCCCCGATCACCGAACACCTCGCTTACCTGCTCGCGCAAGCCAACCGGGAAATCAACCGGCAGCTCGAACTGAGGTTGAGCAAGGAGGGCGTGCCGGTCGAGCAATGGCGAATCCTGAAAGTGCTGTCGGACGGCAACGGCCATTCGATGGGCGAGCTCGCGGACGCCGTGCTGCTCAACCATCCGACGCTCACGAAGATGATCGACCGCATGGTCTCCGACACGCTGGTCTACCGCGTGCAGGACCCGAACGACCGCCGCAAGGTGCTGATGTTCATCTCCGACCGCGGCAAGGTGCTGTGCAAGAAGCTCAACTCGCTCGCGGTCGACCAGGAGGAGCACATCCTGGAGAGCTACGGCGACAAGTCGACGAGCGAGCTCAAGCGGCTGCTGGAGAGCTTGATCGACAGCTCGAACTGAGTGGGGCGGCTCTCGCGCGAGAGTGACGCAACCAGCCCGGTGATGGGGCGCGCTTTATGCCACATGCACAACTGTCATCGCCCGATTTAATCCGCCCAGTATTCCAGAGACGGATGTGATTGAGCCGAGAGGCCGTGGCGTACTGGGTCGCTTGGTCGAGCCGGGCGACGACGTCGGAGAATGAGGCGCAGACGTCGCGCCTCACAGCCAAGCTAGCCGCTAAGCATACCGCCCGTGGCAGTGCTTGTACTTCCTGCCGGAGCCGCACGGGCAGTCCTCGTTGCGGCCGACCTTGCCCCAGCTGGTCGGGTTCTTCGGATCGCGCATCGAGGCATCCGTAGCCTGGGCGCCCAGGGTGACGCTGGCGAGGGCCATCTCGTCCTCGCCGGTGTTCGGATCGAACTTGTGCGCTTCCATCGGCGGCAGCACCGGGGCTTCCTGCTCCGGCGGAACGATCTCGACGCGCATCAGCTGCGCCGTGACGGCCTCGCGCAGGTGAGCGCTCATCTCCTGGAAGAGATTGAAGGCTTCGGTCTTGTACTCCTGCAGGGGATCGCGCTGGCCGTAGCCGCGCAGGCCGATGACCTGGCGCAGGTGGTCGAGCATGATCAGGTGCTCGCGCCAGAGATGGTCGAGCGTCTGCAACAGGATGGTCTTCTCGACGTAACGCATCACGTCGGGACCCCATTGCGCGACCTTGGCCGCCATGTGCTCGTCGGCCTTGGTCTCGATGCGCGTCAGCAGCTCCTCGTCGGCGATGCCCTCTTCCTTGGCCCATTCGTCGACCGGCAGGTCGAGATCGAGCACGCGCTTCAATTCGTCCTTGAGTCCGGCGACGTCCCACTGCTCGGCATAGGCATGCTCGGGCACGTGCTTGGCGACGAGGTCGTCGATGAAGGCGTGGCGCATGTCGGTGACGGTCTCGGCGACGCTCTCGTCCTTCATCAGCTCGACGCGCTGGTCGAAGATCACCTTGCGCTGGTCGTTCTGGACGTTGTCGAACTTGAGCAGGTTCTTGCGGATGTCGAAGTTGCGCGCCTCGACCTTCTGCTGCGCCTTCTCCAGCGCCTTGTTGATCCAGGGATGGATGATGGCCTCGCCCTCTTGCAGGCCGAGACGCTGCAGCATGCTGTCGAGACGGTCCGAGCCGAAGATGCGCATCAGGTCGTCTTCCAGCGACAGGAAGAACTTCGAGCGGCCGGGATCGCCCTGACGGCCGGAACGGCCGCGCAGCTGGTTGTCGATGCGGCGGGATTCGTGGCGTTCGGAGCCGATGATGTAGAGGCCGCCGGGCTTCTTCACGGTCTTGGCAGGCTTGCTTCCCTTGGCCGGCTCGACCTCGACGGTCTCCTCGGCCTTCAGCACGATGTCGCGGAAGTGCTCGATATCGGCCTTGATCTGCTCGATCTTCTTGGCCTTCTCGGCCTCGTCGGTGATGCCCGCAGTCTCCTGCTGGATGCGCATCTCCAGCGAGCCGCCGAGCTTGATGTCGGTGCCGCGGCCGGCCATGTTGGTGGCGATCGTGATCGCGCCCGGCACGCCGGCTTCGGCGACGATGTAGGCTTCCTGCTCGTGGAAGCGCGCGTTCAGCACCGCGAACAGTTTGGCCGGCTTGCCGGCGCGGGCGGCGGCATAGAGCTTGTCGAGCGCGCCCTCCTTGCCGAAATCGATCTGCTTGTAGCCGTTCTTCTTGAGGAATTCGGCGAGCACTTCCGACTTCTCGATCGAGGCGGTACCGACCAGCACCGGCTGCAGGCGCGAATTGGCGCGCTCGATCTCGGCGAGGATGGCCTGATATTTTTCCTTCTGGGTCCGATAGACCTCGTCGTCCTCGTCGAGGCGCGCGATCGACAGATTGGTCGGGATCTCCACGACCTCGAGCTTGTAGATGTCGAACAATTCGTCCGCTTCGGTCGCGGCGGTGCCGGTCATGCCCGCCAGCTTCTCGTACATGCGGAAGTAGTTCTGGAAGGTGATCGAGGCCAGCGTCTGGTTCTCGGGCTGGACCTGGACGTGCTCCTTGGCTTCCAGCGCCTGATGCAGGCCTTCCGAATAGCGGCGGCCCGGCATCATGCGGCCGGTGAACTCGTCGATGATGACGACTTCGCCGTCGCGGACGATGTAGTCCTTGTCGCGCGTGAACAGCGTGTGAGCGCGCAGGGCCTGGTTGATGTGGTGCACGACGGAGACGTTCTCGACGTCGTAGAGCGACTCGCCCTTGAGCTGGCCGGCATCGCGCAGCAGCGTCTCGATTTTCTCCATGCCGCCTTCGGTCAGCGTCACCGTGCGCTGCTTTTCGTCGACCTCGTAGTCGGTCTTGTCGAGCTTGGGCAGGAACCCATCGATGGTGTTGTAGAAGTCGGAGCGGTCGTCGAGCGGGCCGGAGATGATCAGCGGCGTGCGCGCTTCGTCGATCAGAATGGAGTCGACCTCGTCGACGATGGCGAAGAAGTGCGGCCGCTGGACCATGTCCTCGAGCCGGTACTTCATATTGTCGCGGAGATAGTCGAAGCCGTATTCGTTGTTGGTGCCGTAGGTGATGTCGCAGGCATAGGCCGCCTTGCGCTCGGCATCGTCGAGGCCGTGCACGATCACGCCGGTGGTCATGCCGAGGAAGCTGTAGATCTGGCCCATCCAGCCGGAGTCGCGGCGGGCGAGGTAGTCGTTGACCGTGACGACATGGACGCCTTTGCCGGCGAGCGCGTTCAGATACACCGCAAGCGTCGCGACCAGCGTCTTGCCTTCGCCGGTCTTCATCTCGGCGATGTCGCCCTCGTGCAGCACCATGCCGCCGATCAGCTGGACGTCGAAATGGCGCTGGCCGAGCGTGCGCTTGGCGGCCTCGCGCACGGTGGCGAAGGCCGGGACGAGGAGATCGTCCAGCGTCTTGCCGTTCGCGAGCTGCTGCTTGAATTCCGCGGTGCGGGCCTTGAGCGCCTCGTCGGAGAGCTTGGCGAGCTCAGGCTCCAGCGCATTGATCGCGTTGACGCGGGACTGATATCCCTTCACCCGCCGGTCGTTGGCGGAGCCGAAAAACTTGCGGGCGAGCGCGCCGATCATGCCTGGTTCCTGTGTTCGCGATTCAACCGCGTTGGGCCTAAGAAGTTGTCACCCGCCCGCCTATCAACTCACCGTGACGCTTCGCGGCGTCAGAGCCCGGACTGCGGGGGACATCCGCCATATGGGTGGGAATTGGGCAAGTCTGGGTTCAACGGCCAAAAACGCAGCAAAATAAACGCCATCGCCATGGTCGCGACCGCGCAGAGATATGGCCCGGTCGGGGCCTTGTCAACGGCGGGCGCAGTGCGGCTAATTCATCATTTTGACAGACTTTTCGCGTTGCCAAGCCCCCCTGATTGGGCGAGTGTCCGCCCCGCTCGAGCAGCCCCCTGCTTCAACATAAGGATTTTCCATGACCACCTCGTTCCCGGCAACCCAGCGCTTCCGCTCCGCGTCCGCCCTGGCTGGCAGCCTCGCTCTGGCGCTGTCCCTGGCGTTCGCGGGCCCGCTCCGGGCCGCCGATGATCCGGTGCTGGCGAAGGTCAATGGTGCGGAAATCAAGAAGAGCGACGTCACCATGGCCGAGGAGGAACTCGGGCCGAGCCTCGCCCAGATGGACCCGGCCACCAAGGACGAGAACGTCCTGTCGTTCCTGATCGACATGAAGATCGTCAGCAAGGCTGCCGAAGACAAGAAGATCGCCGACGGCGAGGAGTTCAAGAAGCGCCTGGCCTTCGCCCGCAACCGGCTTCTGATGGACAGCCTGCTCGCCAGCGAAGGCAAGGCCGCCACCACGCCGGACGCCATGAAGAAGGTCTATGAGGAGGCCGCCAAGCAGATCACCGGCGAGCAGGAGGTGCGCGCCCGCCACATCCTGGTCGAGACCGAGGACGAGGCCAAGGCGGTGAAGGCCGAGCTCGAGAAGGGGGCCGATTTCGCCGAGCTCGCCAAGAAGAAGTCCAAGGACCCCGGCTCCGCCGACGGCGGCGACCTCGGCTTCTTCACCAAGGAGCAGATGGTGCCGGAATTCTCGGCCGTGGCCTTCTCGCTGGAGCCCGGCAAGATCTCCGACCCCGTGAAGTCGCAATTCGGCTGGCACATCATCAAGGTCGAGGAAAAGCGCAACCGCAAGGCGCCCGATTTCGAGCAGGTCAAGGCCCAGATCGAGCAGTACGTGACCCGCAAGGCCCAGGCCGAGTATGTCGCCAAGCTGCGTACCGAAGCCAAGGTCGAGCGGCTGGACCAGCCGGCGGCGGATGCGTCGAAGGATGCCAAGCCGTCCGACAGCAAGATGGCGCCGCCGGCGAAGAAGTAAGAATTCGCTGTCACTTCGCGGACGCCAAGTATATCTAACGTCGCAATGGCCGGGGCTCCCCCGGCCATCTGCATGTCCAGACCCTACCAAGGCGCCCGCGATGTCCTCCTCCGTCTCTCCACTCGCCCCCAAAACCGTCCCCGACATGCCCGTGATCGCGGGCATCCGTCTTGCGACGGCCGAAGCCGGCATCCGCTACAAGAACCGCACCGACGTTCTGCTGGCGGTGATGGACAAGGGCACCGCGGTCGCCGGAGTCTTCACCAAGTCGAAGTGCCCCTCGGCGCCGGTGGAATGGTGCCGCGCCAGGCTGAAGGGCGGCAAGGCGCGCGCGCTGGTAGTCAATTCCGGCAATGCCAACGCCTTCACCGGCAAGACCGGGCGCGCCTCCACCGCGCTGACGGCGAAGATCGCGGCCAAGGCGGTCGGCTGCAGCGAGAGCGAGATCTTCCTGGCCTCGACCGGGGTGATCGGCGAGCCGCTGGACGCCACCAAGTTCGACGGCGTGCTCGGCCGCCTCGCCGAGACTGCCGAGCCGGGCGACTATCTCGCCGCGGCCAAGGCGATCATGACCACCGACACCTTCCCGAAGGTGGCGACCGCGACCGTCAAGCTCGGCAAGGCCAAGGTTACCATCAACGGCATGGCCAAGGGCGCCGGCATGATCGCGCCCGACATGGCGACGATGCTGTCCTTCATCTTCACTGACGCGCCGATCGCGCCTGCCGCGCTGCAGGCTCTGCTCAAGAGCGGCGTCGAGGACACGTTCAACGCCGTGACGATCGACGGCGACACCTCGACCTCGGATACGCTGCTGGCCTTCGCCACCGGCGCCGCCGCCGAGCACGGCGCGCCGAAGATCAGCCGCGCCAGCGACCCACGCCTGAAGGCCTTCGTCAAGGCGTTCAACCAGGTGCTCGCCAATCTCGCGGAGCAGGTCGCCCGCGACGGCGAAGGCGCGCGCAAGCTGGTCGAGATCACCGTGGAGGGCGCCAAGACCAAGGCCTCGGCTCGCAAGATCGCGATGTCGATCGCGAACTCGCCGCTGGTGAAGACCGCGATCGCCGGCGAGGATGCCAATTGGGGCCGCGTGGTGATGGCCGTCGGCAAGGCCGGCGAGCCGGCTGATCGCGACAAGCTGTCGATCTCGTTCAACGGCATCCGCGTCGCCAAGCGCGGGGCGCGCGATCCCGATTATGACGAAGCGCAGGTGTCGGAAGCGATGAAGGCGCCGGAGATTGCGATTCTGGTCTCGCTCGGCCTCGGCAAGGGCCGCGACCGCGTCATGACCTGCGACCTCACCAAGGAATATGTGGCCATCAACGGGGACTACAGGTCGTAGCCTCTAGAGCCGTCATTCCGGGCTCGCGAAGCAAGAGCCCGGAATCTCGAGATTCTATGGTGCGCAACTGCGCACCATAGTTCGATGCTAACGCATCGCCCCGGAATCACGTCAAGCCATCATCCGGAGATCCGCGCGTCCGCGACCGCCTTCTTGAACAGTGCGTTCATGGCGTCCGCGATGCCTTGCGTCGGGCTGACCTCGAAATACAGGCCCGGCGAAGCGCAGCTCTGCATGTTCTGCGCGATCTGGCTGTTCGGCGACGGACCATAGGGGCCGGCATTGAACGGGCTGATCCATTTCATGTACCAGGAGTTGGTCGGCAGCGCGAGATAGGTCGTGTACAACACCGCGATCTTCACGCCGCGATCCTTGATCGTCTTGCAAAGCGCGGCGTTGAGCGGCGACTGGCAGCGCGTGCTGCCCGAGAGCGGCTTCAGGCATCCGGTGTTGCTCTCGTCGGCGACGCCGTCGGACACGAAGAACAGGTATTTGAGCGGACTGGCCGACGTGCCGCTGCCGGGGGAGCTGATCTGGCCGTTGATGGCAGGAAAGACCGCGGTGAATGGGGTATCCTGATCGTTGTTCTCGTTCTGGCCGTTCACCGACATCAAGTCGATCTTGCCCGCCGCCGTCTTGGCGCTGGAGAGGGAGGCCGACAAGGAAAACAGGCTGCGCAGGCCGAGCGAGCTTGCAGAGCCGCCGAAATCATAGATCGCCATCCTGAACTGGTTTGAATAGGTCTCGGTGGCGCTTGCCGTATCCATCAGGGACTCCGTGGCGCTCCGAAGCACGTCGATCCGGGTGGTCACGCCAAGCTTCTTGGCAAGGTCGTAATAGTTGTTCTTGTCCTTGAGATCGTGGCAGGCGAAGGCGCACTTGTCCGGCGTGTTGTCGACCATCTTCTGCACGTCGGCCGGGGTCGCACCGACGCCCATCGACGGCGAATTGTCCAGCAGCAGATAGAAATCGATATAGAGCGGCATGCTGGCCGTCGCCTTCGACGTGCCGCTCAACGTCAGCACGGACTTGCCGATCACGCCGAGGAACATGGTGTTCAAAGTTGCGGTGAACGAAACCGTGGCGATGACGGTCGAGCCGGACTTGACGACGGTCGGCGTCAGGCTGGTCAGCGTGTAGCCGGACTGACTGGCGCGATTGGCATTGAAGATGTTGGTGGCGTCCGTGACGCCGACCGAAATCGAGCCGTCCGCAGTCATATTGCCGGCGGCCTTGAAGGCGGGCGAAGCCTTGGCGATCGAGCCGACACTGGCGGCATCCGCCGCGGCCTGAAGCTTGGACCGGATCATCGTCGCGCGAGAATAGTCGATGGCGCAGCCGACCGCGCTGATCAGGGGAACGCAGGCGAGCGCGAAAATCACCGCGATATTGCCGCCCCGGTCGTGGACGAATCTGCGGACGAGAACCGAAAGCGCAGCACGCATGGGTTGGCCTGGAGTGGTTTAAAGAGTTCCCACTCTAGGAACTGCGGATTAAATATGACTTATGGTGCCCTTGGAAACGTGGACCGCAACGAGGTTAACAAACCGTTGCAAACGATCTCAGCGAGCGACAGACGCGCATGGCCGATCTCAAACTGACACTGGTGGTGGCCTGCGCGCTCGTCGACGCCGACAAACGCGTCCTGATCGCGCAGCGCCCGAAAGGAAAGGCCCTGGCCGGCCTGTGGGAATTCCCCGGCGGCAAGCTCGAGCCGGGCGAGCGGCCGGAGCAGAGCCTGATCCGGGAGCTTCATGAGGAGCTCGGCATCGACGTCGCCGAGCCGTGCCTCGCGCCGCTGACCTTCGCCAGCTACGGTTACGAGACCTTCCATCTCTTGATGCCGCTCTATATCTGCCGGCGCTGGGAGGGGTTGGTCACCGCACGCGAGGGCCAGAACCTTGCCTGGGTCCGCGCCAACAAGCTGCGCGACTATCCGATGCCGCCCGCGGACATTCCGCTGATCCCGCATCTGATTGACCTGCTGATGTGACGATGCTCTTGCATCGTCATTCCGGGGCGATGCAAGAGCATCGAGAATCTCGAGATTCCGGGTTCGCGTTGTCGCGCGCCACGGAATGACAGCAGTGCCGGGATTATTCCTTCCCCGCCTTCTTCACCGCCTCCGCCAGGCTCGCTTTCGCCGATCCCGGCTTCAGCGGCTGCTGCTGGCTCGCATGCGGGGCCCAGCCGGAGAGCCAGACGATGTCGAATGTCGCGCGGATGCGGCCGTCGGCATCGGCAAAGCGCTCGGCGTAGATCTCGGCCATCCGCAGCAGCGTCGCACGGCGCGACGGCGTTCGCCGCCGCTCGATCAGCACATTGGCCGCGCCCATACGCCTGATATCCTGCATCAGCGCGAACGCATTGCCGTAGCGCACCACGACACGATCGACGTCGGTCACCGGCAGCGCAAAGCCCGCCCGCTGCAATAGCGCACCGACGTCGCGGAGGTCCGCGAACGGTGCGACACGCGGCGATACACCGCCCTCGCATTCGGCTTCCGCCGCGGCGAAGGCCTGGCGCAGCTCGGTGAGGCTGTCGCCGCCGATCATGGCAGCAAGCAGCAGCCCGTCCGGCTTGAGCGCCCGGCGGATTTGCGCGAGCACGCCCGGCAGGTCGTTGACGTATTGCAGTGCCAGCGCCGAGACGACGAGATCGAGGCTCTCAGGCGCGAGGGGCAACTTCTCCGCGCCGGCCGCGTCAAGCGCGATGTGTTCGATGGAGGGAAGCCGCGTGCGCAACACGGCCAGCCCCGCGCCGGGCGTCCAAAGGTCGGCGGGAGCGTGAAACTCCCGCATCACCGCTGCCAAGCGGTCGGACATGTCCTCGGCGACCCGATCGAGCAGGAATGTGACCGCGCCTTGGGCCTGGGCGCGCTGCTGTCGCCTCTGCAGCAAGGCACGATCGAACAAGGCGGGCGGGGTTTGGGGCGGCACAGCCATGCGGTTTGGTTACGCTCGTGATGGCCACTCTGGCAACCCACGCCCAGAAGAGGCAGGTGGAACAGCCAAACACGCCGTCGTATAGTCAGGCCTCACCGAGGCTCCGGCAGTGTTCAGCATTCACCTTCGCGATATTGACGCAGACCTCGTCGAGGCATGGAGAGCTGCTTTTGCCGATGTAGCAGACGTCGAGGTCTCGCTCGGCGATATCTTCGCGCCGGACGCTGATGCGATCCTGAGCCCCGCGAACAGCTTTGGGCACATGGATGGCGGGATCGATCTGCTCTATTCGCGATATTTCGGCTGGGATCTCCAAACCAATCTACAGGCCATACTGTCGCAGCACCATTATGGAGAACTCCCGGTCGGCCAAGCGATCGTGCTTTCCACAGGCCAAGCGCGCTTCCCGTTTCTGGTGAGCGCGCCCACGATGCGAGTCCCGACACGAATCGATCAGACCGTGAATGTGTATCTCGCATTCCGGGCAGCTCTGATTGCCGTCCTGTCCCACAATGCTGGCGCCGACGACACGATCCGGTCCTTGCTCGTCCCGGGGCTGGGGACAGGCGTGGGCGCGATGCCCCCTGCGCGGGCTGCTCGCCAGATGCGGCTGGCCTATGACGCGATCTTCGCGCCGGCCTCGGAGCGGCGGAGCGCCCGCACCATCCTGAGAGAGCACCACGAACTGCTCATATGATGGTCTTTGTCGGGCGCCTCGACCGCTTGAGCGCCATTGCACGGAACGCTAGCCTTGCCTCATGGCAACCGAAACCGCCCGCTCCATCCCTTCACCCCTGCGGACCGCCTGGACGGCCGGCCGCCACGTGCTGGCGCGGGCGGCGCGGCTGGCGCTCGACATCGCGCTGCCGACACAGTGCGTATCGTGCCAGGAGCCGGTTGACGGCGAGGGCGTTTGCGCCTCGTGCTGGGCGCGGCTGTCGTTCATCGAACGGCCCTATTGCCCGCGGCTCGGCATTCCCTTCGTCTACGATCCCGGCCCCGAGATGCTGTCGATGGAGGCGATCGCGAGCCCGCCGGCCTACCAGCGCGCCCGCGCGGCGGTACGCTACGACGACGTTGCGCGTACGCTGGTGCATGCGCTGAAATATCAGGACCGTACCGATCTGGCGCCGGCCATGGGCCGCTGGATGGCGCGCGCGGGCGGCGAGTTGCTGACCGGCGCCGACATGCTGGTGCCCGTGCCCCTGCATTGGCGGCGGGCCTGGCGGCGCCGTTACAACCAGTCCGGCGCGCTCGCGCGCGTCATCGAGCGGCAGAGCGGGGTCAAGGTGCGGGGCGACGTGCTGCGGCGGGTGCGTGCCACCGAGCAGCAGATCGGCCTGTCGCGGGCCCAGCGCGCCACCAATGTGCAGGGCGCATTCCAGGTATCTCCCGACCGTCAGGCCGAGGTCCAGGGCCGCCGCGTTGTCCTGATCGACGATGTCTTGACGTCAGGCGCGACTCTCGACACCTGCGCGCGGGCCCTGCTGCGCGCCAAGGCGGCCCAGGTCGACGTGCTGGTCTTTGCCCGGGTTGTCGAGAGCGGGCCCCGTCCCATATAATTCAATGAATTCATGACATGAGAGCGCCAGACGAATGACCGCTGCTGTCGAGATCTACACCCGGCCGGGCTGCGGCTATTGTTCCGCCGCCAAGTCACTGCTGACCCGCAAGAAGGCGACCTTCACCGAATTCGATGTCGCCAAGAACCCGTCCTGGCGCCAGGAAATGTACGGCCGCGCCGGCCAGGGCTCGACCTTCCCGCAGATCTGGATCGGCGGCACCCATGTCGGCGGCTGTGACGACCTCTATGCGCTCGATCGCGAAGGCAAGCTCGATGGCATGCTCGAAAGCGTGAAGGCGGTATCATGAGCGAGAACCGCACGTTTACGGCCGCCATGGTGCAGATGCGCACCGGCCTGATGCCCGGGCCGAGCCTCGAGCAGGCCACGAAGCTGATCCGGCAGGCTGCGGCCAATGGCGCCGATTATGTGCAGACGCCGGAAGTCAGCAACATGATGCAGCTGAACCGCAAGGCGCTGTTCGAGCATCTCCAGAGCGAAGAGGACGACGCCTCGCTGAAGGCCTACCGGGCGCTCGCGGCGGAGCTGAAGATTCACCTCCATGTCGGCTCGCTGGCGCTGCGCTTCTCTCCGGAGAAGGCGGTCAACCGCTCCTTCCTGATCGGGCCCGAGGGCAACGTGCTCGCGAGCTACGACAAGATCCACATGTTCGACATCGAGCTGCCGGACGGCGAGAGCTATCGCGAATCCGCCAACTACCAGCCGGGCGAGACCGCCGTGATCTCGGATTTGCCCTGGGGCCGCATCGGCTTGACGATCTGCTACGATGTGCGCTTCCCCGCGCTGTACCGCGCGCTCGCCGAAAGCGGCGCCTATTTCATCACGGTGCCGTCCGCCTTCACCCGCAAGACCGGTGAAGCGCATTGGCACGTGCTGCTGCGCGCCCGTGCGATCGAGACCGGCTGCTTCGTCTTCGCGGCGGCGCAGGCCGGCACCCACGAGAACAAGCGCGAGACCTACGGGCATTCGCTGATCGTCGATCCCTGGGGCGAGATCCTCGCCGAGGGCGATGTCGAGCCGGGCATCATCATGGCCATGATCGATCCGGCCAAGGTCGAGACGGCGCGCCGCGCGATTCCGTCGCTCCAGCACGGCCGTCGCTTCGGCGTCTCCGATCCCAAGGCCGGGCCGGACCATTTGCACCTCGTGCGGGGCTCGGCATGATCCGCTACGCGCTCCACTGCGACCGCAATCACGCCTTCGAGAGCTGGTTCCAGAGCTCGTCCGCCTATGATTCGCAGGTGAAGCGCAAGCTCGTGACCTGCCCGATCTGCGGCTCAGCCAAGGTCGACAAGGCGATCATGGCGCCGCGCATTGTCGGCAAGAAGGGGCGCGGCCGCGCCACGCCGCCGCCGGAGCCCGTGTCCGCGACCGTGCCCGAGGCTGCGCCGTCAGGGCCGACCTCGCTCTTGATGGCGCAGGAGCGCGAGCTGCGCGCCAAGCTGAAAGAGCTGCGCGACCACATCGTCAAGAACGCCGACAATGTCGGCGAGCGTTTTGCCAACGAAGCCCGCGCCATGCACTACGGCGACAAGGAGCACCGCCCGATCTACGGCGAGGCTTCGCCCGAAGAGGCAAAGTCGCTGATCGACGAAGGCATCGAGGTCTCGCCGCTGCCGAGCCTGCCGGAAGACCGGAATTAGGCCCCCACCAGCACCGCAACGCCGATCACGATCAGCGCGATGCCAAGAAGCTCGCGCGGTGCGATTGGCTGCTTGAACGAGTAGTAGGCCACCGCTTGCGCGAACAGCACCTCGACCAAAGCGAGCGTTCGGACATTGGCGGCGGCTGTCAACGCGAACGCCAGGAACCAGAATTGCGACGCGAGGGCGCCCGTGAAGCCCGCCAGCATCGAGGGCTTCCACAGGGCGAGGATCGCCTGCAGCACCTTTGGAGCACGCCAGAGCAGATAGATCGTCAGCACCAGCGTCTGCACGAACAGGCCGAGCACCAGCGTGATTGACACTGCGGTCACGAAGGACGTGTCGGGCACATTGATGATGGCGCCGCGAAAGCCGACCGCTGACAGCGCGAAGGCCGCCGCGGCAACGAGGCCGGTGATGGTCGGCTTCAGCTCGGCAAAGCTCTTGTCGCCGCCGGGGCGGAGCGCGGTGATGACGACGCCGACGGTGGCGATCATGATCGCGAGCACCTTCAGCCAGGTCAGGTGATCGCCGAGGAAGACGAAGCCGAATATCGCGGTCTGGATCGCCTCGGTCTTCAGGTAGGCCGTCGTCACGACAAAGGAGCGGTCGTTCATCGCGAGCAGCATCAGGCCGGTGGCGACGATCTGGCTGAGCGCGCCCAACAGCAGCCACGGCCAGAACACGGTTGGCGGCGCGCTCAGATGATCGCCGGTCGCGAGCAGCGCCAGCCCCAGGAACAGCAGCGAGAACGGAAAGCCGAACAGGAATCGGATATTGGTCGCGCCCCAGGTCCCCAGCGGCTTCGTCAACGACCGCTGCATCGCATTGCGCGCGACCTGCCCGAGCGCGGCAATGATGGTGAAGGGAATCCAGAGGCTGGCGATGGTGAACATGGGGTGGCGGGCGCGAGGATGCGGGCCAACGTGCCGCTAGCGGTGAAGCAGGTCAATCACACCGATGTCATGGGTGCGATGCTCTCGCACAAACTCGGTGCCTGCGAACGCAGGGACGGCGCTTGTAATGTGGCGTCTGCCCTAATCCTGCGGCTTGGCCGTCGCGCCACGGCCATTCCGCCGGCGATAGATCCACATCCCCACGCCCAGCACGATCGCAACCCCTGCAACGGTCAGCATCCAGATGTGCTTGCCGACATGCGCATGATGATGCAGCCCGGCATATTCATGCAGGGCCGACACGGCCAAGACGCCCGGCAGCACATGAGCCGGCGCCCAGGCCAGGATCGCCGGGATGTTCACGGCATAGAATGTCGCGGGCGCCATGCCGAGCGCGCCGGCGGTCACCGGGACGAAGGCGCGGATCGGCGGCACGAAGCGGGCGAAGAACACGGCCCAGGTGCCGAAGCGGTGGAAGAAATTCTCGCTCTCGGCGACGACGCGCGGATAATTGGTCAGCGGCCAGGTGTTGAGGATCTCGCGCTGCCGCCTGTGCCCGATCCAATAGGCCGACCCGTCGCCGAGTACCGCACCAGTTGCGGCCGCCAAGAGCACCCATGGCAGCTGCAATTCGCCGCCGGGGACCAAGGCGCTCAGCGCCAGAATGATGGTCGAGCCGGGGATCACCGATCCCACCACCGGAACTGCCTCGAGCAGCGCCGCCAGGAACAGGGTCAGATAGGCCAGCCACGCATGGGCGGAAACGAAGGCAATGAGGGGATCGAGAAAGGACGTCACGTCGTCTCTTGAAGGGCTGGAGCATGAGGGCTTCGGACCCTACATAAGTAACTGCATACGGCCAAAGTACCATTCGCATGGATTGGGCGCGACCCGCCCGAATTTCGGCGTGATTCGCAAGGCAGCCCTCCAAAAACTGCGTTCCTTGCCTATCTAAATGAAAAGACAACGGAACTTTGATTGGTGGGCGGGCTTCTGCCGGCTCGTTGTCTCTGATAGGTTGATTTTCAGCACCCAGCCGCAGCCAACGTGCGAATAACCGGTTTCGGGACCGCCCGGGACCTCGGAGGATTGATGACGACCGCCGCCCTGTCCAAAGTTGAGGAAGTTTCCGGCCTGCCCGACATGAAGGTGTCGGTGCGCCAGGTGTTCGGGATCGACAGCGATCTCGAAGTCCCGGCCTATTCCGAAGTCGATCCTCATGTGCCCGAAGTGGATTCCGATTACCGCTTCGACCGCGCCACCACGCTGGCCATTCTCGCGGGCTTTGCCAGGAACCGCCGCGTGATGGTGACCGGCTATCACGGCACCGGCAAATCCACCCATATCGAGCAGGTCGCGGCACGCCTGAACTGGCCCTGCGTGCGCGTCAACCTCGACAGCCACATCAGCCGTATCGACCTCGTCGGCAAGGACTCGATCGTGGTCCGCGACGGCAAGCAGGTCACCGAATTCCGCGACGGCATCCTGCCCTGGGCGCTGCAGAACAACGTCGCGCTGGTGTTCGACGAATACGACGCCGGCCGCCCGGACGTGATGTTCGTGATCCAGCGCGTGCTGGAGGTCTCGGGCCGCCTGACGCTCTTGGACCAGAACAAGGTGATCAAGCCGCATCCGGCGTTCCGGCTGTTCGCCACCGCCAACACCGTCGGCCTCGGCGACACCTCGGGCCTCTATCACGGCACCCAGCAGATCAACCAGGGCCAGATGGACCGCTGGTCGATCGTCACCACGCTGAACTATCTCAGCCACGACGAGGAAGTCGAGATCGTGCTGGCCAAGGCCAAGCACTATCGCACGCAGGAGGGCCGCGACATCGTCAACAAGATGGTGCGCCTCGCCGACCTCACCCGCAACGCCTTCGCCAATGGCGATCTGTCGACGGTGATGAGCCCGCGCACGGTGATCACCTGGGCGGAAAACTCCGACATCTTCGGCGATATCGGCTTCGCCTTCCGCGTCACCTTCCTCAACAAATGCGACGAGCTCGAACGTCCCCTGGTCGCCGAGTTCTACCAGCGCTGCTTCAACGCGGAGCTGCCGGAATCGGCAGTCAACGTCGCGCTGAGCTGATCTCTCACGGTGTGTGGTCCCGGCGAAGGCCGGGACCCATCCCGCGTGATGTCTCGATTGAAGCGACGCTGATAGTTTCCTGACACAAGAGCGGCCGGTGGTTATGGGTCCCGGCCTTCGCCGGGATGACAGATAGGGTCAGATGACCACCTCCAACTCCAAATTCCGCAGCAACAAGGAAGCGCCGACCGAGCCGTTCAAGCGCTCGGTCGCCTCCTGCCTGAAGGCGATCGCGAAGGCGCCCGAGCTCGACGTCTCCTTTGCCGCCGAGCGCCCGGGCCTTGCGCCCGGCAAAGCGCGGCTGCCCGAACCCGCGCGCAAGATGACCAAGCGTGACGCCGCGATCGTGCGCGGCCATGCCGATTCCATCGCGCTCAAGATCGCCTGTCACGATCCCAAGGTTCACCGCAAGCTGATGCCCGGCAATCCGCAGGCGCGCGGCGTGTTCGAGGCGGTGGAGCAGGCCCGGGTCGAGGCGATCGGCGCGCGCCGCATGGCCGGCGTTGCCAAGAACCTCGCGGCGATGCTCGACGACCATTTCCACCGCGGCAAGTTTGACGAGATCACCGACCGCGCCGACGCGCCGCTCGCGGACGCGCTGGCGATGCTGGTGCGCGAGCGCCTCACGGGCATGGCGCCGCCGACCGCGGCCAAGAAGATGGTCGACCTCTGGCGGCCGATCCTCGAAGACAAGATCGGCAAGCGGCTCGACCGGCTCGACGGCGTGCTCGAGGATCAGACCAAGTTCGGCGATGCCGTGCATGACCTGCTGTCGGCGCTCGAGCTCGGCGACGAGCGCAACGCCGACAGCGAGGACAACGACGAGAACGAGGAGAACCAGGACGGCGACAACGATCAGTCCGGTGCGGAAGGCTCGCCCGATTCCGATGCCGCGCAGGAGATGAGCGCCGACCAGGCGCAGGCAACCAGCGAGGAGATGAGCGAGAGCGCGATGGAAAGCGCGCAGGCCTCGACCTCCGACACCTTCGACGATGGCGAGCTCGGTGACGACGAGACGCCGGGCGAGGCGACGCGCCCGAACCAGCACGGCAGGAACGAGCCGCGTGGGCCTGAATATCACGCCTTCGCGCCCAAGTTCGACGAGGTCATCGCCGCCGAAGATCTCTGCGACCATGACGAGCTGGAGCGGCTGCGCGCCTATCTCGACAAGCAGCTCGCACATCTGCAGGGCATCGTCGCCCGTCTCGCCAACCGGCTGCAGCGCCGCTTGATGGCGCAGCAGAATCGCGCCTGGGAGTTCGACCTCGAAGAGGGCATCCTCGACCCTGCGCGCCTGTCGCGCGTCGTCACCGATCCCTATCACCCGCTGTCCTTCATGCACGAGAAGGAGGCGACGTTCCGCGACACCGTGGTGACGCTGCTGCTCGACAATTCCGGCTCCATGCGCGGCCGCCCGATCACGGTCGCCGCGACCTGCGCCGACATCCTCGCGCGCACGCTGGAGCGTTGCGGCGTCAAGGTCGAGATTCTCGGCTTCACCACGCGGGCCTGGAAGGGCGGGCAATCGCGCGAGGCGTGGCTTGCCGCCGGCAAGCCGGCCAATCCGGGCCGCCTCAACGATCTCCGCCACATCATCTACAAGTCCGCGGACGCCCCGTGGCGTCGTGCGCGGAAAAACCTAGGCCTGATGATGCGCGAGGGCCTCTTGAAGGAAAACATCGACGGCGAGGCGCTGGACTGGGCGCACAAGCGCCTGCTCGGCCGGCCCGAGCAGCGCAAGATCCTGATGATGATCTCGGACGGCGCGCCGGTCGACGATTCCACGCTGTCGGTTAATCCCGGCAATTACCTCGAGCGGCATCTGCGCCACATCATCGAGGAGATCGAGACCCGCTCGCCGGTCGAGCTGATCGCGATCGGCATCGGCCATGACGTGACGCGCTATTATCGCCGCGCCGTGACCATCGTGGACGCCGAGGAGCTCGGCGGCGCGATCACCGAAAAGCTTGCCGAGCTCTTCAGCGAGACCAACACGGCGCCAACGCAAGCGGCCGGTCGCCCGCGACGCAAACTGCATTCGTGAGCACGCATCCATCCCGCCGCAGCTTCGTCAGCCTCGCGGCGGCGGGATTTTCCACTCTCGCGCTGCCGCGTCTGGCGCAGGCGCAGCTGCAGCCCAAGACCGAGCCGCCGCCGCGCGCCCTTCAGCTCGAGCATGCCGTCACCGCGCCGGTCAGCGTCGAGGTCAACGCGCGCAGCATTACCAATTTCGAGCCGCGCGACCGCTCGCGCACGCGCTTCGGCTCGCTGGATTTTCGCAGTGGCCTGGTGCTGACCTCGCCCTATCGCGGCTTCGGCGGCCTGTCGGGCCTCCGCTTCCTCGACACCAAGGGCGAGCGCTTTCTCGCCATCTCCGATCAGGGCGGTTGGTTCACCGGCACGATCCGCTATTCCGGCCGCGAGATGGTCGGGCTCACCGATGTCGAGGCCGCGCCGGTGCTGGGCGCCGACGGGCGGCCGATCACCGAGAAGCGGCTCTGGTACGATACCGAGTCGCTCGCGCGCGACGGCAACCTCGTCTATGTCGGGCTCGAACGCGTCAATCAGATCTTGCGCTATGATTTCGCCAAGGGTGCCACGGGCGCCCGCGGCGAAGTGATCGCCGTCCCACCGGCCTTGCGCAAGCTGCCCTACAACAAGGGGCTGGAGGCGATGGTCGCCGTGCCCAAAGGGCAGGGCAAGGGCGCCCAGCCGCTCGCGGGCACGCTGATCGCCTTTTCCGAGCGCGGGCTCGATGCCGACGGCAACCTCCTCGCTTTCCTGATCGGCGGCCCGACGCCCGGCCAGTTCAGCGTGCGGCGCTCGGAGAATTTCGACATCAGCGACGCGGTGCTGCTGCCCTCGGGCGATCTCCTCATCCTCGAACGCAAATTCTCCTGGTTCACCGGCGTCAACATCCGCATCCGCGCGATCCCGCTGAAGGGAATCGCGCCGGGCGCCGTCGTCGACGGCCTGACGCTGTTCGCCGCCGATCTCGGCCACGAGATCGACAACATGGAAGCCATCGACGCCCACGTCACCGCCGACGGCGAAACCGTGCTGACCCTGATCTCCGACGACAATTTCTCGATGCTGCAGCGAACCCTGCTGCTGCAATTCACGCTGGCGGAGTAGCCGGCACTGTCCTGCGGCAAACTCCGCTGTCGTCCCGAGGCTCGCGGGAGGCGCGAGCCCGGGATGACGGCGGAGTCTGTGGCGCAGCTGACCATCGAGCCATTGCCGGAATGCACGAACAGGCGACCCGCCATTCCCGCGCCCCGCTAGCAATCCGCCGCGCGCCCACTACACTGATCCCATCTCCCTCCATCCCCCGGAACTTCCCGCATGTCCGTCCTGTTTTCCCCGATCAAGCTGCGCGGCCTGACGTTGAAGAACCGCCTCGTGGTGTCGCCGATGTGCCAATATTCGGCCGACGACGGCGTCGCCACCGACTGGCACTTCACCCACATCAACAATCTCAGCCTGTCGGGCGCGGCGATGTTCTGCATCGAGGCGACGCATGTCGAGGCGATCGGCCGTATCACGCCGGGCTGCCTCGGGCTCTACAGCGACGCCTGCGAGGCCGCGCTGAAGCCGATTCTGCATTCGGTGCGCAGATATTCCTCCACCGCGATTGCGATGCAGCTCGCCCATGCCGGTCGCAAGGCCTCGAGCGCGCGGCCCTGGGACGGCGGCCAGCTGATCCCGGTCGAGCAGGGCGGCTGGCAGACGGTCGGGCCGTCAGCGGTGCCGCACAAGGAGGGCGAGGCCGCGCCGCTCGCGCTCGATGCCGCGGGCTTGAAGCGCATCCGCGAGGCCTTCGTCGACAGCACAATGCGTGCCGCGCGGCTCGGCATCGACGCCATCGAGGTCCATGGCGCGCATGGTTATCTCTTGCATCAATTCCTGTCGCCGATCTCCAACAAGCGCACCGACGAATATGGCGGCAGCCTCGCGAACCGCATGCGCTTTCCACTGGAGGTGTTCGACGCGGTGCGCGCCGCGTTCCCCGCCGACAAGCCGGTCGGCATGCGGGTGTCGTCGACCGATTGGGTCGAAGGCGGCTGGGATCTGGCACAGACCATCGAATTCGCGAACGCGCTGAAGGCGCGCGGCGTCGACTGGATCGATGCATCCTCCGGCGGCGTCTCGCCGCTGCAGAAGATTCCGCTTGGCCCCGGCTATCAGGTGCAGTTTGCAGAGGCGATCAAGCGCGAGACCGGCCTGCCCACCATCGCCGTCGGCCTGATCACCGAGTCGAAGCACGCGGAGGAGATCGTCGCGTCGGGCAAGGCCGACATGGTCGCGCTCGCCCGCGGCCTACTCTACGATCCGCGCTGGGGCTGGCACGCCGCCGCCGAGCTCGGCGGGGAGGTCGAGGCGCCGCCGCAATATTGGCGCTCGCAGCCGTCCACGCAAAAGGCGCTGTTCGGCAAGACCACGTTCGGGGCGAGGTGACTCTCTTTACCTCTCCCCGTAAGAACGGGGAGAGGGAGTTAGACCCCTCACGCATCCGTAAATCTCCTCACCTTCCACGCCCCCCAAAACTGGCCTAACCTCTCCACATTCAACGCCTCGCGGAGGCTGGCCATGCGTTTTCATTTTCGTAAGACTGCCCATGTGTTCGAGCGCGTCGGCCTTGCCATGGCAGGAGCCGCGTGCGGATTGTTCGTCGGCGCCTATGTCGGCTCGGCGATTCCCACCCTCACTACGCAGGGCTTCCTGCTGCTGATGATGCTGCTCGGCGGCATCGGCTTCTATCTGGGCATCGACACGCCGCAGATGCCTTTCGACGACGCGCACAGCCAGATCGACGCCGCCGAGCTCATGAGCGCCGCCGGCACGCTCTTCGCTACGCTCACCGCCTTCGCCTCGGTCGCCGTGATCGTGCTCCGGCTCGATCCGCACATGGCCTGGACCTGGCTCGTCTTGGTCGGCTGGATTGCCGGCGTTGCCATGCAGATCGTCGCCGGCGCCAAGGCCAGGCTGCGGAAGTAGCTCTCCCTCTGACATGACGGCCCGCCTGAAGCGGGCATCTGGAAGGACAGCCGCCGGGAAAAGCTCACAATTGCGAGAGCTCGTCGTTCACGGCAGGTTCGGCTTGTCTGAACTGCGTTGCTTGGCACCGTCTCTCTCCCTGTCAACCCGTCATCCGGTCAGGGCGTCATCCGAAGCATTGCCCGCGCATTGGTCTTGAAGAGTTCATCTTTGCAACCCATCTTGCAGCGCCCGCAGGTAGAGGCGTACCCTGCATTTTCTGCGGCTTTGATGCGAGGACCTGGGGATGAGCGGACCGGACGGAAGCAGGCAGTTGATCAAAAAGCACGATTTCGTTCAGGTCAGCGCAGTCGCCGGGCTTCTCGCCGCCGCGTTCGCCCTGTCCGGCTGCGACAAGCCGGCATCGCAGGCTGCGGCTCCGCCGGCGCCGTCGGTGACGGTCGCCCAGCCGGTCAAGCGCACCGTCACCGATTGGGACGAGTTCACCGGCCGCTTCGAGGCGGTGGAGGAGGTCCAGGTGCGGCCGCGGGTCGGCGGCTTCGTCAACTCGGTCGAGTTTCAGGACGGCGCCATCGTGCGTCAGGGTGATCTGCTTTACGTGATCGATCCGCGCCCGTTCGAGGCGGTGGCCACTCAGGCGGAGGGCCAGCTGTCCGACGCACGGGCGCGAGTGGAGCTTGCCAAGCGCGAGCTCGATCGTGGTCTCAATCTGGTGCAGACCAGCGCCGTCTCCGAGCAGGTCGTCGATCAGCGCCGCCAAGCGCTGCAGGCCGCGCATGCCGCCGAGATGCAGGCCGAAGGCGCACTAAAGGCTGCCAAGCTCAACATCGAGTTCACGCACGTGATAGCGCCGCTGACCGGCCGCGTCAGCCGCCATCTCGTCAGCCCCGGCAATCTCGTGCAGGGCAGCGACACCGGCACCTCGACGCTGCTGACTTCGATCGTCGCGCTCGATCCCATCTACATCTATTTCGACATGGATGAAGCGACCTTCATCAAATACAGCAAGCTGTGGTTCGAAGGCCGGCGCCCGAGCTCGCGCGATACCGCAAACCCGGTGCAAGTGACGCTGGCCGGCGAGACCAAGCCCTCGCGCGAGGGCACTGTCAATTTCCTCGACAATCGGCTGGACGTCTCAACCGGCACGCTGCGCAGCCGCGCCGTGGTGAAGAACACGGATCTCTCGATCCTGCCCGGCCAGTTCGGCCGCGTCCGCCTGATCGGCAGCGCGCCTTACGAGGCGCTGCTGATTCCAGACGTTGCTGTTGCGACCGACCAGTCCCGCAAGATCGTGTTCGTGGTCAAGGCGGATGACACGGTCGAGGCACGTCCCGTCGTGCTCGGTCCGCTCGACGACGGCCTGCGTGTGATCCGTGAAGGGCTGAAGCCGGACGATCGCGTCATCGTCAACGGCATCCAGCGCGCCCGCGTCGGCGCCAAGGTCGCTCCCCAGACCGCGCAAGCGCCGGCCGGTGGCAAGTCATGAATCTTGGCCGCCTCTCCATCAACCAGCCCATTTTGGCAATGGTGCTGTCGATCGTGCTCCTGATCGTCGGTGCGCTCGCCTACACCACGCTGCCGGTCTCCGAATATCCGCAAGTGGTGCCGCCGACCGTCGTCGTTACGACGCAATATCCCGGCGCCTCCGCCCAGACCGTGTCCGACACGGTCGCAGCTCCCATCGAGCAGGAGATCAACGGCGTCGAGGACATGCTGTATCTCTACAGCCAGGCGACCTCGAACGGCCAGCTCACCATCACCGTCACCTTCAAGCTCGGCACCGATCTCGACAAGGCCCAGGTGCTCGTGCAGAACCGCGTGGCGATCGCACAGCCGCGCCTGCCCGAGGAAGTTCAGCGCAACGGCGTCACCACCCGCAAGAACTCGCCCGACATCCTGATGGTCGTGTTCATGCTGTCGCCGGACGACACGTTCGACCAGCTCTACATCTCCAATTATGCGCTGCTCCAGGTCCGCGACCAGCTCTTGCGCATCGACGGCGTCGGCGACATCCAGATTTTCGGCGCCCGCGACTATTCGATGCGGCTGTGGCTCGATCCTGACAGAATCGCCAATCTCGGCCTGACCTCGGCTGAGGTGCTCGCGGCCATCCGCGCCCAGAACGTGCAGATCGCGGGCGGCCAGATCGCCGAGCCGCCGATCGCCGATCGCGCCTTCCAGCCCAACCTCACCTTCACCGGACGTTTGAAGGACCAGAAGCAGTTCGAGGATATCCTGATCAAGGCCGGCCCTGACGGCCGCACGGTGCGGCTGCGCGACGTCGCCCGCATCGAGCTCGGGGCGCTGGCTTACAGCACCAACAGCTTCCTGCTGCGCAAGTCGGCGGTCGCCATGTTGGTGACGCAGCGGCCGGGCTCGAACGCGCTCGCGACCGCAAAGAACATCTCCGACACCATGACGCAGCTCAAGGAGAGCTTCCCCAAGGGCCTCGACTACAATATTGGCTACAACCCGACCGAGTTCATCGCCCAGTCGGTCCATGAGCTGATCAAGACCATCTACGAGGCCATGCTGCTCGTGGTCATTGTGGTGCTGGTGTTCTTGCAGGGATGGCGGCCCGCGATCATTCCGATCATCGCGATCCCCGTCTCGCTGGTCGGCACGTTCGCAGTGATGGCGGCGCTCGGTTTCTCCATCAACAATCTGACCCTGTTCGGGCTCGTCCTTGCGGTCGGTATCGTGGTCGACGACGCCATCGTCGTGGTCGAGAATGTCGAGCGCCATCTCGAGCACGGCCTCAGTCGTCGCGATGCCGCACTGAAGACGATGGAGGAGGTCGGCAGCGCGCTGGTCTCGATCGCCCTGGTGCTATGCGCGGTGTTCGTGCCGACGGCGTTCCTCGGCGGCATCTCCGGGCAATTCTTCCAGCAATTCGCCGTCACCATCGCCGTTGCGACGGCGATCTCCTGCTTCTGCTCGCTGACGCTCTCGCCCGCGCTGGCCTCGCAGATCCTCACGCCACACGAAGAAAAGCGGCCGCCGGCCGCCTGGAACGTCATCGCGCGGGCGTGGGGTGCGTTCACCGGCGTGTTCAACCGTCTGTTCGACCGGATGGCGCATGGCTATGCCGGCCTCGCCAATTTCGCGATCCGCCATTCGGTGGTGATGCTGCTGATCTACGTCGTGCTGATCGGCGGCGCCGGCTGGCTGATCGTGACCACGCCACAGGGCTTCATCCCGGCGCAGGATCGCGGCTACGTCATCATATCCGTACAATTGCCGGGCGCGGCGTCGCTGGCGCGCACCACCGAGGTGGTGCGCGAGATCGAGCGAATCTCGCTGGATACGCCGGGCATCGTTCGCGTCGCAGCCTTTGCTGGTTTCTCCGGCGCCACCCGCACGCAGGCCGGCAATGCGGCGGCGCTGTTCCCGGTGTTCGACGAGCCCGAGGCGCGGCTGAAGAAGGGCCTGTCCGCGAACGCCATCACGGCCGAGCTGCGCAAGCGGCTGTCCGCGATCCAGGGCGCCTTCATCATCGTGATTCCGCCGCCGGCCGTGCCCGGCATCGGCACCGGCGGCGGATTTGCCATTCGTATCCAGGACCGCCAGGGCCGCGGGCCTGAAATGCTCGCCGCGGCCACTGACGAGCTTGTCGCCGCGGCGCGCAAATCGCCCTCGCTGCTCGCCCCCTCGGTGTTCTCGCCGTTCACCGCCAACACGCCGCAGCTCTTCGTCGACATCGACCGCACCAAGGCGCAGAAGCTGGGCGTGCCCATCTCCAACATCAACGAGACGATCCAGACCTATTTCGGATCGACCTATGTCAACGACTTCAACCTGTTCGGCCGCACCTACCACGTCACCGCGCAGGCCGACTTTCCGTTCCGAAAAGAACCGAGCGACCTTGCGCGCCTGCGCACGCGCAACGGCTCCGGCGACATGGTGATGCTCGGCAGCGTGGTCGAGTTCAAGGACGTCTCGGGACCCGACCGCGTGGCGCGCTACAATCTCTATGCGGCGTCCGAACTGCAGGGCGAGCCGGCGCCGGGCACCAGCTCGACCACCGCGCTCAACGCCATCAAGCAGCTCGCCAACGACACCTTGCCGAGCGGCTTCACCTTCGAATGGACCGACCTGTCCTATCAGCAGGTCACCGGCGGCAATGCCGGTCTCTACGTGTTCCCGATCTGCGTGCTGTTCGTCTATCTCGTGCTCGCCGCGCAATATGGCAGCTGGACGCTGCCGTTCGCGGTGATCCTGATCGTGCCGATGTGCCTGCTCGCCGCCACCATCGGCGTTCGCATCATGGGCCAGGACGTCAACATTCTGACCCAGATCGGCTTCGTCGTGCTGGTGGGACTGGCGGCGAAGAACGCGATCCTGATCGTCGAATTCGCGCGCGACATCGAGAACGAAGGCAAGCCGCGGCTGGAGGCCGTCATCGATGCCTGCCGCCTGCGCTTGCGGCCGATCCTGATGACCTCGTTTGCCTTCATCCTCGGCGTCTTGCCGCTGGTGATCTCCACCGGCTCGGGCTCGGAGATGCGCCAGGCCGTCGGCGTCGCCGTGTTCTTCGGCATGATCGGCGTCACCCTGTTCGGCCTTCTGTTCACGCCGATCTTCTATGTCGTGGTGCGGAACCTGGCGGAAGGGCGGCGCGACAAGAAGCCGGAGGCGATGGTTTCGTAAGGTGACCGCCAGCGTATCCTCGCTCACGCGCCCCGGGACGACGGTGGAGAATGTGGCGCGCAGAATCCCATACTAACGACCAACATGAAATGAATGGGCGCACGCGGGTTTCTTCACTACTATCCGCGCGATTTCACAGAAGAATGCCGGGAGTTAAACATATGAAATCAGCACTTTGGGCCGCAGCGGCCTCGGCCCTCTTGATTGCGGTTCCCGCCTCCGCGCAAGGCGTCAAGATCGGCATCCTCAACGACCAGTCCGGCGTCTATGCCGATTATGGCGGCAAATGGTCGGTCGAAGCGGCGAGGATGGCGATCGAGGATTTCGGCGGCGAAGTACTCGGCCACAAGATCGAGCTTGTCACTGCCGACCACCAGAACAAGCCTGACCTCGCAAGCTCGATCGCGCGGCGCTGGTACGACGTCGAGAACGTCGACATGATCACGGAGCTGACGACCTCCTCGGTCGCGCTCGCGATCCACGAGCTATCCAAGGAAAAGAAGAAGATCGACATCGTCGTCGGCGCCGCGACCTCGCGCCTGACTGGCGATGCCTGCCAGCCCTACGGCTTCCACTGGGCCTACGACACCCGCGCGCTCGGCGTCGGCACCGGCGGCGCTCTGACCAAAGCCGGCGGCGACACCTGGTTCTTCCTCACCGCGGACTACGCCTTCGGCTACGCGCTGGAGAAGGACACCAGCGAGATCGTCACCGCCAATGGTGGCAAGGTGCTCGGCTCGGTGCGCGTTCCGCTCAATTCGTCGGACTTCTCCTCGTTCCTGCTGCAGGCGCAGAGCTCGAAGGCGAAGATCGTCGGCCTCGCCAATGCCGGCCTCGACACCACCAACTCGATCAAGCAGGCGTCCGAGTTCGGCATCGTCGCGAGTGGCCAGAAGCTCGCGGGCCTTCTGATGACGCTCGCCGAAGTCAACGGCCTCGGCTTGCAGGCCGCGCAAGGACTGGTGCTCACCGAAGGCTATTACTGGGATCTCAACGACAGGACGCGCAATCTCGGCGAGCGCTTCCTCAAGCGTACCGGGCGGATGCCGAGCATGATCCACGCCGGTACCTATTCGGCGACGCTGAGCTACCTCAAGGCGGTCAAGGCTGCGGGGACCAAGGATCCGGATGCCGTCGCTAAGAAGCTGAAGGAGCTGCCGGTCGACGACGACTTCGCGCAAGGCGGCAAGGTGCTCGAGAACGGCCGCATGGTCCACGACATGTATCTGTTCGAGGTCAAGAAGCCCTCGGAATCGAAGAAGCCGTGGGACTATTACAAGCTGCTCGCCACCGTCCCCGGCGACAAGGCCTTCTTCACCGCCAAGGAAAGCGGCTGTCCGCTGACGAAGTAGGGCAAAGCCGGCGCCACACATTCCACTGTCGTCCCGGACAAGCGCGCTTCAAGCGCGCGCCGATCCGGGACCCATAACCACAAGCAGGTGTGGTTACGGGGACTCGGAGCGATCAGCTCGCGTCACGACATCTTCCTGTGGCTATGGGTCCCGGATCGGCGCTTACGCTTGTCCGGGACGACACCGAGTATGTGTCCGCAGCTCGGCCTCTCACACCAATCGCAACACCACTGCCCCCAGTGCCCCGACCCACAGCGCCATTGCGGCGAGCGCCTGGATCGCAAAGCCGGTGCCGCGCTTGGCCGCGGCTTGCGAATAGCCGATGAAATAGACGATCCGGCCGATGATCCATATCGCGCCGATCCCCGCCGCGATGGCGTCGCTGATATAGATCGCGAACAGCCACAGCGCGGGCAGGACAATCGGCATCCATTCCAACGTGTTCATCTGGATGCGGAAGGCGCGTTCGAAATCCGGATGCCCCGACATCGCAGGCGCCTTGACGCCGGTCTTGGTGCGCGAGCGCGAGACATTGACGGAGGTGAAGAAATAAAACGCGATCGCCAACAGCGTGACGAGGGCGGTGAGATGATACATCGCGAAACCCCTTGGAGAGAAACCGCGCTTCAATAGCCGGTCAGCTCGAGATAGCCAACGCCGTCATGTGTGCCGGCAAAGCTGATCGGCCCTTCCCAGTACGAGAAACCGGTCCCCATCCAGGCGTTCGGATTGAGCGGCTTGCAGAGGATCGAGAATGATCGCGCGGGGATCGCGATGTGCCATTGCACCGGCAGCTTGCGTCCCGCAACCTCAGCCGTCGCCTTCGGCATCATCTGGATGTCGCTGCCTGCAATCATCTGCGTCTCGCCGGCCGCGCTGATCCAGTTGCCGAACGGATAATTTCTGCCGTCCTTCTGCCGCAGCCGGTACAGCATCAGCTTGTCGCCGGATGACAGATGCAGCGACAGCCAGTCCCAGCCGGTCTGGTCGGCGTCGAGCGGCTGGCTGCTCCATTCCCGGTCCATCCAGGCCTGGCCCGAGGCATCGACCGGCTTGTCGTCGATGCTGAGCGTACCGCGGGCGCGGTAGAACGGCTGGCTGTAGTAGTACGAGGCCTGCCCGCGCTCCGATTTGCGGCTGTAGCCGCGATCGCCCTGCAGCACGACCGGCCGCTCGGCCTCCAGCGTCAGCGCATAGCTGAAATCGGCGCCAGACGCCTTCAGCGTCAGCGGTGCCAAGGTGCGATCGTCGGGGCGCTCGAGACCCTTCATCTCCCAATCGTCGATCCAGGCCTCGAACGGCTTCGCCGTCACGCCGGCTTGCCCGACGCCACCGCGTGAAAACGTTTCGGAGAAGCGGTGAGTGTCGGCGCGCGTCACCGCCGCATGCGCCATCCAGACCTGCTGATTGGCCCAGCCTTCGCCTTGCGGACCCGGCTGCGCGGCCTGGCGGAACAGAGTCCATTGCAGGCCGCAAGCCGCGCCGCTGCCATCGACGAGGTTTGCCGTGAGATACCACCACTCGATGCGAAAGTCCGGATGCGGCCCGTGATCGGCGGGAAAGGTGAATGTCTTTCCCGGCGTGACTTTGGCAAAGCCGTCGGCGGTCTCGCCGAGCCCGGCATAGCCCTGCGCGCCGGCGCGCCGCGCGAGAGCGAGGGCGGCGATGCCGGCGGCGAAGGCGCGCCGCGAGATCCGGTCAGCGCTCATTGGCAAACACCTTGACGAGAGCCGCCGGCTGCATCCGCGCCAGCCGCAGTATCGGCAGCAAGGCGGCCACCAGCGAAGCAAGCAGTGCGACCACGACCAGCTCGACCAATTGCAGCGGAAACACGTGGAACGGCAGCCGCCAGCCGAATGCCTTCACATTGACGATCGCAATCAGGCACCACGCCACCAGCAGTCCAAGCGGCACGGCCAGCAGTGCCGTGAACAGCGCGACCGAGAGCGTCTTGGTCAGCTCGATCGAGGCAAGGCGCGGCCGCGTCAGGCCGATCGCCCACAGCGGCGCAAGCTGCGGCAGGCGAGAGTTCGCCAAGGTCAGCAGGCTCGTGAGCAAAGCGATGCCTGCTACGCCGAGCGTGAAGGCGTTCAGCGCCGACGTCACTGCAAAGGTGCGGTTGAAGATGCGGATCGATTCCGCCTTCACCGTCGCCTGGTCGGCGACGCTGCGGTCGTCGAGCCCGAACTGCTTCTGCAAAGCCGCAATCAGGCCGGGGATATTCTCTCTCGCGACGATCAGGCCGATCCGCGTCTGCGGCGTCTGCGGAAACTGCCGGATCAATGCGGCAACGTTCACCGTGAGTTGCCCCCTGGGGTTGCCATAATCGGCATAGATGCCGACGATGTCGAGCTCCCAGCTCCCGCCCGGCGCCGGCACCTCGACGACGTCGCCGATCTGCACGTTCAGCCGCCGGCTCAATTGCTCGCTGATGAAGGCGGCATTGCCCGGTACCAGGCGGGTCCAGGCGCGGGGCGCCGTGTCGAGCAGCGGCCAGCGCTCGCGATAGAGCGCGTGGTCAGGCAGGCCGAGCAACTCGACCGGCTGGCCCTGAACCTGCGCCTCCGCGCGCCCGCCCGAGAGGATCGCCTGAACATCGCTGCGATCCTTCAGCCAGTTCCGGATCGCGACGCCTTGCGCATTGTCGGACGCGCTGATGTAGACGTCGGCGGCGAGCCGCCCGTTGAGCCAGCCGATGAAGGTGCGGCTGAAGGTCTCCACCATGGAGGAGACCCCGACGTTGACGGCAAGCGCGAGCAAAAGCGCCATTAGCGCCAGCGACAATCCGGAGAGCTGCTGCCGGCTGTCCGCCCAGAACCACAGCGCGAGCGGGCCTCGCGCGAGGCGCTGACCCACGAGCAGGATGATGTCGAGCAAGGCCGGCAGGATCAGTGCCGCACCGAACATCAGCGCGGCCAGCACGCCGAACCCTGCGATCAGTGATTGCCCGTAGTAGAACAGCAGCAGCGCGACGGCGAACGCGCCGCAGGCCGCACAGCTCTGCAGGATCAGCCAGCGGCGTTGCCGCTGCTGCCAGGCGCCCGGCTGCGCCGTCGCCAGCACCGGCATCCTGATCGCCTTGATCAGGCTGGTCGCCGCCGCCACAAGCGCACCCGCCACGCTGATCCCGATGCCGGCGAGCCACCATTCGGGCCGAAGGCTGAGCTGCCCCGGGATCTGTGCGCCATAGAGTCCGCGCAGCGAGGCCGCGACATCGGGCAGCAGGGCGGCGGCGATGAAATAGCCGCAGGCGAGCCCGATCAGGCCTGCGACCAGCGCCAGTGCAACCAGCTCGATCACCAGCACCGTATTGACCAGCCGCGCCGAGGCGCCGCAGGCGCGCAAGGTGCGCAGCATCGGCAGCCGCTGCTCGAACGCAAGGCCCACAGCCGAATTGACGATGAACAGGCCGACGAAGAACGACAGCAGGCCGAAGGCGGTGAGGTTGAGATGAAAACTGTCGGTGAGACGCTCGAGCTCCGTCTCCGCATTGGGCTCGATCAGCTCTAGCTGCTCGCCGACCACGCTCGCGAGCGGTGCGGGCTTGCCCCTCGGCTTGCCGATCAGCAGCCGCGAGACCTGGTCGGGCTTGCTCAGCAGCCGCTGTGCCACGCCGATATCGACCACGAGCACATCGGGTGCGAGCTGCGGCTGGATGCGCAGCGGCGGCAGCCTTGCGCCGCTGCTGATCGCCGGGGCCGCGCCTTCCGCTTCTTGCAAGCCCCTCAGCGTCTCCCGGGCCACCAATGTCTGGCCGGGCGGAGAAACGAAGCTGCTGAGATCCGCGGCACCCAGGCGCGGCGCGTTGCCGACATCGACCGGCAGCGTGACCGGCTCGATGCCGAGCAGCCGCACCGAACGGCCGTTGATCTGGACGCGTCCCTCCAGCACCGGCGACACCGGCCAGCCGGCGCGGCGGAGCTTTATGAACAGCTCCTGCGGGAAGGTCGCCGCATTGGGCGCGACCAGCATCGCGGTGCGCGCGCCGCCGAATGTCGCTGCGGCACGGTCGTAGGCATTGCGGGCCTGCTGGTTGATCGCCTGCACCCCGCTCCACAGCGCGGTTGCAGCGATCAGTCCGATCAGCAGCGTGGCGAATTGCATCTTGTGGCGCCGCCAATGGCTGAGCAGTACGGCGAGAACCCAGAGCGCGCGCGTCATGAAATGCGCCCCGCATGCAGCGTGAGATGACGGTCGAGCGTGGCGGCGAGATGCAGGCTGTGCGTCACCATCAGGAAGCCGCAGCCGGTGCGCGCGACGAGATCGCGCGCCAGCGCCAGCACTTCCTCGGCGGTGGCTTCGTCGAGATTGCCGGTCGGCTCGTCCGCCAACAGCAGCGCGGGCTTTGTCGCCAGCGCCCGACCGATCGCGACCCGCTGCTGCTGGCCGCCTGATATTTGTTCTGGATAACGTTTGAGCAGGCTGCCGAGTCCGAGCCGCTCGACGAGCTCTTTTGTCCAGGCCGCATCATGCCGGCCGGCGATCCGCGCCTGGAAGGCGAGATTGTCCGCGACGGAGAGGCTCGGGATCAGGTTGAATTGCTGAAAAACCAAGCCAATGCGATCTCGCCGCAAGCTGGCGCGTCCGGCATCCGATAACGTGGTGACCTCGGCGTCACCCAGCCGGATCGAGCCGCCATCGGCGGCGTCGAGGCCGGCGATCAGGTGCAGCAGCGTGCTCTTGCCGCTGCCGGACTCACCGGTCAGCGCGACGCGCTCGCCGGCCCCGAGGTCAAGGTCGACGCCACGCAGAACGTGGACGGGCTCGCCGGCCGACGAGAAGGTTTTTGAGAGGTTTCGGATGCTCAGCACGATGATGGCGCCGGACGGAATTAACGGAATTGCTGCCTAGCACACCTGATGCGGAAATGCCGGGGTTGCGTTGGCCCTGAAGCCGCTGTTAGCTTCCAAGACGGCCAAATCAAAAAACTGCCAAACAAGTGATACGGGGAGAATGATGAGCGCTCAGGAAATGCCGAATGTGGCGGTTAAGACGACCAAAACGCCAAAAGGCGCCTGGACCATTACATTTCTCCTCTTTCTGTTCATGGTGGTAAACTTCGCGGACAAGATCGTGGTCGGTCTCGCCGGCGTGCCGATCATGACCGAGATGAAGCTCAGCGCCGAGCAGTTCGGTCTGCTCGGGTCCTCGTTCTTCTTCCTGTTCTCGATCTCTGCCATCGTGGTCGGCTTCATCGTCAACAAGGTGCCGACGCGCTGGGTGTTGTTGACGCTGGCGGTGATCTGGGCGGTGTCGCAGTTCCCGATGGTCGGCACGGTCTCCTTCACCACGCTCTTGATCTGCCGCATCGTGCTGGGGGCGGGCGAAGGGCCGGCCTTCTCGGTCGCCGCGCACGCCATCTACAAATGGTTCCCCGACGAGAAGCGCACGCTGCCGACCGCCATCCTGTCACAGGGCTCGGCCTTCGGCGTCATCCTGGCGGTGCCGGCGCTGAACTGGATCATCGTCAACCATTCCTGGCACTACGCCTTCGGCGCGCTCGGGGTCGTCGGCCTGATCTGGGTCGCAGCCTGGCTCGCGCTCGGCAAGGAAGGCCCGCTGGAGGATACCGAGGTCCTGGCCGCCACCGAGCCGAAGATTCCGTATGTGCAGCTGCTGACCTCGCGCACCTTCCTCGGCTGCGTGATCGCGACCTTCGGCGCTTATTGGGCGCTGTCGCTCGGCCTTACCTGGTTCACGCCCTTCATCGTCAAGGGGCTCGGCTTCTCGCAGAGCCAGGCCGGCTTCATCTCGGTCCTGCCCTGGGTGTTCGGCGCCACCATCGTTCTCCTCACCGGCTGGATCTCGCAGGTGATGATGGCCCGCGGCTACACCACGCGCGTCTCGCGCGGCGTGCTCGGCTCGGTGCCGCTCATCGTCGGCGGCCTGATCCTCACCGCGATGGCGCATGTCGAGGGCGCCGGCCTGCAGATCGCGCTGCTCGTCGTCGGCTCCGGACTCTGCGGCGCGATCTACGTGGTCTGCCCGCCGATGCTTGGCGAGTTCACGCCGGCCTCGCAGCGCGGTGCAGTGCTCGCGATCTACGGCGCGCTCTACACGCTTTCAGGCATCATCGCGCCGAGCGTGATGGGCACCGTGATCCAGCGCGCCGACAGCATGCTCGACGGCTACCTGACCGGCTTCACCATCAACGCGGTGGTCATGATCGGCTCCGGCGTCATCGGCCTGCTGCTGCTGTGGCCGAACACGGAGAAGGCCAGGCTGACGCGTGGTACGACGGCGCAGGGCACGGCGCTGAAGGGCGCAGTGTCGCCGACGTAAGTCGCGGCACTGCCAGCCCCAATCACACATGTCGTCCCGGGGCGCGCGAAGCGCGAGCCCGGGACCCATAGCCACAGGGCATAATTGGGCGAAGACTCGGAATTACCAGCTGCCACATAACTTCTCCCCGCCCCGCGCGCAATTGCGTACCAGGCAGGGGCGACATCCCAATCTATAGCGATACCGCCCGCTCAACTCCCAGAAGCTTCCCGCTTCCGCTCCGTGAACGGCGACAGCACCACCGTCGCCACCATGAAGATCACGGACGCGCCGAACACCCAGTGCGGCGCACTTTGATCCATGATCCAGCCGAACAGCAGCGGTGAGACGATGCCGCCGAGGTTGAATCCGGTGGAGACGATGCCGAAGGCGCGCCCGGCGGCACCCGGAGGCGCGGCATTGCGCACCAGCATGTCGCGCGAAGGCGCGATCACGCCGGAGAGGAAACCTGCGGTCGCCATCGTCGCGGTCAGGGCCCAGCCCGGCAGCGTCACCAGCGCGATCAGCAGCACGATGGCCGCATTCGCGGCGAAGCAGGCCGCCGCGACATAGCCGTGGCGCTCGGTGCGGTCGGCGAGGAAGCCGCCGGCGAGCACGCCCGCGGCGCTTGCGGCGAGAAAAGCAGTCAGCGCGACGTTGGCGATCGAATAGGACGTGCCGTAGCCGCTCATCAGCGCGACCACGCCGAAATTGTTGATGCCGGCGACCGACAGGCTGAGCAGCATGAACAGCGCGGTCAACGTGATCAGCGCCGGCGTGATCACGGCCTGCTTCGGCGCGCTTGCGCTGCCCGGTTTCTTCTTGTGCGCGCCGGCCTCTGGAATGCCCATGGCGATCAGCAGCATCGCCACCAGAATGGCGATGGCGCCCGAGGCGATCAGTGCGCCGACGCCGCCCCACACCGTGACCAGTGACGCCACGATCGCCGGCGTCACGGCGCCGCCGAGATAGCCGGCGAAGGTGTGGACCGAGAACGCGCGGCCCATCCGCGCCTCGTCCATGTGCTCGGCCAGGATCGCGTAATTGGCGGGGTGATAGACGCTGTTGGCGAGCCCGAGCAGCACGGCACAGGCGATCAGGGCGGCGTAGCTGAGGTGCAGACCGAGCAGGATCAGCGCGCAGCCGCCGAGCGTCAGCCCGATCAGCAGGATTCTGCGTGCGCCAAAATGGTCGACGAGGTAGCCGGTCGGCGCCTGCGTCAGGCCGGAGACCACGGCGAGCGTGGTCAGCGAGAAGCCGAGCTCGACATAGCCGACGCCGAGCTTCTCCTTCAGGAACGGAAACAGCATCGGCAGGACCAGCAGATGGAAATGGCTGACCCAATGCGCGATCGAGATCCCCGTCAGCGTGCGCAGCGCACTGTCGGTCTTGCCTTGTTGCGGTGCGGCGAGAACGTCGACCATTGCAGTTCCGTTTCACTCCCGGTGGACGGGCAAACTATCGGGGCTGGCAGTTATTTGTCCATGAACGCAGGCGCATGGCAGATAGTGCAGGTAGGGCTCCATCCCGCTAGCGCGCGATCAAGATCTCCTCAGAATGGCTCGTCGTCCGGGCCATAGCGATCACGTTTCGGCGTTGCGATGTCGCCGTCTTCGTAATCGTCGTCATCGGTCTCGCGCCGGCGCGGGGCCCTCTTCGCCTTGTCGTCCGCGGGCTTGTTCTCGGTGATCTTGGGTGGCTCGCTCGGCTTGCCGGTCTTGGCCATGGCTGGTCCCGGATGGTGATGCTGCATCCGAATCTACCCGCCAAATATGTGCGGCGCCTGACTTATCTCAAGGAGGCGACGAGGCCGTCAGTGCACCACCGGCCCGCCCGCCTTCTTCCAGGCATCGATGCCGCCGGCGATATGGGCGGTGTTGGGAAGCCCAGCTTCCTTTGCGGCCGCAACGGCCATCGCCGAGCGTTCGCCGAAGGCGCAGAAGAACACCACACGGCGCCCGGTTGCGGCCGCGACCTCGCGCAGCATGCCGCCGGGCTTGAGGCTTTCCTCGACGGAGGGATACGGCGTGTGCAGCGCGCCTTCGAGCATGCCGTGCTTCATCCGCTCATTGGTCTCGCGCAAGTCGACCAGCAGGATGTCCGGCCGGCCGAGGCTGCGGATCGCCTCGATCGCGCTGAGCGCGCGTCCTTCCTTCTCCAGCACCTCCTGATGCAGGCCGACATGCATGTTGGCGGGGATCGCCACGTCCATCATCTTCGGATTGGGCAGCTTCAAATTGGCCATCAGCTCGACATATTCGTCGACCGAGCGCACCTGAAGCCGTGGATTGTAGCGTTTTTCCTCACCGATGGTGGAGACCGTGTCGCCCTTGTAGTCATGGGCCGGAAACACCATCGTCTCGTCCGGCAGCTTCAAGAGGCGGTTGAAGATCGAATCGTATTGCGCGCGCGCCGAGCCGTTCTGGAAATCGGTGCGGCCGGTGCCGCGGATCAGCAGCGTGTCTCCGGTGAAGACGCGGTCGCCCATCAAATAAGAATAGGAATCGTCGGTGTGGCCCGGCGTGTACATCACGTCGAGCGACAAGCCCTCGATCGTCACCTTGTCGCCGTCGGCCACCCGCATGGCGACGACGTCGGCCTTGGTCTGGTCGCCCATCACGGTCATGCAATGGGTGCGGTCGCGTAGCTCGCCGAGGCCGGTGACGTGATCGGCATGCAGATGCGTGTCCACCGCCTTGACCAGTTTGAGGTCGAGCTCGCGCAGCAATTGGCAGTAGCGGTCGACCTTCTCCAGCACGGGATCGAGGATCAGCGCCTCGCCGCCGGGGCGGCTGGCGAGGACGTAGCTATAGGTGCCCGAAACGCTGTCGAAGAGCTGGCGGAAGATCATGGCAGGACCCGGCTTGGAACTGACTTCCAAGATTCTACTACGATCCGGGTCAGAAAGAGAAGTAATTCACTGCATGAACAAAGAAATTTAGAAGATTCTTGTTGCAGCCGGTACCGCCACGGACAAGAGTTGCGGCCCCATCATCCCAGTCCTGCAATGCCTGGATTGCCTTCGACGCCTTTCAGCGTGACGCCGGAGCCGAGCCGTTCGGGCATCATCCGGCCCGAGCGCAGATATTTGCCGACCACGTCCCACACCGGCGCGCCCTGCTGGGGGTTGACCGAGGCCCAGCCCGCGACCTTGTAGCGGTGGCTGGCGCTGAGCGCCTTGCCGCTACCGAGCTTCAGCTCCGAGATGCGGCTGCCGATCGCGGCGTCCGGCGTGCAGGTGTAGCTGAGTCCGCCGGCACGGACCATGTCGCCGCCCTGCTGGTAGTAGGGATCGGCGTTGAAGAGGTTGTCGCAGACGTCCTCGAGCAGGTCCTTGATCTGGGCTCCCGTCATCTCCTGCACATAGGTCTCGGGATAGGTGATCGCGGTTTCCGCCAGCAGATCCTCCATGGTCATCGCCTGGCCGGACAGCGCGGTGACGCCCCAGCGGAAGCCCGGCGACAGCGCGATCTCGGCGTCGAGCTCGGTGCGAAGCGCAGTGCAGATCAGCTCGTCCATGGGCCCGGAGAAATTGCCGCGGCGATAAAGCAGCCGGTCGGGCGTTGCGATCTTTTCCGACCAGTCGGCCACGTGCGGCGCACGGACCCGGCCGATCAGCTCGGCCATCGCCGGATCGGGTTTCAGCAGCTCCGAATAGACCGGCAGCAACCGATACCTGACGTCGCTGACCTTGCCGCTGTCGAGTGCGAGATCGAGCACACCCAGAAATTTGCCGTTGGAGCCGGCATTGGTGACGAGCGTCGTGCCGCCTGCGTTCTTCACTGGCATCGGCTGCGGCACGGCATCATGGGAGTGGCCGCCGAGAACGACGTCGATGCCGGTGACCCGGCTGGCGAGCTTGAGGTCCACGTCCATGCCGTTGTGCGACAGCAGCACGACGGCGTCGACCTTGTCGGTGCCACGCAAGGCATCGACATGCTTCTGCAACTCCTCCTCACGGATGCCGAAGCTCCAGTCCGGTGTGAACCTCCTGGGATGCGCGATCGGAGTGTAGGGAAAGGCCTGGCCGACGATCGCGATGCGATGCCCGCCGAGCTCCTTGATGACAGAAGGCTTGAACACGCGCCCCGTGGCCTTGTCGAAGGCGGGGGCGTCGTTGAACGCGGCTTCCTCGGTCAGGAACACGTTCTGCGCCAGGAACTCGCCCTTGAAGCGCTCGAGATTGTCGCGCAGCGCCTGCTCGCCATAGGTGAATTCCCAATGGCCCGTCATCGCCTCGATGCCGAGCAGATTGGCGACCTCGACCATGTCGCGGCCCTGCATCAGGTTGGCCAGCCCCGTGCCCTGCCAGAGATCGCCGCCGTCGACGAGCAGCGAACGCCGCTCGCCGACATCGGCGCGCAGGCGATCGACCAGCGTCTTCAGATGGGCAAAGCCACCAAGCTTGCCGAAGCGGCCTGCGGACTTCTCGAACTCGAAGCAGGTGAAGGCGTAGGCATCGGCGCTGTCGGAGCGGATGCCGAAGTGTTCGAGAAAGGCGCGGCCGACCAGATGCGGCGGCCGTCCCGCCATCTCGCCGATGCCGATATTGACGCTGGGCTCGCGGAAATAGACCGGGTTGAGCTGCGCATGCGTGTCGGTGATGTGCAGGATGCGTGCATTGCCGAACCGTTCGAGGTCGTAGATGCTGGCCGCGTCAGCGCCGCGGGCGAGCCGCGGCAGGCCGATCGTTGCCGCGGCAAGGCCTGCACCTTTCAGGAAATCGCGGCGGCGGATCGCCATTCAAGAATTCTCCGCGCCTCTCGTGGGGACTGCGTTCACCGCGGGGCAGTCTAGCGGATTTCCATCGCCTTCCAGGCTTCTTTTTCGGAAACAGCCTGGAAGATCGACGCCTTCGCCAGCGCTTCGGCCTCCCTGGCTGCAGCCACCGCACGGCCGAAATCGCCGTCATCGGCAGCCCTTTTCGCGGCCGCCAGCGCAGATACGGTCACCGTCCACTGGTTGCGCATGCCGGCCGCCTCCTTGGAGGCGGCTTCGGCGGCGGCATAGGCCGCCTTGTAGTCCGCCTCACTCGCCGCGCGCGCGGATGGCGCAAGGCTCAAGGCGAGCAGCATGGCCAAGCCAAGTGACCGCTTCATGGCCGTGCTCCCGGTCCCGAGATCGGCAGGCCGTTGGCGACGTAGGACAGGAAATATTCGACGTCGCGATACTCATCCGACTGCGGCTCGAGCGGAACCGCACGGGTCTGGCTGTTGCAGGTGACGAAGCGGCGGCTGGTCGTGCCCATGCCGCCCCATTCGGAACGGTAGATCGGCATCGCGTTGAGGATACCGAGCGCCGGAGCGAGGGTCTCGGCGCGGATGCGCTCGCCCGGGCTCTGCACATGGCAGCTCGCGCAGGAGAAATTCATCTGGCCGCGCCGCGTGTAGAAATAGCGCTTGCCGTTCTCGTACGCCGCCAGCGCGCGGGGATCGTCGGGTATCTTGATGTCCATCAGCTTGCCGCGCGAGGTGTAGGCCATGTAGGCGGTGAGCGAGGCCATCTCGTCCTTGATGTAGGAATAGGGCGCCTCGCCATTGGCCTCGCGGCAGCGGTTGAGCGCGAGCTCCAGCGTGATGACCTTGCCTTCGCCGCTGTCGAAGTACGGATAGTTCTGGCGGATGCCGATGCCGCCGTTCGGAAAGCAATCGGCATAGGTCTTGCCGTTCTTGAACGGGGTCGAGAACATCTCCTTGCCGGCCTCGAGCGCGAACTCGTAAGGAGGGAATTCCTCCTTCTCCTGCCACTGGCGCTTCATGTCCTCGTTCATGGAGTACGGACCGTTGACGAAATCCTCGTGCTTCACGTTCGGAAACTTCTGGAAGAAGAAGTTCTGGAACGCCTTGGCGTCGGCGACGGGATCGACCTTGTCGGCCGCGATCACGCGCGGCGAGGCGAGCGCGAACGCGACGAGCGCGGCGCCGAGCGAGCCAAGCAGGAGGTGGATGCGGGCCTTCATCACGCGATTTTTGCGGTGGTCGTATCCGAGCCGCCCTTGTTGTCGGTCCAGGAGATCTTGAGCTCGTCGCCCTTCCTGGCGCCCTTGAAACTGAACTTGACATAGGGGTCCTTGGAGACCGCTGTGCCCCAATCGGCGACGAACACGTCCTTGCCGTTACACTCGAACTTCAGCTGCTGGATGAAATGCGCCGGGATCAACTCGCCCTTGGAGTCCTTGACGAGGCCGGTGTCCATGGGGTGCTGGATCAGCGCCTGCACCTCGGTGATGTCGCCGGTCGATGTTGCGCGTACGCGAATGCTGGATGCCATGTCGAACTGCCTCGATTAACCGCCGCAACCGCCGACGGTGACCTTGACCTCCTTGGTCGCGCTGTAGAGCTTGCCGTCCGCCTCCACGATCGCGGTCAATTTGGTGGTCCTGGCCATCTTCAGCCGGTTGGCGACGGCAGGGATCGTGCCCTCGGGAATCCTGTAGCTGGCCGCGAGCGCGTTCGGGTTCTCGGCCACGAAGAACGAGATCGAGGTGACCTTGTCGAGTGACGTCGTCACCGAGATCGGCACCACGCCGCCATTCTCGGCGATCTCCGGCGCATCCAGCTTGACCTTGTCCGACGGCTCGGCGGCCTTGCCGTAGAGCGCCTTGATCGCATCCGCCTCGCTCTTCTGCCTGAAGGCCTCTTCCGGATATTTGTCGTTCGCCGCGGCGCGCGCGGGCGCGAACGGCAGATTGCCGAGGCCGAGCAGCGCCACGGAGGCAGCGCCCTGAAGGATCAGGCGCCGCGTCGGATGAGGCCTCCAATGAGGCTTGGGGGTCGTGGTCATCTCAAGTCTCCTGGGGCCGCCGGCGGTTACAGCGTCTGCAGGAAATCAACGATCGCGTCGATCTCCTGTTCGGTCAAAATCCGGTTCCGGCCGAACGGCGGCATCATGGTCTGCGGATTGCGCTTGGTCTCGTCGAAGATGATCGCGGTGAGCTCGTTGCGATCGGGGTATTTGGCCTTGATGTCCTTCAGCTCCGGTCCGATCGTCCCCGGCAGGTCGCCGCCTTTGATGACGTGGCAGGTGAGGCAATTGCCCTTGCCGCGGTCGAAGGCAAGCTTCTGGCCTTCCGCCACGGTGGATTGCGCCCCCGCCGGGGCAATTGCCGCACCGGCGAGGAGGGCCAGCGCAGCAAGCAGAGCGGGCTTGCGAAGAAAGGCGGTCAAGGCATCGTCCCGGCGTTATCTCGATGATCTCGTTTGCGGAATTGTTCAAAAGCACAAAGGCCATCGCCTGACAATCAAGACTATGCACGCGGTGAAATGGAGTTAATATCCTGCGCATTGCAACTGACGAGATAGTTCGTTCATTCGGATGGGCGTGGACTAGCAGATTATTCTCGGACGTTTGGCCTTCTTTCTGGTTCGCATTTTTTGGGGACGGCACTTGGCTGAATATGTGGTCGAATTTGGCAGGGATGGCGGACGGGTCGAGCCGGATGGCCGGCTCGACGCGCCGGCCTTCCATCGCAATCACGAACCGATCTGGGCAGCGCTGGAAAAGCATCTCGCGGATGCGACCGGCAACGTCGTGGAACTCGGCAGTGGAACCGGGCAGCACGTGGTGCATTTCGCCCGCCACACGCCGGGCCTGATCTGGTGGCCGAGCGATCTCAACCAGCGCCACCTCAAGAGCATCGAAGCCTGGCGCGTGCATGCCGGCTTGCCGAACATTCGCCCACCCCTGCGCATCGACCTTACCGATCCAGACTGGTGTCCGGAAATGAAAAGCGGGCAGGGGCCGACCAGCCTCGCGGCCGTGTTCTGCGCCAATGTCATTCACATCGCGCCCTGGGCCGTGGCCGAAGGCCTGTTCGCCGGCGCGGGCCGTTATTTGCGCCGTGACGGCAAGCTGTTCCTCTACGGCCCCTTCAAGCGCGACGGCAAGCACACTGCGCTCAGCAATGCGGTGTTCGACACCTCCTTGCGCGAGGGCAATCCCGAATGGGGCGTGCGCGACGTCGTCGATGTCGAGAAGCTCGCGAAGGCGGCAGGCCTCGGCCTCGTCGATACGATCGAGATGCCCGCGAACAATCTGACGCTGGTGTTCGCGCGAGGCTAGGAGGTCGTCATGCCCGGGCTTGTCCCGCCTGCGCGGCCGAAGCCGCTTCGGTGAGGCGAAGGCCCGGGCATCCACGTTCTTTGTGCCGGAGGGCAAGGCGTGGATGGCCGGGTCAAGCCCGGCCATGACGATGTGGAGACGTCAGCGCATCCACGCTAGCCTTCATCCTTCCACCCGATCCTCTCCTTCAGAAACCGAAAACCCAGCACCTCGAAGCCGGCGCGCTCCTTGTTGTCCTTGCCGTAGCCATGGCCGCCGGCGGCGGGCTCGTAGAACCAGGCTTCAAAGCCCATCGCCTGGAGTTTTGCGGCCATCTTGCGGGCATGGCCGGGATGGACGCGGTCGTCGCGCCGCGTGGTCGCGATCAGGATCGGCGGGTAGGACTGGCCGGCCTTGACGTTGTGATAGGCGGAATAGGTCTTCAGCCATTCCCATTCGTCGGGCTTGTCGGGATCGCCATATTCCGCGATCCAGCTCGCGCCGGCGAGCAGCTTGGTGTAGCGGCGCATGTCGATCAGCGGGATGGTGCAGAACAGCGCGCCGAAACGCTCGGGGTAGCGCACCAGCATGTTGGTGATGAGGATGCCGCCGTTCGATCCGCCCTGCGCGGCGATGCGTTTTGCGCTCGTCACACCGCGGCGGACGAGATCGGCGGCGACGGCGGCGAAATCGTCGTGAGAGAGCTTCTTGCCGGCAAGCCGTCCGGCATCGTGCCAGCGCGTGCCGAACTCGCCGCCGCCGCGCAGATTCGCCTGCACAATCGTGCCGCCGCGCTCCAGCCACAGCTTGCCGAGCGAGGAATTGTAGTACGGCTTCACCGCGAGACCAAAGCCGCCATAGGCGCTCAGATAGACCGGCGCATCGCCGGTCTCGCCAGCGGGGCCGGTCTGCACATAGGGGATACGCTCGCCGTCAACGGAGATCGCCTCGTGCTGCGTCACCACGAGCCCATCGGCAGTGAACGTCTTCGGCGCCTGCTTCAGCACGATCGGGCTGGCGACGCCGCGCTCGATCAGCAGCAGCGAGGGCGGCGTCAGCGGATCCTGCACATTGGCGAGCAGATCGCCATTGCTCTCGCTCGGATGGCGATCGAGCGGCCAGATATCGACGACGCCGATCTGAGGCAGGCCGGAAAGCGTCTTGCGGCTCCAGCTCGCAGCCGACGGCGTGCAGATCTCGAAGCGCGGCTTGAGCTCGTCGAGAATCGACAGCACCAGCTTTCCTGCCGCCCAGAACAACCCCTGCAGCGCGCGCCGCGGTGCGGGCTCGAACAGGACAACAAAATCGCGGCTGCCGACGAGGAAGGCCGAGAGCGAGATGCCGAGCACGGTGTCGGTGGTGTAGGTCCGGCCTTCGACCTGCCAGTCCTTGCGTAGCTTCATCGCGAACCAGTCGCCATGCGCCTGCATCCAAATCCCCGTCGGCAGATCGAGCTTCGTCGTCGTGCCGGCCGCATCGCGCAGCCAGATGGCGTGGTTGAAGAAGTCGATCTGGTCGACGATCCACACGCGCGGCGCCGCCCCGGTGTCGTCGGTGTTGCCATAGATCACCATGTGCTCGGCGGTGGTCTCGATGATCACCTCAGCCTGCTCGACCGGCTGGCCGCGCCGCCACAGCCGGACCGTCCGCGCGTAGCCCGAGCTCGTCGCCATCCCCTCGCCAAAAGCGCTCGACAGCAGCAGTGTGTCGGCATCGAGCCAGTCGACGCCGCCCTTGGCTTCGGGCAGCGTAAAGCCGTCCGCGACAAAACTTTTCGTGGCGAGGTCGAATTCCCGCAAGGTGACGGCGTCGCTGCCGCCGCGCGACAGGCTCAGAATCGCGCGCGAGCTTCCCGGCATCGTGGCGATCCCGCTGAGCAGCCAATCCTCGTCTTCGCTTCTCGCGAGCTGGTCGATGTCCAGCATGGTCTCCCATGCCGGATCGGCTTTACGAAATTCCGCAAGCGAAGTCCGCCGCCACAGGCCGCGCGGGTTGGCGGCATCTTTCCAGAGATTGTGCAGGTCGTTGCCGCGCCGGCTGACATAGGGAATGTTGTCAGGTCGGTCATAAATCGCCGCGAGGATGTCGCGATCGTGCTCGAAGGCCTTGCCGCCGAACGCGGCGAGCGTCAGGCTGTTCTGCCGCTCGACGAAATCGAGTGCCTGCCGGCCCTCGATCTCCTCCAGCCACAGCCAGGGATCGTCGTCGGGAGCGTGAAGCGTGGGCCTGTCGTCGACGGACATGAAGGTAACTCCCGGGAAGATCGCGGCGGATAGGATTTGATCGAGCGCAAGCCGTCAAGGGTGCGCAGCGTTATCATTCCAGCGATTGCGTCAGGGGCATGGCCCGCGCCCGTTTGCGCCGGTTGCCGGCCCTCTCTCACCCCTCCATAGTGCCGCGAATCAACAGAGCCCTTTGGGCGGAAATGCCGATGCTGGACGTGACTGCCGCCAATGAGATCGCCGACGACGCCCGCGTGCGCGCCAACGTGGTGCGCCTCGCCGCCGCGCAGGCGCTGACCGGCGCCAACTCGGCCGTGATCTTCGCCACCGGTGCGATCGTCGGCGCCACGCTCGCGCCGGACATGTCGTTCGCGACCGTGCCGATCTCGATGTATGTGGTCGGGCTCGCCGCCGGCACACTGCCGACCGGTGCGATCTCGCGCCGCTTCGGCCGCCGCGCCGCCTTCGTCATCGGCACGGGTCTCGGTACGCTCACCGGTCTGCTCGGCTCGTTCGCGATCCTGCGCGGCTCGTTCGCGCTGTTTTGTCTGGCGACTTTCCTCGGCGGTCTCTACGGCGCGGTGGCGCAATCCTATCGCTTCGCAGCCGCCGATGGCGCCAGTGCGGCCTACCGGCCGAAGGCCGTGTCCTGGGTGATGGCGGGCGGCGTGTTCGCCGGCGTGCTCGGTCCGCAGCTCGTGCAATGGACCATGGATGTCTGGCAGCCTTATCTGTTCGCCTTCAGCTTCCTGGTGCAGGCCGCCGTCGCGCTGATCGCGATGGGCATCGTCGCCGGCGTCGATATGCCGAAGCCCGCGCCGGCCGATCTGCACGGCGGCCGGCCGCTGCTCATGATCGTGTCCCAGCCGCGCTTCATCGCGGCAGCGCTGTGCGGCGTCATCTCCTATCCCATGATGAACCTGGTCATGACCTCGGCGCCGCTTGCGATGAAGCTGTGCGGCCTGTCCGTGTCCGATTCCAATTTCGGCCTGCAATGGCACATCGTTGCGATGTATGGGCCGAGCTTCTTCACGGGCACGCTGATCGCGCGCTTCGGCGCTCCGAAGATCGTCGCCGCCGGCCTGCTGCTGGAAGCGGGCGCTGCCATCATCGGTCTCTCCGGCCTCACGGCGATGCATTTCTGGGCGACGCTGATCGTGCTTGGCGTAGGCTGGAATTTCTCCTTCATCGGCGCCTCCGCGCTGGTGCTGGAGACCCATCGCCCGCAGGAGCGCAACAAGGTGCAGGCCTTCAACGATTTCCTGGTGTTCGGCATGATGGCGATCGGCTCGTTCTCGTCGGGCCAGCTGCTCGCCAATTACGGCTGGTCCGCGGTGAACCTCGTGGTGTTCCCGCCGGTGGTGCTGGGCCTTGCGGTGCTCTCGCTGGTCTCCTGGGCGAAGCGCCGCAAGGCGCGGCTGGAGGCGGCCATGGGCGAATTTCCCGACGCGGTCTAAGTGGCGGCAGATTGTCAGCAGCGTTGATGCTTCGATCCAGATCGAAGTGATTTCTGAGGTAAGATAATAGATGCTGCGTCATGGCCGGGCTTGTCCCGGCCATCCACGTCTTAGACGTGCGGACGTGGATGCCCGGGACAAACCCGGGCATGACGGAGTAAGCGGCGATGCTCGACAATCTTCAACAGCCTCCGGCCAACGAATCCTCGCTCCGCTATGAAGGCTGGCGCATCGTCGCGGTCTGCTTCCTGCTCGCCACGTTCGGCTGGGGGCTCGGCTTCTACGGCCAGAGCGTCTATGTCGCCGAGCTGCAGCGCGCGCGGGGCTGGCCGGCGTCGCTGATCTCCTCCGGCACCACGTTCTTCTACCTGTTCGGCGCGCTGTTGGTCGTCTTCGTCGGCGAGGCCGTGCGGAAATACGGTCCGCGGCTGAGCCTGATCGCCGGGACGCTGGCGATGGCGGCCGCGGCGGTCGCGATCGGCGCGGTGCGCGAGCCCTGGCAGCTCTATCTCGCCAATGCCGTGCTCGCCTTCGGCTGGGCCGGCACCAGTCTTGCCATGATCACCAACACGATCAGCCTGTGGTTCGACGAGAAGCGCGGCATGGCGATCAGTCTCGCGCTCAACGGCGCCAGCTTCGGCGGCATCGCCGGCGTGCCGCTGCTGGTGGCGTTGATCGGCCATATCGGCTTTGCCGGTGCGATGTATGCCGCCGCCGGCGCCATGCTGGTGCTGCTCGTGCCGGTCATCCTCCTTCTCGTCGGCCGCCCGCCCGATCGCCACGGGTGGCAGGCGGCGGCGAAGGCGAAGCCGCAATCATCGACGGAGATCCGCGCCTGGGCGCTGCGAGATGCCGGTTTCCTCACGGTGACGATTGCCTTCGCCCTGGTTCTGTTCGCCCAGGTCGGCTTCATCGTGCATCTGATCTCGTTCCTCGATCCCGTGATCGGACGCGAGCGCGCGGCCGTGGCCGTCGCGGTGCTGACCGCGATGGCGGTGGTCGGCCGCGTGCTGTTCTCGCTGGTGATCGACCGTCTGGATCAGCGCCTCGCGTCGGCGCTGTCGTTCCTCAGCCAGGCCGCCGCGCTTCTCGTCGTCGTCAACCTGCACAACGACTATGTGCTGATCGCGGCCTGCGCCGTGTTCGGTTTTTCGGTCGGCAACCTCATCACGCTGCCCTCGCTCATCGTGCAGCAGGAGTTCGACTCCGCCGCCTTCGGCGTGCTGATCAGCCTCAACACGGCGATCAACCAGGTGACCTACGCGTTCGGTCCCGGCGTGGTCGGTTTCCTGCGCGATCTCTCCGGCGGCTATACGCTGCCGTTCTATCTCTGCATCGCGCTGGAGGTGATGGCGGCGGTGCTGATCATGGTGCGGGGGAAGCCGCGGCAAAGTTCTCTTCAATAGGATGAGACGCGCTTGGCGCGGCGTCAGAGCATGATCCGGAAAGTGTGTAGCGGTTGTCCGATGCGATCATGCTCAAACAATTAGTCCGCCACGATCTTGACGCGGTCGCGCACCTTCACCTGCGCGGTGCGATCGAGGCCGTTCAGCACGCGGAAGCGCTCGGCGGGATGGTCGACGCCGGCCATGCGGTGGGAGAGCGATTCCACGGTATCGCCGGGCTGCACAGTGATGACCTTGATGCGCAGCGGGCGAGCGGCCTGGATTTCCTCCAGCGTCAGCCGGCGGAACGAGTTGACGGTCTCGCGCGCATTCCGCTCGCTCTCGGTCGATTTCTGCCGTGCCGCGAAGATGAAGCGATAGACGTCGCTGCCGAATCGCAGCGCATAGACCTTGAACTGCCACTGATCGCCCTTGGCGGTGGCAGACGCCGCCGGGAAACCGTTGACGGTGAGATCCTCGGTCGAGGCCTTCTCGACGCCTTCCATCCAGCCGGAGTTGAGGTAGTCGCCCAGCGATTGCTCCGCCGGCACGCGCACGACGTCGAAGCGCATCGCCTGCGCGCCGCCCTCGCGCACGCCGATCACGGCCTGCGCGGTGTTGTCGAGCGTGAAATTGTCCGGCGCCTGGAAGGTGAAGCCGAGCTTCGGATGCAGGAAGCGCCGGCCGCGGACGAAGCCTTCGCTGGGGTCTTCGCCATAGACGAGGTTGTCGATCGCGGCAAGATAGCTTTCGCGATCGCGCTCGGCGCCTTCGGGCGCCGTGTATTGGCGGGCTATGTTCTGCGCGTTCTGCACGCGTTCCGGAGTTGCCGGATGCGACGAGGTGAAATCCTGCGCGCGCGGATCGAGCGAGCTCTTGCCGGCCTTCAGCTCGGCATTGCGCTCCATTGCGGACAGAAAGCGCGCCGCGCCGTAAGGGTCGAAATGCGCCTTGGCGGAAATGCTGACGCCGATGCCGTCGGCCTCGAACTCCTGCTTGCGCGAGAAGCTCGCCATGGTGAGCTTGGTCTTGGCCAGCGCCAGCGCGGTGAGGTCGGGATCGTTGCTCATGTCGGTGACGACGCGAGTGACGATCGCGGCCTGGCGGGCCTGGTCCTCGCGCATCGCCGCGTGCTTGGACAGCACATGCGCCATCTCGTGGCTGAGCACGGAGGACAGTTCGGAGGTGTCGCTGGCGAGCGCAAGCAGGCCTCGCGTGACATAGAGCTGGCCGTTGGGCAGCGCGAAGGCGTTCACCGCCCCGGAATTGAGGATGGTGACCTTATAGCCCTGGTCGGGCCGCTCGGAGGCCGCGACCAGCCGGTCGACGGTCTTGCTGACGAGCGCCTCGAGCTTGGGATCGTCATAGGTCCCGCCATAGCTCGCCAGGATGCGCTCGTGCTCCTTCTCGGTTGCCGGGGTTTGGGCTACGGCGGGCTTCGGCTTCGGCATCGCGACGGCTGCCGGGGTCGCCGCAGTCTGGAACCGGCCCATATCGCCGCAGCCAGCGAGAAGTCCGCCCAGCGCAAGGCAAAGCGCGGCCGGCGCAGCCCGCAGGCGGCGGCAATCGCCCAGTCCGTGCCGTTCTAGCACCCCATTCACGTCGTTTAACCCGTGCCCGGCCTGACTTAAGGCCTTACCCCTGTCGGCTCGTTTGCGCCCAGCAACTCGATCTGCCCCACGAGGCGTACATCGATGCGTGGCCCCGCATTCCCCTCAACCCAGCCCCGAACGCGAATACGCCGATTCTCCAGGGACTTAAGGGCCATACCAGCGCTTTCGAACGCCGCTAGCGTGCGCCTTGAAATAGTCACGGCAAAGCCGCGTGTCCAGTTTCGTCCGAAGTTGAGGTAGGTCGTTGCCCCAGCTTGCCGGACCGACAGGACTTTGCCCTCGACCACCGTAAAGCGCCCGATCTCCGCCAAAATATCGTCCGGACTTTCCGCGTTTTTTATGGCCGACGGGTCAGCCCAGCTGCCCATTTTTTGGCGCCGCGCCGCTGCTTCGGACGCCATCAGGGCGGCCGCGCAGTCCTTGTCCAGAATCTCGGCGGAGGCGATGGCATCGCCCCGAGCGAGCAGCATGGCCTGCACCGAGATGTCGCTTTCGCCGATGAAGACCAGTGCGCTCTGGCGGCCGTAGCGATCAGGCGTGTCGTCAGCGCTCCGCAGCATCACGTCGCGGCCGGCGAGCAGCGAGGTCAGCGCCTGCTTCGTGGTCGCGGTCGGCGCGATGCCGCTGAGGCGGATCTCGCGCCCGTCGCCGAGCCGCACGCTGCGCGCATCGACGATGGCAGCGACGCGGCCTTCGCCTTGGGACTCGAACCGGCAGGGGCTCGCGAATGCCGAGCTACTTGCGACGAGAAGACATGCGACGATGAAGCGAGGCCGTTGCGTCACGTGATCCGGAGAGGTTGCATTGCGGCCGGACTTTAACTCATGCGTGGTGAGACGCGAAGGGGCTTTCTCACCCCCGTCATTGCGACGAGCTCTTCGCGACGAAGCAATCCAGACTGTTTCCGCGGATGCATTTCTGGATTGCTTCGCGGAGCCTGTCATCGGGCCGCGCTTCGCGCGAACCCGTTGGCTCGCAATGACGATGCGGGGACAGCTTCCGTCCTCTCGGCATTCCGCTTTGCGGAAAGCGCGCATTGATCATTCATCTGCATCGCACCTGCGCTTGCTGCGCTCTTGCGCATGCGGCATGATTGCGGCAACAGCGAATAGCTAAGAGCAATAACCAAGCCGCCATCAGAGCACGGCGCGATAAGGGAGGTCGTTTTCGATGAAGACTATTTTGTCCGGCATTTTTGCCGCCGCGTTTGCCCTCAATGCGAGCGCCGCACAGGCTCAGGACAAGCCGCCGCTGAAGATCGGCGGCATCCTCGACATGTCGAGCCTTTATGCAGATATCACCGGCTCCGGCAGCGAGACTGCGGCGAAGATGGCGGTCGAGGATTTCGGCGGCGAGGTGCTGGGACGCAAGATCCAGGTGCTGGCGGCCGACCATCTCAACAAGGCCGATCTCTCCGCCAACATTGCCCGCGACATGCTCGACAATCAGGGCGTCGAGATGATCTACGACGTCGCGGCCTCCGCGACCGCGCTTGCCGCCGGCGAGATCGCGAAAGCGCGCAACAAGATCATCATGTTCAACGGGCCGGGCTCGATCCGTCTCAGCAACGAGGCCTGCGGCCCCTACACCGTCCACTACGTGTTCGACACCTACGGCCAGGCCAACGTGACCGGTCTTGCGGCCGTGAAGTCGGGTCTCGACAGCTGGTTCTTCCTCACTGCCGACTACGCCTTCGGCCAGGATCTGGAGAAGGACACCAGCGCGGTCGTGACCAAGACCGGCGGCAAGGTGCTTGGCAGCGTCCGCCACCCGCTCAACACGTCGGATTTCTCGTCCTTCCTGCTCCAGGCCCAGGCCTCCAAGGCGAAGGTGATCGGTCTCGCGAATGCCGGCGGCGATACCATCAACGCGATCAAGCAGGCGGCGGAGTTCGGCATCACCAAGGGCGGCCAGAAGGTCTCGCCGCTGCTCGCGTTCGTCACCGATATCGACTCGATCGGCCTCGAGACCGCGCAGGGGCTGCTGCTCGCGGAAGCGTTCTACTGGGATCTCAACGACGACACGCGTGCATTCTCGAAGCGCTTCATGGAGCGCACCAAGCGCGTGCCGACCTCGGCGCAGGCCGGCGTCTATTCCTCCGTCACCCATTATCTGAAAGCTGTGAAGGCAGCCGGCACGACCGACGCCGCGGCGGTGATCAAGCTGATGAAGGAGACGCCGATCAACGACTTCTTCGCCAAGAACGGCAAGATCCGCGAGGACGGCCGCATGATCCACGACATGTACCTGTTCGAGGTGAAGAAGCCGTCGGAGTCCAAGGGCCGCTGGGACGACTACAAGCTGCTCGCCACCGTCCCCGGCAACGAGGCGTTCCAGTCATTGGAGCTGTCGCGCTGCCCGCTGGTGAAGAAGTGACGGCGTGACCACCGAGCCAAATATCCGGTTGTCATCCCGGGGCGCGACGAAGTCGCGAGCCCGGGATCCATAACCACCATCGTAAGTATGGATTCCGGGCTCGCGCCAAGAGGCGCGCCCCGGAATGACGGAGCAAAATCGAAGCATTGAACAAGAGGCAAGCACCCAATGAGCAACGACATGGTCCTGCAAAAGCTCGAAGGCGGGCTGCTCACCATCACGATGAACCGGCCGGAGCGGAAGAACGCGCTCAATCCCGACATGGTCGCCGGGCTGGTCGAGGCGGCGCGGCGCGCGGCTGATGATCCCGAGGTGCGGGCGGTGCTGTTCAAGGGCGCCGGCGGCTCCTTCTGCGTCGGCGGCGACGTCAAATCGATGGCGCAGGGGCGCGCGCCGCTGCCGTTCGAGCAGAAGCTCGCAAACTTGCGCCGCGGCATGGAGGTCTCGCGCATCCTGCATCAGATGCCAAAGCCCGTAGTGGCCCAGCTCGATGGCGCGGCGGCCGGCGCCGGCCTGTCCATGGCGCTGTCCTGCGACCTGCGGATCGCCTCCGAATCCTGCAAGATCACCACCGCTTTTGCCAAGGTCGGCTTCTCCGGTGATTACGGCGGCACCTATTTCCTGACCCAGTTGCTCGGTAGCGCGCGGGCACGCGAGCTCTATCTGATGTCGCCGGTGCTCACCGCGAAGGAGGCGCATGCGATCGGTATGGTGACGAAGGTCGTGCCCGACGCCGAGATCGACGCGGCCGCGCACGAGCTCGCGCTGTCGCTGGCGCAAGGGCCGTCGATCGCGCTCGGCTTCATCAAGCGCAACATCAACAACGCCGAGCACCTGGCGCTGGAGGATTGCTTCGACGGCGAGGCGATCCATCACACCCGTTGCGGCGACACCGAGGATCACAAGGAGGCGGCCAAGGCCTTCGTTGAGAAGCGCAAGCCGAGCTTCAAGGGCGCATGACGATGGCGCCCTATATCCGGCTGCGTCAGATCTGCCTGGTCGCCTCGCAGCTCGAGCCCGTCATCACGGATATCGGTCGGATCATGGGCCTCGCCGTCTGCTATCGCGACGGCAATGTCGCCAAATACGGCCTGGAGAACGCGCTGCTCCCGGTCGACACGATTCTGCTGGAGGTGGTCGCGCCGTTCAAGGACGACACCACGGCCGGTCGCTTCATCGAAAAGACCGGCGGCCGCGGCGGCTACATGGCGATATTCTGCTGCGACGATCCGGACGCGCGCGGCCGCAATGCCAATGCGCTCGGCGTGCGCACCGCCAACGTCATCGACCACGCGCCGTATCACGGCGTCCAGCTTCACCCCCGCGATTGCCGCGCCGCCTTCATCGAGTTCAATCACACCGAAGGCAGCGACGACATCCTCGGGCCGTATCCTCCGGCGGGACCGGACTGGCAGAAATTCATCCGCAAGGATGTGACTGAGGCGCTGACGGCGGTGGAGATGCAGAGCCCGGATCCCGCGGGGCTCGCCGAGCACTGGGGCAGGATCATCGGCGTTGCGCCGAGTGGCGATGCCGAATTGAAGCTGCCCAATGCGACCTTTCGCTTCGTGAAGGGCGCCAGCGAGATCATGAGCGCGCTGGAGTTTCGGGTGACTGACGTGGCGCAGGTGCTGCATACCGCCAAGGCCAAGGGGCTCGCGGTTGCGGGCAACGAGTTCTTGCTGGGCGGGGTGACGTTCCGCGTAAGCTGAGCGCGTTCAAACCCTCTCTCCTTGTGGGAGAGGGTGGCTTCGCGCCAGCGAAGCCGGGTGAGGGGTTTCTCTCCGCCAGTGAATCTCTTGCGGTTGAATGCGCTGAAACAACCCCTCATCCGGCGCTTCGCGCCACCTTCTCCCGCAAGGGGAGAAGGAAGAAGAAGCGCTCATCGCCGCGGAACTACCGCCCCTTGAAATTCGCCGCGCGGCGCTCTTCCGTGGCCTTCACGCCTTCCTTGAAATCTTCCGTCGCACGCAGCCGCGTCTGCTCGGCGAGTTCGTGATTGGTCGCGGCCATCACGCGGTCGGCAAGGCCATTGCGCATCGTGGCGCGGGTGGAGAGCAGGCCGAGCGGGGAGCATTCGGCGACCTCGGCGGCGAGCTTCATCGCGGCCGCCTTGACCTGGTCCTGCGGCACCAGCTCGTTGGCGAGGCCCCATTTGTAGGCTTCCTCGCCCGTGACGCGGCGGCTGGTATAGAACATCAGCTCGGCGTTGTTCTTGCCGATCAGCTCCGGCAGCGTCACGGTCAGGCCGAAGCCGGGATGGAAGCCGAGCTTGGTGAAGTTTGCGGAGAAGCGCGCTTCGGGACAGGTGACGCGGAAATCGGCCGACACTGCAAGCCCGAGACCGCCACCGATGGCCGCGCCCTGCACGGCGGCAACGATCGGCTTCTTGGCGCGGAAGATGCGCACGGCCTGGATGTAGAGATGGTTGATCGAGCCGAGACTGTCGGCCGGATCGCCTTTTTTCTCGGCCTCGCGCGCCTCCTGGGCCTGCCGCGCCGGATCGCCGAAATTGGCGCCGGCGCAGAACGCCTTGCCCTGCGCGGAGAGCACGGAGGCACGGATCTCGATGTCGCGGTCGAACTCGTCGAGCGCGTCCGCGATCTGGTTGATCAGCGAGATGTCGAAGAAGTTGAGCGGCGGACGGCGGATCTCGATGGTGCCGACATGCCCGACCTTCTCGACGCCGATATCTTGATAGGTGCTCATAGTGTTCCTCGATTGAATTAGCGCAAGCCCAGTCCGCGGGCGATGATGCCGCGCAGCACCTCGGTGGTGCCGCCCTGAATGGTGAGTTTCGGCGCGGTCTTGATCGCGAAGTCGAGCTGCCGCTCCAAGGTCTCGCGGTTGGTCGCGGTCTCCTCGACGAAGGCGGCGAGATCGCGCACGCGATGCGGCAGCTGCTGCTCCCAGACCGTGCCGATGTCCTTGACGATGGACGCTTCGACCACCGGCTCCTTGCCGGCTTCGAGCATGCCGGCCACCGAGACCGACATCCGCCGCATGGTGTGGAGCTGCGCGACGAGGCGGCCGATGCCCTCGGCGCTGCGCGTATCCGGGTTGGGTCCGACCGCGCGGACCAGCTCGGTCAGCACGTAATAGGTTTCGAGGAAACGCTCGGGGCCCGAGCGCTCATAGGCGAGCTCGCTCGTCGCCTGCTTCCAGGCGCCGTCGACTTCACCCAGCACGTGATCGTCAGGGATGAAGTGATCGGTGAAGACCACCTCGTTGAATTCATATTGGCCGGTGATCTGGCCGATCGGGTTCACCTTGATGCCGGGCTGCTTCATCTTGACCAGGAACTGCGTCAGGCCGTGGCGGCGGTTTTCCTTGGTCGGCGGCGAGGTCCGGAAGATCGCGATCATGTAGTCGGCGATATGCGCCGACGAGGTCCAGATCTTGGTGCCGTTGATGAGATAGCCGCCATCGGTCCTGGTCGCGCGCGTCTTCGCCGCGAACAGGTCGGAGCCCGAGTTCGGCTCGCTCATGCCGATGGCAAAGCAGATCTCGCCGCGGCAGATCCGTGGCAGGATGTCCATCTTGATGTGCTCGGGCGCGTATTTCAAAAGTACCGGTCCGCTCTGGCGGTCGGCGACGAAGAAGCGCCGCGTCGGCGCGTTGGCGACGCGCATCTCCTCGGTCACCACGTAGCGCTCGAGGAAGGAGCGCTCCTGGCCGCCATATTTCTTCGGCCAGGTCATCCCCAGCCAGCCCTTGGCGCCGACCCGGCGGGAGAATTCCGGCGCGTCGGTGTCCTCGCGATTGGGCTTGTGCGGATCGAAAGTGCCGGCGGCGATTTCCTCTGCGAGGAAGGCGCGCACTTCCTTGCGCAATTGCTCGCATTTCTCGGGCAGGCGGATCGGATCGAAACGGAGGGCAGCAGTCATTGTGTCTCTCTCCCGGATCAGCGCGACGCCACGAGCGGCCACAATTCATCGGCGCCGCGGCTTGCGACGAGCTTGCCGAGCTCGACGGCCCAGTAGCTCTCCGAGCCGAAATCGTCGCGCCAGGCCAGCGCGCGCAGCGAATAGCGGTGCAGGATGTGCTCCATGGTGAAGCCGATCGCGCCATGGACCTGATGCGCGATGCCGCCGCCTTTCTCGGCGGCTTCCGCGCAGCGGACCTTCGCGGAGGCGGCTTCGAGATAGATCTCGTCGTTGAACGACCTTGCATTGGCGATGGCGTCGGCGGCGGACGTCGCCGCCGCAAGCGCCGCGGCGGATTCGCCGGCAAGCCGGGCCAGATTGTGCTGCACCGCCTGGAATTTCGAGATCTTCTTCTCGAAGGCGACGCGCTCGTTGGAATAGCGCACGGAGATGTCGAGCATCGATTCCAGCGCGCCGGCGATCTGCAGGCTGCGTGCGACGCCGCCCATCAGCATCAAATGGGTCTGCTCGAAGCCCTTCGGCGCAGGCTTGATGGCGACGGGCTGGACCTTGTCGAGCGTGACGGTATCGCTGTGGTCGTAGCCGACATTGAGCCCGGCCTCGATCCGCGCCTTGGCCGCGTCGATCAGCGCGATGGAAACACCGTCCTTGCCGTGCGCCAGCACCGCAAAATGCTTCGCCGTCTTGGCAAAGGGCACGCCGCGCGCACGGCCGGAGAGCGCACCGTCGGCATCGAGGGCGATGCGGTCCTTCGGGGACGCCGGCACGACCGTCATCTCGCCTTCGGGCGATGTGATCTTGGCCTGTGCCAGCAGCCATCCCGCCAGCATGGTCTCGGCCAGCGGCACCGCGACTGCGAAACGGCCGGCGGCGTTCATCAGCGCAAAGCCGTCGGCGAGGCTCGCGCCCGAGCCGCCGAGATCATCCGGCACCCAGGACAGCGGCAGGCCGGCTTCGCTCAGCGCCTGCCACAGCGGCGCCTGCCAGGAATTGTTCTTGTCGTTGTTGATGGTTTGCGGATCGGCGAGATCGGCGAAGATTTTCTCCGCAGTCTCGACGACGATATTGTCACTCTCCGCCACAGCGTTCCCCGTATCTTGCCATTGGCGCGTCTGGTCTGATCGGCCAGTGCGCAGTCTCTTCTTGCGCCCGATGATCGGAAAAAGCCATGGCCCTGACAAGCGTTGATCGCAGGTCCATCTGCGGCGCCGGCATGGGCCAGGCTTCAGGAAATGCTAATTCCGCTTAGCGGAGTTTGCTCGATTTGCAGGGCGCGGCAAACCCGCTAAACAGGACGCCACACCAGATACAGGGGAAGGAAATCCGGATGGCAAAAGACGGCTTGTGCGCAATCGTGACGGGGTCCGCATCCGGGCTGGGTGCAGCGACTGCGGAAATTCTCGCCCGCAGCGGGGCGCGGCTCGTCATCAACTATTCGTCGAGCCGGAATGAAGCCGAGGCGACCGCCGAGACCTGCCGCAAGGCGGGTGCGGCGGAGGTGCTGGTCGCACAGGGTGACGTCTCCAAGGATGAGGATTGCCGCAAGATCGTCGCGGCGGCGAGCGGCTGGGGCCGCCTCGACATCCTCGTCAACAATGCCGGCACCACCAAGCATGTGGCTCACGCCGATCTCGACGGTCTGTCGGCCGAAGATTTCCAGCGGGTCTACGGCGTCAACACCATCGGCCCGTTCCAGATGGTGCGCGCGGCGCGCAGCCTGCTCGAAGCCGCCGCCAAGGCTTCGGGGCGGCCATCTGCGGTCGTGAACGTCTCCTCGGTCGCCGGCATCAGCGGCGTCGGTTCGTCGATTGCGTACGCCGCGAGCAAGGGTGCGCTCAACACCATGACGCTGTCACTGTCGCGCGCCCTGGCGCCGCTGATCCGCGTCAACACGGTCTGCCCCGGTTACATCGACACGCCCTGGTTCACCAAGGGCCGCGGCGAGGCGCAGGCCAAGCAGGTGCGCGACAGCGTCGTGGCGAAAGTGCCGCTGAAGGTCGCATCATCCGCGGAGGACATCGCCCAGCTCGTCTGCTTCCTGGCGACGCCGGCCTCCAGCAACATGACCGGCGAGGTCGTGCGCATGGATGCGGGGATGCATTTGATCACGTGATGAGTGCACGCGCTCTCTGCACGTCATGGCCGGGCTTGACCCGGCCATCCACGTGTCGCCACGCGGGTCGAAAACGTGGATGCCCGGGTCAAGCCCGGACATGACGATGAAGAGGTGGCGTACTCTCGTTATCGCCTCTAAGCGCTACCCCTTGATCACGCCACTCGATACCAGCCGGTGCCAGATGAACAGCACCACCACCGCGCCGATCGTCGCCGTGATGAAGCCGGCCCCCTGGTCCGGGCTGTAATGGCCGATGGCCTGGCCGACGAAGGTTGCCAGGAAGGCGCCGGCGATGCCGAGGATGGTGGTGAGGATGAAGCCGCTCGGATTGTTCGGCCCCGGCGCCAGCCAGCGCGCGATGAGGCCGGCGACGAAGCCGACCAGGATGATCCACAACAGGCCGCCCATGCTCATGAGTGTGCTCCCCCTTGCTGAGACTGCTGTCAAATCCGGCCCGAGATTTCGTTCTCGGTCGGTAGCCGTCCATCCGGCGTCAGATGGTCGACCACCTGAGGCAGGTACTGGCTGAGGCCGGAGAGCAGCTCTTCGCGGGACAGGCCGCTCTGGGCGGACAGGCTCTCGATCTGGTCGGCGCCGAGTGCGCTGGCGAGATCGCCCGGCGCGATCGGCTTGTTCTCGCCCCTGCCGACCCAGGAACTGGCGGTGTCGCCGTGGCCGCTCTGCTGCAGCTGCTTGAGGAGATCGCCGAGCCCGCCACTCAGAACGGTGCCGGCCGCGCCGCCCGCGAGCAGGCCGCCGAGGCCGCCCTTGAGCATGTCGCTCAAGCTGCCGCCTCCTGCACCCGCGTTCACCGGCGGCGGCGCGGGCGATGGTGACGGTTGTGGCGCCGAACCTGACTGGCTGGTCGTGAAATGTTTGAACGCCTTCCAGGCAAGCAGGCCGAGCAGCGCCATGGTCATTGGCGACATGCCGCCGGAGGATTTCTCGGAGCTGGGCGAGCTCGGGCCGCGCGGGCCGTTCTGCATGCCGTTGAGGACGTCGAGTAGACCCATGGTGCTCTCCTTTGGTGTCTCGTTCCGCGAGCGTTCGCCGCTGACTGCCCCGGGGCGAAAACATATGGGGCAGTCGTGACTGTTACAAGTCGGATGCGCCGCGATTGGTTGTCGGCCTCGCCTCTGCTATCGAAGGCCGTTCATTCAGGGAGCAAGTTCAGTGGTTGCGGATCGACCGATCGTGGTGGCGGGCGCCGGTGCCATCGGCTGTTTCGTCGGCGGCATGCTGGCCGCTGCGGGCCGGCGCGTCGCGCTGCTGGTGCGGCCGCGGGTGAAGACCGAGCTCGAGCGGTTCGGCCTGCTTCTGACCGATTTTGACGGCTCCGAGAACAAGCTCGGCGTCGGCCAGCTGGCGCTGTCCGAAGACCCTTCGATCTTCCACAGCGCCGGCATCGTGCTGGTCACGGTGAAGAGCGCCGACACCGCCGCTGTCGCCGACCAGATCGCGCAGCATGCGCCTGAGGATGCCGTCATCGTCTCGCTCCAGAACGGCATCGGCAATGTCGCGGTGCTGCGCGAGCGGTTAGGCGGCCGCCACGTGCTCGCCGGCATGGTTCCGTTCAACGTGATCGCGATGGACAATGGCCGTTTCCACCGCTCCACCTCCGGCGACATCCACGTCGGAGAGGATCCGGAGAATACGGCCGCGGCGCTTTCGGTCCCTGGCCTCAACGTGCGCGCAAGCCGTGACATCACCGGCGTGCAATGGGGCAAGCTGATCATCAACCTCAACAACGCGCTGAGCGCGCTGTCCGACATGCCGCTCGCCGCGCAACTGGCGAACCGCGACTGGCGAAGATTGTTCGCCGACCAGATGGCGGAAGGGCTGGCCGCACTGAAGGCCGCCGGCATCGTGCCGGTGTCGTCGACGCCGATCCCGATGAGCTGGTCTCCGGCCTTGCTGCGGCTGCCCGATGCGGTCTTCAGCGCGATCCTCGGGCGGACCATGAAGATCGATCCCGAGGCGCGCTCCTCGATGTGGCAGGATCTGAAGCAGGGCCGCAAGACCGAGATCGACTATCTGCAAGGCGCGGTCATCGCGCTCGCCGAACAGAACCATGTCGCCGTGCCGCTGATGCGCCGCATTGTTGCGCTGATCAAGGAAGCCGAGGCGGCCGGCAACGGTCCGCCCCGTATGACGCCGCAGCAGATTCGCAGCGTGGATTGAGGACGAGGAGGGCGTGATGAAACGTTGTCTGATGATCGGCCTCGCGCTGATCGCGCTTTGCGGCACGTTGACGCTCGCCTATGCGAGGCCGCCGACGGTCATGAACTCCCCCGGCTATGACAGGCGATTGCAGGAGAGCAGGTCGCAGTTGGGGAGTTGGCCGATGGTGACAGAGCCAGCGACTGCGCCGGTGGCCAAACCGAAACAGGGCAAGAAGAAGCGCACGAACTGAGAGTGGGAGCTGATCTCCATCCAACTCGTCATTGCGAGCCAACGGGTCCGCGCTCAGCGCGGCCCGATGACAGGCTCCACGAAGCAATCCAGAATCCCATCGCGGAAAGACCCTGGATTGCTTCGTCGCAAGGGCTCCTCGCAATGACGGTTATGGGTGTAACTCAGCTCTTCTTCGCGGGCTTGCTCGGCGTCGGGTTGAACAGCTTCTTCAGGTCGTTCAAGCTTTCCGACAGCCGCGGCCATTCGCAGGAGAACGAGCCCTTGGCGCAAGGTGCAGCCTTCGGCTTCGCGCCCGCGGCTTGCTGCACCTTCGGCCGCTCGACCGGCACCGGCACGCGCGCGACTTCGGTCCGCAGCGCAATCTGCTGCAGCTGCTGCACCTGTTGCTCCTGCTGTTCGCGTTGCTGCCGCGCGGTAGCTTGAGCCGCTTCGTTGCTGTGGCGCTGCCTGGCGAGATAGGCCGTATAGGCTTCGTCGATCTTCTTCTGCTCCTCCGGCGTCGGGTTCGGTCCCGCGATGTCGAAGCTGCGATCCTGGAGGAAATCGTAATAGGAATAACCGCCCCCCGGCTTGCGGCGGCCGGCGAACTTGGCGTTGCAATCGGCAAGCGCCGCGGTCTTCTCGGCCTTGGTTGCGGCCTTCTCGGCGGCGTCGGCACAGGACTCGAAGTCGACAGGCGCGCGCTTCCACCATTGCGCTTGCGCATGCCCCTGCGCCAGCAGGAAAATTCCTGCTGCGGCAACGAGAAGCAGCGCCGCGCGATGCGATGTGACCACGGCCGACATTCTAAGAGAGCATTCCTTGCAAGACGCAACCCGAACTGAGTCGAGCCGGATTTTTGCCCCTTTCTTGCCGGCTTGTCACCCATGGAACTCATGAAATTCAGGGCTGCTATGCTGACATTTTGTGCTTGACGTGGCACAGGAGTCACAGCGCCTGCCGACAGGCCGTTACACTGGCGCGGGAGCGCCTTAAGTCCCCGCGGGCGATGCCAGACGACGTGGCGGCCTTCCGGATCTGGCCTACGAGCGGACACATGCTGAATAAGACAAACACGGAAGGACGGACATGACGATCACCATCGCAGCGAGCAGCGTGACGAAGCCGCCGGCCGATGTCATCGAGGGTTTCAGGGACGCGCCGACCTCGGTGATCTCGGACAATCTCGCCCGGCTGCCCGGTGCAGTGGGCTTGAGGCCCTATCACCGCGGCGGCAAGCTGGTGGGGACGGCGTTCACCGTGCGCACCCGTCCCGGCGACAATCTTGCCATCCACCGCGCGCTCGACCTGGTCGGGCCCGGCGACGTCATCGTGGTCGATGGCGGCGGCGACGAGACGCGCGCGCTGATCGGCGAGATCATGAAGAACATCGCGCAATGGCGCAAAGCCGAAGGCTACGTCATCGACGGCGCGATCCGCGACGTCGCGGCCTTCGCGGCCGACGACTTCCCCTGCTACGCCCGCGCGGTGATCCATCGCGGTCCGTACAAGAACGGCCCCGGCGAGATCAACGTGCCGGTGACGATCGGCGGCAGCGTGATTGCGCCCGGCGACATCGTCGTCGGCGACGAGGACGGCGTCGTGTCGTTTCCCGCTGCCGGCGCGGCCGCCCTGCTGGAAGCGGTGCGGGTCCAGGTCGCGCGCGAGGAGGAGACGCTGAAGGCGATCCGCGAGGGCCGTTACCAGGGCGCCTACGGCAAGTCCTGATCAGAGGAGCGTGAAGGGAGGATGGCGTGAGCCAGAAGCAAGAATTTCACAATCTCGATGATGCCAGCGACGGACTCTTCCGCGAGCTCGCCGCCGGCGTGACCACGCGCATCTTCTCCGGCGAGCAGGCGATGCTGTCGGTGGTGACGCTGGCACCGCATGCGCAAGGCACGCTGCACCATCACCCTGAGGAGCAGTGGGGCGTGCTGCTCGACGGCTCCGCCATCCGCGTCCAGGGCGACGAGGAAATCCCGGTGAAGAAGGGCGATTTCTGGCGCACGCCAGGGAACGTGCCGCACACCATGCGCGCCGGTCCCGACGGCGCCCGCGTGCTGGACATCTTCAGTCCGCCTCGGCCAGAATACAGAAAAGCAGGATCAGGCTTCGGCACGACCTAGCGCTCAAAAGCAAAAAAGCAAAGCGCTACACATAAAGGGAGGGGACCATGACGATCACACGACGGGCGCTGCTGGCCGCGCCGGCAATTCTCGCATTGACGCCGGCGATGGCGCAGGCCGGCAAGATCACGCTGGTGGTGCCGTTCCCGCCGGGCGGATCGACCGACGCCATGGCGCGGCTGCTGCAGACGAACCTGCAGACCAAGCTTGGTCGCATCGTGGTGGTCGAGAACAAATCGGGCGCGGCCGGTGCGCTCGGCGCGGCGCAGGTCGCCAAGAGTCCGGCTGACGGCTCGACCTTCCTGGTCACCTTCGATTCCCACGCGGTGATCCCGTCGATCCTCGACAAGCCGCCGGTCGATGTCGAGCGCGAGCTGATGCCGGTGCTGCTGATCGGCACCGCTCCTTACGTGATCGCGGCCGGCGCCGGCCGCCCCTACAAGAGCTTCGCCGACGTGGTCGCCGCCTGCAAGGCGAGCCCCGGCGCGGTGAAATACGCCTCGGTCGGCATCGGCACGCTCGGCCATCTCGCCATGACCGTGCTCGGCAGCAAGGCCGGCGTCGAGATCATGCACGTGCCCTATCGTGGCGGCGGGCCGGCGATGAACGATGTGCTCGGCGGCCATGTCGATCTGATCGCGGGATCGGCGGCGCTGGTCGCCGCTCAGCTCGGCACCAACATGCTGCGCCCGATCCTTCAGCTCGGCCGCGAGCGGCTGCCCGCCCTGCCTGATACTCAGACCGCGATCGAGGCCGGCTTCCCCGATTTCGAGACGCTGGCCTGGTGGGGCATCTTCGCGCCCGCGGGCACACCGCCCGATGTCGTCGCGGCCTTCGCGGCGGCGTCCAAGGAGATCCTGAGCGAGCCCGCGACCGCCGCCCAGCTGAAGGAGACGCAGCACATGACGCTGCTGCTCCAGGACGGCGCCACCTTCAAGACCTTCTTCGACAAGCAGGTCGCCACTTGGGGCAAGGTCGTGAAGGACAATAATATCAGGGCGTAGCCGGCTGCCGCTTCAAACGCCGCGCAGCGGCCGCGCGAAACTGAGTTCATGACCGTCGGGGTCGGTGAGGTGGAAGTAGCGCTCGCCCCATTCCGCATCGCGCGGGGTTGTCGACGGCCGCCATCCGGCCGCGCAGGCGCGCTCAAAGGTCGCGTCGACGTCGGCAACGTAGAAGATGACGCGGCCCCACCAAGCCCAACGTTTGTCGTCCGGCTGCGCAATCAGGTTGAGGTAGCCGGTCCCGGCGCGGAAGCTCGTGAATGCAGCGGCTTCGCCGCCATGGAGGAGCTCGAATCCCAGCGAACGGTAGAAGTCCACGGCGCGCCCCATGTCATGGGTGCCGAGCGTGATGGCGCTGATGCTTTCGATCATGTGGCTGCTCCGCAGGGTCGATCTGGAAGCGATTGTACAGCCTCCTTATTCAAGTTGACGATTGCCCGCCTTGCGGCTGGCGAACCGTATCCTGCTCTGCTATGAGGGGGCCGAACCTGCAGCGCCGGGTTCCGCGGTCCCGTAGCTCAGCCGGATAGAGCGACGGTTTCCTAAACCGTAGGTCGGAAGTTCGAGTCTTCCCGGGATCGCCATTTTTCATGGCCAACCGTCGCAGTTTGCGACGCCGGTCGGCGCAAAAATTGCTAGAAGCGAACCGCTTCCTCCCTCGCGGCCCGGCCGAGATGCCGGCCCCACCGCACTGCCCCATCCGGAGACCATGATGCCTTTCGACCTGATCCTGCGCGGCGGCCGCGTGGTCGACCCCTCGCAGAAGCTCGATGCCGTGACGGATGTCGCATTTTCGGGCGGTAAGGTCGCTGCGATCGGCGTTGGGCTCAAGGCCGATCCGGGGACGGATGTGCGCGACGTCTCACAGTTCATCGTGACGCCGGGGCTGATCGATCTGCACACCCATGTCTATTGGGGCGGCACGTCGCTCGGCATCGACGCCGAGGAGTTCTGCCGCCTCTCCGGCGTCACCACGGCGGTCGATACCGGCAGCGCCGGCCCCGGCAATTTCGCCGGCTTCCGCAAGCACGTGATCGAGCCGAGCCAGGTCCGCATCCTCGCCTATTTGCACGTCTCGCATGCCGGCATCTTCGGCTTCTCGCACCGGATCATGGTCGGCGAGAGCGAGGAGCTGCGGTTGATGAATCCGATCGAGGCGGCCGAGGTGGCCGATGCCAACCGCGATCTCGTCGTCGGCATCAAGGTGCGCGTGGGCCTGCATTCGTCGGGCACCTCGGGCGCGGTGCCGCTCGACATCGCGCTCGAGGTCGCGAACGAGGTCGGCATGCCGCTGATGGCGCATATCGATCATCCGCCGCCGAGCTATGAGGACGTGCTGGCCCGCCTGCGGCCCGGCGACGTGCTGACCCACGCGTTCCGTCCCTTTCCGAACACGCCGGCGACGGCGCAAGGCACCGTGAAGAAGGCGGTGCTGGAGGCGCGCGAGCGCGGCGTGCTGTTCGATATCGGCCACGGCAAGGGTTCGTTCGCGTTCAAGACCGCGCGCGCCATGCTGGCCAATGGTTTCTATCCGGACACGATTTCCTCGGACATCCATCAGCTCTGCATCGACGGCCCGGCCTATGACCAGGTCACGACCATGTCGAAGTTCTTGTGCATGGGCATGGAGCTGCCGGATGTGATCGCGGCCTCGACCGTGAATGCGGCGATGGCGCTGCGGCGTCCCGAGCTTGGCACCCTCAAGCCCGGCAGCGTCGGCGACGCCACGCTGATTTCGGTGAAGCAGGGCCAGTTCGATTACGAAGACGTCGTCGGCGAGCACCTGACGGGGAATCGCAAGATCGTCTCGGAGGGCGTCGTCATCGGCGGCCGCTGGTGGCATCCGAACTAGATCAGGTTTGCTCGCGATAGAATTGCAGCAGCTGCGCGCCGGCCGGCGAGAGCCAGTCGGGCGCGCCCATGATGTAGCCTTCGATGCGTCCGCTGGTGCCGACGAGATAGGTGATGGGCATGCCGAGAATCGAGAACGTCTCGGTCGATGCCTGCGCCGTCGTGCCATAGGCATCGACATAGCAGGCAAGGTTTGGCACGGCGAGGCCGCCGAGAAACGCGCGAACCTTGCGCAAGTCTTTGGTGTCGGTGCAGATCGCGACGATGTCGAGCTTGGCCGGTCGCGATCCTGCAAGGCGTGCGAGCATTGGAAGATCGAGCTTGCAGGCCGCGCACCAGGTCGCCCAGAAGTTCACCAATGTGATGCGGCCCGGCTTCGGCGCCACGACGGCGTCCCGGCCGCTGACGTCCTGAAGCCTGAGCTGCGGCATCGGCGCGTGCGGCCGCACCAATGTGAACTGGTTGCGGCCGGCTTCGAACACCGGCGGCCAGCTGTCCTGCGCGCGGGCTGTACGCAGGACGCCGAGAAGAGCCGGCGCGGCCATCAGGATCGATCGCCGCGACAGCATCAGGCCGCTTTCGTGCGCAGTCTCACGCATGAATGTAGGCCCAGCCCTTCAGTTGCAGATCGACGACGCGTCCGATGCCGAATGGGACGAGGATCGCACCGGGTATCAGCGGAATCGAGACTTGCTCCTTGGCTTCTGCGATCGCCTTGGACGAGGCGCACATGCTGTAGGTGAGGTTGGACAGCGACTGCCGCAGCGTCGCGAGCGGCTCGCCCAGTGGGGTCTTGTCCGCGCGGAAGACGTCGATGCCCTTGCCGTTGGCGACGACCTCGATCAACAATCTCGCGCCCCTCTCGGCAAAATGCTTGGAGAGATTGGCCGAGTAGCTGATCGCGTGCCCCATGACATAGGGCTCGTTGCTGTCGATCAGGATCACGACACCCTCGGCGAGGCGATCCTCCTTGGCCGCGGTGCCGCCGGCCGTGAGGATCGCGGTGCCGGCGAGCAGGCCCCTGCGGGACCATCTCTTGGCTGAGATCATCGCCGCCGCCGGTCAGAACTGACGCGGCGCGATCGGCGCCTTCTTGTTCCGCCCCCACAGCACGAACAGGCTGAGCGCGAGCAGGACGACGTTGAGCGGTACAACGTCAGCTTCGCCGCGCGAGAGGTGGAAGACTAGCGCTATGACCTGCAACACCGCGCAACCGAGTGCAGCCAACACCGTCAGCCGCGGCAGGATCCGCGTCAGGGCGGGCAGGAGGATGCCGAGCCCACCGGCGAGATCAACCAGCGCGATGGAGCGGACGAAGGTCTCGGAGTACTGCCCGGCCCAGGGCATCATCGCGGCCAGTTGAGGAATAGGGGTGGTGAACTTCACTAACCCTGCCGAGATGAAGACGAAGGCCAGCAGGACTTGCGCGGCCCAGAGGCCGATGCGGAGGGCCCGGCCCGGGGCGGGGGTCTCGAAGGTGGTGGTGGACATGATGGTCTCCAGAATGTGAGCGTCGCCACCATTTGATAGTTTCCCAATCTTTGATCATTATCCGCTTCGGGATTGGTTCATTTCTCCGGTGTTGATGATTTCATGGATTCTCTGGTCAGCATGAGGGTGTTTTGCCTGGTTGCCGAGCTAAAGAGCTTTGTGACCGCGGCAGAGCGCCTGCGCATCTCGCCCGCCATGGCGAGCAAGCATGTGATGCAGCTCGAGAAGCGGCTCGGCACGCGGCTGCTCAACCGGACCAGCCGGCGCGTCAGCCTGAGTGAAAGCGGCACGCTCTATTTCGAGCAGGCGCGGCAGATGCTGGATTCGCTGGACGAGGTCGAGGCCGCCGTCAGCAACGCGACCGTCGTCCCGCACGGCACGCTGCGGTTGACCGCACCGGTGTGGATGGCGAACGCGATGTTTGCGGGCGTGCTTGCGGACTATCAGGCCTGCTATCCGGAGGTACGCCTCGACGTCGACCTCAGCGGACGGCTGGTCAACCTCGTGGAAGAGGGATTCGATCTCGCCTTGCGCGCGACGGCCGCGCCCGACGAGGCGCTGATCGCACGTCCGATCACCAACATTCCGTTCTACATGGTCGCCGCGCCGGCCTACTTCAAACGCGTAGGACGCCCGCAAGGGCTCGCCGACATCGCCGGTCACGCGCTGTTGCACTACGCGCTTTATCCCGGAGAGAGTTTCTCGTTCGAGGGCGAGCGCGGCCCCGAAGCCATCAAGCTCAATCCGGTCCTGCGCAGCGGGAACGAGACGCTGCTGCATATGGCGGCGCTGCAAGGCATGGGCCTCGCCTTCCTGCCGAAATGGCTGGTCACCGCCGACATCGCCGCCGGACGGCTCGAGCACGTGATGCCCGAGAAGATCATCTTCACCGGAAAGCTGTTCGCGGTTTACCCGAGCCGCAAATACCTCTCCGCGAAAGTGCGCACCTTCATCGACTTCGTCGCCGCTGACAAGCGGATGAAATAATCCCGTCGTAGCCAACGTCCGATCGACGGGCCGCGATATGCCGATCAGTCGCGTCCCGCCTCCATGATCGCCTTGGCGAGCCGCGCGGGGTCTGAGAAGCACAGCTCGTGGCTTCCCGCGACCTGCACCAGGCGAAACAGGCCGAGCTTCTCCGACAGGCGCGGATGCCAGCCATGGCTGTGCGGCAGCGCGACGTCTTCGGTGCAGTTGATGTAGGATTTGGCCAGCGGCATCTCGGCCGGATTGGTCTTCAGCGTGATCGTGTCGGTGAAGGTCGCCAGCGGATGCGGATTGAGAACCTCGTAGGCGCGCTGCGCCGTCTCCAGATCGGCATCGTTGATGAAGGCCTCGCGCCAGATCGGGAAGGGCAGCACCACCGAGCCGTCGCCGCGCTCTGCAGCGATGGCGTCGAACAGCCCGATATAATGCGGCGGCACCATGTCGTTGAGGCATTCGCCGTCATTGGGCACGAAGGCATTCCAGTAGACCAGGCGGCGGATGCGCTCGGGCGCGAGATCGGCAACGCCGGTGATGACCATGCCGCCATAGGAATGGCCGAGCAGGACGACGTCCTTCAGATCGTTCTCGGCGAGGTAGTCGGCGATCGATTGAACCGCTTCCTTCAACCCGGTCGTCTTGGCATCGCCCGGACGGTTGCCCTTGATGGTGGGGGTATGGACCTGATGGCCGGCGGCGCGGATCGGCGCGGCAACCGGCTCGAGCTCGGCACCTGTGTGCCAGGCGCCATGGACGAGAACGTAGGTCGACATATTGTGGCTCCCTTGGAAGACTGCTTAGATCGGCGCGGCGATGACCTTGTCTGGATTTGCCGGCTGAACACCGGTCGACGTCGTTGTTGCCGCCATACTGAACCGCTGGGCGCGTTGCGCGCTTGTCTGACGCTGAACCGGATTGGTCCTGGAGCGAACTGATGGAGCAGCTCAATTCCGAAAGCCGGCCCCGTCATCTGGTCTGGGACACCGGCGAGACGCGGCCCGAGGAGCAGTTCTCCTACTATCGCGAAGCGATCTGCCAGGCCTTCATGAACCTGACGCCGGAATCGGCAACCACCTCGCGCTTTCCGGCCAAGGTCGAGGCGATCAAGATCGGCAGCGGTGCGATCAACCGCGTGGTCTTTCCCGAGCACACCGTGCTTCGCTCGCGCGCGGATATCGCTGCGTCGACCGAAAGCTGCTTCTATCTGAACTTCAAGCTCGCCGGCCGCTGCCGCATGGTCCAGGGCGGCTGTGACGTCAGCCTGTCGCGCGGCCAGGTCGGCATCTGCGACAGCGACCGGGAAGTGACCTTGCTGCATGATCGCGGCCCGACGCTGCATGTTGCATCCTTCTGGGTGCCTTCGCGCGAGCTGCGTGATCGGCTGCCACCGTCGTTCGACTTCAAGGTGGAGCGCGTGTCCGACGATCCCTTCGTCGGCCATCTCATCGTCGAGACCGCGCGGTCGCTGAATGCCGGCGCGCTGCGGATGACCGAAGGCGAAGCCGTCAGGCTGTTCGGCGTGCTGCTCGACCTCGTTGCGCTGAGCCTGTCGCGCCGCTCGCGTGCGCAGACGGCCGAAGCCGCCAGCTTTGCCGATGCGACCGCGCTCGCGCTCCGCCGCGCCGTGCATGAGCGCCTCTCCGAGCAGCGCCTCGCGGTTGCGGACGTCGCACGTGCCATCGGTATCAGCGAGCGCTACGTGCACAAATTGTTTGAGCGCGCGGGTACCACATTCTCGGACTACGTCATGGACCGCAGGTTGGACGGCGCGGCACGCGACCTGAGCGATCCCGCGAAGGCGGGCCAGGCGATCGGCTCGATCGCCTTTGATTGGGGCTTCTCGGACCTGTCCCACTTCACCCGCCGCTTCAAGCAGCGCTTCGGCTGCCGGCCGCGCGACTGGCGCGCGCGGTGATCGACAGCGACCTGATCTATAAGGATCTGGCGATCAAGAGCTTCATGATCTCGTTGGTGCCGCCATAGATCTTCTGGATGCGGGAATCGATGAAGATGCGCGAGATCGGGTATTCCTGCATGTAGCCGTAGCCGCCGAACAGCTGCAGGCATTCGTCGGCGGTCTCGACCTGCTTCTCCGAGCACCAATATTTCGCCATCGAGGCCGTCACGGTGTCGAGGTCTTTCGCGACCAGGCGCTCGATGCACCAGTCGACGAAGACGCGCGCGATCATCGCCTCGGTCTTGCGCTCGGCCAGCGTGAAGGCGGTGTTCTGGAAATCCATCAGCGGCTTGCCGAACGCCTTCCGCTCCTTGGTGTAGTCGGTGGTGAGCTTGACCGCGCGCTCCATCGAGGCGACGGCGCCGACCGCGAGCGCAAGCCGCTCCTGCGGCAATTGCTGCATCAACTGGACAAAACCCTGGCCCTCCTCCTTGCCGAGCAGGTTTTCCGGCGGCACGGTCACGTTGTCGAAAAACAGCTCCGAGGTGTCGGAGGCGTGCAGGCCGATCTTGTCGAGGTTGCGCCCGCGCTTGTATCCGTCCGCGCCCGCGGTCTCGACCACGATCAGCGAAATGCCCTTGGCACCAGCTTCGCCGGTGCGCGCGACCACGATGACGAGATCGGCGGCCTGGCCGTTGGTGATGAACGTCTTCTGGCCGTTGATGACGTAGGAATTGCCCTGCTTCTTCGCCGTGGTCTTGACCGCTTGCAGGTCCGAGCCGGTACCAGGCTCGGTCATGGCGATTGCGCCGACCATCTCGCCGGACGCCATCTTCGGCAGCCAGCGTTTCTTCTGCTCCTCCGAGCCGTAGTTGAGGATGTAATGCGCGACGATGGCGCTGTGCACGGAGACGCCGGTGGTCAGCTCCGGCACCGTGCTCTCGAGATCGTCGAGCACGGCGGCGTCATAGGCGAAGGTCGCGCCCAGGCCGCCATATTCCTCCGGCACGCTCGCCAGCAGCGCGCCCATCTCGCCGAGCCCGCGCCAGGCGAAGCGGTCGACCATCTTCTGCTCACGCCACTTCTCGGCATGCGGCGCCAGGTCCTTGGCGAGATATTTGCGGAACTGGTCGCGGAAGACGTCGAGCTCTTCGGTCATCCAGGACGATCGGTACTGCATCAGCGCCTCGCTCTCAGACAATAAGGCCGCCGCCGGCGACGACCACCTGACCGCTGATATAATTGGATTCTGGGCTGCAGAACAGATAGACGGCGTCGGCCGCCTCTTCCGGCGTACCGCCGCGGCCGAGCGGGATCATGCGCGACATGGCTTCGAGCATGTGCGGCTGCACGCCGACCTTGATGTCGCGGCCGGCGACGTCGATGGTCTTCTGCTGCGCCTCGATCGGCTGGGTCAGGCGGGTGTTGATGAGGCCAAAGGCGACGCAATTGACGTTGACCTTGTAGCGGCCCCACTCCTTGCACATGGTTCGGGTCAGTCCGATCAGCGAAGCCTTGGCCGAGGAATAGCTGGCCTGACCGGCATTGCCGTAGAGGCCTGCGATGGAGGAGATGTTCACGACCTTGCGGAACACCTCCCGCCCTTCCTCGGCTTCCTTCCTGGCAAAGACGCGGATCGGCTCGGCGGCGGCGCGCAGGATGCGGAACGGCGCGACGAGGTGGACGTCGAGCATGGCCTGGAACTGCTCGTCGGTCATCTTCTGGATGGTGGAATCCCAGGTGTAGCCGGCATTGTTGACGATGATGTCGAGCCCGCCGAACTTGTCCAGCGCGGCGCCGACGAAGCGATCGGCGAAACCCGCTTCCGAGACACTGCCGTTCACGGCAGTGGCGTCGCCGCCCATCGCCTTGATCTCCGCCACCACGGCGTTGCCGGGCTCGGCATCGAGATCGTTGACGACCACCCTGGCGCCTTCGCGCGCGAGCTTGAGCGCGATCGCGCGCCCGATGCCGCGGCCCGAGCCGGTGACGAGCGCGACCTTTCCCTGCAGTTTTGTCATCTGGATGAGTCCTCTTGCTGTCCGAGCGCGACGACGGCGCTGCCGTCGAGCTTGAGCTCGCCGCGATCGTCCCTGGTGGTGAGCGCGAGCCTTGCGCGATCCTCGCCATCCTCGGCGAAGAGCTCGGTCACGGTGCCTTCGCAAGTGAGCTTGGCGCCGAGCTGAGTGATCGAGACGAACCGGGTCGTAAAGGTGCGGAGCTTCGAGGGCGGCACCACATCCGTCAGCGCCTGCCCGAGACAGGCCATCACCAGCATGCCGTGGGCAAATACGTCCGGAAATCCGGCCGCCTTGGCGAAGTCGATGTCGACGTGAATCGGGTTGTGGTCGCCCGATGCGCCGCAATAGAGCGCGAGCGTGTGGCGGGTGATCGGCGGAAAGACCTTGTGGACGATGCGGTCGCCGGCCTTGATGTCTCCGGATGCCGTCATGACGTCACCTCGTTGCGGACGACGATGGTCCGCGCGGTATCGGCGACATGCACGCCGTCCTGGTTGGTCACCTCGCATCGGATGCCGATCAGCGTCATCGCGCCACCCTTCTTGTCCATTACGCTGGTTACGCGCGGCCGAAATGTCAGGGTGTCGCCGACCAGAACCGGCGCATGATAGACGAAGCTCTGCTCGCCATGCAGCACGCGGGCGAGATCAATGCCGAGCGTGCTGAACATCTCGAATGGGTCGTCGACGTCCATCATCTCCAGGCAGAACAGATAGGTCGGCGGCACTGGGGTGCCAGCGAATCCAGCCGCTCGCGCGGCATCCGCATTGCGGTAGACCGGATTCTGTTCACCCAGCGTGTTGAGGAAGTAGCGGAGACGGCCGGGCTCTACGCGCGCGGTGACCGGCGTGAAGCTGCGCCCTACGGCGGACTGGTCGACCATGGCCGATATCAGTGCCGCTTGTAGAGCGTGACGACGCAGGCGCCGCCGAGGCCCAGATTGTGCTGGAGCGCGACCTTCGCACCCTCGACCTGCGTGGAGCCTGCGGTGCCGCGCAGCTGCCGCGTCAGCTCGTAGCACTGCGCAAGCCCGGTGGCGCCGAGCGGATGTCCTTTGGACAGCAATCCGCCGGACGGATTGGTCACGATCCGGCCGCCATAAGTGTTGTCGCCGTCATTGATGAACTTGCCGGCTTCGCCTTCGCCGCAGAGGCCGAGTGCCTCGTAGGTGATGAGCTCGTTATGGGCAAAGCAGTCGTGCAGCTCGACCACGTCGAGATCGCCGGGGCCGATGCCGGCGCTCTCATAAACCCGGCTGGCCGCCTCTTTTGCCATGTCGTAGCCGACCAGCTGCATCATGTCGCCGGCCTTGAAGGTCGAGGGTGTATCGGTGGTCATGGCCTGCGCCGCGATGCGCACCTCCTTGCCGATGCCATGCTTGTCCGCAAACCGCTCGGAGACCAGCACGGCGGCGGCGCCGCCGCAGGTCGGCGGGCACGCCATCAGGCGCGTCATCACGCCCGGCCAGATCACTTGGTCGTTCATCACGTCGTCCGCCGTGACTTCCTTGCGGAAAAGCGCGAGCGGATTGTTCTTCGCATGTCGGCTCGCCTTGGCGCGCACCTTGGCGAAGGCGTCGAGCGGCGTGCCGTATTTCTTCATGTGGCTGAGCCCGGCGCCGCCGAAATAGCGCAGCGCGAGCGGAATGCCGGGGGCGTCGATCAGCTGGTCCGCGGCGGCGTCGAAGTCCTCGAACGCGCTCGGGCGATCGGTGTAGACGCTGCCGAGCGCGCCGGGCTTCATCTGCTCGAAGCCGACCGCCAGCACGCAATCCAGCGCCCCGCTTGCGATCATTTGCCGCGCCATGAACAGCGCGGTCGAGCCGGTCGAGCAATTGTTGTTGACGTTGACGATGGGGATGCCGGTCATCCCGACCGGGTACAGCGCGCGCTGCCCGCAGGTGGAATCGCCATAGACGTATCCGACATAGGCCTGCTCGATCTTCTCGTAGCCAAGGCCGGCATCGGCGAGCGCAAGCTTGACCGCTTCCGTTCCCATCTCGTGATAGGGCGCGCTGGCGCCAGGCTTGGCGAACGGGATCATGCCGACCCCGGCGACGACGACGTCAGACATCGCATCCTCCCAATAAATTACCCATTGGACTTTTTATTACCCATAGGTAACATATCGTCCGATCTCCACCAGAGTCAACCGACCGACCATGGATTCAGCGCCGCCCGCTCCGCCGTCATCGCCTTCGCCCTGGCTGCCGTTCGAGAGCCGCCGCCGCGCCCGCGACGAGAAACGCGAGGCGGTGCTGCGCGCCGCCGTGCAACTGTTCCTGGAGCAGGGCTATCATCGCGTGACGCTGAACGAGGTTGCCGAGCGGCTGAACATCACCAAGCCCGCGCTGTACAATTACTTCCGGGGCAAGGACGAGATCCTGTTCGAATGCTGGTCGATGGGCGCCGAACTCGTCGACAGCGTGATCACGGAGATCAACGCCGGTGGTGGCTCTGGAGTCGCCAAGCTGCGCAAGTTGGTGCATGCCTATGCCGAACTGATGGCGACCGATTTCGGCGCCAGCCTCGTGCGTTTCGATCTGCGCGACCTGACCGAGCGGAACGCCGGTGTCGCGCGCGCCGCCAAGAGGCGGATCGACGCCACCTTCCGGCGATACATTACTGCAGGCATTGCCGACGGTTCGATCAGGCCTTGCGATCCCAAGCTTGCAGCCTTCGCGATCGCGGGTTCGCTCAATTGGATCGGCCATTGGTATCGGCGGGAGGGCAAGCTGTCGCCGACCGCGATCGCCGATGAGTTCACGGTGCGGCTGACGGACGGCTTGGCGGCCGAGGTTCGGCTGCAGGCGACAAAGAAGACGCCGAGGGCGCCGCAAGGGCGCAACTCAGGACGCAAGACCACAGGGAAGACACGCACGGGGGGAGGGACGGGATGAACATCACGCACGGACTGCGCAGGGCGCTGCAGATCAATCCGAATGGGTTGGCGACCGTTTATGGCCAGCGGCGGCGCAGCTGGGGCGAGCTCGGCGAGCGCGTTACACGGCTGGCCGGCGGCCTGCGCACGCGCGGCGTCGGGGACGGCGACCGTGTTGCGGTGCTGTCCTTCAACTCGGACCGCTATCTCGAGCTCTATCTGGCGACCGGCTGGGCGGGCGGCGTGATCGTGCCGCTCAACATTCGCTGGAGCGTGCTGGAGAACGAGGATGCGCTGCGCGACTGCCGCGCGTCCGTTCTGCTGGTCGACAAGGCCTTTGCGCAGGTCGGTGCGCAGCTGGCCGGCGCCATTCCGGGGCTGACGCTGATCTATGCCGACGATGGCGAAGCGCCGGCCGGGATGGAGAGCTATGAGGATTTGGTTGCGGGCAGCGCTCGGGTGCCCGACGCCATGCGCAAGAGCGAGGATCTCGCCGGCATCTTCTACACCGGCGGCACCACCGGCCGTTCCAAAGGCGTGATGCTCAGTCACCAGAATCTGATGGCCAATGCGCTCAACGCGCTCGGCGAAGGCCTGTTTCCGGCAAGTGCGATCTATCTGCATGCGGCTCCGATGTTTCACCTTGCCAACGGGGCGGCGATGTATTCGCTGCTGCTCTCCGGCGGCTCGAACGTGATCGTTCAGGGCTTCACGCCCGAGGGCGTGATGGCGGCGATGCAGAACGAGCGCGTCACAGACGTGCTGCTGGTGCCCACAATGATCCAGATGTTCGTCGATCACCCCGCGATCGGCAAATACGACCTGTCGACCCTGAAGAACATCATCTACGGGGCCTCGCCGATCAGCGAGGCGGTGCTCGACCGTGCCGCGCGCGCACTGCCGCATGTGCGTTTCACGCAGGCCTATGGCATGACCGAATTGTCGCCGATCGCGACGCTGCTGCACCCCGACGAGCATGTCGGGGAGGGGCGCAGGAAGGGGCGTCATCGCGGTGCCGGCCGTGCCACGCTCGGCTGCGAGGTGCGGATCGTCGACGAGAACGACCAGCCGCTGCCGGCGGGCGCCGTCGGCGAGATCGTGGTGCGCGGCGACACCGTGATGATGGGCTATTGGGAGCGGCCGGAGGAGACTGCGCGCGCCGTCGTCGACGGCTGGATGCACACGGGCGATGGCGGCTACATGGACGAGGACGGTTTCATCTATGTCGTCGACCGCGTGAAAGACATGATCATCTCCGGGGGCGAGAATGTGTACTCGGTCGAGGTCGAGAACGCGCTGGCCCAGCATCCCTCGGTGCTGCAATGCGCCGTGATCGGAATTCCCAATGAGCAATGGGGAGAGCAGGTCCATGCCGTCGTGGTCAAACGCAGCGGCGTAGAGGTTTCGACCGGCGAGCTGATCGAGTTCACGAAGACGTTGATTGCCGGCTATAAATGTCCGCGCAGCATCGAGATCACCGAGACGCCGCTGCCGTTGTCCGGTGCCGGCAAGGTGCTGAAGCGCGAGCTGCGCAGGCCGTTCTGGGAGGGGCGGGAGCGGCGGGTCAGCTGACGGCTCCCGCGCGTCACGGCATGCGCGCCGAGGACGCGCGAAGATTGATGTTTCCAGATCGCGGTCGCGCGGGTATCTCTTGCGGGACTCATCGGAAACATCCAGTCCTGGTCCAGAGGCACGAGCTGCGGTGCTGAAGCAATCCGGCCGTGCCGGGTGCCGCGGCCGGTAAGCCCACCGGGATCGCCATGAATTGTGTTTTCAGGCTGCGTCCGATCTAGCCATGAGCCGTCTTGCCGCCGTCGATCACGAACTGGCCGCCGGTCGTGTAGGGATGATCGTCGGAGGCCAGCACCAGCGCAAAAGCCGCGATCTCCTCGGGCGTTGCCACGCGCTGCAAGCCCGGGACGTTCGATTTGGCCCATTGCGCGATGCCGACGTGCCAGGCTGCATCGGGCAGGCCCTCCATGCCGGCGAGCCGGCGGATCATCGGGGTGTCCGTGGTGCCGGGAACCAACGTGTTGATGCGGATGCCATGCTTTGCGTAGTCGAGTGCCGCGGCCTGCACCAGACCGACCAGTCCGCGCTTTGCCGCCGAATAGGCCGAGCGCTTGGCCGACGTCGCAATGGCGTTGGACGAGGAGGTGACGACGATCGATCCGCCCTTCTCCAGCATGTGCGGGATTTGATATTTCATCGACAGGAACACGCCGCGCAGATCCGTGCCGATCACGTCGTCGAATTCAACCGCGCTGAATTCATGCAGCGGCTTCTCGATGGAGATGCCGGCATTGTTGAAGGCGACGTCGAGCTGTCCGTAGCGCGCGATGGTTGCGTCGACCAGCGCCTTCACCTCGGGTTCGTTGCGCAGGTCGGCGCGAATGAAGACGGCCTCGCCGCCGGACTCGCGCACCTCGGTCTCCACCTGCTTGCCGCGGTCGGCGTTGCGCCCGCAAAAGGCGACGCGGCCGCCCTCGGCGGCGAACATCAGTGTTGCGGCCCGCCCGATTCCAGAGGTGCCGCCCGTGACGATCACGACCTTGCCGGCGAACCTCTGCTTGCCGCTCGGCTTCTGTTGCGGTAGCGCCGCGCCCTGGCCGAGCGCCACGCCGCCGGCGAGGCCGCCGACGGCACCTGCGAGCATGCCGAGCGCCGCGCCCCCGACCAGATGACGCCGCTTTACGGGACTGCTCGCGGTGATATTCTGCATTTCGGTCATTTCGAACTCCGGTCCGCTCAATCTGAACAGTGTTAAGATAGATATGCTGCAATCTGAACAGTGTCAAGTTACATGAAGAAACGGGCCCCCGCCGCCAAGCGCAGCACTGCTCCGACCCGGCCAAAGCCGGAGGTCGGATATCATCATGGCGAATTGCAGGAGGCGCTGATCGCCGCGAGCGAAGCCATTCTCGCCGAGCAGGGCGCGGAAGCCTTCACGCTGCGCGAAGCCGCACGCCGCGCCGGCGTTTCGCCGGCCGCGCCATCGCATCATTTCGGCAACGCCCAGGGCCTTCTCACCGAAGTGGCGATCCGCGGCTACGACGCGCTTGCCGGCGCCTTGCGCGAGGCGGCCTCCGGCAAGCAGGGCACCCGCGACAAGCTCCGCGCCCAGGGGCTTGCCTATGTCGATTATGCGTTGAGGCATCCCGGCCGCTTCCAGATGATGTTTGCCAACAAGCGGCTGGTTGCCGACGATGCGCGCCTGAAGCAGGCGAGCAGGGCCGCCGGCCATGCGTTCGAGGTCGTCGTCGCCGAGCTGACCGGAGGCACCGCGAAGGACGCGAAGACGGCGGCTGCGGCAGCCTGGTCCACCGTTCACGGCTTTGCCAAGCTTGCGCTCGAGGAGAAATTCGGCTCTGTGAACAATGAGGCCGGACGCCGCGAGATCATGATGACGCTCGATCAGGTCCTGAACTATCTCTGGCCCGCGAGCGGCACGCGCCGCTAGAGCATGATCCGGAAAAATGCGAAGCGGTTTCCCGGAAAGATCATGCGCAAACAACAACCTAAAGCGCGATGACGATTCATCCAGGTCTCATCGCGCTTTGGATGCACAGCGAGGCTTGCACAGGTCATGACGGGCAAGACGACAGAGCTCAAGCTCGACATTGAGCGCATCGGCACGGTCTCGGCGATCCTGACGCAGCCGACCCACGCGCGCGCCTGCTACGTCCTGGCGCACGGCGCAGGCGCAGACATGCGGCATTCCTTCATGGAGAAGGTTGCAGCCGGCCTTGCCCGGCGCGGCATTGCGACGTTCCGCTTCAATTTTCCTTACATGGAAGCGAAGAAGGGACGTCCTGATCCGCCCGCAATCGCACACGCGAGCGTGCGCGCAGCGGTCGCGGAGGCGGCGCGGCTCTGCCCGGGGCTGAAGCTCGTCGCCGGCGGAAAATCGTTCGGCGGCCGCATGACCTCGCAGGCGCAGTCGAAGTCGCCGCTCCCCGATGTCAAAGGGCTGGCCTTCCTCGGCTTTCCCCTCCATGCTGCCAAGAAGCCGTCGAGCGAGCGCGCCGAGCATCTCGCTGCAGTCGCGATTCCCCTGTTGTTCCTGCAAGGCACGCGCGACGAGCTTGCCGACCTCGCTCATCTCGAGCCCGTCATCGAGCGGCTCGGGCGTAAGGCGACGCTGCATGAGGTCGCAGGCGGCGACCATTCCTTTGCGGTGCTCAAGAAGTCCGGCCGAACCAATGACGAGGCGCTCACCGAGGTGCTGGACGCGCTCGCGGCCTGGATCGATGCACTCGCCTGAGGCTCACGCGGAATAAAGCCCCTTGTCGCGCGCCTTCTGAATCGCGAGCGCGGCGATCAGATCGAGCGTCGGTGTCGACAGGCCGGCGGTGCGTGCGAAGGCCTGGGGCGCCTTCACCAGCACGTCGATCTCCATGGCGCGGCCGAGCTCGTAATCCTGCAGCAGCGACGGCTTGTGGTTGGGGGCGGGGCCGCTGCGGCTGGCACGCTTGACCTCGGGAATGAAGTGTTGGGCGATCTCGTTGGCCTCGTTCAGCATGCGCGGAATCACCTCCGTGAAGGCGGGGTCGTCGCGCACGCCGCGCGCGGTCTGGCCGGTGAGCAGGCATAGCACCGACAGCGACATGTTGGTCAGCAGCTTTGACCAGATCGCCTCGCGGATCTCGGGGACCGGCGGCGATTCCAGCCGCGCATCGTTGAAGACGCCGCGCAGTTTCGTGATCCGCTCGCAATTGCGGTCGTCGCATTCGCCGATCAGGAGGCGGTTGCGGTCCGGCGTCAGGTTCTGCACCACGCCGGGCGCGATCACCTCGTTGGAGGAGAAGATCACGCCGCCCACGATCCGCTCCTTCGGGATGCAGGCGCGCAGGCGGCCGCCGGGATCGAGGAATGAAATGTCCGGCGGCGTCGGGTGCCGCGGCGGCAGGCCGATGCCGTACCACCAGGGAATTCCGTTCTGCGCAAACACGATCGCAGTGTCGTCCTGGAGGAGCGGCTTGATGCTGGAAACCAGCCCCTGAAGCGCGGTCGCCTTCAAGGTCGAGATCACGACGTCCTGCGGGCCGAGCTGGGCCGGATCGCCCGACGCGTTCACCTTGGCGCCGACCTCGGAATCGCCGACGCGCAGCTTGAGGCCATTGGCACGGGCCGCCTCCAGATGCGCCCCCCGCATCACGCAACTGACCTCATGGCCGGCGCGCGCCAGCCGTACCGCAATGTGGCTGCCGACGGCGCCTGCGCCGAAAATGCAGATGCGCATATTGATATCCCGTGTCCATCCCATGGTGTCGCCCGCGGTCAGCATGACACAAGCCGCCATGCGATGGACGCGGCCGCCCTACGCCGGAAAGATATGGATCAGGGCGCGCGCCCTCGGTCATAGTGCGCGGCAAACAACCGGAGGATCGCCGATGAGTACCAGCCCCGTCCTGTGGAGCCTCGATGAACGCGGGGTTGCGACCGTCACGTTGAACCGGCCGGAGGTCAACAACGCCTATGACGGCGCGCTGATCGCAGGCGTGCTCGCGGCCATGGACGACCTCGGCAGGAAGCCCAATTTGCGCGTCGTCGTGCTCACGGGCAACGGCAAGCACTTCCAGGCCGGTGCCGACCTCAAATGGATCAACAGCGTGCGGCCGCAATCGCGCGAGGCGAACGAGGCGGCCTCGCGGGCGACGTTCGAAGCCGTGCAGCGGCTCAACACGTTGCCGATTCCGACCGTCGCGCTGGTGCAGGGCGGCTGTTTCGGGGGCGGTACCGGCGTCATCGCGGCCTGCGATGTGGTGATTGCCGCCGACAACGCCCTGTTCTCGATCACCGAGGTGCGCTGGGGCCTGACCGCCGCGATCATCATCCCGCAGCTCTGCGATGCCATTAGTGTACGGCAAGTCCGCCGTTACGCGCTGACCGGCGAGCGCTTCGGCGCCGAAGACGCCCGCCGCATCGGCCTCGTCCACGAGGTGGTGCCGCTCGCCGATCTCGAGGCCGCGGGCGCCAAGGTGGTCGAGCAGCTGCTCGCCAACGGACCGGAGGCGATGGCCGAAACCAAGCGGCTTGCGTTGGAGAGCTCGTTCGGCGGCATGGCGGTGGACGATGCCGCCTATACGCGGCTCGTGCAATTGCACTCCCTCAAGCGCCAGAGCGCGGAAGCCGCGGAGGGACTGGCGTCCTTCGCCGAGAAGCGGGCGGCGAATTGGGGCAGTGGCTGACGCTTACTTTGGCCCGTGCCTCTTCAGGAGGGTGGACCACCCTTCAGTCTCTGCCATTTCCGCCGTCTCAAAAATTCCTTCTGGAGGCAGTTGCTGCCAACCCTCGGCAATAACTTCGCCTCCGTATTCCGATCTGTACGAGTATTCTTCCGCGAACGCGAAATGCCCGTCTTCGCGTCGTAGTATTGCGACACGCCGTTGTTGTGGCTCCCCGAGAGACGGTCTCGATTGCTTCCAGCACCTTCACCAACTTCATTTTGCGATCTCCGCAATGTCGGTCCGCTCAGCAGCCGCGGCAGATGTTGTTGATGCTGCGATAGACGGCATCGTCATCCTGGCGCAATTGGCGCAGCGTTTCGAGCGTCGTGCCGCCGTCAGGCGACGCAGCGGGCTTACGCTTCGCCGCAAGTTCTTCCTCCTGCCGCTTGTAGCAGGCCTCGCGATCGGACTTGGCTTGGATGAAGCGGCAGTTTTGCTCCAAGGCTGCGGTTGGAGCGGCGGAGATCGTGAGAGCGATCAGGGCGGGCAGGGTGGATTTCAAGAGCATCGAATTCATGCGGCACTTCTGTCAGGTCCGTCGTTCCCGGGCAACCATCTTGTGGCTGGCATGTAGCCGGACGGAGAGAAGCGTAATCCGGCGCCAGCGTCCCGCATTCCGCGGCGCTCCATGCGGGCTACGGTACCGCGCTTCACAGCGATGGCGCGAGTGACGCTCTCAGCAGGTTCAGCAACGCCTGCACCGCAGCCGCGTTGCGGCGCCGCTCGGGGATTGCGGCCTTCACCCACAATTCCGGAATCGGAAAGTCGCGCAGCACCGGCTTCAGCCTGCCGTCACGCAAGGCATCCGCCACAAGATAATGCGAGATCAGCGCGATGCCGTTGCCGGCGATCGCGCTGCGCGCCAGCACGTGTCCTTCGTTGGAAGACAGCAAGGGGCTGACCTGGATGCTGATGCGGCCGCGCGGCCCGTCAAAGATCCACTCCGGGCCGGTGGGCATGAAGCTGAGGCAGCGATGCTCGACGAGGTCGCGCGGATGTTTTGGCGTGCCGTGCTTCTTCAGGTACGCCGGCGAGGCGCAGAGCAGCCGCCTCAGCGGGCAGAGCGGCTCGTCGATGACGCCGCCGAAAGAATGCGGGAAGGCGCCGATGGCGATGTCAAAACCTTCGGTGACGGGATCGACGGGACGGTCGATCAGCACGATCTCGAGCTTCAGCCGCGGGTTCTGGGTCTGGAAGGCGCTGAAGGCGTCGGCAAGGCGCGCCACGGTCAGCGAGGTCGGCGCCTTGATGCGGAGGTGATCGACGAGATCGTGGCCCTTCTCGCCCATGCGCGAGAGCAGGTCGGCGGCGTCAGTCACCACGCCGCGCGCGCGATGCACATAGCGCTGGCCGGCTTCGGTGAGACGCAATTGTCGCGTCGAGCGGTGAAACAGCGGCGTGCCGATCCGAGCCTCCAGCTGGGTGACACGCTTGGCGACCACCGACGTCGAGACGTTGAGCTTTCGCCCGGCGGCGGAGAAGCCGGCCGCATCGGCCGTGGCAAGGAAGGCCTGAAGGTTCACAAGGATGTCCATTTTGACCTTTCTCGATCCGCGAAAGCTGATCGCGTATTTTGGTGGATTGTAGCCCGCTGCGCGTTAATTCATAGTGGCCCGCAAGCAAGGAATTTTGGGAAGGAACGCGCCATGCGGGCCAAGACGATCGAAGAGCCGGCACGCCAAGTGCCGCTCTATGGCGAATATGAGGTCGTCGTGCTCGGCGGCGGGCCGGCCGGCATCGTGGCGGCAGCCGCCGCGGCGCGCGCGGGGCGGAAGACGCTGCTGATCGAACGTTACGGCTTTCTCGGGGGCATGGGCACCGCGGCCGGCGTCACCAATTTCTGCGGCCTGCACGGCAACGTCCACGGCGAGCACCGGCGGCTGGTGCAGGGTCTGGCCTCGGAGCTGCTGGCGCGGATCGATCATCTGAACGGCCTCAACGCGCCGCATCTGATCCTCGGCAAGGTGTTTGCCCAGGCCTATGACACCGCGGCCTACAAGATCGCGGCCGACGAGCTGCTCGCCAGCCACAAGGTGAATATGCTCTTCCACGCGCTCGGCGCCGGCGTCGTCATGGCCGATGAGCGCCGCGTCGACGCGATGCTGGTCGAAACCAAGGCCGGCCGGCAGGCGGTGCGCGCGGAAATCTTCATCGACTGCTCCGGCGACGGCGATCTCGCCGTGTGGGCCGGCGCGCCGTTCGAGATCGGCGACGAGCATGGCCATCCGCTCTACCCCTCGATGATGCTGCGTCTCAACGGCATCGATCCCGCCAAGGCCGGCGAGGCCTGGCGCACCATTCCGCAATTGATGGAAGAGGCCATCGCGGCCGGCACCCACGCATTCCCGCGCAGAAGCGCGATCGTGCGGCCGCAAAAGTCCGGCATCGAATGGCGGGTGAACTTCACCCAGGTCGCGCGCGAGGACGGTCATGCCATCAACGGCGTCGAGCCCGACGATCTCACCCGCGGCGAGATCGAGGGGCGCAGGCAGGCGCTCGCCGCATTCGAATTCCTGCGTAGCGCGGTGCCGGGGTTCGAGAAGTCCTACATCGTCGACCTGCCGCCGCAGCTCGGCATCCGCGAGACCCGCCGCATCAAGGGCGGCTACCAGCTCTGCGGTGAGGACGTGCTCGGCTGTGCCTCGTTTGCGGATTCCATCGGCGTCAACGGCTGGCCGATCGAGGCCCATGTGCCCGGCGATGTCGTCTTCACCTTCCCGCCGATCCCGGAATCGCGCGGCTATAATGAGCTGCCTTACCGGATGCTGGTGCCTGAAAGTGTCGACAATCTCCTGGTCGCCGGCCGCTGTGCCTCGATGACCCACGAGGGCCAGTCGGCCGCGCGGGTCTCCGGGGCCTGCTTCGCGATGGGTGAGGCCGCCGGTTCCGCGGCCGCGCTGGCGCTGTCCGGAAACCGGATTCCACGCGAAATCCCCATTGAAAAATTGCAGGAAACGTTGAAACAACAGGGCGCCTTCATCGGACGGGACCAGGCGGTGCCCGAAGGCCTGTAACGCACTGCAAGACAAAGCGGAGGAAACGGGATGATCGGGATTGCGCGGCTCGCGGTAGCGGGCCTGATGGCGATCATGGCTATAGGCACGGCACGGGCCGAGGATGCGCTGAAAGCCAGGATCGGCGTGCTCCGCCTGTCGTCGTCGGCGCCGGTCTTCATCGCGCAGGACAAGGGCTATTTCCGTGAGGCCGGCCTGGAGGTCGAGCTGAAGTTCTTCGACGCAGCGCAGCCGATTGCGGTCGCCACCACCTCGGGCGACGTCGATTTCGGCGTCACCGCCTTCACCGCCGGGCTCTACAATCTCGGCGGCAAGGGCACGCTGAAGGTGATCGGCGGCATGAGCCGCGAGAAGCCGGGCTATCCCCTGATCGGCTATTTCGCCAGCAACAATGCCTATGCGAGCGGCCTGAAGACGCCGAAGGACCTTGCGGGCAAGCGCGTGGCGATGACGCAGGTCGGATCGAGCTTCCATTATTCGCTCGGCCTGCTCGCCGACAAATACGGCTTCAAGCTCGCAGACGTGAAGATCGTGCCGCTGCAATCGCTGTCGAATGCCGCCGCCGCGCTCAAGGGCGAGACCGTCGATGCAGCCTTGCTCCCCATCTCGACTGCGCGAAAGCTGATGGACGAGGGCGGCGCAAAATTCCTGGGCTGGGTCGGTGACGAGACGCCGTGGCAGTTGGGGGCGGTATTCGCATCGCCGAAGACGCTGGCCAACAGGGCGCTGGTGACGAAATTCCTCGGCGTGCTCGCGAAAGCCGACCGCGAATATCACGACGTCATCCTTGCCGCGATGAAGGACGGTGTCGCCCCGATCAACGACAAGACCAAGCCGCTGCTGGAGATCATCGCAAAGTACACCAACCTGCCGGTCGAGCAGGTGGTCGGCAACTGCGCCTATATCGATCCCGACGGCAAGCTCGACGTGAAGAACGTCGACAACCAGATCAAATGGCTGCAGGAGCAAGGCTTCGTCGACAAGGGCTTTGATGCAGAAGCGATCATCGCCAAGGAATTCGTGAAGGCGGACTGACCTTTTGTCATTCCGGGGCTCGCGAAGCGAGAACTATGGTGCGCACTTGCGCACCTGAGAATCTCGAGGTTCCGGGTCTGGTCCTTTCGGACCATCCCGGAACGACGGAGAACGGGATAAACGAGACAGCATGGACCTGATCGCCAGCCACATCACCCATCGCTTCGGCGATCTCGCCGTGCTCGACGACGTCTCGTTCACCGTCGGCGCCGGCGAGGTGGTGGCGATCGTCGGGCCGTCCGGCTGCGGCAAGAGCACACTGCTGTCGATCCTCGGTGGGCTGCTGCAGCCGACCTCCGGCGCGCCGGAGCTGCGCGGGGCGCCGCCGGCGGACAGTCTCAATCCGCTGACCTTCGTGTTCCAGGACTTTGCGCTGCTGCCCTGGGCGACGGTGGAGGAGAACGTTGAATTCCCGCTGCTGCACACAAAGCTCTCGGCCGCGCAGCGCCGCGCGCTGGTCGAGGATGCGCTGCGCCGCACCGGCCTCACCGATTTTCGCCAGACCTATCCAAAGCAGCTCTCCGGCGGCATGCGCCAGCGCGTCGGCATCTCGCGCGCGCTCGCGGTGAGGCCCGCGATCCTCTTGATGGACGAGCCGCTGTCGGCGCTGGATTCGCAGACCCGCGAGCTGCTGCTGGAGGATTTCATCCGCCTGCTCGCCGATGGCGGCATGGGCGCGGTCTACGTGACCCACAATCTCGAAGAGGCCGCGCGGCTCGCCGACCGCATCGTGGTGCTGTCGCGCCGGCCCGGCCGCATCCGCGAGGTCGTGCCCGTGCCGATGACGCGCGCGGAACGCGGCAAAGCGGCGGCCCGCGAAAAACTGCTGGCGCTGCAGAACCAGATCTGGTCGCTGATCCGCAACGAGGCGATCGATGCCGAGCGCGAGGTCCAGCATGCTTGACCGCGCGGCGACGGGCACGGCGGCCAAGGACGAGCCGACGCGGCGCGTCCACTTTCGTGGCGCGGGCTTCGTGCCTGCTTCGAGCCGGTATGGCGGCTGGATCGCGCTCGGCTTCGTCATCGCGATCTGGCAGGCCGCCGGCAGCGCCGGCCTCGTCAACGCGCTGTTTCTGCCGACCCCTTCCGCAATTGTGCGTGCGATCTATCAGCTCGCGGTCTCCGGCGCACTCTGGCAGCATGTTTCAGCCTCGCTGCTGCGGATCGGCGTCGGCTGGCTGTTGGGAACGGCGGCCGGCATCGCCGTCGGCTTCGCCATCGGCCTGTCGCGGCTCGCGCGCAGCGTCGGCATCACCTTCATCTCGGCGCTGTTTCCGATCCCGAAGATCGCGCTGCTGCCGCTGCTCATTCTCTGGCTCGGCATCGGCGAAGAGCCGAAGATCGCGACCATTGCGCTCGGGGTGTTCTTCTCGACCGCGATCTCGGTCTATAGCGGCGTCGATGCCGTGCCGCGCAACCTGATCCGCATGGCGCAGAGCTTCAACGTTCCGTTCGCCACCATCGTGCGCAAGGTGATCTGGCCGGGCGCGCTGCCGGCGATCCTTGCCGGCTTCCGCATCACCGCCTCCGTCGCGCTGCTGCTGGTTGTCAGCGCCGAAATGATCGGCGCGCAATACGGCATCGGCGCCTTCGTGCTGCAGGCGGGCAACCTGATGCAGACCGATCAGCTGCTCGCGGGCGTCGTGATCCTGTCGGTGTTCGGCCTCGTCGTGGGGAAGGTGATCGGCTGGCTGGAGATGCGGCTGTTGCACTGGCGGTAGCCACGAAAGATGACGCAGGCGAGCGCCACAAATCAGGTCGTCATGCCCGGGCTTGACCCGGGCATCCACGTCTTTCCTCGGGCGTAACGGCGCGTGGATGGCCGGGTCAAGCCCGGCCATAACGGAGGATAGAGCGTCGCCTCACGCGTTCCCGCGATCTTCCCTGAACAGATCCAGCTTCTGCTGCACCGGCCGGTCCGAGAAGCTGAACAGCACGGCATCCTCGTCCGCCTCGTGTGTCACCCAATGCCAGCTCGGCACCACGAACAGATCGCGCGGGCCCCATTCGAACATTGTATCGCCGATGCGGCTGCGGCCCTTGCCCTCGATCGGGCAGAACACGGTGGCATCGGTCGAACGATAGCGCGCGGTGTTGAAACCCTTGGGCAGCAGCTGGATGAAGGTGCCGATGGTCGGCATGGCGAAATCGCCGGTCTCGGGGTTGCTGAACTTCAGCTTGAGCCCGTGGCAGGCGTCCCAATCCTGGCTCGTCCTGGCCTTCTCCAGCGCCTCGCGGGTGTAGGCATAGGGATAGCTGAAGATCGGCGAGGTCTTCGAGCTCCGCTTCACATCGACGGGCAGGAGGTTGTGGCCGTAGCGGGCAAAGCTGTCGCCGGCGGGTTTCGTGATCTTCTGCTGGTCCTCTTTCGCGCCTTCGGCAAAGGAGCAGTCGAAGAATTGCACCAGGGGAATATCGAGGCCGTCGAGCCAGAACATCGGCTGATCGGTCTCGTTGGAATGATCGTGCCAGGTCATCGACGGCGTGATGATGAAGTCCCCCGGCTCCATCGCGGTGCGCTCGCCGTCCACCGCGGTGTGGGCACCCCTGCCTTCGAGCACGAAGCGCAGCGCCGACTGGCTGTGCCGGTGCGCGGGCGCGACGTCGCCGGGCACCACCATCTGCACGCCGGCATAGAGCGAGGTCGTGATCTTGGATTGCCCGCGCAGCCCGGGGTTCTCCAGCACCAGCACGCGCCGCTCGGCCTCCTTGGCCGTGATCAGCTTGCCGGCTTCAACCATGTAGTCGCGGATGACGTCGAACTTCCAGAGGTGCGGCCGGCAGGCGCTCTTCGGCTCCGGCGTGATCAGGTCGCTCATCACCGTCCACAGCGCGGTGAGGTTCTCGCCGTCGATCTTCCGGTAGAACGCCTCGCGTTCCGGCGTCTTGGTCACGGCTTCCATGGTTGCTGCTCCCGATCGTTTTGTTAATTGACAGTATACTTACAATCTATGTAGCGTCAACTTGACGAACGACACACAAGGTCGTGTCATTCCGGGGCGCGCCGCAAGGCGCGAGCCCGGAATCCACACTTTCGATCGTAGTTATGGATTCCGGGCTCGACGCTGGCGCGTCGCCCCGGAATGACAAAAGCAGGAAGGCTCTCCATGAAGCTGCACGGCTATTTCCGCTCCAGCGCCGCCTACCGCGTGCGGATCGCGCTGAACCTCAAGGGGCTCGGCGCCGAGCATCTGCCGCATCATTTGCGCAAGGGCGAGCAATGCGCCCCCAGCTATCTCGCCATCAACCCGCAGGGCCTTGTGCCGGCGCTGGAGGACGATGCGGGCGGAGTGCTGACGCAATCGGTTGCAATCATCGAATGGCTCGACGAGACCCATCCCAATCCGCCGCTGCTGCCGAAGGATCCGCTGCGCCGCGCCAAGGTGCGGGCGTTTGCGCTGGCGATCGCCTGCGACACCCATCCGGTGCAGAACCTGAAGGTACTGGCGCGGCTGCGCGAGCTTGGCCTGGCCGAGGAGAAGGTCCAGGACTGGGCCGCCTGGGTCAATCGCGAGGGCCTGTCGGCCTGCGAGACGCTGATCAAGGCCGAGAAGGGCCCATTCTGCTTCGGCGATGCGCCGACGTTGGCCGATCTCTGCCTCGTGCCGCAGCTCGGCAATGCGCGCCGCTTCGGCGTCGACGTCTCCGCCTATCCACGCCTGCTCCAGGCCGAGGCCGCCGCCAAGGCGCTGCCGGCGTTTGCCGATGCCGCGCCGGAGAAGCAGCCCGATGCCGAGTAAGCCGCTCCCTCCGATCACGATCGACGCAGTCTATGCCGCGCCGGGCTATCTGTTCCGGCGCATGCAGCAGATCGCGGTCTCGATTTTCATGGAGGAGTGCAAGGCGTTCGACCTTACTCCAGTGCAATATGCCGCGCTGGTCGCGATCCACACTCATCCCGGCATCGACGCGACGCGGCTGTCGGCGGTGATCGCCTTCGACCGCTCGACGCTCGGCAGCGTGATCGAACGTCTCGAGGCCAAGGCCTATATCGAGCGCAAGCCGGCACCCGAGGACAAGCGGATCAAGCTGCTCTATCTGACCAAGTCGGGCGCTGCGATCCTGCGCGAGATCATCCCCGCCGTCGAGCGCGCCCAGGCCCGGATGCTGGAGCCGCTCAAGCCCGCCGACCGCAAGGCGCTGATGGGCCTGCTGGCGCAGCTGGTCGATCTCAACAACGAAGCCTCACGCGTGCCCCTGCGCGCGGAGGATGCGCTGGAGCATCTGGGCAAGGGTGGGTGAGGGGACAATGTTGGTGCCCCATACACCGTCGTCCCGAGGCGCGCGAAGCGCGAGCCCGGGACCCATAACCCCAGGGAGCAGTTTGGCGAAGATTTCGAGTTGCCAGCTCGCCCCATAACCAAATCCTGTGGCTATGGGTCCCCGCCCCCGTGCGCAATTGCGCACCAGGCGGGGACGACACCCGAGAGTCTGGCCGCAGCGGCGCTACATCCGCAGCAACGCCTGCCGATCGATCTTCCCCGTGCCGGTCTTCGGCAGCTCGTCGATGAAGATCACCTCGCGCGGATATTTGTACGGCAGCAGCCGGCCCTTCACGTAGTCCTGCAGCCTGCGCGTCGCCTCGCGCTGGTCGACCGTACGGTTGTTCATCACCACCACCGCCTTAAGCGTCATGCGACGGTCCGGCAGCTCGGCAGCGAACACCGCGCATTCGCGGATGTCGGGGTGATCGGCGAGACACAGCTCGACCTCGAGCGGATAGACCCACTGTCCCGAGATCTTGATGAGATCGTCGGCGCGGCCGCGGAAGAAGTGGAAGCCGTCGGCATCCCGCACGAAGCGATCGCCGGTGTAGATCCAGCCGCCCTCGCGGATGGTCTCGGCGGACTTGTCCGGCCGGTTCCAGTACAGCGGCGTGTTGGAATCGCCGCGGACCCACAGAATCCCTTCCTCGTTGTCGCCGACGTCGCGGCCGTCCTTGTCGAGCAGCGCGATCTCGTAGCCGGGAACGCGCAGGCCCGCAGCGCCGAGCTTCTTCTGTTCGGGCCGGTTGGAGAGATAGATGTGCAGCACTTCGGTCGAGCCGAGGCCTTCGACGATTTCGAGCCCCGTGAGCGTCTCCCAGCCGTTGAAGACCTCGGCCGAGAGCACCTCGGCGGCGGAGAGCGCCATGCGCAGCGACGAGAAATCCGTCTTGTCCGCGCCTTCCGCCTTGGTCAGCGCGGTGTACAGCGTCGGCAGGCCGAAGAAGACCGTCGGCTTGTACTGCTCGATCGCCGCGAAGATCGACGCAGGCTTCGGCTGGCCCGGCAGCAGCAATGTTGCGGCGCCGGCCGAGAACGGGAAGGTGACGGAATTGCCGAAGCCGTAGGCGAAGAAGATCTTCGGCACCGAGAAGCAGATGTCGTCAGGCGTCAGCTTCAGCACGTTCCGCGCAAAGGCGGCATCGCTGTAGGCCATGTCGTGCTGCAGGTGAACGATGCCCTTGGGCCGTCCGGTCGAGCCGGAGGAGTACATCCAGAACGCCATTTCGTCGCGCCGCGTCGGCGCTTCCGCATGCTCAGCAGGGAATTGCGCCAGCCAGTTCTCCGCCGCGAGCGCCTGCGGCGCCCCGTGCTCGCCGGCCACGCCATTGGCGACGATCAGCGTATGCAGCTTCGTCTCCTTGCAGGCCTCGGCATTGAAGCGCACCGCGAATTCTGCATCCGCCACTGCGACGGTCGCGCCGGAATCAGCGAGGTAGAATTGCAAGAGGTCCGGCGGCGTCAGCGTGTTGATCAGCAGCGGCACGAAGCCGGCGCGCACGGCGCCGAAGAAGGCGGCGGGGTAGGCCGGCGTGTCGTCGAGAAACAACAGCACGCGATCGCCGCGCGCAAGGCCAAGCGAGGCGAAACCGTTGCTCCAGCGGCAGGCCTCCGCGCAGAGCTCGGCATAAGTGCGCGTGCCTGCCGGCCCCAGGAGCGCGAGCTTGTCGCCGCGGCCCTTGCCGAGATTGTCGAACAGCACGCGGCCGGCATTGTAGATGTCGGGAACGGCAAAGCCGATCTCGCGCGCGCCCGCGCTGTCCGCCGGCACCTGGTCACGGATGTCATGGCTCATGCCGCATCTCCGCCGCGTTGTCTTCGGCGCCGTCTTCGCTGTTCCTGGCCGCCTCGTAGCGGGCCATGAAGGCCGGCGACATCGCACGCAGCCGGGAATCGTCGATGCGGCCGGAGCGGGTGATGTAGCTGTAGGCGAAGTCCATCAGGGGAAGCTTCATGTGCTCGGCGAAATGTTCGTACCAGAACGCGCTGGTGCGCGCCGCGTTGACGAGCTTCTGCACGATGGGCTTGCGCGCGGCCTGATAGCGATGCAGCGCGGTCGCAAGATGCGCATCCGACTCCAGCGCCTTGACGAGAGCGATGGCGTCCTCGATCGCGAGCCGCGTGCCCGAGCCGATCGAGAAGTGTGCCGAATGCAGGGCGTCGCCGAGCAGCACCATGTTCTTGAACGACCAGTGCTCGTTCCAGATCCAGGGAAAATTGCGCCAGACCGATTTGTTGGAGACGAGGCAATGGCCGCCGAGCGTGTCGGCGAACACCTCCTCGCAGACGCCCTTGGACTGCTCGACGTCCTTGTAGGCGAACCCATAGGCCTGCCAGGTGGCGTAATCGCATTCGACCAGGAAGGTGCTCATGGTTGGCGAATAGCGGTAGTGATGGGCGTTGAAGGCGCCGCGCTCGGTCTTCACGAAAGTCTGCGACAGCGTGTCGAAGCGTTTCGAGGTGCCGTACCAGACGAACTTGTTGGATGAGTAGGACAGCGAGGTGCCGAAATCGCCCTCATAGGCGCGGCGCACCAGCGAGTTCAGCCCGTCGGCGGCGACGATCAGATCGTGGCCGTTGAGCTGGTCGATCCCCTGGATCTGCGTGTCGAAGCGCGGCGTGACGCCGACATCGAAGGCGCGCTGCTGCAGGAATCTGAGCAGCTCCAGCCGGCCGATCGATGAGAAGCCGACGCCGTCGATGGCGACGCTGTCGCCATGCAGGTGCAGCGTGATGTTCTCCCAGCTCTCCATGTGCGGGGCGATCGCATCGACCGTCTCGGGGTCGTCGGCGCGCAGGAACTCCAGCGCCTGGTCGGAGAACACGACGCCAAAGCCCCAGGTCGCGTCGGCCGGGTTCTGTTCGAACAGGTCGACCTGATCCTCGGGGTGACGCTTCTTCCAGAGATAGGCGAAGTAGAGCCCACCGGGCCCCCCGCCAATCACGGCGATCCGCAACGTCTGCCTCCCTAATTGACAGTATACTTACTATCTAGGGGTAGACTAATGTGCTCCGGCGTCCGGCGCCAGCGGAATTAATCGGCAGCGCGCGGCACGCCAAAGCACGTGTCCGGACACGCGTTTTGCGGATCCGAAACCGTCAGGTGCGAATCATAGCCAAACCGGGGCGGATTGGCCACCGGGGGTCAGACGCAGCGCTTCACATAGACCCCGTTCACCAGAACCCTGGTGCAGCGGACCGCCGGCACCGGCTTGCGGACGACCACGGCCGCGTTCGGGCCGGCGCAGCCGGCGCGAACGACGCCGCGGGCGCACACCACCGCGTTGGCGTCGGTGGCCTCGAAGGTCATGGTGGCGGCGAAAGCCAGAAGCGCAGAAGCAACGAGCAGCAATGAACGCATGTTGTCCTCCTGGGGCTTGTCGTGATCGAAATTGCGTCTGAAGAAAGTATCCGTGTCAGCGTGTGAACATCCGGTCGCGCACGCTGCAGTTCATCTCGGTGCTGCGGATGAACATCATCCGCTTCGTCTTACCTCGCCGCGAAAGGCGCGAGCACCTCCTTGCAGGCCGGCGAGAGCGATGCCGCCCGGTTGGAAATGCATTGGATGATCCGGCCGCCACCGGGCGCCACGCCGGCGCAGAGCGTGCGGATGTCGGCGCCGCAAGCCGACCGAACGATGAACAGCTCTTCGCGCGGCAGCAATGGCCGCAGCACGAGGGCGGCCGGAGCCGCGGCAGGCGCCGCGGCGGCCGGTGGTGCAGCACCCGAAGCGGGCGTGGCCGCGGCCGCTCCGCCACCGAAAGCCGCATTCACGGCGTTGGCGCAACCGGCCGACACCTTCGCCTTGTTCTTCTCCAGGCATTCGATCGCGGGCGCGCCGCCGGGCGGCACGCTGGCGCAGACCTTGGGATAATCGCTGCGGCAGGCGCCCTTGATCGCGGAAACCTGTGCGGGGCTCGGCTGCTTTGCTGCTGCCGCCTTCGGCGCCGCCGCCGCTCCCGGCTTGGAAGCTGGCGCGGCAGCGGGCGCCGCTTCCGTTTTTGCCGGTTCGGATTTGACAGGCTCGGATTTGGCGGGCGCTGCTTCGGTCTTCGGCGCGGCGGCCGGTTCGACCGCGCGAACTGCAGCCTGGCAGCCCGACGACAGGCTCGACATGTTCTTGGCGAGGCATTGAACCGCCTCCACTCCGCCGGGCGTCACGCTCGAGCAATGCGCCATGAAGTCCGAGCGGCATGCGGACCGGATGGCGCTTTTCTGGGCCTCGGTCTGCGCGATCGCTCCTGTTGCAGTTGCGAAGAGTGCCGTCGCCAGCAACGCCGTGCGCGTCGATGCATGCGTCAACGTGTTGAACATCTGGTGATTTCCTGCCCCGTCGGTAACGCCGACGATTCGCTAAAATGTAGTGCAATCGCAATTGTCGCGAGTGACGCCTCGCATGCAGCATCATTCGCCGCTTTGGCGTCACCCGCAAGTCAATAATGTCGGCGCAATTGCGCGATCAGAGCTTGACCATGCGCTTGCCGCGGTTCTCGCCCGCAAGCAATCCGATCAGCGCTTTCGGCGTGTTCTCGAGTCCGTCGAGAATGTCCTCCTGCACCTTGAGCTTGCCGGATTTCACCCAGGCCTGGAGATCGGCGAGCGCGCGCTCGCTGTCCTTCATGTAGTCCATCACGATGAAGCCCTGCATGGTCAGCCGCTTCACCACGATCAGGCCGGGCACACCGCGCGGGCCATGTGCGGCAGGCGCGCCGTCATATTGCGAGATCGCGCCACAACAGGCGATGCGGCCGTAATTGTTCATCTGCGGCAGGCAGGCTTCGAGGATGTCGCCCCCGACATTGTCGAAATAGACGTCGATGCCTTTCGGCGCCGCTGCGCGCAGCGCCTTGAACACCGCGCCGTCCTTGTAGTCCACGGCGGCATCGAAGCCGAGCTCGGAGGTCAGCCAGTTGCACTTGTCGGCGCCGCCGGCGATGCCGACGACGCGGCATCCCCTGATCTTGGCGATCTGTCCGACGATCGAGCCGACCGAGCCCGCGGCCGCGGACACCACGACCGTCTCGCCCTCCCTGGGCTTGCCGATCTCAAGCAGGCCGAAATAAGCGGTGAGACCGGCGATGCCGAACACGCTGAGCAGATGCGTCATCGGCTCGAGCCTCGGCATTTTGGTCAGATGCTTCGCCGGCGCGGCGGCAAATTCCTGCCAGCCGGTGTCGCCGAACACGATGTCGCCGGGCGCAAGCCCCGCTGCCTTCGAGCTGACGACCTCGGCGATGGCGCCGCCGGCCATGACGCTGTTGGCTTCGACGGCGGAACGATAGGTCGCGCCGTGCATCCAGGCGCGATTGGCCGCATCGAGCGAGATGTAGCGTACGCGCAGCAAGGCCTCGCCGTCCTTCGGCTCCGGCATCGCGCCCTCGACCATCTTGAAATGTTCGGGACCGAGCTTGCCGCTGGGCTTTTCCACCAGCAGGATCTGGCGATTGATGTTGCCGCTCATGGCGTTTCCCTCTTCATTTGCTTGACGTTTATTGATGCAGCCGCCGCAAGGAAAGCGTGCAAGCCGCATGCGTCGTGCGCTGCATGAAGGCTAGATCGCCGCTCTCCATTTCACAATGGGAACATCCTGAAAACGCGACCGAGTGCAGAAGGGATTGCAGCTTGCGCTTGGCGCTCGGAGCGTCACGCAAACACCCGATCCAGCGCTGCGTCATATGTCGCCTGCACCAGCTCCGGATGCAGCTTGCCCAGCGCCTCCATCATCACGCCGGAATTGATCTCGAGCACCCTCCATTCGCGATTCACCCGAACCACGTCGATCGAAGCAAAGACGATGCCGATGGCGCGCGCGGCATCGATCGCGAGCTTTGCGCAGGCCGCGCGGACTGCGCCGTGCTCGAGCAGCACCGGCTTTGCGCCGGCATCGAGATTGTGCCGCCAATCCGAGCCGCGCTGCTTGCTGTAGACGACGAGCGGCATGTCATCGAGCAGCACCACGCGGACCTCCTCCTCGATCGCGACATAGGGCGAGATCACGAGCCCGGTGCTCATCGAAAAGACTTCGCTGGCTGCCCGGTCGAGCTCCGCCTCCGTCGTCACCTTGAACACCGAGCGCCCCGATGTTCCCTCGTTCGGCTTCACCACCACGCCGTGCGGATTTTCGGCGAGCAGCGCCAGCATCCCCTCGCGCCTATCGGCGCCGGCGACATGCACGCCCAGCTTTGGGTTGAGGAACAGCCGATGCGGAACGCAGGGCACGGCCGCCAGCGTCAGCGCCTCGGCGGTCGCAGACTTGTCGTTGGCGAGGCGATGGGCAATGGCGCTGTTCAGGCCGATGTCGTAGCCGAAGGCGAAATGGCGTGTCGGTCCCCGGCGCATCGCGATGAGCCAGCCACCGGAGCGGACATCGACCGCGATGCCCCGCTCCGCGCAATAGCGCCTGATCGCTTGAACGAAGATCCGCTCGCCGCTTGCCATGGTGTTTCGTCGTTCCTGGCGCCAAAAACCGCAAAAATGCGGGCGCCGGCGCCAAGCCGGGTGAGAATTCAGAGCTATTCTTAATGAAATTCTTGCGAGCGCGCCGGAAATTAAGTGCTGCAATGAAGCCCGGCAGGGAAAAGAAATTATCCTCCTCGCGTGCGAGACAGCAGATTCCTTAATGATGTGACCAGTTCTGCCGCAAATGCCGGTTTGACCGGCATCAATTGCATCCGAAACGAGGTTGATTATTGGTCTCAATGGCGTAGATCACACACGCGAAATCCTCCGCCATGGCAAATGGTGACCGCCCGATTTCAGGGCCGGGCAACGCTTTTGCCCTAAAACCGCAGTTATTCGGAATATCGAGAATCATGAGCGCGTTTTACCGAGAGAAGGTTCTTTCCGTCCACCACTGGACCGACACGCTGTTCAGCTTCCGCGCCACCCGCGATACCGGCTTCCGGTTCCAGAACGGCCAGTTCGCCATGATCGGCCTCGAGGTCGATGGTCGGCCGCTGCTGCGGGCCTACAGCATGGCGAGCGCCAACCACGAGGAAGAGCTCGAGTTCTTCTCGATCAAGGTGCAGGACGGCCCGCTGACCTCGCGCCTGCAGAAGATCAAGGAAGGCGACACCATCCTGGTCGGCCGCAAGGCGACCGGCACGCTGATCACCGATAACCTGCTTCCCGGCAAGCGGCTGATGCTGCTGTCGACCGGCACCGGCCTTGCGCCCTTCGCCAGCCTGATCAAGGACCCCGAGGTCTACGACCAGTTCGAGTCCATCGTGCTGGTGCACGGCTGCCGCCAGGTCTCCGAGCTCGCCTATGGCGAGAAGCTGGTCGCGACCCTGCGCGAGGATGAGCTGTTCGGCGAGCTGCTCGCGGAGAAGCTGGTCTATTATCCGACCGTGACCCGCGAGCCGTTCCGGAACCGCGGCCGCATCACCGACCTCATCAGCTCCGAGCAGATCTTCAATGACATCGGCCAAGGCCCGCTCGACATCGCAACCGACCGCATCATGATGTGCGGCAGCCCGGCGATGCTCGAAGAGCTCAAGGCGATGTTCGAGGGCCGCGACTTCGTCGAAGGAAGCGGCAACAAGCCCGGCCATTTCGTGATCGAGAAGGCCTTCGTCGAGCGCTGAGCTTGCGCCACGCGCTTGTGCCCCGGACGCCATCAGCGCGTTTACGCGCGTCTTTGACGCGCTATGGCAGCGCCTTTTCGGCGGTGCGCTGCAGAGCCGGGCCCATCTCACCGCATTGTAGGGTGTTGCATTCTGGGTCCCGGGTCCGCGCTTACGCTTGCCCGGGACACTGGCTAGCTTGCGGCCCCTTTAGGCTGTCCCATCCCGCCACTCTGCTGCACCGCAAAATCCGTCCACCGGCTGATTGATTTGTTTCAGCCGAATTCGCTAGCCTGAAACAAGGGCGGCGTCATATCCGTATGACAGGCGCGGGCGTATCGTGGCGCCTTCTGCTGGCGAGAGGATCGGAAACGTGGCCGACGACAACAAGACGCAGGAATCCTCCCACCACTCATCCCCGAAACGCCTGCCGCTGGCGGAGGAGGGGATCATGGAAACCCTGCTGCTGCCCTTCTCGCCGCGCTTCATCGTTCTGACGATCTGCGCGGTGGTCACCGCGCTCCTGATCGGCATCGGCATCGCCGACGGCAAGATCTTCGACATCCTGCTGATTCCGATCCTGATCTTCGGCGCGCTGACCCTGCTCGGCGTCCGCGATCTTCTGCAGAAGAGCCACGCGGTGCTGCGCAACTACCCGATTTCGGCGCATATCCGCTTCCTGCTCGAAGAGATCCGCCCCGAGATGCGGCAATATTTCTTCGAGAGCGAGAAGGACGGCATGCCGTTCTCGCGCGACACCCGCGCGGTGGTCTATCAGCGCGCCAAGATGGAGCTCGATAAGCGTCCCTTCGGCACCCAGGAGGACGTCTACCGCGAGGGCTACGAGTGGATGCACCACTCGGTCTCGCCGAAGGCGCATGCCACGGAGAAATTCCGCGTCGTGATCGGTGGGCCGGACTGCGCAAAGCCCTATTCGGCATCGGTGTTCAACATCTCGGCGATGAGTTTTGGCGCGCTCAGCCCGAATGCGGTGCGAGCACTGAATGCCGGCGCCAAAAAAGGCGGCTTTGCGCACGACACCGGCGAAGGCGGCGTCAGCCCCTATCACCGCGAGATGGGCGGCGACATCATCTGGGAGATCGGCTCCGGCTATTTCGGCTGCCGGCATCTCGACGGCAGCTTCGATCCCGAAGCGTTCGCGCGCGTCGCCGGCGACGACCAGATCAAGATGGTCGAGCTCAAGGTCAGCCAGGGTGCCAAGCCCGGCCATGGCGGCGTGCTGCCGGCGGCCAAGGTCTCCGAGGAGATCTCCAAGATCCGCGGCGTCGCCATGGGCGAGGACTGCATCTCGCCGGCCTCGCACCGCGCCTTCTCGACGCCCGTGGGCATGATGCAGTTCATCGCCGAGATGCGCCGCCTCTCGGGCGGCAAGCCGGCCGGCTTCAAGCTGTGCATCGGCCATCCCTGGGAGTTCCTGGCGATCTGCAAGGCGATGCTTCAGACCGGAATCTATCCCGATTTCATCGTCGTCGACGGCAATGAGGGCGGCACCGGTGCGGCGCCACTGGAGTTCATGGATCATCTGGGCATGCCGATGCGCGAGGGCGTCAATTTCGTCCACAACGCGCTGGTCGGCATCAATGCGCGCGACCGCATCAAGATCGGCGCTTCCGGCAAGATCGCGACCGCCTTCGACATGGCGCGCGCGATGGCGATCGGCGCCGATTGGTGCAATTCGGCACGCGGCTTCATGTTCTCGCTCGGCTGCATCCAGTCGTTGAGCTGCCACACCGACCGCTGCCCGACCGGCGTGGCGACGCAGGACCCGACGCGGGCGCGCGCGCTCTACGTGCCGCTCAAGATCGACCGCGTGGCCAATTATCACCATGCGACGCTGCACTCCCTGACCGAGCTGATCGCCGCGGCCGGGCTCGAACATCCGCAGCAGCTGCGGCCGATCCATTTCAACCAACGGACGTCGACCACCCAGGTGAAATCCTTCGCGCAGCTCTATCCGGCGCTGCGTCCGGGCGAGCTGCTCGAAGGCACGGAAGACCCGCGCTTCCGCGACGCCTGGCAGATGGCGCGCGCCGAGACGTTCCAGCCGGCGCTGTGAGATGCCGGCGGCGGCTGCCGTAGGGGCGTCAAATTGCCGAGAGCGGAGGATGGGTTTAACGTCTGGTTCAGCTTTGGGTGTAGATTCGCCCCATGGACGAGCGCCGCGACAAAGCCCGACATCGCGTGCTGAAGGCCGGAACCATCGAGTTCGGCGGCGGCGCGATCGACTGCACCGTTCGCAATCTTTCCGATCATGGCGCCGCACTCGACGTCACCAGTCCCGTCGGCATTCCCGATCGTTTCACCCTGTTCGTCCAGGCCGACGGCACGCATCTGCCCTGCACCGTGGTCTGGCGCAAGGAAAGGCGCATCGGGGTGAGGTTCGGGTGACGCTCGGCGTTCAACGCGCGCTCTAGCGTCAAACTCCGCTGTCGTCCCGGGGCGCGACGAAGTCGCGAGCCCGGGACCCATAACCCCAGGGAGAAGTTGCAAGCGCGAGCTGCCAACTCCGAGCCTTCGCCAAACTCTTCCCTGTGGTTATGGGTCCCGGATCAGCGCTCCGCTCTGTATAACGCTACTCGTTGTCGAGAGCTGCGCTTGTCGGGACGACGGCGGAGGGTGAGCCTCACCCCGTCTCGACCTCACTCAAGCGGCTCGCCAAGATCTTGTCGATCCTCCGCCCGTCGAGGTCGACCACCTCGATGTGCCAGCCGCCGAAGTCGAAGGCATCGCCGACATTGGGCAGCATGTTGAATTGTTGCAGCACGAGGCCTGCGACCGTGTTGTAGCGATGCGGCGGCAGCTCGATGCCGAGCAGTTCGCCGAATTCGTCGACCGGCATCCAGCCGGAGATCAGCAGCGAATCGTCCTCGCGCCTGATGAAGGCGGGCTCGGGCGGTCCCTCCTCGGAATGAAAGGCGCCGACGATGGACTCGAGGATGTCGGCGGCCGTCACCATGCCTTCGAAGGCGCCGTATTCGTCGTAGACGAGGCCGACGTGAACCGGCGCCGCTTTCAGGATGGTCAGCACGTCGCGCGCATCTGCCGACACCGGGATGCCGGGCGCTTCGCGCACGAGCGCGCGCAAGTCCGGGTTGCGTTCGTTCATATAGGCGACCAGCAAATCCTTGGCCTGCAGCACGCCGATCGGCTTGTCGCGATCGCCGTCGGAGACGGGAAAGCGCGAATGCGGGCTCTTGGCGATGATCGCCTGGATGGCGGCGGGATCATCGTTCAGGTCGATCTCGTCGACCTCGGTGCGCGGCGTCATGACCGCGCCGACCGGCCGGTCGCCGAGCCGCATCACGCCGGCGATCATCTCCTTCTCGCCGGGCTCGAGCACGCCCGCGCTCTCGGCCTCACTGACGAGGTGATGGATCTCGTCCTCCGAGACCTTCTCCTCGGCCTTGCCGCCGCGGCCGAGCAGCGTGAGGATCAGCTTGCCGGAGACGTCGAGCAGAAACACGAGCGGCAGCGATATTTTCGCAAGCGCGTGCATTGCCGGCGCGACCCGCACCGCGATGCTCTCGGGATCGCGCAGCGCCACCTGCTTCGGCACCAGCTCGCCGACGATCAAGGTGGCGTAGGTGATGAGCGTGACCACGATGCCGACGCCGACGATGTCGGCAATGCCTGGGGACAGACCGAGCTCGAGCAGCCATTGCGTCAGCCGCTGCCCGAGCGTCGCGCCCGAGAACGCTCCGGAGAGCACGCCGACCAGCGTGATGCCGATCTGCACTGTCGAGAGGAACTTGCCGGGATCGGCCGCCAGCACCAGCGCCCGCTCGGCGCCGCGCACGCCCTTGGCCGCGAGCAGCGACAGCCGCGCCGGACGCGACGACACCACGGCCAGCTCTGACATCGAGAGCAAGCCGTTGATGACGATCAGGATGACGACGATGACGAGTTCGATCGAGAGCATTGACGGTCCGGAGGTAAGCAAGTGTGGCCGGGATGCCGGCAAGCCACTGATATAGGTATTCAGTGCGGAAGTGCTGGCGATTCTGCTTATTCGTCGCCGAAAGGGAACCCGTGCGCGACGGCGTTCCCAAAGGCGTCCGCGACGACTTGACACCCCGCGGAACTACGGATTGTTGCTTAACGAGCCCTTAGTGGCCGCCCGCTAGCTTTTGCGCTTGCAAGAACAGACCCGGGGGACCTGAGGATGCGGATCGGAAAGCTTTTCGCGCTGTCGATGCTGACGGTGACGGTGTTTGCAGTCATCCTCGGCGCCGAGGTGCTGATACCGCAGACGCGCATCTTCACGAACCGCTCCGACGCGATCAAGACGGTGGAGGCATTTGGCGCGACGCTGATGGCCAGCCAGCACGTCGCCAGCCTTCGCGCTCCCTATATCGGACCGATCTTCCAGGAAGGCGCCGCAACGCAGGCGCAGCTCGAAGTTGCCGCGAAGGCCGCGAAAACGGCCGAGGAGGGCTTCGAGGCCGCAAGGCGCGCCGTCATGGTGCTGGATGGCGGCGGCGCCATTGCCGAGAATCTCGACCGTGCCGCGCGGCGGCTGAAGGAAATCACCACCGCGGCCGATCGCGCGATGAGCGTTCCGCTGGCGGCGCGCGACGGCGCCGCGACAAAGGGTTTCCTCCCCGGCGTTGCCGAGGTCATCGGCCACATCGAACCGGTCATGAACAAGCTCGAGGCGAAGGTCATCAACGCCGATTCCTCGCTTGCGGCGCTGTTGAACCTGGCGCGGACGGCGCAGGATCTGCGCGTTTCGGCCGGCAGCCGCGCGGCCACGCTGTCGCCTGCGCTCTCCGCGCGCCGCCCGCTCACCGCGGCCGAACTGTCGCTGATGGACCGCATGCAGGGACGCGTGGAGGCGAACCGCGAGCGGCTCGAGGCTGGGATCGACCAGCTCGGAAACCCCGCCCGCATCGCCGCCGCGCTCAAGACGGCAACGGCCTCTTATTTCGGACAAGCGGCGGTTGCCGTGGACAAGGAGCTTCCTGCGGCCCGGAGCGACGGCAAGTACAGCGGCACCGCCGACGAGCTGGCGAAGGTCATCGTGCCGGCCATCCAGATGTTCTACGGCGTGCGCGACGCCGCGCTGGCGGAAGCCGCCGAGCGTGCCTCGGCCGCGCGCGACGGCGCGTTGGCGATGCTCGTGCTCGCCGGTGTCGCCGTGCTGGCGCTGCTCGGCACGCTCGGTGGCGTGACCATCATGCTGCGCCGGCGCGTGGTGACGCCGCTCGGCCGGATCGCCGATGTGATCGGCGCGCTCGCCGCCGGGCAGCACGAGGTCGAGATTCCCGCGACGGGCCGCAGCGACGAGATCGGCCAGGTCGCCGGCTCGCTGCAGCATTTCAAGGATTCGCTGCTCGCCAAGAAGTCCGCCGACGAGGCGGCTGCGATCGAAGCGGAAGCGAAGTTGCAGCGCAGCCAGCGCATGGATCAGATCGCGCGCGAGTTCGAAGCCATGATCGGCGACGTGATCAACACCGTCTCGTCGGCATCCTCGGAGCTGGAAGCCTCCGCAGGAACGCTGACGAGCACGGCCGAGCAATCGGAAAAGGTCACGGCGACGGTCGCCGCCGCCTCCGAGCAGGCTTCCACCAACGTGCAGACCGTTGCAGCGGCGGCCGAGGAGATGGCCTCGTCGGTCGACGAGATCAGCCGTCAGGTCCAGGATTCCGCGCGCATCGCCGGCGAGGCCGTGCAGCAGGCCGGGCGAACCAACGAGCATGTCGGCGAACTCGCCAGGGCTGCGGGGCGGATCGGCGACGTCGTCGAGCTCATCAGCCAGATCGCGGGCCAGACCAACCTTCTGGCGCTCAATGCCACCATCGAGGCTGCGCGCGCCGGCGAGGCCGGTCGTGGCTTTGCCGTCGTCGCGTCCGAGGTCAAGGCGCTGGCCGAGCAGACCGCAAAGGCCACCGGCGAGATCAGCCAGCAGATCTCGGGCATCCAGACGGCGACGGAGGACTCCGTCGGCGCCATCAAGTCGATCGGCGACACCATCTCCCGCATGTCCGAGATCGCGTCCGCCATCGCCGCGGCGGTCGAGGAGCAGGGCGCAGCGACGCGGGAGATTTCCCGCAACGTGCAGCAGGCCGCGCGCGGCACCCAGCAGGTCTCCGCCAGCATCGTCGACGTGCAGCGCGGTGCCAGCCAGACCGGATCGGCCTCCTCCAACGTGCTCGCATCGGCAAGGTCGCTGTCCGGCGAGAGCAGCCGGCTCAAGACCGAGGTTGGGAGATTCCTCGACGCGATCCGCGTGGCATAACAAGGTCATTGTGCAAGAAGGCCGCTTCACCTAGACTTGCATCCCGGGGATGTCGCAGCCTCCCCGTGAAGTGGTGATCCCACGCAAGCGCTGCTCGCTTATCCATGGAGCGAGCAATGGACGGGATCGCAATCGAGCTTCCGCTGTTTTTGTTGGCCACCTTCGCCGGCGCGTTCGTCGCGGGCCTCTCCGGCTTCGCCTTCGGCCTGGTCGCGGCATCGTTGTGGCTTTACGTGCTGACGCCGCTTCAGAGTGCCAGCCTGATCGTCGGCTTCGGCCTTCTGGTGCAGGGCTATTCGGTCTGGAAGCTGCGCAGCGCGCTCGACTGGCACCGGCTGTGGCCGTTCATCGTCGGTGCAATCATCGGTGTGCCGGCGGGGGTGTCGCTCCTGACCTGGGCCGATCCGAAGAGCGTTCGCATCGCGGTCGGTGCTATCCTGATCGCCTACAGCCTCTATTCATTCTTCCGGCCGCAGCTCAAGCTCGCGGCCGCCATGCCGCCGACCGCCGACATGACGGTCGGTTTCGTCAACGGACTGCTCGGCGGCCTCACCGGTCTTGCGGGCATCGTCGTTACCATCTGGTGCAATTTGCGCGGCCTGCCCAAGGACGCGCAGCGCGCCACGTTTCAGCCGGTCGCCATCGTGGTATTCGCCATGGCGGCGTTCTGGCTCGGTGCCAAGGGATCGCTCACATCAGACACGGCGAAGCTGTTCGCGCTCGGCCTGCCCTTTCTGTTCGCCGGAACGTGGCTCGGGCTGAAGCTGTTCGGCCGGATCGACGAGGCCACATTCCGCAAGTTCGTGCTGGCGCTGCTGTTCGTCTCGGGCGTTGCGCTCCTGTTCTGAGCCGCGGGCTCAGAACTCCCCGTGCAGCCGGCCCGAAAACACCGACACCGGTCCGCGGTCGGCGTTGTAGGCGGGGTTGACGATGAGCTGGTAGTCGGCGGTGAGGGTGATGCTCTTGTTCACCGCGTAGGCGTAATAGGTTTCGAGGATGCGCTCCTTGCGGTAGTTGAGCGCGCCGTCGCCGACCAGCACACCGAGGCCGCCGGCGGCGAGGAAGTCGCGATAATCCTGCGAGATCGCATTGATGGCGCCGCCGACGCCGATCACGTCGTCGGGTCGGCCCCAAGTCGTGCCCTTGATCGAAACGCCGCCGGACAGGCTGCGATGAATGTCGGTGAAGGCCAGCGTTTCGGTCTTGCCGTCGTTCCAGCTCCAGCGCCCGAACAGGCCGACATCGTCGGTGATCGCCTGTTCGAGGTTGAGCACGTAGCCGTACTTCAGGCGGCCGCGCCGGGTCTGCGCGATGTCGAGATTGAGCGCGGGATTGTCCAGCGTCTCGCGGAAGCTGCCCATATGGGCGCTGTCGAGCCAGCCGATGGTCCTGAGCTTGCCGGGCCGGCCGAGCAGCGAGAAGCGCGTCTCGAGCTCGAGCAGATATTGACCACGCTCGCCCACCCTGGTGTCGAAGTGATTGGCGTTGGACTCGGCAACCATCAGGAAATAGCCGCCGCGCAGCGCCCATTGCTTCTGGTTGAGTTCGGCGGTGATGCCGTAGGTGAGGCCGACCTTGTCGGCGGAATAGTCGAACGCGCCGGGCGCCCAGATCGACCAGTTCATGAAATCTCGGCGCGTGTCCTTGGCGTAGGCATTGCCATCGAACACGTCGACCACCGGGAACTTGCCGGCCTGAATCGTCAGGCGCGACACGTCGACCTTCTGGCCGAGTTGGAGCTGACCGCTCGCAAGCTCCTCCTGCTCGCCACCGAAGCCGAAGGTCTGGCGCACGAACAGGCGCGAGGTGTTGTAGTGCGGATAGGGGAAGTTCGACTTCTGCGCTTCGCCGTTCGGGAAGCCGGCCGCACCGACCGTGTCGTTCAGCCCAAATCCCTGCAGCAATTCGGGATTGTAATAAACTTCGCCGCCATCCCACAGCCGCGCGTTCAGGAACAGGCTGTTGCTCCAGGTCGCCTTGGCCTGCCGCGACGGCGACAGCGAGTTCGGCCCGGTATAGAGCGCGGGAAAGGATGGATAGCCTTGCGGCAGATAGGTGGTCTGGCCGTGGATCTCCCAGCGGTCCGATTCCGGGTCGATCAGCGAGCTCTTCGGATCATAGCTCGGCAGGCCCGGCCAATCGACCTTGCGGTTGAGGCCGAGCCTCACCTGCTGGAAGTCGAGCGACGAGGACGTGTATTGCGCGCCCGTGGAGAAGGCGACGTTGGCACCGTCGAAGCGGCTGTAGAGATATTCGAGCCGCGCGCTCCAATGCGGCGCGAAGCCGTATTCGACACCGGCGCCTGCGACCCAGCCGGGCCGCGTGTTCAGGATCTTCGGGATTTCGGCGCCGGAGGCCGGCGCGTCGAAATAGCGCTCGCCCATCCAGGCGAAACCGCCGGTGGCGTAGACGAGCCAAGGCCCGCTGGTGTAGCCGACGCGGCCGCGCAGGCTGGCGGTGTAGTCCCATTGCTGGGTGACGGTGTTGGCGGGCGTCGCCAGGAACGAGACGATCGAGTTCGAGGTGATGTAGTTGGGAAACGTAAAATCGCCTTCGACGCCGACCAGCCAGCCGGAGTTGAGACGGTAATTGTAGCCTGCCTGCACGCCGCCGATCATGCCGCTGAAGACGCCGCTGTCGCCGAGTGCGTTGCCGTCGTTCAGCGCGAAGCGCGACGAGCCGTGGCTGTAGCCGGCATGCGCGCCGATATAAAGGCCGGTCCAGTCATAGACCGCTCTCAAGGCCGGCGCCTTCAGCGGCAGATCGGCCGCGCGGCCCGCGGTGGGAAAGGCCAGCACGCCCGTGGCGATCGCCGCGGCCGTTCGCAAGCACCGGTGTCTGTGACCTCTCAACGCCAAACGCACGCCCCCAAACGCGAATGTGTCCCACCCGCCACGATATCCCTGCCGCGTCGCGGCGATTCTGTCACCAGGCCTCGGCGCTCGAGGCGACTGGCCGAGATAATCTCGATTGACCTCGACTTCGTCCCATGTTCCTGAATCTACGACAAGTCTTATTGCGAATAATTCGCAAGAGCAACTCACCTTGCGTTGTCGCAGAGGAGAGTTCGCACCACTGTGTGACGCGGGTGCAACAAAATCCGGGAATCCAAAACGGAATGAC
>NZ_JARFML010000022.1 GCF_029167105.1 Bradyrhizobium yuanmingense | reverse complement strand
GCGGCCTCATCGGGTGCGGGAATGGGCACCTCGCCGAGCAGCGCCAATTCCGGGCCATCGGGCCCCTCCGGCATGGGGATCCGTGGCACGACGACGGGCGCCAACGCCAACACCAACACCGGTCCAATCAACCCCAACGTTCAAACCCCAACCGCCGCCGGCAAGACGCCGTCAGCAGCGCAGGCCGAGCGAAACATGGGTGTCGGCCATGCGCCCAATGGGCTGCCGATCGGCAGTCCGGGCAGCGGAACCAGCAACGAGGATCAGAAATAGTCTGGTCTTAGGCGAGGCCCGCGCCGTGCGGGCCTTTTGCTGTCGAGCGTTCATAGGCCGGCGCAAACCGACCTCCGCGGCTTTCGCCTGCAAATTGAGAAGGCCTTCGGTCTGAATCGCGCTAGTATCGACCGCAATATCCCGATCGATACTCACAGCGCGGATCGTGTCGGCAATGACCTCCGACCAACAACCTGCGCGGACCATGAAGGTCCGCTGCTGCATCGTCGGCGGGGGACCTGCCGGCATGATGCTCGGCTATCTCCTGGGACGCGCCGGCATCGACGTCGTGGTGCTAGAGAAGCATGCGGATTTCTTCCGCGACTTCCGCGGCGATACCGTGCATCCCTCGACGCTTGAAGTGATGGACGAGCTCGGCCTGATCGACGGCTTCCTGAAGCTGCCGCATCAGCGCCTGCAAAAGATGGACGGCCTGTTCGGCGGCACGCCGGTCCGCGTAGCCGATCTCAGCCGGCTCAAGTCCAAATACCCCTTCATCGCCTTCATGCCGCAATGGGATTTCTTGAATTTCCTGCGGGAGGCCGGCCGGCGCTTTGCCTCGCTCGAGGTGATGATGAACACCGAGGCGATCGATCTGATCCGCCGTGGCGAGACGATCGCCGGCGTGCGGGCGAAGACGCCCGACGGCATCATCGCCATCGAGGCCGATCTCACCATTGCCTGCGACGGCCGGCATTCGACGGTACGCGAGCGCGCCGGCCTTGGCGTCGAGGAGATCGGCGCGCCGATGGACGTGCTCTGGTTCCGCGCCGGCCGCAGGCCCGACGAGACCGAGAGCGTGTTCGCGCGGGTCGAGCCCGGCAAGATGATGATCACCTTCGACCGCGGCGATTATTGGCAATGCGCTTATGTCATCGCCAAGGGACAGTACAATGCGGTGAAGGCGAGAGGACTGTCGGCCCTGCTCGACGACGTCGTGCGCATGGCGCCGATCCTCCGCTCCGGCATCGCCGAGGTGAAGAGCTTCAACGACATCAAGCTGCTCACCGTCGCGATCAACCGCCTGACGCGCTGGACGAAGCCGGGCCTGTTGTGCATCGGCGACGCCGCGCATGCGATGTCGCCGATCGGCGGCGTCGGCGTCAATCTCGCCGTCCAGGATGCGGTTGCGACCGCGAACCTCCTGGCGGAGAAGCTGCAACATAGCTGCCCGTCCGAGCACGAGCTCGATGCCATCAGGCGCCGTCGCGAGTTCCCGGTGAAGATGACGCAACGCATGCAGGTGATCGTGCAGAACAACATCATCAGCGGCGCCTTGCAGGGCGGCGATCGGCCACTGAAGGTGCCGCTGGTCGTGCGTCTCATCACCGCGCTGCCATGGCTGCAGGGCATTCCCGCGCGCCTGCTTGCGCTCGGCGTGCGGCCCGAGCACGTGCATTCGCGCGCCGCACCGGAATCCTAAATGCGATGCGATTAGGATGAATCGTCATCGCGCTTTAGGTTATTGTTTGAGCATGATCTTTTCGGAAAACCGCTTCACACTTTTCCGGATCATGCTCTAGCGCAGGACTTCGGTAGGGATAACGCGGCGTGAATTCGCGCGCGATGCGTTGCACGCTTACAACATCGCCATCGGATTCACGGCGCGGTGCGGGCCCAACCGCCGCGTTAACCGTGTTGATTTCAATTTTAGTAAGAGCCTGATGTGACCGTGCGTCCATTCAAGGACACGGGGTGTACCATGCGTACTAAGTTGATTGCCGCCTTCGCCTGCACGACGGCTCTGGTTTCGACCGGAGCGGCCTCCGCCGCCGATCTCGGTGCGCGCTACACGAAGGCGCCCGCTTATGTCGAGCCGCTGTTCAACTGGACCGGCTTCTATGTCGGCGGCCATATCGGTGGCGCATGGACCAACCAGCAGTTCATCAACAACGGTACCGGCGCGGCGTTCGGCGATCTGCTGCCGGGAGAGGGCTATCGCCAGCGCAACGCGGGCGTCATGGGCGGCGCGCAGATCGGCTACAATTGGCAGGCCAACAATTACGTGTTCGGCGTGGAAGGCACGATCTCCGGCCTCGACAACCAGGGCACCGTCGTCAACAATGTGTTTGGCGCCGCGGACGACGTGTTCTCCTGGCGCACCAACGTGCTCGCCACCGTGGTCGGCCGCGCCGGCTTCGCCGTCCAGAACAACCTCTTCTACATCAAGGGCGGTTATGCCGGCGCGAACAACCGCCTCTCGGTCACCGACACCGTTGGTGTGGCGACGGGCTCGGGCGGACAAACCCATTGGGCCAACGGCTGGACCGTCGGCGCCGGCTGGGAATACGGCGTCACCCGCAACTGGATCGTCGGCCTCGAATACAATTACGCGGCCTTCGGCAGCCAGACCTATCAGCTCGGCGGCACCTCCGGAAACTACACCTTCGATGCCAAGCCGCGCGACATTCAGTGGGCCGTGGTGCGCGCGAGCTACAAGTTCGACGCACCGACCATCGCCCGCTACTGAGCACGTCGACGCAACGCGACCAACGATCAAGAAAAGCACTGCCTCAATTCAAAAGCCCCGGCCTTGTCCGGGGCTTCTTTTTTGCGTTGTCGGCAGGCGGGCCTCAGGCCATCACCGAGAATCCGCCGTCGACGGGAATCGCGGTGCCCGTGACGAAGTTCGATGCGGGCGATGCCAGGAACACGGCGATGCCGGCGAAGTCGTCGATGTCGCCCCAGCGCCCCGCAGGCGTGCGCGCCAGCACGCGCTCATGCAGCCCCGAGACCTGCTGCCGCGCGCCGCGGGTGAGATCGGTGTCGATCCAGCCCGGCAGGATGGCGTTGACCTGGATGTTGTCGGGCGCCCAGGCATTGGCGCAGGCGCGGGTGTACTGCACGATGCCGCCCTTGCTGGCTGCATAGGCGGTCGCGAAGCTCGCGCCGAAGATCGACATCATCGAGCCGATGTTGATCACCTTGCCGTTGCCGGACGCCTTCAGCGCCGGATAAGCGAGCTTCGAGCACACGAAGGCGCTGGTGAGGTTGGTGTCGATCACCTTGTTCCACTCGTCGAGCTCGAGCTCGTGCGGCGGCTTGCGGATGCTCATGCCGGCATTGTTGACGAGGACGTCGATGCGGCCGAGCTCTTTGACCACGCGGTCGATCATGGCGGCGACCGCCGCCTTGTCGGTCACGTCGGTGGCGACACTGATCGCCTTCACGCCGCGCTGCCTGAGATCGGCCACGGCGGCGGCTGATTTGGTTTCGTTGCGTCCGACCACGGCGATGTCGGCGCCCGCGTCGGCAAGGCCCCGGGCCATGCCGAGCCCGATGCCGCCATTGCCTCCCGTGACGATCGCGACCTTGCCGCGGAGATCGAACCGGCTGGATGTCATGCTTGTATTCCCTGGTTTCTTCTATTGGTTGCTCTGCCAGATCAGCACCAGCCCGAAGCCGGCCATGGCTGCGCCATAGCCGGCCCAGTGCAGCTGGTTGACCATGAAGCTCGATCGAGGCCACGGAACCGTGCCCGTGCCCTGTCCGATCCAGAGCAGCCCGAGAGCGGTTGCAAACAGGCCTGCCACCAGCAGAAATCTGCGCATGCCTTCCTCCCATCGGTCCGCTTCTGTCGCGCTCCACGGCATCAACGACTGCCGCGGCCACGAAAACTTGCCGACAGACTAGCCGTAGCTCTGGTACCGACACAACGGGCCGTGGCCGCAAGGACGCTAGGCCCAAAACGAAAAAGCCCCGGCGATGCCGGGGCTTTGACGCTTGATCGTGAGATCAGATCAGTACTTCGCGACGACCGGACCGGTCCAGTTGAAGCGGTAGACCAGCGAGGTCGAGATCGTCTGGTTCCAGCTGTTGGCGCGGACGCTGTTGATGGTGGGGACGTCGGTGCCATCAAACCGAATGGCCTCGGTCTTGGTATCGTAGAAAGCCGACCGATACTCAGTCTTCATGAACCAGCCGGGCGAGGTGATGCCGAAGATGTTCAGGCTATTCTCGACGCCGCCGCCGATGAACCAGCCGTGGCGGTCGTATCCGTTGAGATGGAGGCCGACCGGAGTGCCACCCAGCGTCGTGAAGTTGGTGCGGCCGAAGTGCGCGCCGGAGTAACCGCCATTGACGTAGGAGAGAACGTTCGGAGCGACCAGCCAGCCGAGGCGCACGCCCGCAGCCCAAGAGGTCTCCAGCTTCTGGTTGCCGGTGATGCCGATGGTCGGATCCTGGATGGTCGAACGGATGCTACCGAACTGAGCGTCACCGAAGATACCGGCGACCCAGGTGCCACTGAACTGCCAATCGTAACCGGCGCCAACCGTGCCGAACCAGCCGGAGCCGCCCTGGCGCTGCGTGATCGTCAGCGGCGTACCGGTACCCGTGTCGACAATGCTCTGGTCCGCATTGGAAAGGCCGCCGCCGCCGCCGCCGAAGATGTAGAAGCCGGTCCAGTTGGCGACGGGCGCCGGCATCGGGGCCTTCGCGTAGGGACGGGCGCCCAGGTCGGCAGCCGAGGCCGAGCCGGTCATCGCCGCGATCGCGGTCAGAGCGAGCAATGTCTTCTTCATTTTAAATCCCCAAACCTTGTCGGCGCGAGCGCACTGAAGTCCGTGTCATCTGATGCCTGAACTATAGACGGTTCTCGCCGAAATGCTGTTGCCGGACAGGCACAGTCGCCGGAAAACGCCGGTGCGGGGGTATTTTGCGGCAGTGTCGCCTAGATCTATAAAAACTGTTATACTTCAATGACTTGATAGAATTTTGGCGACTCGATTTTTAGTAAGGTTTCGTTAGCAAATTCGGTTTTGTCCGAAACGGAGGCGATCCTGCTCCCGGCGCAGCATCCGCTGAGTCGCTGGCCGAGTCGCCGCCAGACGAATCCGGGAAGCAACGAAGGTCCCGGCAGCACACAAGGCAAGCTGGTCCGGATCGGCGGCCGCTGCCTCAAGCACCACAGCCCCGGCTTTGGGCCGGGGCTGTGGTGGCGTGCGGGCCGGTTTGATTGCCGCCTCAAACGTCCAGCAGCTCGTCGCTGGCAAACTCGGCCTTGTCCGAGATGAAGGCAAAGCGCGCCTCGGCCTTTGTGCCCATCAGCCGCTCGACCGAATCCGCCGTGGTGTCGCGGTCGTCGGCCAGCAGCACCACCTTGAGCAGCGTCCGCTTGGCCGGGTCCATGGTGGTCTCCTTGAGCTGCGCCGGCATCATCTCACCGAGACCTTTGAAGCGGTTCACCTCGACCTTGGCGTTGGCGTTGAACGCGCTCTTGAGCAGCGCCTCCTTGTGGGCGTCGTCGCGGGCGTAGACCGACTTGGAGCCGTGGGTCAGCTTGTAGAGCGGCGGCACCGCGAGGAAGAGATGGCCTTCGTCGATCAGCCGCGGCATCTGGCGGTAGAAGAAGGTGATCAGGAGCGAGGCGATGTGGGCGCCGTCGACGTCGGCGTCGGTCATGATGATGATGCGCTGATAGCGCAGATCCTCCTCGCGATATTGCGCGAGCGTGCCGCAGCCGATCGCCTGCACGAGGTCGGAGAGCTGCGCATTCGCCGTCAGCTTGTCCTTGCCGGCGGAGGCGACGTTGAGGATCTTGCCGCGCAGCGGCAGCACGGCCTGGGTCTTGCGGTCGCGCGCCTGCTTGGCGCTGCCGCCGGCCGAGTCGCCCTCGACGATGAACAGCTCCGAGCCCTCGGTGCCGGCATCCGTGCAGTCGGCGAGCTTGCCGGGCAGGCGCAGCTTCTTGCCGGCGGTCTTGCGCGCGGTCTCCTTCTCCTGCCGTCGCCGCAGCCGCTCCTCGGCGCGGTCGATGACGAAGTCGAGCAGCCGGTTGGCCATGTTCGGATTGCCCGACAGCCAATGGTCGAACGGGTCCTTCATCGCCTGCTCGACGATGCGTTGCGCTTCGGCGGTGGCGAGGCGATCCTTGGTCTGGCCCTGGAATTCGGGCTCGCGCACGAACACTGACAGCATCACGGCGGCGCCCACCATCACGTCTTCCGAGGTGACTGAGGCGGCACGCTTGCCCTGGCCGACACGCTCGGCGTGATCCTTCAGGCCGCGCAGCAGCGCGCTGCGCAGGCCGGATTCGTGGGTGCCGCCGTCGGGCGTCGGCACGGTGTTGGTGTAGGAGGAAAGGAAGCCGTCGGCATCCGCGGTCCAGGCCACCGCCCATTCGCAGGCGCCGTGCGCGCCGTTGCGTCCCGACTTGCCGGAGAAGATGTCCGGATGCACCAGCGTGTCGGCGTGGATCGCGGCAGCGAGATAGTCCTTGAGGCCGCCCGGGAAGTGGAACGTCGCTTCCGCCGGTACGTCCTCGACGCCTTTGAGCAGTTCGGGCGCGCAGTTCCAGCGGATCTCGACGCCGCCGAACAGGTAGGCCTTCGAGCGCGTCATCTTGAACAGGCGCTGCGGCTTGAACGCGGCCTTCTGCCCGAAGATGTCGGTGTCGGGCTTGAAGCGCACGCGCGTGCCGCGGCGGTTGTTGACCTTGCCGAGGTCCTCGAGCTTGCCCTTGGGATGGCCGCGCTCGAAGGTCATACGGTAGAGCTTCTGGCTGCGCGCAACCTCGACCTCGAGACGCGAGGAGAGGGCGTTCACCACGGAGATGCCGACGCCATGCAGACCGCCCGAGGTCTCGTAGACCTTGCTGTCGAACTTGCCGCCCGAATGCAGCGTGCACATGATGACTTCGAGCGCCGACTTCTTCGGGAATTTCGGATGCGGATCGATCGGGATGCCGCGGCCGTTGTCGGTGACGGTCAGGAAACCGTCCGCACTCAGCTCGACTCCGATAAAGGTCGCGTGCCCGGCCAGCGCCTCGTCCATCGAGTTGTCGATGACTTCAGCGAACAGATGATGCAGCGCCTTCTCGTCGGTGCCGCCGATATACATCCCAGGCCGGCGCCGCACCGGTTCCAGCCCTTCGAGCACCTCGATGTCGGCGGCCGTGTAATCGGCTTCCCCGCCACTGCGGGGCGCCGCCTTGGTGGCGGCGCGGGGCTTCGGCTCGTCACCGCCGAAAAAATCGTCTTTTGCTTTTGGCTTCAACTGTTTGGACATATATCTTGATGCGTTTTGAGGGCTGCAGAGGCAGCGAATCGGTCAGGCCGACTATGCCACTTCTGACTGGGAAAGGTTATCGTAGGGCGGGTCGGGTGCTGTGGGTTGGGAGGCAATCCCGGCGATTTTACGCCGCAGCCTCGCCATTTCCCGGCAATTTGACGCTCCGGCCTGGTGATGTCGAGTTTTGTGACTTGATGTCACACAAGTCCTTGGCTTACCAGTCCTTTTCATCGAGCAGCACCTTGAGACGGGGCGGGAAGGCTATTTTGGATGGAGCAGTTTGCGCACGCCCTTACCGACTTCGTGCGCGTTCACCAGGCTTGGGCAGCGCCAATCGTGTTCCTGCTGGCCTTCGGAGAGTCGCTCGCCTTCATCTCGCTGCTGGTCCCTGCCTGGGGCGCGCTGGTGGCGATCGGTGCGCTGATCGGGGTCACCGGCATCAACTTCTTTCCGGTCTGGATTGCCGGCGCCCTCGGCGCGGCGCTGGGCGACTGGGTCTCCTATTGGTTCGGATACCGCTACAAGGAGAAGGTCGCCGAGATGTGGCCGCTCTCGCGCTATCCGGGGCTGCTCCCCAGAGGCGAGGCTTTCGTGCGCAGCTGGGGCATCCCCAGCATCTTCATTGGCCGCTTCTTCGGCCCGTTGCGCGCCTCCGTGCCGCTCGCGGCCGGCATCTTCGAGATGCCCTATTGGAGCTTCCAGGCCGCCAATTTCGTCTCGGCGCTGATCTGGTCGGCCGTGCTGCTGCTGTTCGGCGACGTGCTCGCCAAGATCATGGAATGGATCTGGCGGGTGATCTGACCGGGCAACCGTGCCGCCCGGTCAGGTGTCAGGCGAAGCCTACAGCGATGCGTTCCAGATCGCGGGGATCCAGCGATAGCCGGAGCCGTCCTTTTCCTTCTCGACCCGGACGAGACCGGGGAAGGCGGCGTGGAAGGCCTGGATCGGCATCTTCTCGGCAATCGCCATGTCGTAGAGCTTGCGGCGCGTCTGCTGGGCCAGCGGTTTGTCGACATCGGATGCGATGTTCCATTCGGGATGCTTCACGAACAGGAACGCTGCGCCCGCGGTGATGTCCACCTGCACCAGCACCTTCTCGGCGCCGGAGGCGACGATGAAGGAATTGTGGCCCGGCGTATGGCCGGGGCTCGCCACCGAGGTGATCCCGGGCGCGACTTCCTTGCCAGCCTCATATTGCGTGACCTTGCGGCCCAGGGCATCGAACACGCGGCGGATGTTCTTGAAATTGTTCTCGAGGATCGGATTGCCCATCCCCTTGCTCATCTCGCCGTCATCCATCCAGAACTTCCATTCCACCGCCGGAACCATGATCTCGGCATTGGGGAAGGCGGGCTTGTTCTCGGCCGCCAGCAGGCCGTTGATGTGGTCGCCATGGAAGTGGGAGATGATGACGGTGTCGACCGCCGCGCGGTCGATACCGGCGGCGGCGAGATTGTTCTGGAATTGGCCGACCTTGCCCTTCGTCTGGGTGAACTGGTCCGGACCGAGACCGGTGTCGATGACGACGAGCTTCGGTCCGGTGTTGACCACGACCGGGTTGAAGGTGTGGGTGACCTTGTCGGCCGGCAGGTGGTGCTCGGCGAACACTTTGTTGATGTCGTCCCTGCTGGCGCCGGCGGCGTAATTGTCGGTCAGATTGACGGTCGCAACGCCGTCGCAGACCACCGTGACCTGGTGGGTGCCGACATTGTAGCGATAGAAGCTCGCATTCTGCTTCTCCGCCAGCGGCGCGGCGGCGCTCGCGGGCGAAACCTTCACGAAAGGCAGGAGCGCCGATGCGGCGGCGCCGGCTAGCGTTGCGCGACGAGTAATCTCGGTCATGGTGATGTCCTGGGGGCTGGGTGCGAACGGCTCGGAACCGGCGTAGAGGTTGTATCCGCCGGTCGTTCTCGAAAACCCCCATTGTTAGTGGAAATTCCACGGCGGCCCGATGACATCTGTGCGTATCCTGCCGTCGCGCGTGCGGCATCCTGCCGTCCCACTGAACCGATTTGCTCTTGACCATGGAACCTGCTGGCCTTATAGCCGCGCGCCATGATCAACGCCGCGACCATCCTGTTCGCCCGTCGCCGCCGCCGCAGCTTAGCGGTTTGGGCGGTCGATCGCGTTTGAGATCATCGTCTTTGCCGCTGGACCCGATCCGCGGCATCCTCTCTCCTGTCAGCGCGATCTGATCCGGCGGCTCCCTTAGGAGGCCCAGCAGGAGACCACGATGTACACGCCACCGTTTTTCAAGCAGGACCGCGCCGCGAGCCTGAAATTCGCCGAGGAACGCGGCTTCGGCACGATGTGCGCCTTCGATGGCAGGAAGCCGATCGCCTCGCCGCTGCCGTTCTATTTGACCTATGCCGCAGATGGCACGCCGCAGGCCGCCTTTCATCTCGCCCGTCACAATCCGCTGCTAAGGCTGGCGGGCGGCGAGGCGTCGTGGCTGCTCGCGGTCAACGGCCCGGATGCCTATGTATCGCCGGACTGGTACGTCTCGCCGGATCAGGTTCCGACCTGGCTCTACCAGTCGGTGCATCTGAGCGGGCCGGCGCGGCTGTTGTCGGACGACGAGCTGGCCGTGCAGATCGACACGCTCAGCGCCAAGTTCGAGAGTTGGCTGCTGCCGAAAAAGCCTTGGACGTCGGCCAAGATGACGGCGGGTCGGCTGGAGACGATGAAGAAGGGGATCGTTGGGCTGGTCATGACCGTTGAGGAGGTCGAAGGCAGCTTCAAGCTGAACCAGCACAAGTCGGATGCCGACTATGCAGCGATCGCGAATGCGCTTGACGGCGGCGATGCCGATGCCAAGCGGATCTCACATTTGATGCGGCAGGCAAGGCCGCAGATTTTCGCAGACGACACGAACATTCTCGAAGGGAGCGCATCATGAGCCTCGCTGACACCACCAAAGCCCCGGCCACGAGCGCGAACAAGAAGCCGGCCACTGTCTTCGTCGACGGCGGTTCCGGCACCACCGGCCTCGGCATCAACGAGCGGCTGAAGCACCAGACCGACGTCGTCGTGAAGGCGATTCCCGACGACAAGCGCAAGGATCCCGCCGCCAAGAAGGCGCTGATGGAGGAAGTGGATCTCGTCATCCTCTGCCTTCCCGACGATGCCGCCAAGGAAACCGTTGCCCTGGTCGACGGCATGGGGGCTCACGCGCCGAAGGTGCTGGATGCCTCGACCGCCTACCGGGTCGCGCCGGACTGGGCTTACGGCTTTGCGGAGCTGACGCCGGACCAGGCCGGCAAGATCAAGGCGGCCAAGAAGGTCTCCAATCCCGGCTGCTATCCGACCGGCGCGATCGCGCTCTTGCGGCCGATCGTCGATGCCGGCCTGCTGCCGCCTGATTATCCCGTCACCGTCAACGCGGTGAGCGGCTATTCCGGCGGTGGCAAGTCGATGATCGCAAGCTTCGAGGACGGCAGTGCGCCGTCCTTCGAGCTCTACGGCCTCGGCTTCGAGCACAAGCATCTGCCGGAGATGCAGCTCTATTCGAACCTGACACGGCGGCCGATCTTCATTCCCTCGGTCGGCAACTACCGGCAGGGCATGCTGGTCTCGGTGCCGCTCCAGCTCGACACGCTGCCGGGCAAGCCTGGCGGCGCCGACCTGCAAGCCGCGATGGCAAAACGTTACGCCGGCTCGAAATACGTCAAGGTGATGCCGCTGCAGAACGAGGCGAGCAAGGGCGGCCGGCTCGAGCCGGAGGCGCTCAACGAGACCAACATGCTCGAGCTCTACGTCTTCGCCAGCGACAAATATCACCAGGCGCTGCTGGTCGCCCGGCTCGACAATCTCGGCAAGGGGGCATCCGGCGCAGCCGTGCAGAACATGCGGCTCATGTTGGGTCTCCCGGAGGAGTAGGGTTCTCGCGTCCCGGACGCAGCGCAGCGCCACTTGGCGGTGCGCTGCTGTGCCGGGGCCCGTTCTTGCTTCGCTTGTCGCTTTCTAGGTCCCGGCTCTACGGCACGTCACTGACGTGCCGCGCCTTGTCCGGGACACGAGACTAAACCACCCTGAAGATCGCCAGCACCAGCACGGCCTGGGCAAGGAAGCCGACGGTGAAGGCGAGGGTGCGGAACACCGGAATTCCGAGCGTATAGACGATGGTGTGCGCGACACGGGCCCAGAAATAGACCGCGCAGGCAAGCACCGTCCATTTCGTGGAATAGTCGATCGCGTTCAGGATCAGCACCAGCGGGGCGAAGACGATCAGGTTCTCGACCGCGTTGTCATGCGCGAACATCAGCCGGTTCGCCCACTCCGCCTGCGGCTTGTCGCCGCGCGAGGGGTTGGCCATGGCGCCGCTCAACCCGCGGACCTGGCAGCGGTTGATGGTGTAGGGAATCCACAGAACTCCCGTCAGGATCACCGTCAGTGTCAGCCAGAACAATTCGCGTGTCATAGTGCCGGTCCCCTGTGTCGTCGCTGGATTGAGGCTAGAGCATGATCCGGAAAAGTGAGTAGCGGTTTTCCGAAAAGATCATGCTCAAACAATTGGTCTAGACGAAAGCGCGCCGGATTCCGCTATGCGCGAACTCTGACGTAGCTGCCGGGCGCGTCCTCGATCGGCGGGAATGCGTCGCTGCCGACCGCGCGCGCCGGGACTTCCTCGGGATCGAGCTCGCCCAGCCACTCCCGCCAGTCCGGCCACCACGAGCCCTTGTGCTCCACGGCGCCCTTCATCCACTGCGCGACGCTGACGTTCTTGATGTTGTCGTTGGTCCAATACTGGTACTTGTTCGCGGCAGGCGGATTGACCACGCCTGCGATGTGGCCCGAGCCGGACAGCACGTATTTCACCGGGCCGCCGAAGAACTGCGAGCCGTAGAGCACCGATTCCGCGGGCGCGATGTGGTCCTCGCGGGTGGCGAGATTGTAGACCGGCACCTTCACCTTGGAGAGATCGAGCAGGGTGTTGTCGAGCGCCATCGTGCCGGTGGAGAGCCGGTTCTCCAGGTAGCAATTGCGCAGGTAATAGGAATGGTTGGCCTGGGTCATTCGTGTCGCATCTGAGTTCCAATGCAACAGGTCGAACGCGCTCGGCTGCTGGCCCTTCAGATAGTTGCTGACCACGTAGGACCAGATCAGGTCGTTCGAGCGCAGCATGTTGAAGGCCATGGCCATCTTGGAGCCTTCGAGCACGCCGGCCGTCTTCATGTCCTGCTCGATCGCCGCGACCTGCTCCTCGTCGACGAACACGAGCAGATCGCCGGCATGGGTGAAGTCGACCTGGGCGGCGAAGAACGTCGCGGACGACACGCGCTGGCGGCGCTTCTCGGCGAGCCAGGCCAGCGTGGTCGCGAGCATCGTGCCGCCGACGCAATAGCCGGCGGTGTGCACCTTCATCTCGCCGGTGACCTTCTCGATCACGTCCATCGCCGTGAGCGGGCCTTCCTTCATGTAGTCTTCCCAGCCCTTGTTACCGAGCCGCTTGTCCGGATTGACCCACGAGATCACGAAGACGGTGATGCCCTGGTCGACGCACCACTTGATGTAGGATTTCTCCGGCTTGAGATCGAGGATGTAGAACTTGTTGATCCAGGGCGGCACGATCAGGAGCGGGGTGCGCAGCACCTTCTCCGTCGTCGGCGAATACTGGATCAGCTGCATCATCTCGTTCTGGTAGATCACCTTGCCCGGCGTCGTCGCCATGTTGACGCCGACGACGAGATTGTCCGGGTTGGACTGGCGGATCTTCAGCATGCCCTTGCCGGTGGCGATGTCCTCGGCCAGCATCTTCAGGCCGCGCGCGAGATTCTCGCCGCTGGACGCCACCGTCTCGCGCAGCACTTCGGGATTGGTCAGCACGAAGTTCGACGGCGAGAGCGCGTTGGTGACCTGCTGGACGTAGAACTCGGCCTTGCGGCGCGTGTGCGGATCGAGGCCTTCGGCGTCGCGCACCAGCTCCTGGGCCCATTTGGTCGTGAGCAGATAGAGCTGCATGACGAAGTCGAAGAACTGGTTCGACTTCCATTCCGGATCGGCAAAGCGCTTGTCGCGCGGCGAGGGCGCGATCGCGGGCTCGGCGTCCTGACCGGCCATGCGACGCACCGCCGAGCCCCACAGGTCGAGATAGTCCTTGGCAAGCTTGGTCTGGAGATCGGACGAGCGGGACGTGTCCGACAGCCAATATTCGGCGACCGACGTGAACGTCTTGACGACCTCGGCAAGCTCGGCCGGCGGACGGTCCTGCACCTCGCCGCTCTCGCGCGGCTTGAGGTAGGCGGCGAGCGCCTTGCCGCCGCTCTCCATCGCCCGCGCGACGTTCATCGCAAAGGCTTCGGCATCGAACTTCGTCTCGGGTTTCGGCGTATCGGTCGTGGCCATACTCATGAGCAGAACAGTAACGATTCATTCCGTATTCGTCACCGCGTAGCTCGCAGGTTTGACGTTAAACACTCTCGAAGATGTGTTGCACTGCGACAAATCTTCTTGGTTCCGTCACAATCGGGCCGCACGGCTCGGTTTGTTGGGCATCGGCTGTTTTCTCGCTCGCACCATTTTGTTTGGGCAGCAATGGTTTGAGCTTGGGCACGGTCTTGGGTAAGCTTGCCCGGGGCCGTGCTTTGGGACGAGTAGGGGATTTCCCAAGTGTTGGCGTTATGGGACCTGCAAAAGACGCTGCCGATCTGCGGCGCGGTGCTGATGGCGGCGCTCGCCCTTGGCGGGTGTTCGAGCCAGTTCGCGGATCTGGCACCGGCGGATGCGCCGCCGCGTACCAGGGAGCCCGGGACCTATCTGCCGGTGCATGATCTGCCGCCGGATCGCGATCAGGCGACCATCCCGCTGGAGCAGCGCGCCAAGATCGAGGCCGAGCTCGCCGCCGCGCGCGATCGCCAGGCCGCTGCCGCCAAGGACGCCAAATAGGCCCGTGACCGCGAGACCGGCAAGGTAATCGCTGGCGCCTCCGTGTTGCCGTGCTAAAAGACCTCGGTTCAGCCTGGAGTCAGGGCGAACGACTTCAATCTTCGTTGCCGACGATTGCTCTAAGTATTTGATTTTGAGTAATTTTCGTGATGAAGCCTGAGTGCTTTCGTGCCGGCCCTCGCGGCCTGTCGATTCTGTCCTGACCGGTTGCCCGGAGCCCAGAGAGCCATGGAAGAATTTTACCGCATTCGCCGCCTTCCGCCTTACGTGTTCGAGCAGGTCAACCGGGCCAAGGCGGCTGCTCGCAATGCCGGCGCCGACATCATCGACCTCGGCATGGGCAATCCGGACCTGCCGGCGCCGGCGCATGTGCTGGAGAAGCTGAAGGAGACGCTCGGCAAGCCGCGCACCGACCGCTACTCGGCCTCGCGCGGCATCCCCGGGCTGCGCCGGGCCCAGGCCGCCTATTACGCCCGCCGCTTCGGCGTGAAGCTGAACCCCGACACCGAGGTCGTGGCGACGCTGGGTTCGAAGGAGGGTTTCGCCAATGTAGCGCAGGCGATCACCGCGCCGGGCGACGTCATCCTCTGTCCGAACCCGAGCTACCCGATTCACGCCTTCGGCTTCTTGATGGCGGGCGGCGTCATCCGCTCGGTGCCGTCGGAGCCAACGCCGCAATTCTTCGAGGCGGCGGAGAGGGCGATCGTGCATTCGATCCCCAAGCCGCTCGCGCTCGTCGTCTGCTATCCCTCGAACCCGACCGCCTATGTCGCGAGCCTGGACTTCTACAAGGACCTCGTCGCTTTCGCGAAGAAGCACGAGATCCTGATCCTGTCCGATCTCGCTTACGCCGAGGTCTATTTCGACGAGAGCGATCCGCCGCCCTCGGTGCTGCAGGTGCCGGGCGCGATGGACTGCACCGTCGAGTTCACCTCGATGTCGAAGACCTATTCGATGGCCGGCTGGCGCATGGGCTTTGCGGTCGGCAATGAGCGCGTGATCGCCGCGCTCGCCCGCGTCAAGTCCTATCTCGATTACGGCGCGTTCACGCCGGTTCAGGTCGCGGCGACCGCGGCGCTGAACGGCCCGGACGATTGCATCAAGGAGATGCGCGACACCTACCGCAAGCGCCGCGACGCGCTGGTTGAATCGTTCGGCCGTGCCGGGTGGGAAATCCCGCCGCCGGAAGCCTCGATGTTCGCCTGGGTGCCGCTGCCGGAAGCCTTCCGCAGCATCGGCAGCATGCAGTTCGCCACCCTGATGGTGGAGAAGTCCGGCGTCGCGGTCTCGCCCGGCGTCGGCTTCGGCGAGCATGGTGAAGGATATGTCCGCATCGCCATGGTGGAAAACGAGCAACGGATCAGGCAGGCCGCGCGCGGCGTGCGCCGCTTCCTTGAAAGCGGGATCGAAACGTTGCACAACGTCGTTCCGCTCGCCAATCGGCGTTGAGTTCTCTTCGGCAGGTTTTCTAAGACATCATGGTTGCACCCCTGAAAGTGGGCATAGCGGGGCTCGGCACCGTGGGTGCCGAAGTTGTCCGCTTGATCGAGACGCAGGCGCGCGTGCTCGCGGGCCGCAGCGGCCGCGGCATCCGCGTCGTTGCCGTCACCGCGCGCTCGAAGGCGAAGAAGCGCGGCGTCGATTTGCGCGGCGTCGAATGGGTCAAGGATCCGATGGCGCTCGCCACGCATCCGGAGGTCGATTGCTTCGTCGAGCTGATGGGCGGCGCCGGCGATCCCGCACTGTCGGCGGTGGACGCAGCGCTCGGTGCCGGCAAGTCGGTCGTCACGGCAAACAAGGCGCTGCTCGCCAAGCACGGCCTCAAGCTGGCCAAGGCGGCTGAAAAGCACGGCGGTGCGCTGAATTTCGAGGCAGCGGTCGGTGCTGCGATCCCCGTCATCAAGACGTTACGCGAAGGTCTTGCCGGAACCGGCGTCAACCGCGTCTACGGCATCCTCAACGGCACCTGCAATTACATCCTGACCCGGATGGAACAGGAGGGCCTGTCCTTCGCCGAATGCCTCAAGGACGCGCAGCGGCTCGGCTATGCCGAGGCCAATCCGTCCTTCGACGTCGACGGCCACGATACCGCGCAGAAGCTCGCCATTCTCGCCAGCCTCGCTTTCGGCACGAAAGTTGCTCAAAGTGCGGTGTATGTCGAAGGCATCTCATCCATCGCGCCGGAAGATCTACGCGCCGCCGACGATCTTGGTTATCGGCTCAAGCTGCTCGGTGTTGCGGTTCGCACCGCCAAGGGCATCGAGCAGCGCGTGCATCCGACCATGGTGCCGAAATCCTCCTCGATCGCGCAGGTGATGGGTGTCACCAATGCGGTCACGATCGATGGCGAAGGCATTCCGCCGATCACGCTGGTCGGCCCCGGCGCGGGCGGTGCTGCGACCGCATCTGCCGTCGTCGCCGACATCGCCGATGTCGCGCGCGGCATCCGCGCCAATCCGTTCGGCCGGCCGATCGCGCAGCTGCGCGACACCAAGAAGGCGCCGATGGAGCGTCACGAGGGCGGCTATTACATTCGCCTGCTCGCACGCGATTTCCCCGGCACTGCGGCCGCGATCGCGACGCGGCTTGCCGAGCAGAAGATTTCGATCGAGTCGATCGTGCAGCGTCATCCCAATGGCGGCGCTGCGCCCACTGACGGCAAGGCGGTCCCCGTGCCTGTCATCCTGATCACCTATGCCACACACGAGGATGCCGTGCGCCGTGCGCTCGCCGCCGTGCAGAAGGACAAGGTGATCAGCGGACGGCCGCAGGTGATCCGGATCGAGAAGAACTGACACGGTTCGAACGAACTGTGGGTGCTATGAGTTGATGCGGGCGGAAATGCCCGTCGCAAACCGTTTCGAAGGAGTAAGCCGATGTCGACCCATATTGAAGTCCCCCCGCACGCCTTGCTCGAGCGCATCCTGACGCTGGAGATCGTGCGGGTGACGGAGCGGGCGGCGGTGTCGTCGGCGCGGCTGCGCGGCCACGGCAACGAGAAGGCGGCCGACCAGGCCGCCGTCGACGCCATGCGGCGCGAGCTCAACAAGCTGCCGATCCAGGGCACCATCGTGATCGGCGAGGGCGAACGCGACGAGGCTCCGATGCTGTACATCGGCGAGCAGGTCGGCCTCAAGGCCGGTCCTGAGGTCGATATCGCGGTCGATCCGCTCGAAGGCACCACGCTGTGCGCCAAGAACATGCCGGGCTCGATCGCCACCATGGCGATGGCCGACGGCGGCACGCTGCTACACGCCCCCGACGTCTACATGCAGAAGCTCGCGATCGGCCCCGGTTACGACAAGGGGGTCGTCGATCTCGATGCCTCACCGGCCGACAACGTCCGCCGCCTCGCCAAGGCCAAGGGCGTCAAGCCCGAGGGCATCACCGTTCTCGTGCTCGACCGTCCGCGCCATGCCGACATCATTTCGAGCGTGCGCTCGACTGGCGCGGCCGTGCGCCTGATCACCGACGGCGACGTCGCCGGCGTGATCCATTGCGCCGACCCCGACAACACCGGCGTCGACATGTATCTTGGCACCGGCGGTGCACCGGAAGGCGTGCTCGCGGCCGTGGCGCTGCGCTGCATCGGCGGCCAGATGCAGTGCCGCCTGATCCTCGATTCCGCCGAGAAGATCGAACGCGCCGCCAAGATGGGCGTCAACGATCCCAAGATGATCTACGGCATCGAGGACATGGCGCGCGGCGACTGCCTGTTCGCCGCCACCGGCGTCACCACGGGCTCGCTGCTCTCGGGCGTCAAGTTCCGCAAGGACGGCGTGATCGAGACCGAGACGGTGGTGATGCGCTCCGTCACCGGCACGGTGCGCTATATCAAGGCCGAGCACCGCGAGCTGGCCAAGTTCCATCTGGATTGATCCAGGCACGCCAACTGCCGTCATTCCGGGGCTCGCGAAGCGAGAGCCCGGAATCCATCGGGCGGCAGACTCCGACGCGAAATGGATTCCGGGCTCGATGCTGCGCATCGCCCCGGAATGACAATAAGAACAATCGGAGGAAGCGCCCATGTCCGATCTCTCCGCCGTCAAAGCCCTGGTGTTCGACGTGTTCGGCACGGTCGTCGACTGGCGCACCAGCCTGATCACCGACTTCATGTGGTGGAGCAAGCAGCGCGGCATCAGCGCGGATTGGACCGCGCTGGTGGACGGCTGGCGCGGCATGTACATGGCCTCGATGGACGACGTGCGCCAACATCCCGAGCGTGGCTATGTCATGCTCGACGATCTGCATCGCCGTTCGCTGGAAAAGCTGGTCGATCAATTCGCGATCAACGGCCTCACCGAGGCCGATCTCGATTATCTCACCAAGGGGTGGCACCGCCTGCATCCCTGGCCCGACAGCGTCGCCGGCTTGAGGCGGCTGAAATCGAAATTCGTGATCGCGCCGCTCTCGAACGGCAACGTCGCGCTGCTCACCAACATGGCGAAGTTCGCCGCCCTGCCGTGGGACCTCATCATGTCGGCTGAGCTGTTCGAGCACTACAAGCCCGATCCCGAGACCTATCTCGGCGCAGCAAAGCTGCTCTGCCTCAGGCCGGAAGAGGTGATGATGGTCGCGGCCCACAATGGCGACCTCGCCGCCGCGCAGAAGAACGGGTTGAAGACCGCCTTCGTGGCGCGGCCGACCGAATACGGCCCGCTTCAGAAGGTCGATTTCGAAGCAACCGGCCAGTGGGACATCGTCGCGAGGGATTTTGGCGGCATCGCGGACAAGCTCGGCTGCTAGGATGGGCAAGGGGATTCCCGAGCCGTATCAGCATCTGCGAACCTTCGCGTTCGGTGACAATCCTGCGCTGGCTGACGAATTGGTCGAGCTCGTCGTCATGGGCATCAAGACCGCGACGTGCAGCACCGAAGATGAGCCGAACACGTCTACGCCAGGTGAGCGCTGGGTCGTGCTCGACGGGCGAGCAGAGCCGCGCTGCGTCATCGAAACCATCGAGGTGACATATCGGCGCTTCAATGAAGTCGACGCAGCCTTTGCACATGATGAGGGAGAAGGCGACCGGAGCCTGGGTCATTGGCGCCGTGCCCATCAATCCTATTTCGGCAGGCTCGGGCGCTATAGCGACGACATGATGCTGATGTGCGAGCGTTTTCGCCTGGTCGAGGTCTTCGGCGATGCCGGGAACGATCGATAGCTACGAAGCGGCGATCGGCAGTTCGGGATTGCTCGATGAGCTGCGGGAGTTCGATCCACGCGTGGTCGGGACGCTGCCCTTGGGGCTCTCGACGCCATTGAGCGACATCGACGTCGTCTGCCACGTTCCGGACGCGGCGGCTTTTGCCGAAGTGGTTTGGCGACGGTACCGCGCCTGTGACGGCTTTGCGCTCTACCAATGGTGCTCCAGCCGACGGCCGGTGGTCGCCCGCTTCAATTGGGACGGCTGGCCGTTCGAGCTGTTCGGCGATCTGAGGCCGGTCGATCAGCAGGAAGGCTGGCTGCACTTCGCGGTCCAGCAGCGATTGCTCGCGCTCGACGACGGGCGCCTGCGCAAAGCGGTGGCCGAACACAGGGCGCGCGGAATGAAGACCGAGCCTGCGTTCGCCGCCGTGCTCGGCATTGCCGGGGATCCGTATTCCGAATTGCTTGCATTGGGCCGTGAGAGCGACGCTCAGCTGCGGGCCCGCCTGGAGTGCCTGTAAGGTTCGCCGCGAGGGACCGCACAGATCCGGGCGGCCCGCTCCGCCCGGATCTGAACTGATGGCTACAACGTCATCTTCATCGGCTCCGGATAGTAACGGAAACCATCTCCGGCCTTGGCGACATGACCATAGCCTGGCCAGGCGAAGTGATAGGACATCACCGGGATCTTGTTCGCGGCCAGCATCGTCAGCAGCTTGACGCGCGATTCGGCTGCCTGCTTCGGGTCGGAATCGTAGGAGAACTCCATCCGTGGCTTCTCCAGCAGCAGCACCGAATGGTGCGAGAGATCGCCGAGGAAGGCGAACGACTTGCCTGCCGACGAGACCATGAAGATGGTGTGGCCGACGGTGTGGCCGGGCGCCGCGATCGCCTGCACGCCAGGCAGGAATTCCTCGCCGTCCTTGAAGAACTTGAGCCGATCGCGGACCGGCAGCAGGTTCTTGCGGGCGTGGACGACGAAATCCTTGGCCGCGCTGCCGAGCTTGCCTTCGTCGGTCCAGAAGTCGAAATCGCTCTGGGCGATGTAGACTTGCGCGTTAGGGAACAGCGGCTTGCCGCCCTCGTCGACGATGCCGCCGATATGATCGATATGGGCATGCGAGCACACCACGGCGTCGATGTCGCCGGGTTTGATGCCGGCCTCGGTCATGCTCTTTTGCTGGCGGCCGGTGCTGGCACCGAACATTTTCGATGAGCCCATGCCGGTGTCGAACAGGATGAGCTTGTCTCCGGTGTTGACGATCGGGGAATTCTGTTCGAGCACGACATTGTCCGGCGACAGGAAATTGTCGGCCAGCATCTTCTTGACCTCTTCCTTGGAAACGCCGGTGAAGGTCCCGGAGGGATCGCCGAGCGGAAGCGGTCCGTCGGATACGACGGTCACCTCGGCATCGCCGAGAATGAAGCGGTGCCAGTAGGGCGTCTGGGTGCCGAGCTTGGGCGCCCGCGCCATCGCGCTGCTGCCGAGCATGGCGCTGGCGCCGAGACCGGCGCCGAGTGCGAGTAGGGACCGACGCGAGACGTCGAATGTCATCCTTTTTCTCCGCTTTCGTTTTTCACAACGCGTTGTGCGCGTTGTGTTCGGCTCGCGCCGATAGGCGGATGCTGCTCCGGTTCAGATGAGCTAGCAAGTGGAATTGGTTTTGACGATGAGCGCCGCCTGCCGAAGCGAAAGCCATTCCGGCCGCCCGCCAACAATTGTGTCACCTTTGTGTCTGGTGTGTCTGGTGATCGTATGCCCGCGGCATCACCAGCTGTATCGGACCACGCCCTTGCCTGCGTAGGAACGCGTGACGTTCGAGAACTCACCCTCGAACGTCCCGGCAGCCGACCAGCCGGTGAGCCACTTCTTCTCGACTGATCCCGTCACCAGCGCGGAGTCCGAGGCCATCGCTGCACCGTTCACGACAAAGCTCGCGCCGGGAAGAGCTTGGAACGTGGCTCCGATGACGCGGTCGGGATTGAAGTCGTGCGCCCAGGCGAGCCGCCCGCGCAAGGTGACGATCCCGTCAGCCTGGGCGAACGATTTGTCCGTGCGCAGGCCGAGCTCGGTGCGGGTGTTAGTGACGCTCTTAGCGCCATAGGCCAGCGCGAACAGGTTGCCGCCAACGATGGCCTGTTCGGCGTAAGCCGGCAGGTCGAACGTCGTGAACTGCGCTGCGGCGTAAGGCGTAAGGCCGACGCCCTGCGTGACGAAGCGATAGCCGCCCTCGAGTCGGCCGGAATAGGCGTTGGCGTTGAACTCGGCGCGCAGGCGATCGACGCCGGCAACCGTCACGGTGCGATCTGTGGTGATGTCCTGCCATCCATAGGCCAGCGCACCGGTGATGTAGGCAGGGCCGACGATGTGCCGGAAGAAGGCGCCGGCCTGGAACAGGTCGGACCGGCCGCCGCCGAGCGCGTTCGCTACGGTGAAGTTGGTGCCGCCGCCGGCGAGCGCGAAGCCAACCAGCGTATCCCGCGAGATGCGATAATCCGCACCGACGGCGGTACCATAGAGGTTGCTTGTGGTGGTGTTGGACCCGACGACTGTGCTGCCGTCAGTCTGCTGCGCGCCGCCAAAGCCCGCCGCCCAGACGCTCCAGCGCTGCTCGAACGCCGGTGCGACCGGTGCCTTGGTGTAGATCGCAGCCAATGCGTCGTCCGGCTTGCGCATGCGCGCGTACGCCAAGGCGGTCTCGTCCGCATAGGCATTTGGGACGCCGCCCGCACTGACGGTATCGCCGCGACCCGCGATGAACGGATCCGTCATCACGCCCATGAACTGGTTCATCGCGTTGAAGGTCGTCTGCTGCGGCGCGCTGCCGACCTCGCCGGAGAGCTGGGTCAGGCCGGCGGGCGTCAGGCTACCGAACACCAGCGGGATCGTGCCATTGGTGTTGAAATAGTTGATGATCGCGTTGCCGACGTTCTGCTGATTGACGTTGAGGTTGCCCGATGGAGGCACGAAGTTCAGCGCAAGGTTCAGATAGGCGTGGGTTGCGTCGTAGCTCAGCGTGGTATTGAAGCCCGAAGGCAGGCCGACATTCAGGACCGTCGGATCGAATGTGCCGCTGACGCTGCCTGCGTTGAGAATGGTGTACTGCTTGGCGACATAGCTTCCGGCCGCGAAGCTCGCAGCTACCGTGGCACCGCCGAGGGTCGCATTGCCGGTCACATTGGCAAAAGTCGACGTCGTGGGGTCCACGTAGACAAGATACAGCGCCCCGGACTGCATCGCGAGGCTTGCCACGGTCATGGACGTGCCTGGCGCGGCTACAATGCCCGGCGACAAAAGCCCACCCGCGTTGATCTGGGTGGGGCCAACGGTGCCGCTGCCGACCAGTTGGCCGCTTGCGTTCACCGTGGTGAGGACCGAGGATGCAATCGAGCCAATCACGGCGAGGACGCCGCTATTGACGGTTGTTGACCCGGTGTAGGTGTTCGCAGCCGTCAGCAATGTCACGCTCGTTGCGCTGTTGCCATTCTGCTGGAAGGCGCCGGTGCCGCTGATCACGCCTGTGAAGGTGAGAACGTTCGAGCGATTGACGGCGAAAGTGCCGTTGTTGACGACGTTGCCGACAATCGAACCGGTCGTGCCGCCATTGCCGAGCTGCAACGTATGGCCGGAATTGATGCTGGTCCCACCGGTGTAGGTGTTGGCGCCGGTCAACGTCACGGTGCCGGATGGGCCGAAGCTCAGGCTCAGGCGCCCGGCGCCCTGTATGACACCACCGAAATCGCCGTTCATGATTGATATGGTGGTCGCGGCACTGGATCCGGTGTTTACCGTTCCTGCGCCGAGCAGGTTGCGCAGGGCGCTGGTATGGTCGTTGTAATCGAGGACCGCGCCTGCGGCCACCGTCGTTGAGCCGGCGTTGCCTGTAAGAAACGATAGGATGCTGTCGGTTGCCTGCAACGTGCCGCCGTTGACCGCGAGCGTCGTACCGGTGCTGACGGATGTGCCGACCGCGAACTGCACTTGAACGGTTCCCGTATCCGTTGCGGATCCGAACTGCAGATGAGCGTCGTTCATGCTCATGCCGCCCGCGGCCAACAGAGTTGTGCCGGCGCCCGCCGCCAGGGTCGAGGTCGTGGCGGTCGTGAAGGTAATATCGTTCGCCAGTGTCCCGGTGATGGTCGTGCGTAATGTGCCGCCGCTCATGGTCATGGCGCCGCCGCCGAACGCGTCGATCGCGCCCGCAGTTGCGTGACCGCCCGTCAGTGTCCCGCCAGTGACCGCGGTGCCGCCCGCATAGGTGTTGGTGCTGTTCAGCGTGACTCTGCCGGGACCGGCGACCGTCAAGCTGCCGGGACCTGTGATCTGGCCGGTGCTGTCGACCATAAACTCCGCACTCGCGGAGGCCGTCGTGATGACGGTGTTAGAATTGAGCTGAAGAACGCCGCCGGCCGTAATATCGCCGGTCAGGAACGGATTGCTTGATTGCACATTGATCGCGGCCGAGCCCGCGCTGGTCTGCATGATCAGGGTGCCGTTGACGAAACCGAAATTGCTGTTCGTGGCCGAAGAGTTCAGATTCAACGTGCCAATCGTGAACGTCCCGGCCTGCAGATTGACTTGTGGACCTTGATTCGGGACCGTCGCATTGAATGTCGCAACAGCGTCGACTGCGTTGGGAACGGTGGCCGGCGTCCAATTTCCGCTTACGGCCCAAAATCCGGGGCCGCCATTCCAGGTCTGGGCGGCCGCCTGGCCGGAGATCGCCGTGAGCAGAATTGCCGCCACGGCGGGTAGCGCCGCCGTCAATGCGGTACTCGTCAACAGCGCCTTGATTAAACTCGTTCTCCGCCTCGTACGCGAGCCGCCAACCTCAATTGCCAATTCCACAGGGCGCCCCGATGCAATGCGTGGCCAAATGTTTCGAGCGAGACATACGTAGCTGTTTCGCCGCCGGCGGACCACCGGCGCCACTTCTCGTCGCCGACCTCACTGACGATTTCGGGGCGGTGTGATTGCGGGGCAACAGAAGGTTGCTTGTTTTCCGGGCAGCGCGACCACCCGCCGGTGTCTCGCCACTCACGCAATACGCAACGTGGGCTCACTGCCTTCCGTCTCGGCGAAGCCCGCCTGCAGCACCTCTTCGCGCTTGTGACGGAGATGTGCTCGCAGAATATGCGAGAGGCCGACGCCGTCGCGGCGCTGGAGCGCGTTGAGGATTGCCTCGTGCTCCTTCACGGCGAGGGCCCAGCGCTGCGCCGTCATCGGCGTGACATAGCGCGCGCGCCGGATGCGCGCGGTCACCGAGGCGTAGAGCCCGGCGAGCACGGGATTTCCTGCTGCGGTCACGATGGCTTCGTGAATGGCACGGTTGCCGCGGTAGTACTGGATCAGGTCGCGCTCGCGATAATGCTGCACCATGTCCGCATGCGCGGCGGCGATTGCGTCGATCTCGGCGTCGCTGATGCGCTCGCAGGCGAGCTCGCCGGCGAGGGCCTCCAATCCCTGGCAGACCTCGAACAGGTCGCGCATGTCCTTGTCGGTCAGCTTTGCCGCGCGCGAGCCGCGATGCGGCAGCAATTGCACGAGCCCTTCCGCGGCCAGCACCTTGAGCGCCTCGCGCAAGGGCGTGCGCGAAATTTCGAGCCGCTCGCACAGCTCGCGCTCGGGAATCCGCGCGCCCGGCGGGATTTCGCCGTCAAGCAGGATGGCGCGGATGCGGTTGACGACCTCGTCGTGAAGCATGGCTCTGAGCTCAATTTGAATGCAAAATCGAACTTATATGGGGGAGTTGTCAAGTTCCAGCTTGAAAATTCCAAGTTTTGCATTCAAAAATGCAAAAAGCAGAAAGGTATGAGGAAATGGACCTGCAAGTGGAGGCAGAAGACCTCGTGTTCGAGTCCGACGGCGGCATCGGGCGGATCACCTTCAATCGCCCGCAGGCCCGCAATGCCTTCACTTTCGCCATGTACGAGCGGCTTGCCGCGATCTGCGAGGAGGCCAACCGCGACCGTGATATCAAGGTGCTGGTGCTGCGCGGAGCCGGTGACAAGGCCTTCGCCTCGGGGACCGACATCAACCAGTTCCGCGAATTCAAGACACCGCAGGACGCCATCGATTACGAGAGCCGCATCGATCGCGTGCTGACCACGCTCGAGCAGTGCCGGGTGCCAACGATCGCGGCCATCAACGGGTTCTGCACCGGCGGCGGTGCGGGCATTGCCGCGGCCTGCGACCTCCGCATCGGCACGAAAGCTGCGAAGATCGGATTCCCCATCGCCAGGACGCTCGGCAACTGCCTGTCGATGTCCAATGTCGGCCGTCTCACCGCGTTGATCGGCGCTGCGCGCGTCAAGGATCTCATCTTCACCGCGCGCCTCGTCGACGCAGCGGAGGCCGCAAGCGTTGGCCTGCTCGGCGAGGTCGTCGAGGACATCGCCGCGCTGGACAAGCGGGCCGACGAGGTCGCCCGCCTCGTCGCGAGCCATGCGCCGCTGACGCTGAATGCGACCAAGCAGGCTGTCAGTGGTCTGCAACGGCGGCTGACGCAGGACGAAGGCGAAGACCTCATCCTGATGTGCTACACGAGCCAGGATTTTCGCGAAGGGCTCGATGCTTTCCTCAACAAGCGCGCGCCGCAATGGCGCGGCCAATAGGACGAGCCGATGCAAAGCGATCGATCGCAATCCACCTCTCGCCGTTCGGGACCGCTGGCCGGCCTCAAGGTCATTGACCTCACCCACGTCATGGCGGGACCGACCTGCACCCTGATGCTCGCCGACATGGGCGCCGACGTCATCAAGATCGAGAAATGGCCGAACGGCGACGACACCCGTCATTCGGTGCCGCCGAAGATCGGGGACGAGGCGGCCTCCTTCCTGATGATGAACCGCAACAAGCGCGGCATCGTGCTGGATCTCAAGACCGACGGCGGCAAAGAGGTGCTGCGCCGGCTGATCGCCGATGCCGACGTGCTGGTCGAGAACTTTGCGCCGGGCGCGATGGAGCGCCTCGGCTTCGGCTATGAGGCGCTGCACGCGGAATTCCCGGCGCTGATCTATTGCTCGCTGTCGGGCTTCGGCCGCACCGGCCCCTACAAGCACCGCAGGGGTTTCGATCTCGTCGCGCAGGCCATGAGCGGCATCATGAGCTTCACCGGCGAGCGGCCCGACGGTCCGCCCGTCAAGTGCGGCCCACCGCTGTCCGACATCACCGCCGGCCTGCTCGCGAGCATGGGCATCCTGGCGGCCTACACCCATCGCCTCAAGACCGGTGAAGGGCAGTGGGTCGAGACTTCGCTTTACGAAGCTGCGCTGGTGCAGACCTATTGGCAGTCGACCATCGCGCTCGCGGCGGGCACCGCGCCGCGCGCGATGGGCTCGGCCCATCCGCTCAACGCACCGTACCAGGCCTTCGAAGCCTCGGATGGCTGGCTGGTGGTCGGCGGCGCCAACAAGAAGCATTGGCTGTTGATGCTGGAAGCGCTCGGCGCGAGCGAGCTCGCCGACGATCCGCGCTTCGTCACCGGTGCCGATCGCATGGCCAACCTGAAAGAGCTCGAGGCCGTCCTGAGCGAGTGCTTCCGCAAGCAATCGCGGGCGCATTGGCTGGCGGCGCTGGACGAGAAGGGCGTGCCGTGCGGCCCCGTGCACGACATGCTGGAGGCCCTCAGCGACCCGCAGACGCTGGCGCGCGAGATGGTCGTCGAGGTCGAGCACTCCACGCTCGGTCCCGTCAAGACGATCGGGCTTCCCATCAAGTTTTCGGAGACCCCGGGTAAGGTGCTGTCGGGCGCACCGGTGTATGGTGAGCACACGCGAGAGGTTCTGGCCGAGCATGGGTTCGACCAGTCACGAATCGAAGCGCTCGAAAAAGAAGGCGCAATCGTCTCGGCCCTGGAACGACGCGAGGAACACGTCGCCTGACCGGACGTCGATACGACAACAACAAAAGACAAAAAATCAGGTGGAGGAAATCATGGGTCGGACGTCAACATTTCTGCTCTCCGCAGCCGCAGCCGTGCTCGCCGGCACCATGCCGGCGCTTGCCGCCTGGCAGCCGCAAAAGCCGATCGAGTTCGTGGCCACCGCCGGCCCCGGCGGCGGCACCGACAATCTCGCGCGCGCGGTGCAGAACATCATCACCAAGCACAAGCTGATCGAGCAGCCGATCGTCGTCGTCAACAAGGGCGGCGGCAGCGGCGCCGAGGGTTATGTCTACGGCAAGGCCTCCGCGGGCGACCCCTACAAGGTCATCTTCGGCACGTCGAACGCCTGGCAGCAGCCGCTCGTCTCCAAGGTCGCTTTCAACTACACCGATCTCACCCCGATCGCGGCGATGGCGCAGGACGAGTTCCTGCTGTGGGTCAAGCAGGACTCGCCCTACAAGACCGCAGGCGATTATCTGAAGGCGGCCGCATCGGGCGAATTCAAGATGGGCGGCGCGCAGTCGAAGGACACCGACGAGGTGCTGACGCGCATGATCGAGAAGGTCGGCAAGGTCAAGCTGACCTACATCCCCTTCAAGAGCGGCGCCGAGACTGCGGTGCAGCTCGCCGGCGGTCATCTCGACTCCCATGTCAACAACCCCAGCGAAAGCCTCGGGCAATGGCGCGGCGGCACGCAGCGACCGCTCTGCGTCTTCAGCCCGAAGCGGCTGCCGCAGGGGCCGAAGGTGACCGCGACGGAAGGCTGGGGCGACGTTCCGACCTGCGTCGAGCAGGGCCTCGACATCAAGCAATATGAGCAGCCGCGCACCGTGTGGCTGCCGGGCAAGGTCACGCCGGAGCAGGCCGCGTTCTATGTCGACCTCATGAAGAAGGTGCAGGCTACGCCGGAGTGGAAGGACTACATCGAGAAGACCTCCCAGGTCGACACGTTCCTCACCGGTGCCGAGCTCGAAAAATTCATCAAGCAGGACCTCGAGCACATCAAGCAGGTCGCGGGCGAGCAGGGCTGGCTGGTGAAGTAAGGCATTACGCCATGATCTCTCGCCGCGCGCTTGAACTTGCGACCGCCGTGCTCACCGGCAGCTTCGGCGTTGCCGTCATCGTCTCCAGCCTCGACAACGGTATTGGCTGGTCGAGCGCAGGCGTGGACGCCGGCACGTTCCCATTCCTGACCGGGACCATCGTCGTGCTCGGCAGCCTCTACAATCTGGTGCGAGGCGTGCTGCCGGCCGCGACGCTCGCAAACGTTCCCATCGCGATCACGTCGATCGAGCTGCGCCGGCTCGCCGGCCTGTTCGTGCCGGCTGCGATCTTCGTCGCCGCGATTCCGCTCGCCGGGATGTACGTCGCCTCCGCTCTCTATGTCTTCGCGGTGCTGGCGATCCCCCGGCATCAATCGGTGCCACGCGCGCTCGCCATGGCAGGAGCCACGGCGCTCGCGCTCTACCTCGTGTTCGAGCGCATGTTCCAGGTCAGCCTGCCGCATGGCGCGCTCGCTTCGGCGCTCGGGTTCTGAGGGAGCAGCGGGATGGACAATCTCCAGGAGCTCCTGCACGGCTTCACCATCGCGGTCACGGTGCCGCATCTGGTCCTGATGGTGGTCGGCGTGCTGCTCGGGATTCTCGTCGGCGTGCTGCCGGGGCTGGGCGCGCCGAACGGCGTGTCGCTGCTCCTGCCGCTCACCTTTGGCATGCAGCCGGTCTCGGCCATCATCCTGCTCTCCAGCATGTATTGGGGCGCACTGTTCGGGGGCTCGGTGACCTCCATCCTGTTCAACATTCCGGGCGAGCCGTCATCGGTGGCGACCACCTTCGACGGCTATCCGATGGCGCGCGACGGCCGGCCGACCACGGCGCTCGCGACCGCCTTCGGTTCGGCGGCGTTCGGCGCGCTGGTCGGCGTCATCCTGATCACCTTCCTCGCCTCCTGGGTGGCGCAGGCTGCGCTCGCCTTCGGGCCGGCCGAGTATTTTGCGGTCTATTTTCTCGCCTTTGCCAGCTTCGTCGGCATGGGCGGTGCGGCGCCGATCAAGACCGTCGTGGCGCTGGCGCTCGGCTTTGCCATCGCCGCGATCGGCATCGACACGGTCTCCGGCAGCGTACGCCTCACCATGGGCGTGGACGAGCTGGTCAAGGGCGTCAGCTTCGTCGTCGCGGTGATGGGCCTGTTCGGCATCGGCGAGCTGCTGGTGGCCGTCGAGGAGGAATTTCACGCGCGCGCAGTCTCCTCGAAGATCGATTGGCGCGAGGTGTTCCGCGCCGTCGGCCGCCTGCCGCGGCACGGCGTTGCCCTGCTGCGCAGCGCCGCGATCGGATGCTGGATGGGCATCACGCCGGGCGGCCCGACCGCGGCCTCCTTCATGAGCTACGGCATCGCGCGCCGCTTTTCACGCCGCGGCCGGCATTTCGGCACGGGCGAGGTCGAAGGCATCGTGTCGCCGGAGACGGCCGATCATGCCGCCGGCACCAGCGCGCTGCTGCCGATGCTCTCGCTCGGCATTCCCGGCTCGGCGACCGCGGCCGTGATGATGGGCGGGCTGATGATCTGGGGCCTCAATCCCGGGCCCATGCTGTTCGTGGACCAAAAGGATTTCGTCTGGGGCCTGATTGCCTCGATGTATGTCGGCAACATCGTCGCCGTCGCCCTGGTGCTGCTGACGGTCCCGGTGTTCGCCGCCCTGATGCGGATTCCCTTCGTGGTGATCGCGCCGCTGATCGTGATCATCTGCGTCGTCGGCGCCTATTCGGTGTCGAACTCCTATCTCGACGTCGTCATGATGCTCGGCTTCGGCGTCGTCGGCTACCTCTTCAAGAAGCTGTTCTATCCGCTGGCGCCGCTCGTGCTCGCGATCGTCATCGGTGACAAGGCCGAGGACGCGTTCCGGCAGTCGATGCTGATCTCCAAGGGATCTCTCGGCATTTTCTTTGCGAACAAGCTGGTGACGTGCCTGATCGTGGGCGGCATCGCGCTGCTGCTGCTTCCGCTTCTGTTGCAGCTGCCGCGGTTGTGGCGCAAACCTGCGTCGCCCGCGACCGATGCGCCAGTCCAGGAAAGGGCGATCATATGACCGCAAAGCCGCTGATTGCGCTGGCCATGGGAGATCCCGCCGGCATCAGCCCGGAGCTGACGGCCAAGCTCGTGGCGCAGGACGACATCCGCGCGCGCTGCCGGCTCGTGGTTATCGGCGACCGCCGCATTTTCGACGAGGGCGCGCGCATTGCGGGCGTCAAGCCGGAGCTGAAGATGATAGAGCAGGGCGCCGATCTTGGCGCAGCACAGGAAGATGCGCTGTTCATCGATCTCCGCCACCTTGCTCCCAGAGAGGTCGAGCCCAAGACTGCGACCCTTGCCGGCGGAAAATTCGCGCTGGCCAATTACAGGCATGCGCTCGAGCTCGGCCGCGACGGCCATGTCGATGCGGTCTGCTTCACGCCCTTCAACAAGCAGGCGATGCGCCTTGCCCGCGCCGAGTACGACGACGAGATCGCGTTCTCGGCCGAAATCGTCGGTCTCAAATCGCCGGCAAGCGAATTCAACGTGCTCGACGGGATCTGGAACGCACGGGTCACCTCGCACATCCCGCTCAAGGATGTCGCTGCGAAGCTATCCCGCGAACGAATCCATCGCGCGCTCGAGCTGACCGATTCCTGCATGCGGAACGCCGGCTTTGCGCGGCCGCGCATCGCGGTCGCAGGCCTCAACCCGCATGCCGGCGACGGCGGCAATTTCGGCCGCGAGGAGATCGACGTGATCGCCCCGGTGGTCGCAGCAAGCCAGCGCGAGGGCATTGCCGCGGAGGGACCGTTTCCGGCCGACACCGTGTTCCTGCGCGCCAAGGCCGGCGCCTTCGATGCCGTGCTGACGATGTATCACGACCAGGGCCAGATCGCGATGAAGCTGATGGGTTTCGATCGCGGCGTGACCTTGCTCGGCGGCTTCCCTTTCCCGATCTGCACGCCCGCGCATGGCACGGCCTACGACATCGCGGGGCAAGGCATCGCCTCGATCGGCGCCAGCCGCGCGGCGTTGCTGCTCGCCGCGGAGATGGCCGTGCGCACCGGCTGATCGCATGCTGATCTAGCGTGCCCGCCGGTGCCTCAGCGGCTCGCGAGCCATTTTGCGAGCGGCGTCGCCCCGAGCCGTGCTTCGCCGAGTGGGTTCAACGACGTGTCGTCGATGGGAGTGCCGTAGTACAGCGCCGTCCGATCTCCGATCACGGGGCGTGGGTCGCCGGACGCCTTCAGGCGGCGCGCGATGAATTCATTGAAGGGGGCCTTCTCGGGGCCGGCGATATCGATCGTGCCGTTGAGCGGCCGGCCGCTTGCGACCTCCGCGAGGCGATCGACGACGTCGTCGGCCGCGATCGGCTGAAACTGAGCCGTGGGAACGACGATCTTCCCCTCGATTGCGCTTGTGTCGGCAATGGCCGCGAGGAATTCGAAGAACTGGGTGGCGCGCACGATCGAGTAGGGCACCGAGGCGGACTTGATGACGGTTTCCTGCGCCAGCTTGGCACGGAAATAGGCGTTGTCGGGCGAGCGGTCGGTGCCGACGATCGAGAGCGCCACGTGATGCTTCACGCCTGCTGCGGCCTCTGCCGCGACAAGATTCTCGCTCGATTGCTGGAAGAACGCGAGCACAGCTGCCGGCTCCCAGGACGGTGCGTTGGCGACGTCAACGACCACATCCGCGCCCGAAAGCGCTGCGGCAAGGCCTTCCCCTGTCACGGCGTTCACGCCGGATCTCGGCGAGGCCGCCACCGCTTCGTGGCCTTGCTGCTTGAGCTTCGCCACCAATCTTGATCCGATCAATCCGGTTCCGCCGATCACGACGATCTTCATGGCTTGCCTCCTTGCGGTTGCCGAGCGCGAGATGATCGAAGCCGATCGAAACTCCCGCCTCTCACATTGAAAATGTGGTGCGAAGTGACTCTAGCCGATCCATGGCGCAGGCTCTTGCCTGTAGCGGGCTTACCTTGCCGGAAAATGCTGCCAGCGTTTTGCCCGACGTGTCAAAATGTTTGGACGCCGCAAGCGGCGCACTGGCCCTTGAAAATGCCAATGAAAACAATCCCCAGGCTACTGTGCATGGGGTTGTTTCGCAGTCTTGGATGGGACGGGCGACGGCCTCCGATTCCGGGAGGCGGCCGCTGCTCGCCTCACGCCCCGCAGACGATCACGCCGTACCAGCCGAGCCCTCGATAGGTCTCGTAGCCCGGGGTGGCATGGAACGCGACCAGCGTGCCGGTGCGGTCGTGGTAGAAGCCGGAGCGCTGGCCGTTCAGCGACAGCGAGAGGCGCTCGCTGAGGATACCCTGGCCGTCGGACGCCGCGATCACGCGAAAATTCGAATCGACCAGCAGCACGCGCGCCTTGTCGCCGTCGCCGACGCGCACGCCCTGCACGATGGCGCGGGCCTGCGGCTCCCAGTCGAAATGGATGGCGAGCACCCCGATCGGCGCGCCGTTGGCCTGTCCGCCGGCGCGCACGCTGGCGCAATAGGTCGCGACCTGCGCATTGCCGAGCAGCGGCTGGTTCTCGACGTCCCCGGCGACATAATCGTCGCCGGAGCGAAGGCCTTTCGCGTCGCGAAACCATTTGGTGTGGGCGACGTTCTGGCCGACGACGCGGAACCGGTCGGCGCGGCCGTTGGCGATGACGTTGCCATCGAGGTCGCAGAGCCAGAGATCGAGATAGACGGTGTAGGCCCCGAGGATCACGCCGAGGCGCTGCGAGACATGGGAGACGGCCGCAGCACTGGGCGAGGCCGCGCAATCGACCACGGCGGAATCGGTCGCCCACCAGCGCACGTCGCAGGTGCGCTCATAGAGATTGCGGTCGATCAGCTCGATCGCGTTGAGCGACAGGTCGACCATCCGCTCGCCGCGGGAGCGCTGGCTCATGCGGTCGATCGAGGCGACGAGATCGCCGGTGCGTTTGGTCAGCTGGGTCTCGAGCTCGCGGGCGATGGTCTCGACCTGCTGGCCGACGCCGCGCACCTCCTGTGCCACGACCGCAAAGCCTGCGCCTTGCGCGCCGGCGCGCGAGCTCTCGATTAGCGCGTTCAGCGCCAGCATCTTCATCTGGTTGGTGATCTGCTGGATCGACTTGGTCTTGTCGACCGCGATCTGGTTGACCTCCGCGGTGAGACGGTTGATCAGCGCGGAGATGTCGGAATCATCGTCCGCGGGTTCGGTGGCGATCGGCTTGGCTTTCAGACCCAGCGCAGCAGACATCGGGGACTTCCCTTGGCAATGAGGTCTGATCTGCAATGAACGGGGAACAACGACTTACAGATCGAATACGATTCTTTTTCGAGGATTCCGCCTAACGCCTGCTTAATTTGCTGTTTGGCGGGATGCCTAAATGATAGTCACTTCGGCCTGCCTGCTGGCCATCCACCGCTTTGTGCGTCCCGGCCGTTGCAAATCGCCGGGGTTTCCCAGCCAATCCTTTCAAGCCAGTCGCGGCCCCGAGCGTGTCGCCCGGACCCGAGTTCCCAATCGATAGCCCTCGTCATGACGCCTCCCGCATCCGCGCTCCCCGTCGAAGCGCCCCAGGCCTTCCTGGGCGTGGCGCGCTCGCTCACCGACAAGCTGTGGCGCGACCGGCTCGATGCGCGCGGGGCGGCCCAGGCGCTCGCCATCGTGCAGCGGCACCAATTGCCGGAACTGCTGGCGCGGGTGCTGGCCGGCCGCGGTGTCGACATCGATGCCGTCGCCGACTTCCTCGATCCGACCATCCGAAAGCTGCTGCCGGACCCGTTCACGGTGACGGAGATGGAGGCCGCCGCCAAACGCATCGCGGATGCCGCAACCAAGGGCGAGAAGGTTGCGATCTTCGGCGACTACGACGTCGACGGCGCGACCTCGGCGGCGCTGCTGGCCTGGCATCTGCGCCATTGCGGGCTCGATCCGCTGATCCACATTCCCGACCGGATTTTCGAGGGCTACGGCCCCAACACGGAAGCGGTGCGCGCGCTGGCGGCGAAGGGCGCCACGCTGCTGATCACCGTCGATTGCGGCACCACCAGCATCGAGCCGCTCGCCGAGGCCAAGCGCCTCGGCATGTCCGTGGTCGTGATTGACCATCACCAGGCTGGCACGGAGCTGCCGGTGGTGGATGCGCTGGTCAATCCGAACCGGCTCGACGATCTCTCCGGCCTCGGTCATCTCGCCGCGGTCGGCCTCGTGCTGGTGACGCTGGTCGCCGTCAATCGCGAACTGCGCCAGCGCGGCTTCTGGACCAGCGAAATGCCGGAGCCCGACCTGCTCGGCATGCTGCACCACGTCGCGCTCGGCACGGTCGCCGACGTCGCGCCGCTGATCGGCCTCAACCGCGCCTTCGTCGCCAAGGGGCTGATCGCGATGCGTCGGCGCGACCATGTCGGCCATACCGCGCTGATGGACGTGGCGCGGCTCAATGGCCCACCGGAGGCCTGGCATCTCGGCTTCATGCTGGGGCCGCGCGTCAATGCCGGCGGCCGTATCGGCCGCGCCGATCTCGGCGTGCGGCTGCTGCTCGAAGGCGACAGCGTCGAGGCGGCGCGGATCGCGGCCGAGCTCGACCGTCTCAACAGCGAACGTCGCGTCATCGAGCAGGCGGCGGAGGCCCAGGCCGAAGCCGAGGCGCTGGCCTCGATCGGGCTGGAGGATAAGCTCGCCGTGATTGTCACGGCCTCGGAAGGCTGGCATCCCGGCGTGGTCGGCCTCGTCGCCTCCCGCCTGAAGGAGAAGTTCTCGCGGCCGGCCTTTGCCATTGCGCTGGAGCCGGGCGGCATTGGCACTGGCTCCGGCCGCTCGATCGACGGCGTCGATCTCGGCAAGGCGGTGCGGCAGGCGGTCGCCGACGGCATCCTGCTCAAGGGCGGCGGCCACGCCATGGCCGCGGGCGTGACGCTGCGCAAGGAGAAGCTCGCCGAATTCCGTGCCTATATCGAGACCGCGCTGGCGCGCGACGTCGCCGAGGCGCGCCACGTCAACGAGCTCTATATCGACGGCGCCGTCACCGCCCGCGGGGTGACGGCGGAGCTGGCGACGACGCTGAACCGCGCCGGTCCGTTCGGCAGCGGCAATCCGGAGCCGGTGCTGGCGCTGCCCGCGCACCAGCTCGTCTTTGCCGACGAGGTCGGGCAAGCGCATCTGCGCCTGCGTTTCAAGGCGGGCGACGGCGCCATCGTCAACGGCATCGCGTTCCGTTCGGTCGGCCAGAAGCTCGGCAATGCGCTGCTCGCCAATCGCGGCCAGCCGATGCATGTCGCGGGCTCACTCTCGGTCGACCGCTACCAGGGCGCCGAGCGCGTGCAATTCCGCGTCGTCGACGTCGCGCTACCGGATCAGGGGCCATCCGTGATTAGATGACGCATGATCCGGAAAAGTGCGAAGCGGTTTTCCGACAAAGATCATGCGCAAAATATAACGGGCCAAACAACAAAAAAAGGGAGTGAACATGGCAGGGCAGGTTGAGGGCAAGGTCGCACTGGTGACGGGCGGCGCCTCCGGCATTGGCGAGGCGACAGTCGAGCTGTTCGCGCGCGAAGGCGCCACGGTCGTCGCCACCGACATCGACGAGCTGAGGGGCCCCGAGCTCGTCAGGCGCATCACCAGGGACGGCGGCAAGGCGATCTTTCTGGAGCAGGACGTCACCAGCGAAGAGCGCTGGATCGAGATCGTCGCCGAGATCGCAAAGCGCTTCGGCCGGCTCGACGTGCTCGTCTCCAATGCGGGCATCGGCATTTCCGTGCCGTCGATCGTCGACATGACGCTCGCGGACTGGCGCAAGCAGAATGCGATCAATCTCGATGGCGTGTTTCTTTCGGTGAAGCATTGCCTGCCCCTGATGCGCAAAATGGGCGGCGGCTCGATCATCATGATGTCCTCGCTGGCGGGCCTGCGCGGCTCGCCCGGATTGTCGGCCTATTCGGCGACCAAGGGCGGCGTGCGGCTGTTCGCCAAATCCATCGCGATGGAATGCGCGGCCGCGGGCGACGGCATCCGGGTCAATTCGGTTCACCCCGGCATCATCGATACCCCGATCTGGGGCAAGATCCCGACGGGGGCGGCGGGCGCCGGCCAGAACGCCCCGATCGATCCGGAGGAGCGCGCCCGCGTCGTCACGCCGCTTGGCCGCGCCGGCCAGGCCGCGGAAATCGCCTCGGGCGTGCTGTATCTCGCCTCCGATGGCTCGCGCTACGTCACCGGCAGCGAGCTCGTCATCGACGGCGGCATGAACGCCGGCGGCGTGCCGCGGCGCGCTTGAGCTGCGCAGGGCAGGGTGGCGGCCGCAGGGGCTGACGCGCAAGCGCAGCCCCTGTACAAGATGGGGCAGCTCCCGACCGAGAGAGGTGTCCTTCGCCATGGCGCACAGCCTTCACGCTTCTTCACCCGCGCCCGCGCCATTCCGCTCGAACCGGCCGGACCTCGCCACCGACGCGATCCGTACCGCGCGCGAGGACCTCGCGGCCTGCTTCCGCATGGCGGCGCGCAACGGCTTTGAGGAGGGCATCTGCAACCACTTCTCGGCGGTCGTGCCGGGCCATGACGACCTGTTCCTCGTCAACCCCTACGGCTACGCCTTTCGCGAGTTGACGGCGTCAAAGCTCCTGATCTGCGACTTCCATGGCAACGTGCTCGAGGGCGAGGGCGTGCCCGAGGCGACCGCATTCTACATCCATGCCGAGATGCACAGGCTGCTGCCGCGCGCCAAGGTCGCCTTCCACACCCACATGCCCTATGCGACGGCGCTGTCGATGATCGAGGGCGAGCCCCTGATCTGGGCCGGCCAGACCGCGCTGAAATTCTACGGGCGCACCGCCGTCGACCGCGACTACAACGGCCTCGCGCTCGACAGCCGCGAAGGCGCGCGTATCGCCTCCGCCGTCGGGGATGCCGACATCGTCTTCATGAAGCATCACGGCGTGATGGTGCTGGCGCCGACCATCGCGGAAGCCTGGGACGATCTCTATTATCTCGAGCGCGCCGCCGAGGTGCAGGTGCTGGCGATGTCGACGGGGCGGAAGGTGCTGCCGGTCGATCCCGCCGTTGCGGCGGAGACCTACAGGCAGATGCGCGAGGGCGATTCCGAATCCGCTCGGCTGCATCTTGCCGCGATCCGGCGTCAGCTGGATGCGGAGGAGCCGCAATATCGGCACTGAAAGCAAGGATGTCATTCCGGGGCGCGCGAAGCGCGAGCCCGGAATCCATCGTGCAGCAAGCCATGCCGCACAGGTGCGGCTCTCGTCACTGACGGCGGCATGAACGCCGGCGGCGTGCCGCGGCGCGCTTGAGCCGCGCTGCGCATCACCGGGCCGCGTCGAACTCTGACTTCAGCCAGTGTCGTACAGCCTCGACCGGCTCGGTGAGCGGCCGGTCGCGGCTGCGGACCAAGTGCAGCGAAAAGCCTTCCAGCTCCGGCCCGAATGGTGCGACCAGCGTTCCCCGCGAAAGTTCGTCGGCGACGAGCACAAGACTGTGCAAAGCGACACCAGCGCCGGCGACGGTTGCCTGGATGGCATGGGTTTCATCGCTGAAACGCACGCCGGCGCGCGCATCAACGTCGTTAATGCCGGCCGTCTTGAGCCAGCGCCGCCAGGTCGGATTTCGGGCATCACGACGGTGCCAGTCGAAATGTAGCAGCGTTGCTGAGCGCAGGTCGCTCGGTCTTCGGATGCCCAAGCGCGGACTGACCACCGGCGCGAAACGATCGACCGTGAGCGGCTCGGCAATCAGATCGGGATAAGGACCGGAACCGTAGCGAAGCGCGAGGTCCGCGGTCGAATTGAGATCGACCGCCTCCAAGGTCGCAAGCAATGTGAGATCAATGTCGGCTCTGCTCTTTCGGAGCCCAGCAAGACGCGGCACCAGCCATTTGGCTGTGAAAGCCGGCGTCGCCGAAAGTGTGACCACCGCCCGGCGTCGCTTCCGGCTCAATCCCTCCAGAACACGCGCAAACGCATCAAAGCCGTCGCGCAGGACCGGAAGCAGGACCTGACCTTCCGCGGTGAGCAGAACCTGCCGCGTCCGGCGCTCGAACAGCCTGACTCCGACCGTCTGCTCCAGCTGTCGCACTTGATGGCTGATCGCGGTCGGCGTGACGTGAAGCTCATCGGCGGCGCGCTTGAAGCTGAGGTGACGTGCCGCCGCTTCAAATGCACGCAATCCCGCCAGCGGAGGAAGCCTTCTCATCGCGAACTCGAGGATGAATGCAGTTCATCCATAAGCTGAGCAACTTTCGTTTGTCAACGACGGGGCCTGAACCGATCTATTGGGCAAACAGATGAGAGGAGTTTTGCAATGCAACTGCTACAAATCGATTCAAGCGCGCGGTTCGAGCCTTCAGATGAAAATCCGCGCGGTTCGCACACCAGGCGTCTGACTCAGCGTTTCGTCCAACGATGGCTACAGTCGCGGCCGGGGGGTCGCGTCGTCAGCCGCGACCTCGGTCGCTTCGCACCGAGTCCGGTGACGGACGACTGGGTCAAGGCGGCCTTCGCGAAGCCCGATCGACGCGAGCCATGGATGAGAGAGGCTTTGGCGGAAAGCGATGCGCTGGTCGACGAGTTGATCTCAGCTGATCTGATCGTCGCGGGCGTGCCAATGTACAATTTCGGTGTGCCAGCGCAGTTCAAGGCATACATAGACAACGTTGTTCGGGTCGGACGCACATTCGGCTTCGACCGATCATGTCCGGACAATCCATATTCGCAGCTGCTAGCGGACATGGACAAGCGTCTTGTCCTGCTCGGCTCGCGCGGAGACTACGGGTACGATCCGGGCGGGCGTATGGCCGCCGTCAATCATGTCGAAGGAGCCGTCCGGGACGTGTTTGCTTTCATCGGGATCACGGCCTTCCACTGCATCGCAGTCGAGTACGACGAATTCGCCGACGATCGGTTGCAGGCGTCCATTGCCGCGGCCGAGCGTGCCGTGGATGACCTCGTCGACGAACTGCTGAAGCTGACAGAACAGCGAAACGCGGCTTGAGTGCCGCTGCAGCTGCGGGGAAAGCGCCAGCGCCGGCGCTTCCGTCCGTGCTAGTTGGTTTGCCGCAGCTTGGCCAGCACTTTGAGTCCGCCGTAGCCATCGGCGGGGGCGATCCCGACCTTCTGCTGAAACTCCTTGACCGCTTTCATGGTGTCGTTGCCGACGCGGCCGTCGGTGCCGCCGGTGTCGAAGCCGGCCTTGGTCAGGCGCGTCTGCATCTCCTGCACCTCGGCGAGCGTCAACGCACGCTCGGAGCCCGGGAAGGGCTGGATGAAGGGCGGGGCTCCCAGGCAGCGATCCCCGAGATGGCAGATCGCCAGTGCGTAGTTCATGGAAGGGTTGTAGCTCTTCACCGAGTAGAAATTCGGCCCGAGCAGGAAGGTCGGTCCGCCCGCAACCGGCGCCCACATCTGCGCGGATGCGTTGGGCTGCGGAAATGGTTGGCCGTCGGCACGCGTCACGCCGGCCGCCTGCCAGGCCGCATAGGTCCGGCTGCCGCTGATGTTGGCGGGCGCACGCACCTCGTAGCCCCAGTGCTCGCCGCGGTGCCACTTGCCGCGATTGACGAGATATTTCGCGGTCGAGCCCAGCGCATCGTCGGGCTTGCCGAACGGCGAGACCTTGCCGTCGCCGTCATAATCGATGCCGACATTGAGCCAGACCTCCGGCATCCATTGCGAATGGCCCATCGCGCCGGCCCATGATCCGCGCATGTCCTCCGGCGCGGACCAGCCCTTGTCGACGATGCGCAGTGCATTGATCAGCTCGGTCTCCCAATAGGCCTTGCGGCGCGGCTCGTTCCAGGCGAGCGCGGCGAGCGAGGGAAACACCGGCCTCATGTGGTTCTGCTGCACCAGCGGATCGCCATAGGCGGACTCGACGCCCCATAGCGCCAGCAGCGTGCCGCGCTCGACCCCGAAATCGCGCTCGATGCGTGCGAACAGCGCCTCGTTGTTCTTCAGCGCGATCTTGCCGTTGATGATGCGCCAGTCCGAGACGCGGCGGTTGATGTACTGCCAAACCTGCTCGCGGAATTCGGGCTGGTTGCGCATCTGCGCGAACACGCTCATGTCCGGTTCGACCCGTCCCATCGCGCGCTGCCATGTCGCGGCGGAAATGCCTTTTGCCATCGCGCGCGTACGAAAGCTCTCGCGCCATTCGTCGAAGCCGGCAGGCGCGGCGAGGGCGCGGGTGGGAAGCGCGAGCAAAGCGGCTGCGCCGAGCGTCGATTGGAGCAGGGCGCGGCGTGTGTGACGGGGCGAGGAATCAGTGTGCTTCATGGGCACATTCTAGCCGGAAACATGGCACGCGTGAGTCGGTTCCGAAACGGCCGCGTGCGTCAACTCGGCCCGACCCCGTCGGTCGTTCCCACCGGAACAAGTGCTGCACTCCCGCATTCCCTCCACGCCAGGACGAGGAGAAGAGCCGGCCATGGTCGGGCCGTCCTTCCTGTTCATCGAAGCATCGGGGTGGAATGAAGATACGCACACATGCCGAAAGCCATATCGTCGAACTCGAAGACGGATCGCAATGGAAGATCTTTCCCGGCGACCTCGCGACGACGCTGAGCTGGAAGCCCGAAACCGATCTGCGTCTGGAGCCGAGCGGTGAGCGGGTGAATTCGCACGTGCTGGTCAATCCCGCCGACCAGACCCGCGTGCGGGTGATCGCGGCCGACCAGAGCTGGCCGGACGGCGCAGTCAAGAACGCCTTGAAAGGCGGGTAGCACCAGGGGCCGCAGTCGCCTACTCCTCCTGCAGGTCAGCCGCGATTCCGGCAAGCCAACGCCGGATCGTGGTTTCCGCCTTTGAATCCAGATTGCGAGCGAGCCGCTTCTCCAATTCGAGCACACGCTGCCGGCACGCCTTCAGAAGTGTCGCGCCGCGCGGAGTCAGCGTCCATTGCTGGATGCGGCCGTGAACGGGATGAGGCGTCATCGCAATCGCGCCGTCGCGTTCGAGATTGCGGATGATGACGCCGACGGTCTGGGGCGTCAGGAAGGTGAGGCGGGCGACATCGGCCCCCGATAAGCCCGGATAGGCGTTCAGCATCGTCAGCACCGCGAATTGCGGCGAGGTCACGCCGAGATCGGCGAGCGTGCGCTCCATCGTCAGGCGAACCGCGGCGTTGGCCTGGCGCAGCAGGTAGCCGAGATAGCCTTGCTCGCCGCGCTTGCCTTCGCCCGGTGCCGGGACATGCACCGCGCCGGCTGCAGCGGCCTTGCGGCCCGATTGCAATGTCATGACAATCGTCTTGCGAACATATAAGAACTCTTATAATGTATCTGAGCTCTTATAATATGCCGAGGTGAATGGCAATGGCACACGCCCGCAGCGAATACGAAGATTTCAAGCGGATCGCGCCCGATGCGTTTGATCTGGTGCTGGCGCTGGGCCAGCTTGCGGCCAAGGCCGGCCTCGACAAGCAGCTGCTCGAGCTGGTCAAGCTGCGCGCCTCGCAGATCAACGGCTGCGCGTTCTGCGTTCAGCACCACGTCCTGCTGTCGGAACGGATCGGCGTTCCCCTCGACAAGCTTCATCTGCTCGCGGTCTGGCGCGAGGCGCCGATCTTTTCGCCGCGCGAGCGGGCTGCGCTCGCCTGGGCCGAGGCGCTGACCTGTCTGCCGGACGGCGTCAGCGAGGAGGTCTACGCGGAAGCGTCCGGCGAATTCTCCGAGACTGAACTGACCTACCTGACCTCGGCGGTCGCCTCGATCAACGTCTGGAACCGGTTTGGCGCGGCGTTTCGCTGGACGCCTGCACAGCGGCCGGCGGCCGCCGTTGCAGCTTCGTCCTGACGGAGAGAGGGGAAGATCACGATGACAGCGATGAGCCTTTCGGCCGTGCAATGTCCGGCGCCGTCACGTTCGGCCGCGTTTGCGGTCCTAGCAGGATTTGTCTGTGCGCTTGCGATCGGCAAGGCTCTGCCGGTGACGATCGACAGCGTGTCCAGCGCCCTCGCGCCGCTCTGCGCGACGGCGGCGGAGGGCTCGCCGCTCGACAAGGTCGAGCCGATCGGCTCCTACGCGCTTCCGAACGTGCCCGGCAAGCGCGTTACCATCGTGCGCGTGTCCTATGGTCCGGGCGGGTTTTCGCGGCCGCATCGTCACTCCGGCTCCGTCACCGCCTACATCACCAAGGGCGAGATCCGCTCGCAGCTCGGCGGCGGCCCGGTCGAGACGTTCGGCGTCGGCCAGTCCTTCTTCGAACCGCCGGGCTCGACGCATCTGGTCTCGGCCAATGCCAGCATGACCGAGCCGGCGGAATTGATCGCGGTGTTCGTGGCGGATGAGGGCGCGCAGCTGACGACGTTCCTGGAATAGGCTGCGCGCGTCATCCGCAATGGCTGTGCTCAAGCCGATCGCGATCGTCTCAACCGCTTCCAGGCCGGCGCTAGCCCGTATTGGACGACCGGAATGGCAACCGCGCCGACGAGCAGTCCAAGCGCACCCGAGATGGCTGCCTCGACCGACCATTCGACGATGCCGGCAACGGATGGAAGAAGATGTGCGGCAGCCTCGGTTATGGCATGGACCGTGTGGCCGATCGCGGGTGGGCCGTACTTCTCGATGCCGTGCAGGATGATGCCACCGCCGACCCAGATCATGGCGGCGGTGCCGATCGTGCTCAGCACCGCCAGGAAAACGGGCATGCCGCGGACGAGCGCGCGTCCAAGCAATCGGATCGCGCCGCCGGCGAGCGAGGCGCCGTCGAACCGCGCGAGGGCCATGCCGGCATCGTCCGCTTTCACGATCAGGGCCACCACGCCATAGACGCCAACGGTGATGAAGAGGCCGACCAGCGCCAGCACCAGCGCCTGCGTCCAGATGCTGCCCGCCGGGAGGGCCGCCAGCGTGATCGCCATGATCTCCGCCGACAGGATGAAATCCGTCTTGATGGCGCCAGCGACCTTCTCGTCCTCGACCGACTGGGCATTCAACGCAATCGGCTCGAGCTGAGCTTCGTGCTGGTGCGCATGATGCGGCATCACGGCTTCGAGCACCTTTTCGGCGCCCTCATAGCAGAGAAAGGCGCCGCCCAGCATCAGCAGCGGCGTGACCGCAGCGGGAAGGAAATAGCCGAGCAGCAGGGCAATCGGCAGCAAGATCAGCAGTTTGTTGCGTAGCGATCCGACCGCGATCTTGCCGACGATCGGCAGCTCGCGTTTCGAAGCGAAACCGATGACGTAGTTCGGCGTGACCGCCGCATCGTCGATGACCACGCCAGCCGCCTTTGTGCCTGCCTTGGCTGCCTGGCTAGCGACATCGTCGAGCGAGGCTGCAGCCACCTTTGCGATCCCCGCGATATCGTCGAGAAGACCGATCAGTCCGACACTCATCAACCCATCCTTCTTCGTTCGAGCGGGGGCGAGCGCGACCAGACCAGATGCGTCCTGCCCGCTCCAGCAACGAACCAGTACGCTGTCAGTTCTCCTCGCCGCCCGCTCCCTCGCGCAAGTCAGGCTTGAGCACGTCTTCCGGCAGCGCATGGGCCACCGGCTGCGCCGTGACCGCGATCTCCGGGCCGATCTCGCGGCCGCGCGCGCGGATCAGCCGTTCATAGGCCGAGACCAGCGTCACGTAGGGACTGACCCAGATCCAGCCATCGCGGGTGAACACCTGGACGTCGAAATGCAGGTGCATCGAGGTGCCCGCGGGACGGTCGAGGTAGTTCGAGATCACGCCGATCTTCTCGCCTTCGGTGACGATGCGGCCGTTGAGCACGCCATCGGCGTTCATCGCATGCGGATTCATGTGCATGTAGCGGAAACGAATGTGCTCGGTGCGGCTATTGACCTGAAGCGTTGCGGCCTGGTCCTTGGCTCCACGGATGACGATTGCGTCACGCACGGCGACGACGCCGCGCCGCTTGGGATCGCACGGCTCGCGGCCTTCACCGGGCGGCGGGCAGTCGGCGGCGCGGATGTCCTCGCCCTGGTGGCCGTAACCCCCGCCGCATTGCCACACCTCGAAACTGCGCGACTCGCAGAAATTGTCGCGCCAGGGATAGGCGGTCGGGCCTTCGCTCTTGTCGCGCTTGCCGAAGGATTGGGAGCGCACGAAGGCGGGCGCCTTTTCCAAGGGAAAGCGGATCTGGGCATAGGCCATGGCGTCGGGATGACCGCCCTGCTTGCGGTAGCCGGTGTTCGGAATGATGTCGCCGCTCGGCCGGTAGCTGAAATCCGGTGAACGCACCGCGGGGCGGTCGATAATGTTGGACGCAATATCCGCCAGGGGCCGCATGCGCTGGCCCCCTGCGACGCGCAGCGCCTTCAGGAAGCGCTCGGCGACCGGATAGGCCTCCTTGCAGGCGAGCCGCCGTGGCCTTGCGACACTGTCGAGGCACTGGATCGAGACCACATAGGCGGCGCCGAAGCGGGTGAAGGCGTAGCGCACATAGCCTTCCCGGATGAACCTGCGCAGATCCGGGTAGGTCGCGGCGAGCGGCTTGACTGGCTCGCCCTTGCCCCCGGCCGGATCGGCGATGTCGTAGATCAGCGCCGAGCCCGTGATATGCACCTGGACGGGCTTTGCGTACACCCGGCTCGGCATGCCGTCACCGGCGCCGGGCTCGAGCGAGAAGGTCGCGCTGTAGCCGGCGGGACCGGCATCGAACATGTCGACGGGATTGAAGTCGGCCTGGTAGCGCGACAGCGCGAGCGTCGCCGGCGCGCCGCTGCGCTGCGCGTCGAGATACGCGGCGGCGTCGAACGGCAGCAGCACGGGGACGGGACTTCGGGTAATGCCGGTGAAGAAGCGCGAGGAGACCGCGTTGAGCTGCACCAGTGCGGGCATCGCGCGCGGATCGTAGCGCGGCACCGAGCGACGGGGCGCGAAGATGAAGTCGCCCGCAATCTGGGGACGGCTGTTGATCTCGCTGCGCAGCTGGTCGAGCGCCGCGCGCCACTCGATGCGCAGGGCCGTCAGCGAGGGGCTGCGGAACTCGTCCGCAGCGAGCGGTGCGGCAACGAGAAGCGACGGCAACGCCAGGAGAAGCGAGACGAAGCGGAGACTGTTCCTGCCCACTGCTTCGCCTCCCGGCGGTACCTGTTCCGATCCTCGATGGCTCGCTTAGTCCTTGGCACGCTCGGAGTAGGAGCCGTCTTCGGTCATCACCACAATGCGCGTGCCGACCGAAATGTGCGGCGGCACGGTGGTGCGCACGCCGTTGGACAGCACCGCCGGCTTGTAGGAGGAGGAGGCGGTCTGGCCCTTGGTCACCGGCTCGGTCTCCACCACTTCCAGCGTCACGCGCTGCGGCAGTGCGATCGACACCGGATTGGTGTCATGCATCGACAGTTTGACGGTCATGTCCGGCTGAAGATACGCGGCCGCGTCGCCGACGACGTCCTTGGAAACCTGAACTTGGTCGTAGGTCTCGGGGTTCATGAAGTGGTAGCCATCGCCATCTTCGTAAAGGAAGGTGTAGTTGCGCTCTTCGATGGTGGCCTTTTCGACCTGGTCGGTGGTCTTGTAGCGTTCCGAGATCTTTACCCCGTCCGAGATTCGGCGCATTTCGATCTGGCTGACCGGGGTTCCCTTGCCGGGATGGATGTTCTCGGCGCTCACGACGACATAGAGCTTGCCGTCTTGCTCGATCACGTTGCCCTTGCGAATAGAACTGGCGATGACTCTCAAAGCTGTATTTCCTGCTTGCTTGGCCCGGCACCAGCCAGGACGTGGTCGAATTGCTGGGGGACTTGGGGCCTCAAATCGGACCTCGGCACCCGTTTCGGGCCGCAACATACTGATTTTGCCGTTGGATGCCAGCATTTTGCTGCCGGCTGGGGCGGTCGGTTGATGGCTGGGGACAAGCCAATGTCGTCGTTTTGGTCGCCCGCGCGCCACCTCGATCGACGGCCGTTCCTCCAGGCCAGGGGCGCCGTGACCGGAGCTTTGCGGGGGTTTTTCGCCGAACAGGGGTTTGTGGAGGTCGAAACCTCCGTTCTCCAGGTCTCTCCGGGCAACGAGACCCATCTGCACGCCCCCAGGACCGAGATCATGCGGCCCGACGGCAGCCGGGCCAGCCGATACCTGCGCACCTCACCCGAATTCGCCTGCAAGAAGCTGCTGGCGGCGGGCGAGATGCGGATTTTCGAGTTCGCACGGGTGTTCCGGGACCGCGAGCGCGGCGACCTGCATCTGCCCGAATTCACCATGCTGGAATGGTACCGGGCGGGAGCGCCCTATGATGCAATCATGGCCGATTGCGTCGTCGTGATCGCCCGAGCGGCGCAGGCGACCGGGATCGGAACCTTCTCCTTCCGCGGCCGGACCGCCGATCCCTTCGCCGAGCCGGAGCTCCTGACGGTCGCGGGCGCCTTCGCGCAGTTCGCCGGCGTCGACCTGCTGTCGACAATCTCGGGCGGCGAGGGTAACCGTGCGGCGCTCGCCGCGGCGGCAGCCGGTAAGGTCCGTGTCGCCGAGGACGACACCTGGTCGGACATCTTCAGCAAGGTGCTGGTCGAGCACGTCGAGCCGCAGCTGGGGCAGGGGCGTTTGACCATCCTGTTCGAATACCCATCTCCAGAAGCGGCGCTGGCGCGGGTGAAGACGGACGATCCGAGGGTCGCCGAACGTTTCGAGATCTATGCCTGCGGCGTCGAGCTCGCCAACGGCTTTGGAGAGCTGACCGATGCCGAGGAGCAGCGCAAACGCTTCACGGAATCCATGACGGAGAAGCAGCGCCGCTATGGCGAAGCCTATCCGCTCGACGAGGATTTTCTGGCGGCGGTCGCCGCAATGCCGGAGGCGAGCGGTGTCGCGCTCGGCTTCGACCGGCTGGTGATGCTGGCGAGCGGCGCCACACGAATTGATCAGGTGGTGTGGACACCGCCTGCGGATGAGAGATGACAAAGACGAACCTTGCACGCACTCTACGCGAACCTGCCGAGCTGGTAGCCGAGGGCCTGGCGCCCGCATCGGCGCTGCCGGCGCTCGAACGCGTCGCTGCGCGCTATGCCGTGGCGATCACGCCTGATCTGGTCGGGTTGATCGATGCGACGGATCCCAACGATCCCATCGCGCGGCAATTCGTTCCTGTTTCGGCCGAGCTCGAGGCGCAGCCGGGCGAGAATGCCGATCCGATCGGCGATCACCCGCATTCGCCGGTGGCGGGAATCGTGCACCGCTATCCCGACCGCGTGCTGTTCAAGCTCGTGCATGTCTGCGCGGTCTATTGCCGCTTCTGCTTCCGCCGCGAGATGGTCGGGCCCGGCAAGGAGAATGCGCTGTCGGAGAGCGCCTATCGCACCGCGATCGACTACATCCGGTCGCATGACGAGATCTGGGAAGTGATCCTGACCGGCGGCGATCCCCTGATGCTGTCGCCGCGGCGGATGAGCGAGATCATGGCCGACCTTGCGGCCATCGATCACGTCAAGATCATCCGTCTCCACACCCGTGTCCCGGTGGCCGAACCCGCGCGCGTCAGCGCAGAGATGGTTGCAGCCCTGAAGGTTGCGGGCGCGGCCACCTGGGTCGCGGTGCACGCCAATCACGCGCGCGAACTGACGGGGGCCGCGCGTGATGCCTGCGCGCGGCTCGTCGATGCTGGAATTCCCCTGGTGAGCCAGTCTGTGCTTTTGCGCGGGGTCAACGATAACATCGCCGCTCTGTCAGATTTGATGCGAGCTTTCGTCGAATGCCGGATCAAGCCCTATTATCTGCATCACGGCGATCTCGCCCCGGGAACGGCGCATCTGCGAACGACGTTGGCAGAGGGGCAGGCCTTGATGCGGCAGTTGCGCGGGCGGGTGTCGGGCCTGTGTCAGCCGGACTATGTCATCGACATTCCCGGCGGTGCCGGCAAGTCGCCGGTGGGTCCGAATTACGTGTCGGCGGTGAAAAATACCGCAAACGAGACAAGTGAAGCGGAATCAGAAACGCGCTATCGTATCGTCGACTATTGCGGCGACGTTCATCTCTATCCGCCCGAAACGTGAGTGGCGACGGCATGGACGCCGATTTGAGAATGGAGAAATGGACATGACGAAGATCATGCTGGCAGTATCGCTCGTGGTCTTGCTTGGCGGCGCGGCTGTTGCGCAGACCGGCGGCTCGAAGGGATCGACATCGAGCGGCGCATCGTCCGGATCGGTGTTGCCGGCGCCGGTCGGTCATCGCCAGCCGCGTGCCAGCGATGTGCCCAGCGAGAAGAATCTGAGCGATCCGAACGATCCGCTCAGCAAGGAAAACCAGGCGCTCGACAAGAAGATCAAGAGCATCTGCCGCGGCTGCTGAGGCTTTCACCTCTCCCCGTCGGGGAGAGGTGAGGAATGAGCCATCCTAAGCTCGTCATCCGTCAGGCTGACCTCTCGTGCAGTCCGGCGCGCCGGATGTTGCGGCGGATTTCGACGGCGTCGGCGAGCTGCTCGAGCGTCTTCGACGTCGTTGCCCAGTCGATGCAACCGTCGGTGATGCTCTGCCCATAGGTAAGCGGCTTGCCCGGCACGACATCCTGGCGGCCGGCAACGAGATTGCTCTCGATCATCACGCCCATGATGCGGTTTTCGCCGCCTGAGATCTGGCCGGCAATGTCCGCCATCACCAGCGGCTGGTTCTCCGGCTTCTTGCTCGAATTGGCGTGGCTCGCATCCACCATCACCAGCGGCGCGACGCCGGATTTCGTTAGCTCGTTGCAGGCTGCCGCAATGCTTGCCGCGTCATAATTCGGCTTGCTGCCGCCACGCAGGATGATGTGGCAGTCCTCGTTGCCGGCGGTCGAGGCGATCGCCGAGCGGCCGAGCTTCGTGACGGCCATGAAATGATGGGGATGCGAGGCTGATTTCACCGCATCGGCCGCGATCCGCACATTGCCGTCGGTGCCGTTCTTGAAGCCGACCGGGCAGGACAGGCCCGAAGCCAGCTCGCGATGGATCTGGCTCTCGGTGGTGCGCGCGCCGATCGCAGCCCAGGAGACGAGGTCGGCGATGTATTGCGGTGTCGTCATGTCGAGAAACTCGGTGCCGGCGGGCAGGCCGAGATTGTTCACCGCCGCGAGCACGTTCCGCGCAAGCCGTAGCCCCTTGTTGATGTCGAAGCTGCCGTCGAGATCGGGATCGTTGATCAGGCCCTTCCAGCCGACCGTGGTGCGCGGCTTCTCGAAATAGACCCGCATCACGATTTCGAGCTGATCGGCGAGATCCTCGCGCAGTCTTGCCAGGCGCTCGGCGTAGTCGAGCGCCGCCTTGGGATCATGCACCGAGCAGGGGCCGACGACGACCAGAAGGCGGTCGTCCTGATTGCTCAGGATGGCATGGATGGCGTTGCGCGCGGCCATCACCACACGCGTCGCAGTGAGCGTGCGCGGGACTTCCCGCATCACCTCTTCCGGCGTGCTCAGCTCTTTCAGTTCGCGGATACGAAGATCGTCGGTCGTGCTCAGCACGGCGGGCTCCTGTCTGTTCTAGAACCTGCCGGCCAATAAAAAAGCCGCCAGGTCTGGCGGCTGTTCGGACGTTTGCTGCAATGTTTTAGATTGAGCGCGATCCTCCCGCCGCCAGCGAGCTGTCGTAGCTAAAATACCAAAAATAGCTGGTGGCGACGGTGATCATGGGAAGGCGATATAGCGTGCCGCTGACGCCTTGTCACCCCCTATCAGGATGTGGAGCGACGAGGCGCCTCAGGTGTTGCCGTTGCGTGCCGCCAGCGCCATGCCGATCAGGGTGGCGCCGCCGAACAGCAGGTTGATGCCGACGAGGACGCCAATGGCCCACTCCGCCGAGCTCGGCAGTCCCGTGATCACCATGAACGAGATCGCGATGTCGACGAGGCCCGAGATCAGCAGCCACGACCAGCGGCCGCTGAGCTCTCGGCGGTGTTCCAGCGCGTACATGATGGTGGCGACGCCCTCGGCGAGGAAATAGGCGCCGAGCACGATGGTCAGCGTCAGCACGGCCTGCATCGGCCGGGCCAGCAGCAGCAAGCCGGCGAGAACGGCCAGCGCAGCCGAAATCAGCGACCACCAGAAGCCCGGCGTGCTGCGCGCCCAATAGGTCGCGATGAGCCCGCCGATGCCGCCGATCAGGAACATCCAGCCGAGGAAGATCGCGGTCGCAAGACTGGCGAGCGGCGGCAGGACGAGCGCGGCAATGCCGAGGACGGCAAGCAGGATCCCCTCGAACAGAAAAGCCTTCCAATGCGCCTTGACCGCCTGGTTCATCTCGGATTGCAGGCGGGAAAATTGATCGGGCGATGTCATCGTCTGGCTCCGGACGAGAGGATTGCGTCCCAATCTAGTGGGCCTGTCGCGGGTTCGCCATGCGTTGGATCAAGTGCCGCCGGGCGCCGACGAAAAGCCTTCTGCGTTGGTGCGAATGCGGTTGCGGCCGAGAATGTAGATCGCCGATGTGACAATCAGAAGCGCAAGGCCGAGCAGGATCGAGACGAAACCGATCGGAATCAGCGCCAGCGTCAGGTTGCGCTCGGGGTTGATCAGCCAGTGATGGATCGAGGTCAGGACGAAGGCGAGCCCGACGAAGCCGATGCCGCCGCCGGCGAGCAGCAGCGCCCACATCCGGCGCAGCTGGCTGAGCCGCTCGCGCGCGACATCGGTTCGCGGCGCGTGGTGGCGCGCGACGCGCCGGACCAGGCGGATGGCGAAGGCGATCGAGCCGAAGCCGATCAGCAGGCTCGCAGCGCCCAACCACATGCGGAGTGTCGGATCGAGATCGGGCATGCGCTGGAGCGTCAGCAGCGGGAAGTCGAAGGCCGTATGCAGCGCGAGCGGGCCACCGAAGATCAACAGCCGGCTGGAGAGACGTGCCCAATCGCGATGGTGGCGGTTTGCGCCGAGCGCCGTCCCGGCGCGCGCGATGGTCAGGTAGGCGCCGGCGATGATGCCGAGCGCACCATGGAAGGGGACGGTCAGGACACTGCGCAGCGCGGCGAGCGAGCGCCACATGTCGGCGTGCTGGACCAGGTAGGCGAGATTCTCGTAGGCGGCGAAGCCGAGGCCGACCGCGGCGCCGTAGACAACGGTGTCCATCGGATTGGCAAAGGTGCGTCGCTTGGTCGAGGAGACCAGCACGATGGCGAGCACCTTGACGGCCTCCTCGGGCAGCGCGACGCCGAAGATCGAATGCATGGCGAGCGCCGCCCAGGGATCGTCGGGGGCGGCGACCATCTTGGCGAAGGGGGCGCGGGCGAGGCCCAGCAGTGAGATGCTGGCCGCCCCTAACAGGAATGCGGTCCAGACCTGAGCCGGCGGTCCCGGGCGTTCCTCGGCGGCGATGACGAGCCAGAGCAACAGCAGCGCCGGGGCGATAGCGGCAGTTCCGACGACGGTGGGGAGCGCTTCGATCAGGTACATTGGCGCCGAAAATAGGTTCCCTTGGTCCGCTTATCTACGTTCACCGATGCGACCATGTGTCATGCGCCGGCTGTCGGCTCCCTGAAGGCGTGCGACAGCTGCCGTTCATCCGGGCTCCTTGTGGGGAGTAGAATGCGAATGCAATCAATTGCATGATGGCAGAAGCTCGCCAGTCACGGCAACGATTGCCCGGCGCGCTGCGGATCGAGATTTGCAAGCGAGCTCAAGGAAATGCGCGGGATTCCTCGATTCCTGGGCGTACCTAGCCCGGCGGCCGATCCGCGGGTGCGATGGCCTCGCTCGAAACGCAGCGGACCGGCCGCTGGCCTTCGTCTGGTCAGTGCGTGGTGATCGCAGGCGGCGCGTCGGGTGCAATGTCGAAGGCGCCGAGATGGAATTCCTCGCCGGCGAACTCGTTTGACTCGGAATGCTGTGCCAGCAGCGTGAACGCGGCCTGCGGGTATCGCTTCCAGATCTCGAGATCGCCGGCGGTGATGGTGAGCCAGCCGAACGTGTACATGTAGCGTCCGGGCTCGGTGACCCGGCCGACCCTGTCCCAGGTGATCTTGCCAAGCTTGATCTTATCGACCGTGATCTTGTCGACTGCCATTCGGTCCCCCGATCGCAAGTCTGCAAAATGACGTCCGGCCCGAGGCACAGACCTGCAAAAGTTGATCCGGCATTGGGGCCGCTATAGGGCGGCGAATTCAGGCCGACTTCAGCAAGGGCGCGCGGACGATCAGGCGGGTGAGGTCGTCCCGGTCCTGCTTTTCGGCGAACTTGACCGCAAAGCCGTGGTCGAACTTTCGGATCACCCGCCCGACGCAGGCGCCGACCGCAAGCGGGGTTCCGATCGCCGGATCGTACTCGGAGGACACCGCGACGCCGGCCGTCGAGACGTCGATGATGAAGCACGGGTGACTGCTGCCGTCCGCGAGGGTCAGCACGGTGTGCGAGACCTGCGGAACCAAACGCGCGTCACGCCGCAGCTCCCGAACGCTGGCATCCTTCTGCTTCTTCTCGAGCCATGTCAGCTTTTCCGACATCCAGGCGCGCCGCGCCCGCGTCATCTCGAGCTCCATTAGGAAGCCCGCCTTCAGCGTCGCGCTGATGGTGCCCTGGAATTCGCCGAAATCCTCGAAGTAGGAGGTCAAGCGCTCGCCGACCTTGCCGACCACGGGCACGTCCACGATCATCCGGAACGGCGAGACGCGCTTGGTCCGGCAGGCGAAGCTGCGGAGCTTGCCCTCGCAATCGTACCAGCGGGGCAGCGAGTAGCTGCCGCTGACCGCAACCTCCACTGCTCGCTGCCTGAGGAAGTCTGCGACGGACATGAGCGCTGACCGGGGGGTTCGGGGTTTTTCCGTAATTCCACGGTACCGATCAAACTCTAAGCAAGTGATACTGCTGCCCAAGAGCTGGGGTAAATTTTCGGTAAATGGCGCTGGACAATGATGTCCAGGATGCGCGGCATAAGGTCCTTGGCAGGCGCCATGTGACCGCATGAGACCTGCCGCGATCCGAAGAACGCCAATAGCAACGCCAGTGCGCCGACGCCGCGGCAAGCTTGACCGCCATCCAGATCAACCCGTCCGGAGCGAGTTCAAAGCCGAACCATGGGGCGGAGCGAGGGGCGAGGGTTCATGCTGCCGCGGCGGCTTGCGCCTCTGGCGCTCCCTAGCGGAATCGAACCGCTCTCTCCACCGTGAAAGGGTGGCGTCCTAACCGATAGACGAAGGGAGCAAACTCAGGGCCCTGCCGATTGGCCCGGCACGGCCGCTGGCCGGCCGGACAGGGCCCGGCGGCTTGCAGCGGGCGAACGTATAGTGGCCTTTGCGCTGTCGGGCAAGCCGTTCGGGAATGGTCTTTTGGCTCCGGTGGATAGCCGCGAGCCCGGGATCATTCGGAGGCGATTTCAACGGTTTGTTAGCGTTCCCTGCGTAGCGCTGGTCGGGGAGATTTTGCCGATGCCACCGCCGAAGAAGCGCGCAGCCCGCAAGCTGCTGTCGCAGCACGCCTGGATCACGCTGGACGGCGGCTTCGCCGCGCGGCACTGCCTGGTCCAGGACATCTCGGATTCGGGCGCCAAGATCACCCTCGACGAGGACGCTAGCCAGCTTCCCGGCGTGATCCGGATGGCCTTCGCACGCGATGCGCGAACCGGGCGGAGCTGCCAAGTGGTCTGGCGCCGCGGCAAGTCGGCCGGCGTCAGGTTCCTCTAGTCGCGCCGCCATGGCGCGCGCGGCCGGCCCGGGCTACAAGGCGGCGATGCGCACGCCGCTCCTCATCCTATTCTCCCTGCTGGCCACGTCCGCGACCGCGGCTGAGAGCCTGCGCCTGCCGCCTGCGGAGCCGCCGCAGGCCGGCAAGGCGCTGCCGCTGAACGGCAGCACGGCCGGCAAGGGGAGGGCAGGCGCGTGCGCCTCCTACGGCCCGGGCTTCGTGATGGCCGAGGGCACCGGGACCTGCGTCAAGCTCGGCGGCTCGACCAGCGTCGACACCGGCATCCGGCGCTGAATGCCCATGCCCGCGGATCTGGTGCGGCTCGACATCATCGTCCCCGTGCTGATGTATTGCGCGCTGCTCTGGTGGGTCGGCCGCGGCCTCAGCTGGACCGCGCGGCTGGCAACGGCCGCGGTGACACTGCTGCTGATCATCGTCGTGCTGCTGGTCGAGCGCGGCTGGCGCTAAGGCCTCGAAACAAAACCGCGAAAACAACCCCATGCACAGTAGCCGTCAAGCGCTGCCGTAACGCCGCGGGGCATGCGCCGGAACGACGATTATGCGCGTCCTCACCGCGGCTTGAGCGGCGTCGCCGGCTCACGACATCGGCGGTGCGACGAATTGCGCAAATCCGGGCCGCTTGCCCAGCTCGGCGAGCCAGCGCGTCAGGTGCGGCTGGGCCGGCCGGCTGATGCCTTCGACCCCGAGCCAGCGCCGCGCATAGGATCCGATCGCGATGTCAGCGAGCGTGAACGCATCGCCTTCGAAGAAGCGGCGCGTGGCGAGCAGGCGGTCGGCGATGGCCCAGACCTCGGCGGCGGCATCGGCATCGCGCTGCACCTGGATCATGTCGCGCTCGGCGGGCGCGGTGCGGACGATGCCCCAGAACACCGGGCGGTCGACCGGCTGCACCGTCGACAGCGTCCAGTCGAGCCAGCGGTCGACCGAGGCGCGCTGCTTCGGCGCCTCGGGGTAGATCGGCGTGCCGCGGCCATGCGCAAGGCAGAGGTAGCGCATGATCGAGTTGGACTCCCACAGCACGAAGTCGCCCTCGACCAGCGTCGGGATCCGCGCGTTGGGATTCATCGCGAGATAATCGGCCTCGCGCGTCTTGCAGTATTGCATGCCGGCGTCGATGCGCTCGTAAGCGAGGCCGAGTTCGGTGCAGCACCACAGCACCTTCTGCACGTTGACCGAGTTGGCGCGGCCCCAGATCGTCAGCTTGGTGTCAGGCATGAAGCGTCTCCCCGCATTGTCGCTTGCTGCGGGTGATAGCGGAATTCGGCGCGCCGGGCGATGCGCGATTGCATCGCGCCCGTCATGCAAAAAGCTCCGCACGCGGCGGAGCTTTCCTTGCAAAGTTCAAGCTTTTCGCTCAGCGGCCGAAGAACAGCCACAACAGAATGATCACCGGGATCGGCACGCCAATCATCCAAAGCAACAGCCCTCTCGCCATCGCATCCTCCTCCAATCGGTTTCGTGAAAGGAGAACGCCGCCGGCAAGCGCTTGTTCCTGCGCGAAGTTTCTACCAGTGGCCGGTATTGGGCATCGACGTCCACGGCTCCTGCGGCGGCTTCGGATCGCCCTTCTGCAGCAGCTCGATCGAGTGCAAGTCCGGTGAGCGGACGAAGGCCATGTTGCCGTCGCGCGGCGGACGGTTGATGGTGACGCCCGCCTTCATCAGCTTCTCGCAGGTGGCATAGATGTCGTCGACCTCATATGCGAGATGGCCGAAGAAGCGGTCCTCGCCATACTTCTCCTCGTCCCAATTATAGGTGAGCTCGACCAGCGGCGCCCCGCGCGTCGGCGGCTGCTTCTTCAGGGCTTCGAGATCGTCCGCCGAGCACAGGAACACCAGTGTGAACCGCCCCTTGTCGTTCTCGATCCGCCGCACCTCCTTCAGCCCCAGCGCATCCTGGTAGAACTTCAGCGCGACATCGAGATTGCGCACGCGCAGCATGGTGTGGAGGTATCGCATGGTTGTTGCTCCCTGTGGACGGAGGGTTTTGCTTTGGGCCGGGACGGCGGGGTAGGAGATAGCAGGAAAAGGAGAGGAGGGGCAGGGGGCCGAGGCAAATGTGCGTGAAGGTTCGGCCCGGACTGCGTCACGTTCGAAGCAGCGCCGCCATCTCCTTCCAATGATAGATCTGCACCTTCTCGGTTTGATGCCGCGCTGCTTTGGCGATGGCGTGCGCGATGTCGCTCCCGGCGAGCCCGCGATAGCGGTCGGCCGGGCCGACGAGCAGCGGATTGAGCACGCTCCATATCGTGATGATGAGGCGTTCACGCGGGCGGTCCTCGTCGCGCGCCCCGAGGATCATCGACGGGCGGAAAATATGCGTGTGCTCGAAATCGAGCGCGAGAATGTCGCGCTCCACCTCGCCCTTGGTCCTGAGATAGAACACGCCGGAAGCGGCGTTGGCGCCAACGGCCGTGACCAGAAACACCGAGCGCGCGCCGTTCGCTTTGGCGATCTCGGCCGCGAGCAGCGGATAATCGTGATCGATTTTGTAGTACCCGGCCTCGTCAGGCGTGTGCTTGCGCGTCGTCCCCAGCGCGATGAAGACCTCGTCCGCAACCAGTTGCGGCTTGAGTGCGGGCAGGGAAGCGAGATCGCCGATCAGCACCGTGAGCTTCGGATCGCTCACCGCCAGCGGCTTGCGGGCCACCGCCACAACCTGCGAATAGTCGGGACTGCCCAACAGGTCGCGCAGCAAATGCGAGCCGATGAAGCCGGTTGGCCCGAAGACAAGGGCGGTTCTCATTCAAGCCACCGTTTTGCGTTGATTGCGTGATCGGTTGGTGAAAGTCAGTTGAGTGGCGCCCCTTGAAATGCTTGTCACTGCATTTATCGTGTCGCACTTAAGGGGTGCAGTCCAACACCGTCACCGGAAGCATGCAATAACGCGGGTCATCACTTCGCATCCTCTCCGGTTTGGACATATAGGACGCCCAAATCGGCAAGCGACGTTTGGCCGACTGGTTTTGGGGCGTCAAAGGCAGCAATCTCCTTCTCGAAGGCTGCCTGCCGTGCAAGCTCCTCCTTCTTTTTCTGATCCTCCTCCAGGATGATTATTGTGGCACCTTTGATGAGGTTGAAGGCGGAGAGGCAGGTCTCCTCGTCCAACTCATGGATGCCACGGCTCATGATGGAATAGAGCTTGGTATTTCGGACGAGGAAGTCGGGAAGGTGATCCTTGAGGTGCTGGACGCGCTCGGCCATCCGCATTTCCCTGAATTCCTTCTCGGACCATTTCTCGGCGTCCTTGAATTCATCGAAACGGTCCTGAATAAGCTTTTCAAAGATCCGCCGCATGTAGACGAACGAGCCGATCCCGACGCCGTGAGCCGCAAGGCCGATCGCCTTGTGGAATTCGGAGGCGTATGACCCGAGGAGCTTCGCGTATGTCTTGCTCTGGTCCTGGGATATGTCGGCAAATGACGGGTACTGCCCTATTTTCTGAAGGACTCCCGCCACTAAGCGGATGTGAAAAATAGCAACGTGGTAGTTCTCGTCACGAACGCACTTGAGGTACACGGTACCGCTGAAATGAGGCTTATGGTCTGCCGTAGAGTTTAGATCGCTATGACTTGTAGGCGAGTAGATAAAGGTGCTTTCCCGCCCGCAGCCCTTGCACCATCCATCCACTCGATGGCCGCTTCGGAAGATGCTGTTCGCTGTATCGTAGTCGATCTCCTGCGGGGCATAGAGAGGTGTACTGAAAAAGAAGTCCTGGGTGTTTGTAAAAGTGGGGGCCATGGTTCAACCACGTGGATCGATATTACAGTTGCGCACATTCTTAATTTGTAATTCTTCGGCTTGTAAGCACCCGCACAGGATTTAGTCTTTAATGCCTTATCCTGCCAATTAAGCAATTGATGTCGCTAAAGAAAGCAGGCCCGTGGGCGGGGACGACGTTGGGAATCCGCTAAACAAAATCGGCATTATCTGTATTGGGGGTAAGCGTCGTTCTCAGGCCACCGCTCGAGAATACGGTGACAGCTCGTAGGATGGGTAGAGCACTTGCGAAACCCATCATTTTCGTCACGCAACAAGGCTCTCGATGGGTTTCGCTTCGCTCTACCCATCCTACGAGCTGCAAATATTCCCTACTTGCACTCAAAGCTCTCTGCGCTCTCCGGATCGCCTTGGCCCTTGTACTGCGCGTGTTGCGGATAGGCGCAAAGCGGCCGAGTGCGGCCGGGAAAGGCGGGTCCCGATGCGACCACCGCATCGGGCGCCTTGCCGTCTTCCACCCAGTTCACGACCGCGGTGAGGAGATCGAAACGATCGAGCGCTGCGCCGCTCGAGCAGTGACCCATGCCGGGCACCAGGAAGGCCCGGCTCGATTTCTCCCGCACCAATTCCATGCCGCCGGAATCGGCTGCCATGCGCTCGTAGTAATTCACGGTGTCTTGCGCCGAGAACCAGGGATCGCTCACACCGTGGTAAAACAGCAGCTTGCCGCCATGGCCGAAGTAGCTCGAAAGATTGGTCCAGTAGGCGGTGTTGGTGAGGCGATCCATCCCGCTCGCATTGACCCGGTCTTCGAGCTGATCGACGTTGATGTTTTCCCAAACAGGCGGTCCGACCGGACTGCGCGCGCCTGTTGTCAGGATGCCGGGAATGGCAACGCCTTCGGCGGCCACGCCGCTGTCCCACGGGAACGGCGGGTAGACCTGCGTGCCGCGTGAATTCTTCGGCCCGGCAAAAGCCTTCTTCAAGGCATCGACCTGCGGCGGCGCCAGGCAGAAATCCGTCTTGTCATCCGTCTTGTCGCCCTTGCAGGTGAGGACCGCGGGATCGAATTGACAGGCCTTGCTGTCGAAGATCAGGCCGTCCTTGACGCCGTCCTTGGCGTCGCAGGCATCGAGGATCGCGTTCGTGATCAGCTTCCGCTCGCCTGCGGAAAATGTCCTGGCGGGGTCCGGCTTGCCGGAAGCATCTTTCGGCGCGATCTGGCTGAAGGCAGCGTTGGCCCAGGCAAGACCGATATTGGAATTGCCGGTGCGCATCGCAGGCGCGCCGGCGACGATGCCGTCGAATTGTTCGGGATAGCGCGCCGACGCCAGCATGCCTTCGCGGCCCCCGGTCGAGCACCCCGTGAAATAGGAACGCTTTGCGGGCTGGCCGTAGTAATGCGCGACGATCGCCTTGGCGGCAATCGTCACCTTGCCGACGGATGAATTGGCGAAGTTGAGCGCGGCTTCCTGGTCCTTCAGGAACGAGGCATCGAACACCGCGCCTTGATGACCGCTATCGGTCGAGACCACGGCAAAGCCGCGCGCCAGCGCCGGCACCTCGCCGGCCGCGTGGTAACCCAGCGGCGGGCGGATCGAGCCGTTCAAACCGCCGCCGCCCTGAAACAAAAACCGGCCGTTCCAGCGATCGGGCAGGGCAACGGCAAAGCCGATCGCGTATGACTTGCCCTCGACGCCCACGCGCTGATCGATCACGCCATCCGCGCGGCAGTTCGGCGGTAGCGCCACCGATACGGTGGCCGGCGCCGGCGGCGACGGCTGCACGGTCCCCGGCGGCGCCTCCGGCACCAGCTCGGCCTTGGTGATCGTTGCCGTCGTTCCCGGCATCTTCCAGCCGGTCAAGTCAGCGCATCTGAGCGCAGGTGGTATGTTGGCCGAATTGTCGGCGCTTGTCGGCGCGATCGCAATGACCATGATGGCCGCTACTAGACACAGGCAAGCCATCGCATCATCAAGCGCCACATTTCTTTTTCGCTGCATCGTTGCTCCCTGCCGCTTTCTGATTTTTTGCGGTGCACTTAACTCACGCCGGCCGCCGGCCGATCTGCTGCACCGACACTGAACTACCTTGTGTTATTCGGGAGGTGCAGTCCAGCGGCGCAGGCTTCCAGCCGCTCTCGTCATTGCCACCTGCACTTGAACCCCGCCAGAGGTCGCGCCGACCAAACGCCATGGCCGCACTCGTTGCAGAACTCCTGTTCGATCTCGTCAGAACCCTCGTGGGCAACTGGCTGAGACAGGCTGTGGTCGCCACGTGTGCGTGGCTCGATACGAAGATTCACGGCCGCGCGGCACGCTTTGTCGTGGGCGGGCTGCTCGGGATCGCCGCTTTCTTCCTCATTCCTGTTATCGCTGACCTGCTGGGTCTTTGATGCCCTGGCTGAGGACACATCTCGTCATCGCGTTGGCCGTGGGGGCGCTCATCTCGACGGTGCTCCTCGTTCTGGAGCCGCTGACCGACTTCGCGTTTCTTTGGCTGGAGTGGCCGGGCATCAGCGCAGCGTATTTTTTCCGGGGAGCGGTCGGAGGATCCGCCGTCCTCGGCATCGCCATTTCGTGGGTCGTGAATGCACTGACCTACGGTCTGGGTGCTTTCGTCATTCTCAGCGCCTTCAAGGTGCTGAGGGAAGCATGAGGCGTCGGCGCCAAATGGTTTTCTCTATCGCGATGCTTCCTCACGCGGTCTCCTCGTCGCCCTTCGCAACGATCTCGACTTCGAAATAGCCGAGGTCGCGGAGCTCGGCGGCTTTCTTCTCGGCCGCTTCCCTTGTGTCTCTCTTCAAGATGATCTGGCCCGCTCCGTCGCGGGCACAAACGAAATAAGGCATTCTCGATTCCCAATTTCGTTTGCATACGCACGGAGCCGGGTTCCCGCAATCGGACGGCTCACTCGTCCAGCCCGGCCTTTTGCCGCATCTTGTCGATCAGCTCCGAGGCCTCGGCCTTGGTCAGCTCGTCCGCGGGCGGGCTCTCGTGCGCCTGCTCGGCGAGGGTCTTGAGGTAGGATTCCTGGGCTCCGGTCATCGGGTCGTCGCCGGAAACCCAGTCCTTCGGGTCCTTCCTTGTGTTGTCGGCCATCGCACATCTCCTATTCCGTTTTCCGTAGAACGTCGGACTCGACTCTTCGTTCCGTTTTTGTTCTCATGGGCCATCTCTAGAATTTGCGAGGCGGAACAATGCCGGACCTGGACTTTCTCAGGCGCGAGATCGAGCGGATGCGCATCCAGATGGGCAGGCAGAGGAAGGAGATCCTCCAGCTGCAGCGGGCGGGGATCGGCACGGCCTCGGCCGAAGCGCTGCTGTCGCGGATGCAGGCGAAGGTCGAGAGCCTGTGCGCGGAACGCGACGCGCTGAAGGCGGCAGAGCCGCGCCAGACCAAGGGCAGGGTGCTCGGCGGGAGGACATGGTGAGCAGGCGATGGTTCGACGACGAGCGAGACCTGTCGCCCTTCCTGACCGCGCTCGAGGACGTCCGCCGCAGAGCGACGCGGGAAGGGTGGTGCTATGCCCACGTCCAGGCCATCATCGTCGCCATCGACCAGTACGCGGAAGCGGCGACGGGCAACCGCGAGTATTTCCTCAACAAGCCGGTTTCGATCGGGGACAACCGGAAGGCCGCGGACATTCCGTGAGCGCCCGAGCGGCTCTCGGGACTGCGCGGCTATCGTTGCCGATCAGCGCGGTGAGACCGAGGAGGAGGGCGCTGACCTCATGCGTTCCGCCGAAGCGGTCTTGCTTCGCGGCGAAGGCCTGGCGCGGCGCTTGCCCGACTTCGGACCGGCTTTTGGTGTGATCCCGTTCTGCTCGTCGAACTGCTTCAGCCAGGCCGCGATGTATCGCGGGTCGTCGGGACAAAGCCGCTCGAGCAAACGAAGGTTCTGCGCTCTGAATTCCACAAGGGTTCTCGGCATCACGGCTCCTCAAAACCCTGCCCGTCGCAAAAATTGCGTCCGGACGGCCGCCGGGTCAACGGCAAAGAGCGCTTGAAATCCCGGGCGAGCTGATGCAGCGCCAAAGCGAAAACCCCGCCCTTTTCAGGAGCGGGGTTCTCTGTCGAGGTGAAGCTTAGGGACGCTTCAACTGTAAGACGCGCGAGCGGCAAGAAGGTTCAAACGAAAGTGCGCCGCTTCGCTGCAACGTGGATGCGCTCGCGGCGGGCCAATTACAAATCCGTAAGTCGGTTGAAAATCGACGCCGGAAAACTATCTCTGCATCAGGCGGCAGCGTAACAAGCCGCCCCTCAACTGACACCCAGCCGCCGCGCTCAGAACAGGCGAAGCTGGGTCCTTTGACATTCTCCCGCTTAAGGTCCCGCCTCATTGGCCTCAGAGGCAAACGTCGATGGCTGCCCGCACCTACAACCACGAACGCTGGTCGGAAGACGACGACCGGCTGCTTCGATCCATGTGTGAAACCGGCAAGAGCCTGACGCTGATGATCGTGAAGCTGAAGCGCCCCATTGCATCGATCAGGTCGCGCGCGATCGAGCTTGGCATCAATCTTCCGGGCACGCGCATCGGCCTGCGACGGAAGCGGCGAACCGCTTGAGCCTGCACGCCCGGACAAAGCTGCTCATGTCGCCGCGCCGCTCTACGCGAGCGGAGCGGCTGAACGATGCTCAGGCCGCAATTCGGTGTTCGACCGGCGCCGTCAGGAACTTGAGCGCTTCGGCATGGGCGAGATCCGGAACCGCGATCGCCGTGTGGCTGTACATCGCATGTGTCCGCGACGTCGCAATCTGGTCCAGGATCGCCTTGCCCTTGATGACGTGGAGGCCCATGCCGTCATCGACCGGGAAGATCGCCAGCACCACGTCGTAGGCCGCGATCACGGCTCTCAGCGCCTCGGCCTTGTCTTCGGCGACATCGACGAAAATACGAACATCCGCCGCGAGTTCACGCAGCTCGTTAAAATCCAGCACTTTGAGGATACTCCAACGCAACCAACCTGACTGAAGCTTGGTCGCGTTAGGTTACTGAAGCGTCAACAACGGATCGCCGAGCCACAAGTTTCACGAACGCGAGGAAGCGCGATCCGATCTAAAGCGCGATGAAATTTGGATGAATCGTCATCGCGCTTTAGGTTATTGTTTGCGCATGATCTTTCCGGAAAACCGCTTCGCACTTTTCCGGATCATGCTTTAGCGCTTGGCGTCCCCCTTGCGAAGCCTGGCCTCGGCGGCCTCGTCGACGAGAGTCAGGCTGGCGCCATCATAGCTCAGCTTGAAACCGCGACCGACGATCCAGATCCAGCCTTCCCGGTCCTTGATGGCCGCGGCGTTGAACTGGTCGGAGATGGATTTGACGGCAGCTTCCTGCGATCCTGGATTGTTCAGCGTCGCATTGACGCGCCAGATCGGATGCCTGGGGTCGGTCTCGTCGCCGTCAACGGCGACCTTGGCGCCGTTGATCTCGCATGCGAGCGTGTACGGACCCCGGTCCGGCCGGCAGAGATAGTGGCGTTGAGCGACGAGCTTGTTGACCTCGTCGAATGTCATCCCGGGCGAGAAGCCGAAGATGTCGGACTTTTTCACGAGGGCCAAGGACGCCGGCTTCAGGAAGCCCGGCTGGATCGCGACGATGGCTGCGACAGCGACCACGATCAAACCGGCGATGACGATAGCGACCTTCATCAGAACCCCATCAGATACCTTTCCCGGCTTATAGCAGCCGCGGTGCTCTGAAAGGTTCGAGAAAATTGCAAGTCCTGAAAAATGCAGGTCCTGAAAATTGCAGGTCCTGCAACGTCTTGCACAGGAAGTCGGGAACCTTGCGGAGCCCGTGCTTGCGTTTTCGGCCTCGATAGGGTCTAAGCCCGGTCGCTTCATGACTTCTGGCATGAATCAGCAGCGCGCACTCGCGGGTCCGGCCGCGTCCCCAGCAGCAGAATTGCTCCGCGCACCCATTCAAAGGAATTCAGACCATGGCGAAGATGACGAAGACCCAATTGATCGATGCAATTGCCGAGGGCACGCAGCTTTCGAAGAACGACGTGAAGTCGGTGATCGAGTACATGGCGACGGTCGGCTACAAAGAGCTCAACGAGTCCGGCGAGTTCGTCATTCCCGGCTTCGTCAAGATGTCGGTCGTGAACAAGCCGGCGACCGAAGCCCGCATGGGCATCAATCCCTTCACCAAGGAGCCGATGCAGTTTGCGGCGAAGCCCGCCAGCAAGTCGGTCAAGGCCTCGCCGCTGAAGGTGGCCAAGGACGCCGTCTGACGTGCCGGCGATGTCGGTGCGGTGGGCTCATTGACGCGCCGGCGCAGCAATCAACGGCCGAGGACCAGGTGGTGCTCGGCCATCGCGATGCCCGAACATCAAGACGACCATCAGGGTAAACAGCACGCGGTACTCGCTTCGTCCTGAACGACGAGCCGCGTTCCCTCACCATCCTCATCCGCTTCACAAGAAAAAGCCCCGCGCTTTCGCGCGAGGCTTTTCTGGCTGACGGCGTTGGGATTTCAGCGCCTGGCCGACAGCCATGGCTTTAACCTAAAGTTGAAATCGCAAAAAGCAACAGCGCCGCCACGACGGAGTATGTTCGTCAGGCGGCGCTGCCGTGTAACTGGGCGCTGAAATCCCCAGCTTCCATAGGTGCTTGGCGCGCCGAAAAGGTTCAATGCCGCCGCCGACAAAATTCTAGGTCCGGGGCTGGACTTGTTGTTCTTATTTTGTTCTAGTGAGGCGCCTTGATGGAGGTGACTCATGACCGTCGAAAAACAGCGCGAAGTGATCAGGCTCTGGAACGAGCTCAGAAAGGTCGAGGGCCCTGCGGCGGAGGAGCTGCGCATCCAGATCCTCGAATGCTTCTCGAAGGACAAGCCGAAGCGGGCGGCCTGACTTTGTCGACGCCACGCGGCAACGCGCAAGCGCGGTCCGCTCTGAAGGTTCGCGCTTGATCTGTCGCCGCGTTGCTTGCCGGCGAAGAGTCTTCTCGAAGTTTTGTTGAAGAAGAGTCTTGTTGCAGAAGGGACTTGTCGAAGAAGGGACTTATCGAAGAAGGGTCCTGCCGCGTCGACGGTGTGAGCGTGCTCTTTCATCAATCGTTAGGAGTTGCTCTCTGCGCATTCTTGCGACTCCGATTCGTTCTTCGCGAACGAAACGGAGTCGAAGCTGGAACAAAGCCGGGCGTTCTTGCGCCGCTCTCGCCGCGAAGGTGCCGGATGCGTCTGGCTAACGATAGCTTATGCCGATGCCGATAACCCTATTCGGTTAGGTTAAAAGCTCAATCGCATTGCGCTTGCTGCGCCTTGGGGTAGGTGTCCGGCAAAGACAAGCAAGAAACGCCTTTGCCAGAAACGCCTTTGCCAGAAACGATTTGCCCAAGCAGCAATTTGCCATGATGCCTTTTTCAGCTCCGTCCTTTTTCCAAGGCGACCGGCACACCTACCGGCGCGTTGCCGTCGTCGGCACGCTGTTCTGTCTCGCTTTCTTCGTGATCAGCTTCTCGCTGCGGCCGCAGGCCGAGGACACGCGCGTTGCGGTCAAGGCCGACCGGCTGGTCCGCACGGCAGGCCAAGCCGCGCGCGCCAATTAACGCTCCTCGCCGCAACGGCGGTCATCGGCCCGCGCCTGCGGGCATCCCGCGCCGCGCGAGGCGAGCGCCACGAAGCCGGCATAGCCGGACAGGTTGAGCAAGACTTCGAGCCAGGCGGGCATATCTCTTTCTCTCCGCTCAGCAGGGAACGGGCTCAACGTCCGCGGGCATTCCTGGTTCCATACTCCCGCGAAGAAACTCAGAGCCGGGTGGACGGGTCGAGGCGGCGGCCGAGGCTCGCGACGGATTCGCCCGACGGCTGCTCCTTGAGGAACTCGGCGATGGCCTGCGCCAGCTCGCGGTCGCTCATCGGCGTCGGCGGCGGGCGCAGCGTGCCGACACCGAAGCTGCGGACGATCTCGTCGTAATGCTCATCCTCGGATTTGGGAACCAATTTGCGGATACGGGCCAGCAAAGCGGATAAGGGCAAACTCTCCTCCATGATCGTCGTCCCCGCTGGCAACCGTCATGGTCTGCTGCCATCTGCTCCCGTGAAACTGAAAACCCCGCCAGCACCGCGGAGATGCTGACGGGGTCTTCGTGCTATCGCCTCAACCCGGATGGCAGAGGCTCCCGCACTTGGAACATCAATCCGCCGCGGGCGATTTCGTTCCCGCTGCATCGATATTTTTGACGGCGTTCGGTTCCCGCGCGACGCGCAACCATCGCAGGTGCTCGCCGTTGTCCCCGCGACACGCGAAGGAGGACAAGCATGAAGAAGACACTGGCAGTTCTGGCCACCATCGCGGCGGTCGGTGTGACCACGGTCGCGGCGCCCGCGCCGGCCGAGGCGCGCGGCCGTGGCGGCATCGGTCCGGGCCTCGCGTTCGGCCTTGCCGCCGGCGCAATCACCGCGGGCGCGGTCGCAGCATCCCAGCCCTATGGCTATTACGGTCCCCGCTACCGCTATTACGACGGTCCCGCCTATTACGGACCGGGTCCGTACGCCTATTACGGCGGGCCATACTACCGTCACCACCACTACCGTCATTGGTAGTCGGCGATAGCGAAAAGCCCGGAGCGGTGCTCCGGGCTTTTTTCATTCGCAGGTCTTGTTTCACTCGCACGTTTTCGCGCCTGCCGGCGCGATGATGCCTACGGCCAGAGCGAGGGCCGCTCGACCTTGCGGGCATTCTCCAGCGTCGCCACGAAATATTCCTCGCGCTCGCGCTTGAACTTTTCCTGCGTGGCACGGAAGGCGGCGACACGGGCAGCGATTTCTTCGCGTTCGCGCTCTTTGCGTTGTTCGTCTTCGGTCATGTCAAATCCCCTCTACACCTGAGTATGTGCACATCCGAACTCAAGCACTGCCGCCGCAATCACGTTGAGTCGCGTCAACACATCCATTGGCACTTCCGAATGGGGCGTCAATGGGGAGGAGGCATTGCAGGATTGTGATATGCGAAGGTCGGAAGAAATTGCCGAGCGCATTGCGTTGGCGCTTGATAAGAGCGTCAACAATCTTGCCGCTTGTGCATGTTGCTGTCAGGCCAAACTATTCGGGAGGCGCGATTGATCGCATCGGACCTGCAGAGCGGTATCGAACGGCTCGGCGACATGATCGCCGAAGCCAGGACCATCGTCCCGTTCACCGGCGCCGGCATCTCGACCGAATGCGGCATTCCTGACTTCCGCTCGCCGGGCGGAATTTGGACGCGCAACCGTCCGATCCCGTTCGACGAGTTCGTCGCGAGCCAGTCAGCGCGGGACGAATCCTGGCGCCGCCGCTTTGCGATGGAGGAGGTCTTCGCCGCAGCGAAGCCCGGTCGCGGCCATCGGGCGCTGGCATCGCTCTACCGCGCCGGCAAGGTTCCCGCCGTCATCACCCAGAACATCGACAATCTGCACCAAGCCTCCGGCTTTGCGCCGGAGCACGTGATTGAACTTCACGGAAATACCACTTATGCGCGCTGCATCGGCTGCGGGCAGGACTATCCGCTCGACTGGGTGAGGCGCCGTTTCGACGGCGATGGCGCCGCGCCCAACTGTACCGCCTGCGACGAGCCGGTGAAGACCGCCACGATTTCCTTCGGGCAGATGATGCCGGACGAGGAGATGCAGCGCGCGACAGCGCTGTCGCAGGCCTGCGATCTCTTCATCGCGATCGGTTCCTCGCTGGTGGTCTGGCCGGCGGCCGGCTTTCCGATGATGGCCAAGCGCGCCGGTGCACGTCTCGTGATCATCAATCGCGAGCCGACTGAGCAGGACGACATCGCCGACCTCGTCATCCGCCACGACATCGGCGAGACGCTCGGGCCCTTTGTCGGTAATTGAGGCATCAATTTGATTCGCGGCTGTGCAAGCTGTTCATAGGTTCCGGCGAATCTCTTTTTTGTCTATGCGTCGCAACCGGGAGTGTTATCTTTTGAGTCGAAAGATTCGCGTCGCGTCGCGTCGAATCGAGAACATTCTCTTAAGACGCGTGATTCGAGCGCCGCCAATGTGGCGGGTTGCATGGCAGTGTGGGGTCCGGGGTTATGGGGTCGTCGGACGGATTTGAGTCCAAGAAGCTTGGAGTTCCCGGACAGGGCACCTCGCCAGGGCGCATGACGCCGGGCGAGCATGGCAGCGCCGGCCGAGACAGTGCACTCAGTCCGTTCACCGGATTGGGCGAAGCCAGCGCCAACCTCGTCGAGGTCACCGGCGTCATCAAATGGTTCGACGCCTCCAAAGGTTACGGCTTCATCGTTCCCGACAACGGCTGGCCCGACGTGCTCCTGCACGTTACCGTGCTTAGGCGCGACGGCTTCCAGACCGCTTATGAGGGCGCCCGAATCGTCGTCGAGTGCATCCAGCGCGCCAAGGGCTACCAGGCCTTCCGCGTCGTCTCGATGGACGAGTCGACCGCGATCCACCCGGCGCAGATGCTGCCGCCGCGCACCCATGTCACGGTCACCCCAACCAGCGGATTGGAACGGGCCCAGGTCAAATGGTTCAACCGGCTGCGCGGCTTCGGCTTCCTGACCTGCGGCGAGGGCACCCCCGACATCTTCGTGCACATGGAGACCCTGCGCCGCTTCGGCATGACTGAGCTGAGGCCGGGCCAGTATGTCCTGGTCCGCTTCGGGCCCGGCTCCAAGGGCATGATGGCGGCCGAGATCCATCCCGAGACCGGATCGCCCGGATTGCAGTCGCACTGACGATATGAATTCCCGCAATCGTGAGCAGAGGCGCGCTGCAAGGCCGGCGCGCCCCTTCCTTTTCCGGCGGTCGCCGCGTAAGGACTGATTGAAGTCCCACGCTACGAGAGCCCCCATGACTTCTGATCGAAAGGCCGCCTGGTCCGCTCTGAGGGGCTGGCTGGTCGCCATCCTCGTCCTCGCCGGATGGGCCGTCGCCGGGGCGCCGGCCGACGCCGCCAGCTTCCAGCCGCTTGAGATCGTCACCAAGAACGGCGTGCAGGTCTTCTCCGTCGAGATGGCAACGACCGCGGAGGAGAAGGAGACCGGCCTGATGTATCGCAAGGAATTGGCCGACGGCAAAGGCATGCTGTTCGACTTCAATCCCGAGCAGGAAATCTCGATGTGGATGAAGAACACTTATGTGTCGCTCGACATGATCTTCATCCGCGCCGATGGCCGCATCCTGCGCATTGCGGAGAATACCGAGCCGTTGTCGACGAAGATCATCTCCTCCCGGGGACCCGCGCGGGCCGTGCTGGAGGTGGTGGCGGGGACGGCGCAGAAGTACGGCATCCGCCCCGGTGACCGCGTCGGCCACCCCCTGTTCGGCGGCAAATAGGGCGGGCAGGGCCGATTGGGGCTCAGGGCCGGCGGCTTTGGAAAGCTTGCTGGCGCTCCGGGAAGCGTGTATCGACGGGGCTCGCCGGACATTCGGGGTATAGCGCAGCCTGGTAGCGCGGCAGTTTTGGGTACTGCAGGTCGTTGGTTCGAATCCAGCTGCCCCGACCAGTCCCGGGCGGCGCTGGCCTAGAGGTCAGCATCCAACCGGCAATGGCCAGGCATCCACGCGTCCGGCCTCCGCTTCGCCTTGGAAATCAGCAAAGCCTCATCGAACCTTCGCCCGTCGCGATAGACAAATCCGTGTTGGGGATTTCAGCGCCCAATGTGTAACGGACGCCGCCAAGCGATGAATATTCCGCTTGCGCGGTGTTGCGTTTTTGCCGGCCGCGCTCGTCAGTTCGAAGCGTACCAGCCGGGCGGAAATGGCACGTACGGCCAGGCCATCTGATTGTCGTTGGCGGCTTGGGGCGGCCGTTGCGAGGTCGTGCTCACGATTGGCGCGGGCGGGATCACGCGCAACGCGAGGCGCAGACGCGCACATTGCAATTTCATCATTGTCGTCCCCCCAGCAATCTACTTGCTTCCAAACGTCCGATCGTCTGCAAAGTTCAGTCTTAAAATCACCCTGCGCCGAAACGGCGCGCTCGTTCTCAAATCACGGGCATTCTAGAAAAATCGCCGCAAGCTTTCAACCAAACGCGTCGCTCCATCCCAAGAAGTAAGGTTGATCGGCAAGGTTAAAGGCGAGCGGCTGTTGCGGCCGTTTGGCTGGCTGCTATCAGGTCGGTCCCGGCTCGCGATGGGCTGTCCACTCTGTGCCACCACAGATGACTGTTCGTCGCGGCGCGCGGATCAGCCTAAGTTCTGCGCCAGCGAGTTCTGCCATGGCTATTGACCGCAACATCGGGACCGTCGGTCCGCAGTCGAACTGGACCGAGATCTGGCACCTCTGGACGGTGATCGTACCGCGTCGCTCCATCAACGGGCAGTTCGTACTCGGCAAGGTTTGGCGTCGCCACGACGGCCGTGACTGGATCTACAAGAAGTTCACCGAGTTCGACGGCGAAGAGGCGGCCTAGAGCATGATCCGGAAAAGTGTGAAGCGGTTTTCCGAAAAGATCATGCTCAAGCAATAACCTAAAGTGCGATGACGATTCATCCCGAGCATCGCGCTTTAACTGCCGCCTCTCTCAGGCCGCCTTCGCTTCCGCAGCCGGCTTGGCCGGCGGCGGCTTCAGCGGCTTGTCCTGCTTCTTCGACCACGAGATGTAATAAGCCACGGTCGTCATGATCGCGATGCCGGCGACACTGACGAAGATCTGCGCGAGCAGCGACCCTGAGCTCATCGACAGCTCGAAATGACCGACGAAGGACAGGAACACGCCGACGCAGAACACGGCGAGCGACTGCTGGCCACAGACGATCAAGGGGTCGAACACCTTCCACTCCAGCCCCGGCCACTCCTTCGGCACGAAGCGGATCACCAGGATCACGATCACCACGAAGTGGAGGAAGCGATACGGTGCGAGGTTGGTCTTGTCATTGGGGTTGAAGGCCGAGAACAGCCATTCCGGGAACATGCCGCCGAAGGTGGGGAAACGGCCGGCCATGGTCATGACCAGCGCAAACAGGAGATAACCGAGGCAGACCCACAGCGTAACAGGCGAGTTGATCAGCGCTGCCGAGCGCCGCGCGCCGCCCATGGAGCACCAGGCGCCGAACACGAACAGCACCTGCCAGCAATAGGGGTTGAAGTACCACTGGCCGGCCGGATAGGCGGTCAGGTTCCAGCCGTTATGGCGCGCGACGAGCCACAGCACGATCGACAGGATCATCGTCAAATCGGGTTTGCGCAGCATGAACCACAGCACCGGCGGAAACAGGCCCATCAGCACGATGTAGAGCGGCAGCACGTCGAGATTGAGCGGCTTGAAGCGCAGGAACAGGCCCTGGCGCAGCGTCTCGGTGGCGTTGTCGACGAGGCCGGCGACGTTGAACTCGTTGATCATCTCGGAATCGCCGAAGCGCAGCGCGAGATAGCTGATCGAGGCGATGTAGATCACGAACAGGATGATGTGGGCGACATAGAGCTGCCAGACCCGCTTGGTCAGCCGCGTGGCGCCGACGATGAAGCCGCGGTCCAGCATCATCCGTGCATAGACGAAGGAGGCGGTGTAGCCGGAGATGAAGACGAACAGGTCGGCCGCGTCGGAAAAGCCGTAGTTGCGGGTCGTGATCCAGTTCACGACGTTGTCGGGGATATGGTCGAGAAAGATCGCCCAGTTCGCGACGCCGCGAAACAGGTCGAGCCGGAGGTCGCGACCCTTGTCGGGAAGCGTGGCGCTGACGTTCAGGAAGGCCATGCGTCGGGAGCTTTCAAAGAGGACGGAAGCGCGGAGATCGACGAAACCGGGCCGGCAAACAGGGTCCCAGGATGAAACGCGGGTACGCAATTGTCACGGTGCAGCATAATGACTATACCGTTGGCGAGGGGCGCCGGAGCCGGAATCAGGATCAGTTTCCAACCGGTTTCTCTATACTATCCCCGAGATTTCCACCAACTGCCACCGTGACGCATCGAGATCGAACGGAAAGACCAAGAGGCCCGGACCAGTCATGACCGCACGCATTTTCAAGCCCGCCAAGAACGCGATGCAATCCGGCCGGTCCAAGACCAGGGAATGGCAGCTCGATTACGAGCCGGAGCAGCCGCGGTCGGTCGAGCCGCTGATGGGCTGGACGTCGTCGGCCGACATGAAGCAACAAATTACGCTGCGCTTCCACAGCAAGGAAGAGGCGATCGCCTATTGCGAGCGCAAGGGTATCGCCTATCAGGTGATCGAGCCCAAGGAGTCGATCCGCCGGCCGGTTGCCTATGCCGACAATTTCTCGTTCCGCCGCGGCGAGCCCTGGACGCATTGAGGGGCGGCAAGTACCTGTCCGGGAGCGCCCCATGAGCAGAGACAAGCGAAAGAAGCATGCGCGGGCGATGGACTTTTTGCGCTGGCTCAATGCCGAGCGTCGGGGCGCACACAGCGGCCTCATGAGGATCGACCGCAGGCTGTCGCCCGTAGCCAGCTATTGTGTGGAGCGCGGGCTGGCCAAAATTCGACGCAAGCGCTTCGGCGAGCGGTTAAGCCTTACGATCCTGGACTCGGGGCTGCGCGATCGGTCCTGAAGAGTCTGCAGAGCCCTGGCCGAAGCAAATCCTGGCCTCGAATCGCCCTTGGCATCAATTCCGCCCTATGCTTCGCTGCCTCGCATGACACGACCATGGCGAGGTGGGGTATGGCGGGCCGTGACCGGCTCGACGGCGTCGATCTGAAAATCCTATCCGAGCTGCAGCAGGATGGGCGGGTTCGCAACAACGAGCTGGCGCTGCGCGTCGGCGTGTCCGCGCCGAACTGCCTGCGGCGGCTGAAATCGCTGTTCAGCCGCGGCGTGATCCGGGCGGTGCGCGCCGTGATCGACGAGCGGCTGCTCGGCTACGAGGTGGTGTCGTTCGTCTCGATCCAGCTTGGCAGCCAGGCCCAGCCGGTGCTGGAGGCGTTCGAGAGCTCGATCGCCGCGATCCCGCGCATCCAGCAATGCTGGCGGATTTCCGGCGACACCGACTATCTGCTCAAATGCGTGGCGCCGAGTGTCGAGAGCATGCGCCAGCAGCTCTTGCATTTCGCCGCGATGCCCAATGTGAAGAACGTCCGCAGCTTCCCAGTGCTCGGGGTTGCCAAGGACGTGCCGCTGCCGCTGCAGGAGGTCGCGGTGGCGGAGCCGGCTGGGTAGGGCTTCGAATATCCCACGACCAAATCTGAATTTCAGGGAAAGCGCCTCAGCGATACCGGCCCCGAAACTCGCGCGGGGAGGTGCCGGTCCAGGTCCGAAAGGCCCGCGAAAAGCTCTTCTCGTTGCGGAAGCCGGCGATCTCGGCGATGCGCTTGATCGGCGTGCGGCCGCGCATCAGCTCCTGTTTGGCGAGCTCGAATTTCGCCTCCTCCTTGAGATCGCGCAGCGAGGTGGACTCCTCGCGCAGGCGGCGATGCATCGTGCGGCTGGAGAGCGCGAGCTCGCGCGCGACGTCCTCGGCGCCGAGGACCCGTCCGCGCGCATCCCGCAGCACGCGGCGGACGCGCTCGACCAGCAGGCGGTCGCGCCGGTAGGGCAGCACGGTGAGCCGGAGCGCGCCCTTGAGCATGTTGTCGAGATCGGCTGCGCTGCGCTTCAGCGGCAGCGAGAGATAGTGCTTGTCGAAGACAATGGCCGCGCGGTCCGCATCGAAGCGGACGCTCCGGCAAAAGATAGTCGGATAGACCGAGACGTGGCCGGGCTCGGAGTAAGGAAACTCAGCCGCGCGGAGCGCGATCTGGGAATCGACAGCCCAGCATGAGAAGCCGAGCACATAGCGGAACAGCGTGACGAGGCAGAATTCGCGGAACGCCCCGAGGTCACGCAGCTGACGGATCGACACGACGGCGGTCTCTTCGCCAACCTCGAGATCGAGCACCACATCCTCGGTGACCAGGCGGTGATGCCGGCACCAGCGCTTGAGCGCGACCTCCAGCGTCGGTGCGGTGATCGAGGCTCGGCACAGCATGCCATAGGTGCCCCATGGCAGCCGGCGCGAGAACCAGCCTAGCGCCTCGTCATCGAGCTCGCGCATGGCATGGCCCGCCAGGGCCTCGAACTGGGCCGCGGTCACACGCCCATCAGGAGAATTCAGGAGCTCCGGCGCGACCTGGCCCCGGCTCAAGGCTTCGGCGGGATCGCGGCCGTAATGCTCGTACGCGGCGACCACGCCGCGGACGAAGGCGGCGGGCGTGACGGCGCGGCGCGGAATTGCGGTGGCGGCTTGAAAAGGCATCGGAATTCCTTTCGGAAATCCTCGCCAAGTTTGGCGGAAAATGCAACCTTTTCGACTGCAAGAGGGCCGCGACCGGGCTAGGTTCGGAGCCCAAAATACGGAGGACTCGCCTTGAACATCCCGAGCATCGATTTCGATCTGGGCGAAGACATCAGCCTGCTGCGCGACACCGTTCGTTCGTTCGTGGAGGCGGAGATCACCCCGCGTGCCGCCGAGATCGAAAAGGCTAATCTTTTCCCCGCAGACCTCTGGAAGCGCTTCGGCGACCTCGGCCTGCTCGGCATGACCGCGCCGGAGCAATATGGCGGCTCCAATATGGGCTATCTCGCCCATATCGTCGCCATGGAGGAAATCTCGCGCGGTTCGGCGGCCGTGGCCCTGTCCTACGGCGCCCACTCCAATCTTTGCGTCAACCAGATCCGCCGCAACGGCAACGATGCGCAGCGGCAGCGCTATCTGCCCAAGCTGATCTCGGGTGAGTATGTGGGCGCGCTCGCGATGTCCGAGCCCGGCGCCGGCTCCGATGTCGTCTCGATGAAGCTGCGCGCCGACAAGCGTGGCGACCGCTACGTGCTCAACGGCTCCAAGATGTGGATCACCAATGGCGGCGATGCCGACGTGCTGGTGGTCTACGCCAAGACCGATCCGGACGCCGGCCCGCGCGGCATGACCGCCTTCCTGATCGAGAAGGGTTTCAAGGGTTTCACCCACGGCCAGCATCTCGACAAGCTCGGCATGCGCGGCTCCAACACCTATCCGCTGTTCTTCGACGAATGCGAGGTCCCCGAGGAGAATGTGCTCGGCAAGGTGGGCGAGGGCGTCAAGGTCCTGATGTCCGGCCTCGACTATGAGCGCGCGGTGCTCTCCGGCGGGCCGCTCGGCATCATGGCGGCCTGCATGGACGCGGTGGTGCCTTACATGCACGAGCGCAAGCAGTTCGGCCAGCCGATCGGGGATTTCCAGCTGATGCAGGGCAAGCTCGCCGACATGTATTCGACCTGGCAGGCCACGCGCGCTTATGTCTATGCGGTGGGGCGCGCCTGCGACCGCGCCGACCACGCGCGCAGCTTGCGCAAGGATGCGGCCGCCGCGATCCTCTATTCCGCAGAGAAGGCGACCTGGATGGCGGGAGAAGCGATCCAGGCGCTTGGCGGTGTCGGCTACACCAGCGAATTCCCGGTCGGACGCCTGTGGCGCGACGCCAAGCTCTACGAGATCGGCGCAGGCACCTCGGAGGTGCGCCGCATGCTGATCGGCCGCGAGCTGATGGCCGAGACGGCTTAAGTTCTTCACCTCATTGGAATCACCATGCCGCTCCATTCCAGCATCGATCCGTCGTCATCAGATTTTGCGCGCAATTCCGAGGCCATGCGCGGCCTCGTCGCCGATTTGCGCGAAAAGCTTGCCCAAGTCGCCGGCGGCGGCGGCGAAGCCTCGCGCAAGCGCCACACCGCGCGCGGCAAGATGTTGGCGCGTGAGCGCGTCGACCTGTTGGTCGATCCCGGCACCTCGTTCCTGGAGCTGTCGCCGCTCGCGGCCTACGGCCTCTATGGCGGTGACGTGCATTCGGCGAGCGTCATCACCGGGGTGGGCCGCATTTCGGGACGCGAATGCGTGATCGTCGCCAACGACGCCACCATCAAGGGCGGCACTTACTACCCGATGACGGTGAAGAAGCATCTGCGCGCGCAGGATATTGCGCGGCAGAACAATCTGCCTTGCGTCTACATGGTGGATTCCGGCGGCGCCTTCCTGCCGCTGCAGGACGAGATCTTTCCGGACGAGCGGCACTTCGGCCGCATCTTCTACAACCAGGCGCAGATGTCGTCGCAGGGCATTCCGCAGATCGCGATCGTGATGGGCTCCTGCACCGCCGGCGGCGCCTACGTGCCGGCGATGTCGGACGAGAGCATCATCGTGCGCAACCAGGGCACCATCTTCCTCGGCGGCCCGCCGCTGGTGAAGGCCGCGACCGGCGAGATCGTCAGCGCGGAGGAGCTCGGCGGCGCCGACGTGCATTCGCGGCAGTCCGGCGTGACCGATCACTATGCCCAGAACGATGCGCATGCGATCGGCATCGCCCGGCGTATCGTCGGCACGCTCAAGCCTTCCGCGCGGCCGAACCTGAATATGCATAAGCCGCGCGATCCGCTGTTTGCGGCGGAGGAAATCTACGGCGTGGTGCCGGTCGACAGCCGCAAGCCGTTCGACGTGCGCGACATCATCGCGCGCCTCGTCGACGGCTCGGAGTTCGACGAGTTCAAGAAGCTCTATGGCACGACGCTGGTGTGCGGCTTCGCCCATATCTGGGGCTATCCTGTCGGCATCATTGCCAACAACGGCATCCTGTTCAGTGAGAGCTCGCTGAAGGGCGCGCATTTCATCGAGCTGTGCTGCCAGCGTGGCATTCCGCTGGTGTTCCTGCAGAACATCACCGGCTTCATGGTCGGCAAGAAATACGAGGCCGGCGGCATCGCGCGCGACGGCGCCAAGCTGGTGACGGCGGTCGCGACCGCCTCGGTGCCGAAATTCACCGTCGTGATCGGCGGCTCCTACGGCGCCGGCAATTACGGCATGTGCGGCCGCGCCTACGCGCCGCGGTTCCTGTGGATGTGGCCGAACGCGCGCATCTCGGTGATGGGCGGCGAGCAGGCCTCGATGGTGCTGAGCCAGGTCCGACGCGATAATATCGAGGCCAAGGGCGACAGCTGGTCCAGGGAAGAGGAAGACAAGTTCCGCGAGCCCATTCGCGCGCAATATGAGAGCCAGGGCCACCCGTACTACGCGACCGCGCGACTGTGGGACGACGGCGTGATCGATCCGGCCGACACGCGTCTCGTGCTCGGCCTCGGCCTCTCGGCGGCGTCGAATGCGCCGATCGAACCGACGAAATTCGGCCTGTTCAGGATGTGATGCGATGGACCGCTCAAAACTCTACCGGCGTTTCCGCACGCTCCTGATCGCCAATCGCGGCGAGATCGCCTGCCGCGTCATCCGCACCGCGCGCGCCATGGGGCTGCGCACGGTTGCGGTCTATTCCGAGGCCGATCGCGATGCGATGCATGTCGCGCTCGCGGACGAAGCCGTGCTGCTGGGGCCGGCCCGGGCCCGCGACAGCTATCTCAATATCGAGCGTTTGATCGAGGCTGCGCGCAAGACCGGCGCCGAGGCCGTGCATCCCGGCTACGGCTTTCTCTCCGAGAATGCCGAGTTCGCGCGGGCTTGTTATGACGCCGGCCTCGTCTTCGTCGGGCCGACCGCCGGGATGATGACGGCAATGGGCTCGAAATCCGGCTCGAAAGAGCTGATGGAGAAAGCCGGCGTGCCCTTGGTGCCCGGCTATCACGGCGAGGCCCAGGACGACGCAACGCTTTCGAAAGCAGCGGACAAGATCGGCTTCCCCGTCCTGGTGAAGGCCTCCGCCGGCGGCGGCGGGCGCGGCATGCGCATCGTGCGCTCGGCCGACGAGCTTGCGCCCGCGATCGTCAGCGCCAAGCGCGAGGCCAAGGCCGCCTTTGGCGACGACCGCATGTTGATCGAGAAGTATGTCGATAATCCCCGGCATATCGAGGTACAGATCATCGGCGACAGCCATGGCAATCTGCTCTCGCTGTTCGAGCGCGAATGTACCTTGCAGCGCCGGCACCAGAAGGTGATCGAGGAGGCGCCGTCGCCGACGCTCAATGCCGCGCAGCGCGAGACCGTCTGCGCCGCCGCGCGAAAAGCGGCGGGCGCGGTGAACTATGTCGGTGCCGGCACCATCGAGTTCGTCTCCGACGGCAAGGACGTGTTCTTCATCGAGATGAACACGCGCCTGCAGGTCGAGCATCCCGTGACGGAGCTGATCACCGGGATTGATCTGGTCGAATGGCAGCTGCGCGTCGCCTTCGGCGAGGCGCTGCCGCTCAAGCAGGACGAGATCAGGCTCAACGGCCATGCGATCGAAGCGCGGGTCTATGCCGAGAACCCGACCAAAAACTTCATGCCGTCGGTCGGCAGGATCTCGACCTGGCGGTTGCCGGCGGAGACCGGGGGCTTGCGCATCGACGCCGGCTATCGCGAGGGCGATACGGTCTCGCCATACTATGACGCCATGCTCGCCAAGGTGATCGCGTGGGCGCCGACGCGGGACGTCGCGATCGAGCGACTGAACCGCGGGTTGGAAGAGACCGACGTCCGGGGCATCGTCACAAACATTCCGTTCCTGTCGGCGCTGATCACGCATCCGAAGGTGCGGGCGAATGCGATCGACACCGGCTTCATTGAGCGCGAGCTGGCCGTGCTGACCGCCGCGGCGCCGGCGCCCGGAGAGCTCGAGCTCTGCGCGGCAGTCGCCGCGATCGTCAACGTGGAGCGACAGACGGCGCAGGCGGAAGCGAACTCGCCCTGGCAGACCTTCGGCTGGCAACCGGTCGGTCGCCGGCAGCGCAGCTTTGCCTTCCGCGTCGGCCATGGTCCGGAGCAGAAGATCACGCTGAACTACGGCAGCGGACCGTCGACGCTGGTGATCGGCGAGCGCGAGCTGGCGTTCACGATCGCTGCGAAGGATGGCGGCTTCGATCTGACGCTCGACGGAGTCAAATCGTCGGTGGCAGCGGTCATCGATGGCCATGAGCTGTACCTGCGCACGCGCAACGGCCGCTTCGACCTGCATTGGGTCGATCCGTTCGGCGGCGAGAGTGAGGAGCATGTCGGCGAGGACAAGATCGCAGCGCCCTTGCCCGGCACGGTGGTTGCCGTGCTGGCCGAGGAGGGGACCAAGCTGGAGAAGGGCGCGCCGATCCTCACGCTGGAAGTGATGAAGATGGAGCAGACGCTGCGCGCGCCCTATGCCGGCGTGCTGAAATCCATCAAGTGCAAGGTCGGGGACATCGTGCAGGAGGGTGTCGAGCTCGCTCTGGTCGAACCTTCAGGGGAATGAGATGAGCGATCCTGTCCGCATCATTGAAATGGGGCCGCGCGACGGCCTCCAGAACGAGAAGACCCCCGTCAGCGTCGAGGCGCGCATCGCCTTCATCGAGGCGCTCGTGGCGGCTGGGCTGGACACCGTGGAGGTCGGCGCCTTCGTCTCGCCCAAGGCGATCCCGCAGATGGCAAGCTCGGACGCCGTGCTGCGCGGCGTCGCCCATGTGAAGGACGCCGAATTTCACGTGCTGGTGCCGAACGAGAAGGGCTATGACGCCGCGCGTGCCGCGGGCGCCAAAGTGGTCTCCGTCTTCGCGGCGGCCTCCGAGGGGTTTTCCCGCGCGAACATCAACTGCACGATTGCGGAGTCCATCGAGCGCTTCAAGCCGGTGCTGACGCGCGCCAGGGACGATGGCGTCAAGGTGCGCGGCTATATCTCCTGCGTGCTGGGCTGTCCGTTCGATGGCGAGATCAAGCCGAAGGCGGTCGCGGATCTTGCGAGCACGCTGTTCGATCTCGGCTGCTATGAGATCTCGCTCGGCGACACCATCGGCGTCGGCACGCCTGACAAGGCAAAAGAGATGCTGCGCGCGGTGGCCGTCAACATCCCGCCGGCCAGGCTCGCCATGCATTTCCACGACACTTACGGCCAGGCGCTCGCCAACCTCTATGCCGGATTGGAAGAAGGCGTCCGCGTCATCGACGCCGCTGCCGGCGGGCTCGGCGGCTGCCCCTATGCGCCGGGCGCGACGGGGAACGTCGCGACCGAAGATGTCGTCTACATGCTGGAGGGCATGGGGATCAGGACGGGTGTCGATATGGAGAAGCTGCTGGCGGCGACGAACGCGATGAGCGGCGTGCTGGGCAAGCCGCCCGTGAGCCGCGTGGCGTCGGCGCTGAACGCGAAGAAGAAGCGGGCGGCTTCGTAATTCCCTGTCATTGCGAGGAGCGGAGCGACGAAGCAATCCAGCCTGCCGCGGCAGAAAGATTCTGGATTGCTTCGCTTCGCTCGCAATGACGGTGGAGGGAGTGCTGCGGTCAGGCCGCCTTCAGCCCGACATCCGGCAAACGCGGCCGGTTCTTGAGCGCCTTGGCCATCAGGGCCTCGACCTCCGCCTTTTCCTGCGGCAGCAGCGCCAGGCGCGGCGGGCGGGTCAGGGCGGTGCCGCGGCCCATGATGTGCTCGCACAGCTTGATGCACTGGACGAGGTCCGGGCGGGCATCGAGGTGCAGCAGCGGCATGAACCATTCGTAGAGCGGCATCGCCTCGGCAAAGCGTCCCGCCTTGGCGAGGCGGAACAGCGTCTCGCCCTCGCGCGGGAAGGCGTTGGACATACCGGAGACCCAGCCGACGGCGCCCATCGCAACGCTCTCGACGATGACGTCGTCGAGACCTGCGAACAGCACGAAGCGGTCGCCGACCATGTTGCGGGTGTCGATGAACCGCCGCGTATCGCCGGAGGAATCCTTGAAGCAGACCACGGTCTCGACGTCGGCGAGCGAGGCGAGGATGTCTGGCGTAACGTCGTTCTTGTAGATCGGCGGATTGTTGTAGAGCATCACGGGAAGGTCAGTCGCGGAGGCGACGGCGCGGAAATGCGCGGCGGTCTCGTGCGGCTTGGAGGAATAGACCAGCGCCGGCATCACCATGACGCCGTCGATGCCGACGCGGGCAGCTTCCTTCGCGGTCTCCACCGCAAACGCGGTGGTGAATTCGGCGATGCCGCACAGCACGGGCACGCGGCCCTTCGCGACCGACTTCGCCGCTTCCATGATCGCGACCTTCTCCTTGCGCTCCAGCGAGGTGTTCTCGCCGACCGAGCCGCAGACGATCAGGCCGGAGACGCCGTCGCGGATCAATCCGTCCATCACCTTGGCGGTTGCGTCGATGTCGAGCGAGAGATCGTCGTGGAATTGGGTGGTGACGGCCGGGAAGACGCCTTCCCAGGCAACGCGGCGGCTCATGGTTTGACTCCAGGTGTATATGCCGGCGGGGGGCTGGAGCCGCCGGCTCTTGTGAAAGGGATGGGGAATCGGATCAGAGCGTCGCGCCGACCTTGCGCAGCTCGGCGAGGACGGGGGCCTTGGGCAGCCAGATCTTGTCGAACTCGGCAATCACGGCCTCGGTGTCCTTTGCGTCGACCTGGCGGATCGGGATCGGCGCGTTCTTGAAGTTCTGGATCAGCGTGGGCTCGTTGCCAGCGAGCTCGTCGATCTGCGCGTCCAGCGTCGACTTGATCGTCTTGGTGATCAGCTCGCGGTCGGCCGCGGGCAGCGATTGCCAGACGCGGCCGGAGACGACGGCAGCCATCGGCATGAAGACGGCGTTCATCTGCAGGATCACCTTCGACACCTTGTCGAAGCGCTGGTTCCAGGAGAATTCGAGATCGGCCTCGAGGCCATCGACCTGGCCATTGGCCATGGCGTCGAATACTTGCGGCGTCGGGATCGGCGTCGGTGCCGCGCCGAGCGAGGAATAGAAATCGCGATAGACCGGGGTCGGGTTGATGCGCAGCTTCATGCCCTTGATGTCGGCGAGCGAATTCAGGTCCTTGGAGGAGAACACCGCGCGCATGCCGGTGATGCCCCAGCCGAGCCCGATCGTGCCGGTCTCCTGCGGCAGCACCTCGAACAGCTTCACCGCCGCCGGATGCCGTACGAACTTCGCCACCGCCGGCGTCGAGCGCACGATGTAAGGCGCGTTGATCGCGGCGATATGCGGCACACGCGAGCCGAGCTCGGCGGCCTGGATGAAGCCCATGTCGAGCGCGCCGGACTGCAATTGCTGCATCATCGCGGTCTCGTTGCCGAGCTGACCGGCGTGGAAGACGGTCAAGGTCAGGCGGCCGCTGGTGGCGGCCTTGAGCTCGTCCCCGAATTTGAGCGCGGCCTTGTTCCAGGAATGGCCGTTCGGCGTGATCAGGCCGAGGCGGAATTCCTTGGCCTGGGCGAGCGCCAGCGATGGTGCAAACACCGAGGCGGCGGCACTGGCGGCGAGAAAGCGGCGGCGAGAAAGCGGCATGGTCGGGCTCCTTTCGGATGGGTCTATTTGACGAGGATCAGCGAGAGCGAGGGATAGAGCGAGAGCAGCACCAGGAGGACGCAGGCGATGACGAAGAAGGGCAGCGTCACCATGAACATCCTGCCGGGCTTGGCGCCGGTGACGGCGGCCGCGACGAAGAAGCAAAGCCCGACCGGCGGCGACAACAGGCCGAGCACGAGGTTGATCACCACGACGACGCCGAATTGCCGGGGATCGATGTGATAGATCTCGGTTGCGACCGGCAGCAGGATCGGCACCGTCATGATCAGGCCGGGAATGCCGTCGATCACCGTGCCGATCAGCAGCAGGATGACGTTGCAGATCAGCATGAAGCTGACGGGATCCTTGGCCACAGTCTGGATCCAGGCGGCGGTCTCCTGCGGCACCTTGCCGAAGATCAGCACCCAGGAGAACACCGCGGCGGCTGCGACCAGAAACAACACGATCGCCGAATAGATCGCGCTGCGCAGCATCATCTGCGGCAGATGCGAGAACTCAAATTCCTTGGTCCAGAACTTTCCGACCAGGGCTGCAGCCACCGCGCCGACGGCGGCGGATTCCGTGGCGTTGGCGAGGCCGCCGAGGATGGTGCCGACGATGACGATCGGGATCAGCAGCGTCGGCGAGGTCCGCAGGATCGTCATCACGCGCTGGCGCGGCGTCTGGTAGTCGGCGCGCGGATAGTTGTAGATGTAGCCCATCAGCGCGATGACGAGGCAGAACATCACGGTGAGAATGACGCCCGGAACGATGCCGGCGATCAGCATGTCGCTGACCGAGACCTGCGCCAGCACGCTGTAGACCACGAACATCACCGAGGGCGGGATGATCGGGCCGAGCATGCCGCCATAGGCGGTGAGGCCGGCCGCGAAGGTCTTGTCATAGCCCTTCTTCTCCATCTCGGGGACCATGATCTGGGCCATGATCGCGACCTGCGCGGTCGCCGATCCCAGGATGGATGAGATGAACATGTTGGCGAGGATGTTGACGTAGGCGAGCCCACCCTTGAGCGAGCCGACGAAGGCCATCGCCATGTCAACGATGCGCCGCGTGATGCCGCCGCCATTCATGATCTCGCCGATCAGGATGAACAGCGGGATCGCGATCAGGCCGTAGCTGTCGACGCCGCCAAACAGCTGCAGCGGATAGGACTGGAACAGCACGGGATTGCCGGACGCCGCGATATAGACGAGGCCGGCGAGGCAGAGACAGAGGCCGATCGGCACGCCGACCAGCATGAAGGCCATGAAGGCTGCTGACGTGATCATCAATTGACCCCGTCGAGCTCTGAGAGCTGGAAGCCCTTCGGCGCGGTGCGCGGGACCAGCTCGAGATCTTCCAGGAGATTGGCGAGACCATGTACGGTCATCGACACCGCGAAGATCGGCAGCGTCAGATAGAGCACCCAGGTCGGCCAGTTCAGCGTCTGCGTGCGCTCGGTGTAGAGGAAGTTGAAAGTCTCGGCGGCGAGCTTGCGCCCGTCGAAGCCGGCGCGGGCGAGGCCGATCGGGTCCATCCAGAGCACGCAGGTGACGATCAGCGCGATGCCGAACGTCACGACGAGGCCGGTCGAAATCACTTTTGCAAATTTCTGGTGCTGAGCGGAAAGTCGCTCCGTCAGCATGGTCACCGCGAAATCGAGCCGCAGCCGCGTCATCGCGGACGCCCCGATGAAGGTCAGCCACACCACGCAATAAACGGCGGATTCATCGATCCAGTAGATCGGGAAATGCGAGTAGCGAGTGACGACATTCACCAGGATCAGTCCGGTGAGCAGATACATCAGGCCCATCAGCGCGAGCCGCTCGCAGGCGAGCAGGGCGCTCGACATCCGGACGATCATGCGTCGGAGGCTGAGTGCGCGCGTGGCCGGCATGGTCTGCTCGATCATGAAAGAGGCCCCAACCCCCTGAAGATTTGTCGTGCGATTGCCGAATGTATAATTTATACATTTTGGGAGTCAAACGGAGTTTGCGGTCATTTCGGCGGCAGGGCGCGTGTTTGCTGGGCACTTTGCTTGTGGCGCCCCGGCTTTTGCCGGGCAGCTCGACATGCAAGACAGGGACCGCGTCGGCCGCGCGAGTCGGGAAGGACAACGGACGATCAGATGAAACAGCCTCTGAAGCATCGCACCCTGTCGGCTGCGATCGTCGACCAGCTCCGCCAGGCAATCCTCGACGGCACCTATCCGGCCGGATCGCAGCTGCGCCAGGACGCGTTGGGCGAAGCCTATGGCGTCAGCCGCATCCCGGTGCGCGAAGCGCTGTTCCAGCTCGAGGCGGAAGGCTTGGTGCGCATCGTGCCGCAGAAGGGCGCCATCGTCTCGGAGCTGTCGCTGGACGAGATCAACGACGTGTTCGACCTGCGCCGCATCCTGGAGCCGCGGCTGCTGGCGCAGTCGGCGCCGCGCTTCACCACGCAGGATTTCGACGGGCTCGACGACATCCACCGGAGCTTCGAGAAGGCGATCAAGGCGAGGAACGTCAGTGAATGGGGCCAGCTCAACGCCGACTTCCACATGGCGCTCTACGTCCACGCCCCGCAGCCGCGCACGCGCGCGATCGTGCTGTCGCTGCTGCAGACCAGCGACCGCTATACGCGGCTACAACTCTCCAACACCAAGGCGATGGGCATTGCCGAAAAGGAGCACGCCCATCTGATCGCGCTCTGTCGTGCGCAGAAAGTGGAGGAGGCCTGCCGCTTCCTGGAGCGGCACATCGAGGCCGTGCGCAAGGACCTGCTGCAGGTGGTAGCGAACGCGCCGAAGTCGCGGCGGAAGGAGAATTCGTAGGGGGGGTAGCCGAAGGCGTAACCCACCGCTGTTCGTCTCCGCAGCGACAGAAGAGGTGGATTACGCCTTCGGCTAATCCATCCTACAGGCCGGTGATCGCTTCTACCTGCTCCCGTCCGGTCCCATCACGAGGTCCGGCAGCCAGGTTGAAATGCCCGGCACGAGGCACAGCAGCAGCACTGCAAGCATCATCAAGAGCACGAACGGCAGGGTGCCCCAGATCACCTCGCGCAGGGGAATATCGGGCGCGACGTTGCGGATGACGAAGATGTTGAGGCCGACCGGCGGGTGGATCAGCCCCATCTCCATCACGATGGTCATGACGACGCCGAACCAGATGATGTCGAAATTGGCGGCGCGGAGCGGCGGCAGGATGATCGGCGCGGTCATGAGAATGATCGAGACCGGCGGCAGGAAGAAGCCGAGCACCACGACCATGACGAGGATCGCGAACAGCAGCTCCCAGCGCGGCAGGTGCATCGCGACGATGGATTCGGCGACCGATTGCGAGATGTGCAGATAGCTCATCACGTAGGAATAGAGCAGCGACATGCCGATGATCATCATCAGCATGGTCGATTCCCGGATCGTCGACTTCATGATCGGCGCGAGGTCGCTCGGCCGCCACACGCTGTAGATCGCCGCGATCAACGCCAGCGCCAGGAGGCCGCCGAGGCCCGCGGTTTCCGACGGCGTGGCATAGCCGCCATAGAGCGCGACCATGACGCCGGTGAGCAGCAGCACGAAGGGGATCACGCGCGGCAGCACGCTGAAGCGCTCGGCCAGCGTATACTCGTCGCGAGTCAGGATCGCAGCCTCCGGCCCGCCGTTCTTGTAGGCCGCTTCGGCCGCGGCATATTCCTGGCGGAAGCGGATGACGGCATAGATGCCGAACAGCGTGACCAGCAGCAGGCCGGGCCCGATGCCGGCGAGGAATAGCCGCCCCAGCGACTTTTCGGCGGCGACCGCGAACAGAATCATGGTGATGGAAGGCGGCAGCAGGATGCCGAGCGTGCCGCCAGCGGCGATGATTCCAGCGGCAAAGCCGCCGGAATAGCCGCGCTTGCGCATCTCCGGGATACCGGCCGAGCCGATCGCCGAGCAGGTCGCCGGGCTCGAGCCTGCCATCGCCGCGAACAGCGCGCAGGCGAACACGTTGGCGACGCCGAGCCCGCCGGGCACGCGATGCAGCCAGGCATGCAGCGCCGAATAGAGATCCTGGCCCGCGCGCGACTTGCCGATCGCCGCGCCCTTCAGGATGAAAAGCGGGATCGACAACAGCGTGATCGAGGCCATCTCCTCGTAGACGTTCTGCGTCACCGTATCGAGCGAGGCCGAGGGCATGAAGATGGCCATGAACACCACCGCGACCGCGCCGAGCGCGAACGCAATGGGCATCCCTGAGAACATCACCAGCAGCGTCACAATGCCGTAGGCGAGGCCGATGCCGAAAACGCTCATGGCCGCTTGGCTCCGGTGAAGGGCAGCGCAAGCTGCACGAGGATCTGGAGGCAGAGCAGGCTCATCCCGAGCGCCATCAGCGAGTAGGGGATGGCGAGCGGCGGCGACCACATCGAGTTGGAGACTTGGCCGTCGACATAGGCTTCGTGCGCCAGTGTCCACGACTTCCAGGTGAAGAAGGCGCAGAACAGGAACGTGGCGGCATCAACCAGCCAGAGCCGGACCTGGTTCGCGAATGGTGAGAGCAGGCCGACGAAGGCCTCGATGCCGATGTGCCCGCGATGCTGCTGCACGTAGGCGGCCGTCATGAAGGTCGCGCCGACCAGCAGGAACACGGCGGCTTCGTCCTGCCAGTAGTTCGCGGCCTTGTACAGCGCGCGGCTGAGCACGCTATAGCTCAAGATCGCACAGGCCGCGACCAGTGCGACCGCGGCGAACACGACGATGATGCTGTTGAGGATGGCGAGACCGCGATCGATCGCTGCGGCAGGGCCGGCCCCAGCGGCAGCGTTGGCATGATCGTCACGATCCGGAAGCGGACCGTGGCTCATGCCGCGACGTCGATAGCGAGCTTGAGCAGGTTTGCGGCGGTCGCGGTCTTGGCGCTGTAGTCCTTCCACGCGGTGTCGCGGGCGATGTCGCGCCATTTTCCGACGGTGGCGGCATCGAGCGCCGAGACCTTTGCGCCAGCCTTCTCGTAGACCTTGGCGACATCGACGTCGTCGTCCTGCGCGCCCTTGCGGCCAAAGGCTTCGAGCTCGGTGCCGACCGCGAGCAGGATGTCCTGATGGTTCTTCGGCAGCTTGTCGAAGATCGCCTTCGACATCATCAGGGGCTCGAGCATGAACCAGTAGGACGTGCCCGCGCCTGATGTCAGCGACTTCGCGACCTCTTCCAGTCGGAACGAGATCAGGCTGGTCGAGGAGGTGATGCCGGCATCGCAGGCGCCGGTCTGCATTGCCGCGTAGATCTCATTCGACGGCACCGACAACACGGAGGCGCCGGCGGTCTGCAGCACCATGTCCATCTCGCGCGAGCCGCCGCGCACCTTGAGGCCCTTGGCGTCTTCAGGAGCGACGATCGGCTTGGAGCGGCTGGCGACGCCGCCGGCCTGCCAGACCCAGGTGAGCAGGATGATGCCCTTGTCGGCGAGGAAGTCGGTCAGCGCCTTGCCGACGGGTTCCTTCTTCCAGCGCAGGCCCTGGTCGTAGGTGGTCACGAGGCCCGGCATCAGGCCGATATTGGTTTCCGGCACTTCGCCGCCGGCATAGGGCATCGGATAGAGGCTGATATCGAGCGCGCCCTTGCGCATGGCGGAGAACTGCGCGTTGGTCTTGATCAGCGAGGAGTTCGGATAGATCTCGGCGGTAATGTCGCCATTGCTGCGCTTGTTCACTTCGGCGGCGAACATGCGGCACAGCCGGTCGCGGAAATCGCCCTTGTCGATGGTGCCGCCCGGGAACTGATGCGAGATCTTCAGCGTGGTCGCGGCCTGCGCGGTGCCGGTGCCGAAGCGGAGAATGGCAGGTGCCGCGACGGCGGTCGCGAGCAGATGGCGGCGCGTGAGCATGGTGTGATCCCCTTGGGCGTTTCTGGGAGTGTTTTTGGCAGAGTTGATTTGAGCTGGGTTCGTCGCGACCGCGTGGGCCAATCCAAGCCGGTCTCCATCCGGATGATCTTTCATCTGATAGTTCGAGACAGAGTGTCGCGGCAAGTGCCGGTTGTGCTGCGCTGCAGCACTTCCGATCCATGGGGCTCGCCAATCAAGGAGGGCGGCTGGCCGCAGAAATTTATCGATGGTCAGCGTAACAACCCCACACGGCTATCCGTCGAGACAGGATAGCGGCGTCCGTCGCTGACAAACACCATCACGAAGGAAGATGAACCATGACCATTCGCACCCGCATCGTGCTCGGCGTCTCGGCTGCCGCTCTCTCGCTAGGCCTCGCGTTTGCGCCGGCCGCCTTTGCTCAGGACAAGATGGGCAAGGATGATGGCATGATGAAAAAGGACACGATGTCCAAGGACGGCATGATGAAGAAGGACACCATGTCCAAGGACGACGGCATGAAGAAGGATCACATGTCGAAGGACGGTATGAAGAAGGACGACGGGATGATGAAGAAGAACTGATCCCGGGTCGTCATCGCGCAACGCCCTTGGGCGGGCCGCGTCCTCTCGCATTCCGGCGGCGGCATTTGAGGCCGCCTCCGGAATGATGGATCAGTTCAAGTTCAATTGAACGTGACCAGCGAGGTTTACTTGCGCTTCGCCTTGCGGGCGGCGTAGCGCGCATCGCGCTTGGCCTTCTGCTCGGCCTCGATCGCAGCCTGCCTCTCGGCGGCTTCCTCGGCTTCCCGCGCGATCCGCGCAGCTTCGGCTGCCTTGGCCTCTTCCTCGAGGCGCTTCTGCTCGGCCTTTTCGGCCTCGCGCGCGGCCTTTGCCTCGGCTCGCTTGGCCGCGAGGGCCTCACGCTCGGCGCGCTTCGCCGCCACCGCGGGATCATCGGGCCCCGGCTGCGACTTGAACTTGTTCAAAAGATTTTTGCGGGCATCCTGCGCCGCCTTTTGCCGGTCTGCAAAGCCGGGTTCCCTGAATCCACTCATCGACGAGCCTTGTCTTCCTCGCTTTCGATACTACATCGCTGCCTGTTGGTACGTCGGCTGGGCATAGCAGGCGCCACGCGACGCAGAAGCGTGTACATCGGCACGCGTCGCGAAGCCACCCATAATCGCAGCTGATCAGGTCAACGAAAAATCGCCCTCCGACGATCTCTCGTAGCCCGGAAAAACTGCCGAATTGTGATCTCCCTCATAAAGGGAGCACATGGGCGACGCCTAGCGTCCGCCCCGTACGAGACGGAGCACGGGCATGACGATCTCAAGACCAAGCCTGAAGGCGCTCGCGATTGCCGTCGCCCTGGCAGGCGTGGCCGGCGCCGCGCTGCTGCTCGCTCGTCCGCAGCCGGTTGAAAGTGCGCTCCTGGGAGCGGATTGGGAATGCACCCAGACCGCATTCGTGCTCACGAGTTGCGCACCGCGCGTTCAGGAGGCAATTCCGGCGGTCGAAACCTTGCGCAACGATGCAATCCAGCAGACCCGGGGCTGAATTGGGCCGGACGATCGGGATGTGACGTGACGCCGCAGAGGTGGTAAAGCCAGCGCGCCAGCGTGACCAGGCGGCCATGTCGAAGCCAGAGTCCAGATCCGAACCGGGCGAGGAGCCCCATCCTCGACCGAACCGTCAGCCCAAGCCTCCGTCCGGCGGCGACCGCCGCGGCGCGCTTGCAGGATTGATCATCGCGGTCGTGATCCTCGGCGTCGGCTGGTGGCTTGCCCGGGATCTGACGGCAGCCAGCAAGATGCAGGATTGCCTGATGTCCGGGCGAAGCAATTGCAACGTGATCGAGCCGGCTCGCTAGGCGCGCTCTTCAGCATGGCCATGGGCCGAAAAAATGCCCTGATCTTAATCATTTGTAACGGGACTTAGCCGATCAAGCAGGGCAGTGATTTCGGCCGGCATCAGCCCGACGCGTGGCGATTCGTTGATCGCGCCCGGGATTCACGGCCATGAGAGAGCAGGGGGCGAGCACGCATGAGTGCGTCCAAACATATGAAGATCTTCATTCCCTTGGTTTCGGCCACGTCGCTGCTCGTGCTGTCGGCGCAGGCGCAAGAGGCCAGGTCCCGGCAAGAGGTGGTCCAACCGCCGGCCGGGCCGGCAGCAGGCGCACCGCCTCAGGCCAATCCGCCCATGCGCAAGGGCCCTCCGCCGCAGCAAGCGACCCGGCCTGCGCAGCCCGGCGGTCAGCCCCATGCCGGTCACAACGCCGGGGGTCCGCCGTCCGCGCGTCACGTCGCGCGCGGTCCTGCTCCCATACGTGATTGGGGTGGACACACCTATCGCGGCAATCGCGCCTGGGATGGTGGACGCTGGCGCCACGAGGTCCGCAACGGTCGCTCCGGCTGGTGGTGGGATGTCGGCGGCGTCTGGTATTATTATCCGCAGCGTGTGGCCGGCCCGCCCGCCTACATTTCAGAGGACTATATCGACGACGTGCCGGTGGTCTACGCCCGGCCTCCGGTGGCCTATGCGCCGCCGCCTCCGCCGCCGCCACCGGCTGATCCGGGCGCCAGCGCGCTCGGCGGCGCGATCGTCGGCGGCCTGCTGGGCGGCCTGATCTCAGGCAATGCAACAGGGGCTGCCGCAGGCGCGGTTGTCGGCGGCGCGACAGGCGCAATCGCCGGCGCGACCGCTGCATCCCAGCCCGGCTATTACTGGGCGCAGGGCACCTGCTATTACCGCTATCCGAACGGCCAATATGTGCAGGCCGATCCCCGCGCCTGCTATTGAGTTCTCCAGGCCGATTGGCGCATGGAGGCGGGCTTCGGCCCGCCTCATCGTTTTGCACGCCGGCGGTTGCTTTGAATTAGCTCTGGTGCTCGTCGCCCCCTCACGTCAATTTCAAAGAAAAATGACGGGATGATTCGCGGGGGATGCGGGACATGCTGGATGCCATCCAGATCAGCGTGGCGCTCTGGGCCATGATCGTTTGCGGCGGAATTAAACTCTCGCAGGCGTTGCCCTACCTGCTCTAAGGCGGGATCGGCGGGCAGGCGAATTGCCTTGCTCCGTCAGGACACGAGCCAGTCGAAGAACGCAATCGAGGCCCAGACGAGGCCCGCGATCCAGGCCACCATGACGACGCCGATGGTGCCGAGATAGGCGATTCCGAGCAGGTCCGCGCGATGTCGCTGCCTCGGGACGATGACTTCGGTTGCTGCTTTGCGTGTCATGACCGGACATCACCCATGAAGCCTGGACAATTGTTTAGCGGAGATGCAGCGGACAGGCTGTGACGTGGTTCACAGATCGGTCCACGAAGGCTGGCGGGGGTTACCCCGCAATCATACGGACGAAATTGCCACGCGCTCGTCCAGATGGCCGGCTAGAGTCCGCCTCATGTACACTGAGTACGATCCGCAACACGAGGCCGAGGCCGCAATGAAGCGCGCCGCGGAGGCCGAGGGTGCCGACAGGCAACGGCTGATTCAGCTGGCCCTGGCATGGCACGAGCTCGCCCGCGATCTGCGCGATGAGCAAGCCCCCTCGCATCCAGCCGGGCGCGGGCCGGCGGCCGGATAGTACTGGCATGAGAAAAACCCCGTGCTCGGGGGACAAGCACAGGGTCCTTCAAAGCCGACCGGGGCTGGCGGGTCGGCACCACTCTGTTCGGTTATCCAACGCGTTGATCGCGCATTCGTTCCCGATCAATCCGCAGCGCTGAAATCCGATCGAATTGCAGCGACCTTCCGCAGAAAGTCATCGTTAACGAATGCTCCGCGCAATCGAATCGCGGTCGCGATTCGTGCTCGCGAACGAAGCGGAGTCGGACCGTGAACAAACAAAAAGCCCCCGCAGGGGCTCAGTGTTTCACGCGGCTTCCGTCTTCGGAACGGCGTCGGCATTCACCGACAGCTTGACCACGTCGCCTTCGACGGCACCGACATATTTCGTGTCGATGTAGTGATGATGGTCCTTGTGACCTTCCGGGCTGTCCTTGCGCGTCAGCTTGATGCGGTTGCCCTCGAGACGATCGACGGTGCCGACATGTGCGCCGTCCTTGCCGATGATTTTCATGTGCTCTCTGATGTCAGCCATGCTGTCCTCCTTGCATGGCTTCAACTGCGAAGGCGCCTGTTCGTTGCAGCAGACACGTTTGGACCCGTTGGGATTTCCGGACGTTGATGCCTGATTGGATCTGTCAAGAAGCGCGATGGAGACCGTTCGGGCCTATCTGGAACGCAAGCACTGGGAACTCAAGCTGTTGAACGACGGCCTGAGAAACCCGCTCGATTTGGCGCCGCCGCGTTCCGTCGATGACGTCGTCAGGTTCAAATTCCAGATCACTGCGGCGCTCAGGGCGGAGCATGAACTACACGAGTGGAAGGCGACCGAGACCGCCTGGTCGCACACGGCCGACCCCGCCAGCGGGCCGTTCGAGTTCAGTTACGATTATCAGCGGGCCGATCTCACGGTGCGCGGTCCGTCATTCTACGAGCTCGACGGCGGCTGCACGAGCACGGCGATCTACACCGCCTCGGGGATGGCGGCGATCTCCGCGGTGCTGCTTGCCTCCGCGCGGATCGTTGCGCAGGCCGATATCCTGGTGCTGCCAGGGTCCTATGGCGAGACGCTGGAGCTGATCCGAAGCTTCATGCCGCATTTGCGGATCGAACCCTTGCCGCTGCCGCTCGGCGATGCCCTTGCACGGGTGAGCTCGCCGCGGATCCTGCTGCTGGATTCCTGCTCCGTTGCCGGCGCCATCGAGGCGGTGCTGCGCGGTGAGGGCTCGGGCCTCGACCTCCTGATTTTCGATACGACGTGCTTCGCCGGCAGGTCGGGCCGCATCAGGCGAGTCGTGCGGTGGGCCAGGCGACACGGAATTGCGCTGGTGCTGGTGCGAAGCCACAACAAGCTCGATTCGCTCGGAGCGGAATATGGCCGCCTCGGCTCGGCCGTCTTCGTGCGCGGGCATGAGTGTCCACCGCGGGCAGGGGACGCCGATTGGTCACGTCTCGCGTCCGAAACGCGCAACGCAGTGCGGCTGCTCGGCGGCGCGGCATTGCCGGCTCACTTCCCGCCCTTCGCGGGCAGCGCGGCGTATTGGGCGCTGACGAAGCGGCGCGTGGCGGCGATCTTGCGCAACGGCCGAATCTCGGCGCGATATTTTGCCGCCGAGATTCCGGCGCTCTCGGCTCAGCTTCGCTTCGCCCACGGCTTGTACGTGACCCTTCGCGGAAGGCGCGCGCTCGACGAGGCGGCAGCGCGGCAGGCTGCTGAGGACATGAGCTGCGAACTGCGCCGCGCGGGCTTTCCCATCCGCCACGCCGGCAGCTTCGGCTTCGACTTCGCCGCCACCGAGTGGTTTCACGACGCGACGACGGACCAGTACAGCGTCCGCGTGGCTGTTCCGGACCTGCCGACGGAGGTGTGGGAGGATCTCACCGCTGCCATTGCGCGGTGGTGGCGGGGTCATCAGCGGACAGGCTGTGGATAGACCGGAGGGCGGGCCCGTCGATCAGTCGAGCGCCAGGCAATATTCGCGGCGCGGCTTGTCGTGGCCGTTCTTCCAGTCCTCAACGGCAAATGCAGGCTGACGTTGTCCCATTGCGGCGCCAATGATCGAGGCCTGGACCACCTTGATGGGCCTCGTGACCACGTTTGTGTTCACCACGCCCGCATCGACGGCCAAATACGAGATCGCAACGGTCGCGACCGCAGATGCGATCGCCATTCTCGTCAATTCGGATTGCTGCATTCAGAAACCTATGGGTGCGTCTCACCCGGCGCTTAGATAGGGCTGATCGGCGCCGTTCAAAGGCCGGCATATGGTTACCCACGCGTTCGTGAAGAGCGGCGGCGAGGCAACGCGCTGGCGATCCCGGCAGGACTCGAACCTGCAACCCGCGGAGTAGAAATCCGCTACTCTATCCAGTTGAGCTACGGGACCGTCTTGAGCCGGCCGGTTTGGACCGCCCGGATTGGGCGGCTGGCCGTTCATGTAGCATGCCAATATGAAAAATCTGGTGTTTCGCCAAGCCTGAACCGAACCGTTTTCCTCAGTGCGACGACAAAGCGGAACGGTGGCGTGTCAGGGTGCCGGGTTGAGCGGCAGCGGACTGGACGATGGATCACATCGCCGGGAACGCTGAACAGCTTCCGGGACACGGCCGCCGGTCGACTGGTCAGGTAGAGCTGCGCCATCAGGACGGCGTGCGCGGCGATATCTCGGCCGGTCTCCTCTGGGCTTGCCTTTGTCATGGCGAAAGCGACGCTTTGCACGTTCTGGTTCCATCGCCTTGAGTCCGACACCTTTCCGCGCATCTCATCTGCCGCCGCGGCGTTCGTCCGCGCTTTCCGGGAGTCCTTCATGATCGGTCTTGTTCGCGCCGTCACAATCTGCGCCGCGCTGGCGCTCGGCCTCGTCGCTGCGCAGGCTGCCGACAAGGCGTTCAAACGCGACGACCTCGCCGATTCCGCGATCAAGCTGGAGGCCCAGATCAAGAGCGAGGCGGGGCCGGTCGCCAAGTCCAGCGCGACGCTGAAGACGGACGCCGACGCCGCCTTCCGACGCAATGATTACCGCACAGGCCTTTCGGTGCTCGGCCAGATCGCCGCGACCACGCCGGAGGATACCGGCAACTGGCTGCGGCTCGCCAAGGTCATCTTCCAGATCTCGCCGAAGAGCTCGAGCGAGCAGACCTTCCTTTTGGAGCGCGCCTCGACGGCGGCCTATATCGCTTACATGCGCGCCGGCAATCCGGGCGAGGAGGCCGACGCGCTTGCCGTGCTCGGCAAGGCGCTGGCCGACCGGAAGCTGTGGCGGCCGGCACTGGATGCGCTGCGGCTGTCGCTCGACATGCGCGAGGTCGCCGACGTCCGCGGCCAATATGAGAAGATGCGCGACGAGCACGGCTTCCGGCTGCTCGACTATACCGTCGACTCGGACTCGGCGAGCCCGCGCGCCTGCTTCCAGTTCTCCGAGGAGCTCGCCAAGCGCACCGATTTCGCGCCGTTCCTGGCTCTCGCCGGGCAGGACAAGCCGGCGCTGTCGGCGGAAGGCAAGCAGCTCTGCGTCGACGGGCTGAAGCACGGCGAGCGCTACAACATCAACCTGCGCGCCGGTTTGCCGTCGACCGTGAAGGAGGGGCTGCCGAAATCGGCCGAGTTCAACATCTATGTGCGCGACCGCAAGCCGTTCGTGCGCTTCACCAGCCGCGCCTATGTGCTGCCGCGGACCGGCCAGCGCGGTATTCCCGTCGTCAGCGTCAACACGCCGGCGGTCAGCATCAACGTCTTCCGGATCGGCGACCGCAACCTGATCAACACGGTGGTCGACAGCGATTTCCAGAAGACGCTGTCCAAGTATCAGCTCAGCGAACTCGGCGACGAGCGCGGCATCAAGGTGTGGACCGGCGAGCTTGCGACTGCGACCACGCTGAACCAGGACGTCACCACGGCGTTCCCGGTCGACCAGGCGCTCGGCGAGCTCCAGCCCGGTGTCTACGTCATGACGGCCGCGGCGAGGGCCTCGGACGAGGACTACCAGCTCGCCACGCAATGGTTCATCGTCTCCGATCTCGGCATCGCCGCTTACTCCGGCAATGACGGCATTCATGTCTTCGTCAACTCACTGGCGTCGACCGATCCGGTCGGTAAGGCGGAGGTGCGCCTGGTCGCGCGCAACAACGAGATCCTGGCGACGCGCAAGACCGACGACGCCGGTCACGTTCTGTTCGAGGCCGGCCTTGCGCGCGGCGAGGGCGGATTGTCGCCGGCGATGCTCACGGTCACCGGCGAGAAAGCCGACTATGCCTTCCTGAGCCTGAGGACCTCGGCCTTCGACCTGTCCGACCGCGGCGTTTCGGGGCGCGTGGTGCCCGCCGGCGCCGACGCCTTCGTCTATGCCGAGCGCGGCGTCTACCGTTCCAGCGAGACCGTGTTCCTCACCGCGCTGCTCCGCGACGGGCAGGGCAATGCCGTCACCGGTGGGCCGATGACGCTGGTGGTCGAGCGCCCGGACGGCGTCGAATATCGTCGCGCCGTGCTGGCGGATCAGGGCGCCGGCGGCCGCACGCTGTCCGTGCCGCTCAACTCGGCCGTACCGACCGGCACGTGGCGGGTGCGCGCCTTCACCGATCCGAAGGGAGCTTCGGTCGGCGAGACCACCTTCATGGTCGAGGATTACGTCCCCGATCGGATCGAATTCGACTTATCCACCAAGGACAAGCTGATCAAAGCTAACGCTCCAGTGGAGCTTAAGGCCGACGGTCATTTCCTCTATGGCGCACCGGCCTCGGGCCTGCAGCTCGAAGGCGACATGCTGATCGCGCCCGCGGCCGAGCGGCCCGGCTTTGCCGGCTACAAGTTCGGCGTCGACGACGAGGAGACCACCTCGAACGAGCGCACCCCGCTGGAGAACCTGCCCGAGGCCGACGCCCATGGCGTTGCGACCTTCCCGGTGACGCTGGACAAGCAGCCAGCCTCGACCCGTCCGCAGGAGGCGCAGATCTTCGTCCGCATGGTCGAGACCGGCGGCCGCGCCGTCGAGCGCAAGATCGTGCTGCCGGTCGCGCCCGCCACGGCGCAGATCGGCATCAAGCCGCTGTTCGGCGACAAGAACGTCACGGAGGGCGACAAGGCCGAGTTCGACGTCGTGTTCGTCTCGCCGGACGGCGAGAAGCTGCGCCGCGACGGTCTGCGCTACGAGCTCCTGAAGATCGAGTCGCGCTACCAGTGGTACCGCCAGAACAATTACTGGGAGTACGAGCCGGTCAAGTCGACCTCGCGCGTCGCCGATGGCGACGTCACGATCGCTGCCGACAAGCCGACGCGAATCTCGCTCGCGCCGCAGCCTGGCCGCTACCGGCTCGACGTCAAGACGAATGACGCCGACGGCCCGGTGACCTCGGTGCAGTTCGACGTCGGCTGGTACTCCGACGGCAGCGCCGACACGCCGGACCTGCTGGAGACCTCGATCGACAAGCCGCAATACGCCTCCGGCGACACCATGACGGTGTCCGTCAACGTCCGCAGCGCCGGCAAGCTCACAATCAACGTGCTCGGCGAGCGGCTGCTGACGACGCAGACCATCGACGTCAAGGAAGGCACCGCGCAGGTCAAGCTCCCGATCGGCAAGGATTGGGGCACTGGCGCCTATGTGGTGGCGACGCTGCGCCGTCCACTCGATGCCGCCGCCCAGCGCATGCCGGGCCGTGCGATCGGGCTGAAATGGTTCGGCATCGACAAGCAGGCGCGCACCTTGCAGGTCAAGCTGTCGCCGCCTTCGCTGATCCGTCCGAACTCCACGCTGAAGATTCCCGTCAAGCTCGACGGGCTCAATCCCGGCGAAGACGCCAAGGTCGTCATCGCCGGGGTTGATGTCGGCATTCTCAATCTCACCAATTACAAGCCGCCGGCGCCGGACGATTATTATCTCGGCCAGCGTCGCCTCAGCGCGGAGATCCGCGACCTCTACGGCCAGTTGATCGACGGGATGTCGGGCACGCGCGGCCAGATCAAGTCCGGCGGCGACGCCGGTGGCGAGCTCCAGGGCTCGCCGCCCACGCAGAAGCCGCTCGCGCTCTATTCCGGCATCGTCACCGTCGCCGCCGATGGCTCGGCTGAGGTGAGCTTCGATGTTCCGGAGTTCGCGGGAACCGCGCGCGTGATGGCGGTGGCGTGGACCGCGACCAAGCTCGGCCGCGCCAATACAGACGTCGTGATCCGCGATCCCGTGGTGCTGACGACGACGCTGCCGCGCTTTCTGCTCAATGGCGACCACGGCACGGTCAACCTCGAGATCGACAATGTCGAGGGCCAGGCCGGCGACTACGTCATCAACGTGAAGGCGGGCGGCCCGGTGAAGATGACCGGCAATCCCGCCACCACGGTGAAGCTCGCCGCCAAGCAGCGCAATGCGTTCTCGCTCGCGCTCGATGCGACCGCGGCGGGGCAGGCGACGCTCGACGTCGACATCAAGGGCCCGAATGGCCTTGCGCTGGCGCGTCACTATGCGTTCGACGTCAAGCCGGCGACGCAGGTGCTGGCGCGACGCTCGATCCGCACGCTGGCGAAGGGCGAGAGCCTGACGCTGACCTCGGACATGTTCTCCGATCTCGTGCCGGGCACCGGCACTGTCTCGGTCTCGGCCAGCCTGTCGACCGCGCTCGATGCGGCAACGATCCTGAAAGCGCTCGACCGCTATCCCCATGGCTGCTCGGAGCAGATCACGAGCCGGGCGATGCCACTGCTCTATGTCAACGAGCTCGCGGCCGGCGCGCATCTTGCCATGGACACCGAGGTCGACCAGCGCATCCGCGACGCGATCGAGCGGCTGCTGGCACGCCAGGGCTCGAACGGCTCGTTCGGCCTGTGGCTGGCCGGCGGCGATGATGCCTGGCTCGATGCCTACGTGACGGACTTCCTCACCCGCGCCCGGGAGAAGGGGTTTGCGGTGCCGGACGTGCTGTTCAAGAACGCGCTCGACCGCATCCGCAACTCCGTCGTCAATGCCGACGAGCCGGAGAAGGATGGTGGCCGCGATCTCGCCTATGGCCTGTATGTGCTCGCCCGTAACGGCGCAGCTCCGATCGGCGATCTCCGCTATCTCGCCGATACCAAGCTCGCCAACCTCGCGACCCCAATCGCGAAATCGCAGCTTGCTGCGGCGCTCGCCCTGGTCGGCGACCGCAACCGCGCCGAACGGGTCTATGGCGCGGCGCTCGACAGCCTTGCGCCGAAGCCCGCGCTGGAATTCGGCCGCACCGACTACGGCTCGCAGCTGCGCGATGCCGCAGCTTTGGTGTCGCTTGCCAGCGAAGGCAACGCGCCGAGGACGACGCTGACGCAGGCGGTGTCGCGGGTCGAGACCGCCCGCGGGCTGACGCCCTACACCTCCACCCAGGAGAATGCGTGGCTGGTGCTGGCGGCGCGTGCGCTCGCCAAGGAGAACCTCTCGATCGAGGTCGATGGCCAGCCGGTCAAGACCGCCTTGTACCGCAGCTACAAGGCAGAGACGCTGAGTGGCAAGCCGCTCAAGATCACCAACACCGGCGATGCGCCGGTGCAGGCGGTGGTCTCGGTGTCGGGCTCGCCGGTCGCGCCGGAGCCGGCGGCGTCCAACGGCTTCAAGATCGAGCGCAGCTACTATACGCTCGACGGCAAGCCCGCCGACATCAGCAGGGTCAAGCAGAACCAGCGCTTTGCGGTGGTGCTGAAAATCACCGAGGCCAAGCCCGAGTACGGCCACATCATGGTGTCCGACTATCTGCCGGCAGGCCTGGAGATCGACAATCCGAAGCTGGTGTCGTCCGGCGACAGCGGCACGCTGGACTGGATTGAGGACGGCGAGGAGCCTGAACATACCGAATTCCGCGACGACCGCTTCACCGCGGCCGTCGACCGGGCCTCGGATTCCAAGTCGGTCTTCACGGTCGCCTATGTCGTGCGCGCGGTCTCGCCCGGCAAATACGTGCTGCCGCAGGCCTATGTCGAGGACATGTACAATCCCTCGCGCTATGGGCGGACCGGCACAGGCAGTGTCGAGGTGCGGGCGGCGAAGTGAGTGAGATGAGCGAGGTCGAGCGACATACACCGTCGTCATGCCCGGGCTTGACCCGGGCATCCACGGCCGCGCCGGCGGTGGGTGTTGGCGTGGATGGCCGGGTCAAGCCCGGCCATGACGGGCTGAGAGGGCGGATCGCCTTTCGCCTTCTCTCGGCAGCCGCGCTCATCCTCATCCTCGCCATCATCGGCTTCGTCGGTTGGGTCTACTCCCTCGGCCCGCTCCCGCTCGACGAAGCCCGCCAGGTTTCAACCACCATCGTCGATCGCAACGGCAAGCTGCTGCGCGCCTATGCGATGGCGGATGGGCGCTGGCGGTTGCCGGTCGATGCCAGGACCAACGTCGATCCGACCTACCTGAAACTGCTGTTCGCCTATGAGGACCAGCGCTTCTACGACCATAACGGCATCGATCCGTTGGCGCTGGGGCGCGCCGCGTTGCAGCTGGGAACGCGCGGCCACATCGTCTCGGGCGGCTCGACCATCACGATGCAGCTGGCCCGGCTGATGGAGCCGCGGCGGCAGCGCTCGCTTTACGCAAAATTGCGGCAGATCGTGCGTGCCATCGAGATCGAGCGCAGCATGAGCAAGGAGCAGATCCTCGATCTCTATCTGGCGCTCGCGCCCTATGGCGGCAATCTCGAAGGCATCCGCGCGGCGTCGATCTCCTATCTCGGCAAGGAGCCGAAGCGGCTGTCGCTGGCGGAGGCCGCGTTGCTGGTCGCGCTGCCGCAATCGCCCGAGACGCGCCGGCTCGACCGCTTCCCGGAGGCTGCGCGCAAGGCGCGCGACCGCGTGCTCGACCGCATGGTCGAGGAGCATGTGGTCAGCGCCGACGAGGCCAATCAGGCCAAGGCGGTGCCGGTGCCGAAACTGCGCAGGCCGATGCCGATCCTGGCGCCGCATGCCTCGGACTTCGCGCTGTCGACGGTCAAGGATACGCCGGTCATCAAGCTGACGCTCGATGCGACCTTGCAGAAGGTGCTGGAGCCGCTGGCGCGCGACCGCGCCATTGCGCTCGGCCCGAACATCTCGGTCGGCATCGTCGTGATCGACAATGAGAGCGGCGACGTGCTTGCCCGCGTCGGCTCGGCCGATTATTTCGACGAGAGCCGGGCGGGGCAGGTCGACATGACCCGCGCCATCCGCTCGCCCGGCTCGACGCTCAAGCCCTTCATCTACGGGCTCGCCTTCGAGGACGGCTTTGTCCATCCCGACAGCTTGATCGACGACCGCCCGGTCCGCTTCGGCTCCTATGCCCCGGAAAATTTCGACATGACCTTCCAGGGCACGGTTCCGGTGAGGAAGGCTCTGCAATTGTCGCTGAACGTGCCGGCCATCGTGCTGCTCGACCGCGTCGGCTCGAGCCGGCTGACCTCGCGGCTGCGGCAGGCCGGCGGCAACCTCGTCCTGCCCAAGGACGAAGCGCCCGGCCTCGCCATGGGGCTCGGCGGCGTCGGCGTGACGCTCCAGGACCTCGCCCAGCTCTATGCCGGCTTCGCCCGCCTCGGGACCACCAAGCCGTTGCGCGAGATCGTCACGGCCAGGGACGATCGGGAGCCGCTGCGGCTGCTGGATCAGGTCGCAGCCTGGCAGGTCGGCAACGTCCTGCTCGGCACGCCCCCGCCGGAGAACGCCGCCCACAACCGCATCGCCTTCAAGACCGGCACCTCCTACGGCTATCGCGACGCCTGGTCGGTCGGCTTCGACGGTCGCATGACCATCGGCGTCTGGGTTGGCCGTCCGGACGGAGCGCCGGTTCCCGGCCTGATCGGACGCGTCGCCGCCGCGCCCATCCTGTTCGATGCCTTCGCCCGCAGCGGCAAGACGCTGGCCGCCTTGCCGAAGCCGCCCAAGGGAACCCTCGTCGCAAACAACGCGAAGCTGCCGCTGCCCTTGAAGCGGTTCCGTCCTGTCGGCGAACTGGTGCGAAGCGGGGGCGAGCAGCCGCTGCACATTCAGTTTCCCCTGAACGGCTCGCGGATCGACGTCGATCGATCGGGTGGCAAGGAGAGCGCGGCGATGCCAGTCAAGGTCGCCGGCGGCGTGCTGCCCATGACCGTCATGGTTAACGGAACCGCGCTCGGCGAGATCGACGGCCGCCGTCAGCGGCTGATCGATCCGCCCGGCCCGGGCTTTGCACGGCTCACCGTGATCGACGCCACGGGCGCCGCGGACACAGTCGTCATTCGAATTCAATGACCCTGCCTTAAGCGGTTGTGGCCATGGCGGTTTCAGCGTAAGCGGAACCAATGGCCGAGACCTACCCCAGCCCCCGTTTTGGAGCCCCCCGCGAGTCGAAATCGCCCACAAATCCGGGCAGCGGGCTCGTGCGCATGCTCGACATCGTCACCGCCAGCCACCCGCGCGCGGTCGGCTTCCTGCTGCTGTGCGCGCTGCTGCTGTTCCTGCCGGGCTTCTTCACCATCCCGCCGATCGACCGCGACGAGGCGCGGTTTGCCCAGGCCACCAAGCAGATGGTCGAGAGCGGCGACTATGTCGACATCCGCTTTCAGGAGGACGTCCGCTACAAGAAGCCGGTCGGCATCTACTGGTTGCAATCGGCAACCGTCGAAGCCGCATCGATGCTCAAGCTGCCGAAGGCCGAATTGCGTATCTGGGTCTACCGGCTGCCGTCGCTGATGGGGGCGATCGGCGCCGTGCTGATGACCTATTGGGCCGCGCTCGGATTCATCACACGACGTGCCGCGGTGCTGGCGGCGCTGATGATGTGCGCCTCCGTGCTGCTCGGCGTCGAGGCGCGCCTGGCCAAGACCGACGCCATGCTGCTGCTCTGCGTGGTCGCCGCGATGGGCGCGATGGCGCGGGCCTATCTGTCCTGGCAGCGCGCCGAGGACGAGACGCATCCGCCCTGGAGCTGGCCCGCGATTTTCTGGACCGCACTCGCGGTGGGCATCCTGATCAAGGGCCCGCTGATCCTGATGTTCGCAGGCCTGACCATCGTCGCGCTCGCGATCCAGGACCGCGACGCCTCCTGGCTGTGGAAGCTGCGGCCTGTCTGGGGCCTGATGTGGATGCTGGTGCTGGTGCTGCCCTGGTTCGTCGCGATCTTCTGGCGCGCGGGCGAGACCTTCTTCACCACCTCCGTCGGCGGCGACATGCTGAGCAAGCTCGGCGCCCAGGAATCGCACGGCGCACCGCCCGGACTTTACCTGGCGCTGTTCTGGATCACGTTCTGGCCGGGTGCGCCGCTGGCGGCGATGGCGGCGCCCGCGGTGTGGCGGGCCCGCCGTGAGCCCGGCGCGCAGTTCCTGCTGGCCTGGCTGATCCCGTCCTGGATCGTGTTCGAGGCGGTGCTGACCAAGCTGCCGCATTACGTGCTGCCGCTGTATCCCGCGATCGCGATCCTCACCGCCGGCGCGGTGGAGCGGCGCGTGCTGTCGCGCTCCTGGCTGATGCGCGGCTCGGCCTGGTGGTTCGCGATCCCCGCAGCCGCCTCCATCATTGCGGTGGTCGGCTCGGTGATACTGACGCGGCAGCCCGCTTTCGCAGCTTGGCCGTTCATCGCGGCCGCGCTGATCTTTGGTCTGTTCGCCTGGTGGCTGTTCGATACCAACCGCGCCGAGCGCTCGTTGCTCAACGCCCTGGTCGCAGGCCTGATGCTCGCCGTGACGATTTACGGCATCGTGCTGCCGTCGCTGACGCCGCTATTTCCCAGCATCGAGATCGCGCGCGCGCTTCGCAACGTCACCTGCATCGGACCGAAGGCGGCTGCGGCCGGTTATCACGAGCCGAGCCTCGTCTTCCTGGCGGGCACCCGGACCTTGCTCACCGACGGCTCCGGTGCGGCGGATTTTCTGCGGCAGGGCAGCTGCCGCTTCGCGCTGATCGAGCAGCGCTCGGAGCGCAGCTTCGTGCAGCGCGCCGAGGCGATCGGGCTGCGTTACAAGGTCGGCGCCCGCATCGACGGCTATAATTTCTCGCAAGGGCGCGCGATCTCGATCTCGATCTTCCGCTCGGAAGGTACCGAATAGGATGCGGGCTCCGACCGACATTGCACCGCATGCCGGCTATCCCGCGCAATTGCTAGCGGTGTCCTGGCGCGCGCTGGCGCAGCTCGTGCGGTCGCCCTCGCACTCGCGCCGCGCCGAGGCCGCCCGGAAGCTGGCGCGGCATTCGCTGTGGCTTGCGGCGGCGGGTGCAGCGCTGGTGATCGTGCTGATGGTCGCGTTCGATCAGACGGAAATCCTGCTGATGCCGCCGCGCGGCACGCCGAGCCTGTGGCCGATCCGCATCCTCACCGATTTCGGCAAGGACGAGTATATCCTCTCGGTGCTGGGGGCTGCGCTGGTGGTGCTGGCGCTCGTCGCGGCTGGGCTGCGTGGGAGCCGCCGCGCGCTGCTGCTCGGCTTCGGCACGCGGCTGCAATTCCTGTTTCTGTCGGTTGCCGTGTCGGCCTTCGTCGCCGAGATCCTGAAATATGCCATCGGCCGCGGACGTCCGTTCGTCGGGGGCAAGGCCAATCCGTTCAACTTCGTCCCGTTCGAGGGGACAGGGGCTTATGCCAGCCTGCCGTCAGGCCACGCCGTGGCCGCGTTCGCCCTGGCGTTTGCCGTCTCGGCACTGTGGCCGCGTCTGCGCGTCTTCATGTTCACTTACGCAATCGTGATCGTGCTGACGCGCCTGGTGTTGCTGGCGCATCATCCGAGCGACGTGGTCGCCGGCGCTCTGGTCGGAACGGTGGGCGCCATGGCGGTTCATTACTGGTTCGCGGCCCGAAAGCTCGGATTTGCCATTCGCGCCGACGGCACCATCGTGCCGCTTTCAGGGACGTTTTCCGATCGCCTTAAAAGGGTTGCCCACCGGGCATCCGCCCCATAAAAGCGGCTGCCTGCCGGGACCGCCGGTTCCCATGGGCAGGTCGATTTGGGCAGGTCAATTCCAACCACGAGCCTCGATTTGTCGACGTCCCAGCCTTCGGTGTCCATCGTTGTTCCCGTGCGCAACGAAGCCGACAACATCGCGCCGCTGATCGCGGAGATCGGCGCGGCACTCGATGGCCGCTGGCCCTATGAGATCATCTACGTCAACGACGGCTCGACCGACGCCACCGGCGAGCGGCTTGGCGCCATCATGAAGCAGCGGAGCAATCTGCGTCAGCTTCGCCATGCACGATCGGGCGGCCAGTCGGCAGCCGTGCGCAGCGGCGTGCGCGCGGCGCGCGGAGAGATCGTGGCGACGCTCGATGGCGACGGCCAGAACAATCCGGCCTTCCTGCCCGACCTGATCGCGGCAGTCGAGAAGGGGGCAGGGCGCGTCGGTCTCGCGGCCGGCCAGCGGATCGGGCGCAAGGACACCGGCTTCAAGAAATTCCAGTCGCGCGTCGCCAACGGCGTTCGCAACGGCATCCTGAAGGACGGCACGCGCGACACCGGCTGCGGGCTGAAGGCGTTCCGCCGCGACGTCTTCCTGATGTTGCCTTATTTCGACGGGCTGCATCGCTTCCTTCCCGCGTTGGTCCGCCGCGAAGGCTACGACATCGCCTATGTCGACGTGATCGACCGGCCGCGCCATTCGGGCGTGTCCAATTATGGTTTCTTCGACCGGCTGTGGATCGGCATCATGGATCTCGCCGGCGTGTGGTGGCTGATCCGCCGCAAGAAGCCGACGCCTGAGGTGACCGAGGTGAACGCATGATCATTCAATACGGTCAGGCGCTGAGCAATTATCTCTATGACGTCTTCGTCGCCAAATTCGACTTCTGGCTGGCATTCGGCCTGGTCGCGCAGCTGTTCTTCACGGCGCGCTTCCTGGTGCAGTGGATCGCGAGCGAGCGCGCCGGCAACAGCGTGGTGCCGATGGCGTTCTGGTTCTGCTCGATGGGCGGCGGGCTGATGACGCTGGTCTATGGCGTCGTGAAGCGCGAGCCCGTCATCATCCTCGGACAGTCGCTCGCGACCATCATCTATATCAGAAACATCATGCTGATATGGAAGAACCGCGGCACCGCCTCGAAGACGCTGGACCGCTGATCCAGCGTTCGGCTCCGTTGAAGCCTGGCACGTTGCTGGGCGAGATGCCCAATCCTGATGCTCACATGGCCGCTTTCAGGGCAGCGAAGCCGCGATCGAGATCGGCCTTGAGGTCGTCGGTGCTCTCGAGCCCGATGTGGAGACGCAGCGTCGGGCCGCCGGGCGCCCATTTGGTCGCGGTTCGATAGGCATCGCAATCGAAGGGAATTGCAAGGCTCTCGAACCCGCCCCAGGAAAAGCCCATGCCGAACAACTTCAGCGTATTGAGCATGGTGTCGACCGCCTTCTGCGGCGCTGGCTTCAGCACGATGCTGAACAGGCCGGAGGCGCCGGTGAAGTCGCGCTTCCAGATCGCATGACCGGGATCAGTCTCAAGCCCGGGATGCAGCACGCGCGCAACCTCGGGCCTCGCCGCCAGCCAGCGCGCCATCTCGAGCCCGGAGCGATGATGCTGCGCCAGCCGCACCGATAGCGTGCGGAGGCCGCGCAGCGCCAGGAAGACGTCGTCGGGACCGGCGCAGACGCCAAGCAGGCGGATGCCTTCGGCAATCATCGGCCAGGCCTTGGCGTTGGCCGAGATGGTGCCGAACATGATGTCGGAATGACCGCCGATATATTTGGTGGCGGCCTGCATGCTGATGTCGACGCCCTGGTCGAGCGAGCGGTGATAGAGCGGCGTCGCCCAGGTGTTGTCGTCGATGACGAGCGCGCCGCGCCCATGTGCGACTTCGGCGATGGCGCGGATGTCGGGCATCTCGAACGATTGCGAGCCCGGCGCCTCCACCAGAACGGCCCGGGTGTTGGGCTTGAACAGCTTGTCGATGCCGGCGCCGATCATCGGATCGAAATAGGTGGTCTCGACGCCGTAGCGCGTGAGCATGCCGTTGCAGAAATTGCGCGAGGGTCGATAGATGCTGTCGACCACCAGGATGTGGTCGCCGGCCTTCAGCACCGAGAGCAGGGTGGTGGAGATCGCCGACAGCCCCGACGGCACGATACCGACGCCGGCGCATTGCGGACCCTCCAGCGCCATCAGCGTCTCCTGGAACGCCTTGGTGGTCGGGGAACCGTGACGGCCGTAGGTGAACTCGCCGCGATGGGCGTGCAGGTCCTCTGCGGTCGGATAGAGCACGGTCGAGCCGTGGAAGACCGGCGGATTGACGAACCCCTTCTGCGCCTTGGTGTCGCGGCCGGAGGTGACCAGCCGGGTCTCGGCGTGCTGCTCTTGGGAGGACGAAGAATCCATGCGCCTGCTTTCAAAACCGCGTTTCCACCGGACGCATCGCGCCCCTGGGCCGGCCGAAAGGCCGCGGTCGTTAATAACAGAACACAGAAGAGTCCCGTCAACCCCTTGACCCGGAACGCCAGTCGTTCTGTGATGCGCAGGTGCTATTCAGTCGCCGCATGTTGAGGGGCCTGCCGCGACCTTCGATCCATTGCCTGACCGGACGTCGCGTCACAGCCAAGAGATGGCGGGCGCCGGCGGCGGGGATGAAGGTATGGCCTCCCGAGATCGGCGAGTGTTCGGCAAGGTTTTCCAGCATGACTCTTGCAAGGCCAGATTCTTGAAGGACCTGGCCTGGCAGAGACGATCCTAAGACAACATTCCTGACCTTGAGACGACCTTGAAAGGCCCAAAGCCCATGAAACGCGTAACCCTGGCTCTCTCCCTTGCTCTCGCCGCCGGCCTCACCGCCCAAGCCGCCGAGGCGCAAACGCTCAAGACCGTCAAGGATCGGGGCATGGTGTCCTGCGGCGTCAGCCAGGGCCTGCCGGGCTTCTCCTCGCCCGACGACAAGGGCAACTGGACCGGCATCGACGTCGACGTCTGCCGCGCCATTGCCGGTGCGATCTTCAACGATCCGACCAAGGTCAAGTTCGTGCCGCTGTCGGCCAAGGACCGCTTCACCGCGCTGCAATCCGGCGAGATCGATGTGCTCTCGCGCAACACCACCTGGACCATCTCGCGCGACACCTCGCTCGGCGCCAATTTCACCGGCGTGACCTATTACGACGGGCAGGGCTTCATGGTGAAGAAGTCGCTCAAGGTGAATTCGGCGCTCGAGCTCAACAGCGCATCGGTCTGCGTGCAGACCGGCACCACCACTGAGCAGAATCTCGCCGACTACTTCAAGGCCAACAACATGAAGTACGAGGTGATCGCGTTCGCCACCAACGACGAGACCGTCAAGGCCTATGAGGCCGGCCGCTGCGACGTCTTCACCACCGACCAGTCGGGCCTGTACGCCAACCGCCTCAAGCTCGCCAGCCCCAACGACCACATGGTGCTGCCCGAGATCATCTCGAAGGAGCCGCTCGGTCCGATGGTGCGGCACGGCGACGACCAGTGGTTCGACATCGTGAAATGGACGCTGTTCGCGATGCTCACCGCCGAAGAGCTCGGCGTGACCTCGAAGAACATCGATGAGAAGGCGAAGCTGGAAAATCCCGAGCTGAAGCGCGTGCTCGGCAGCGACGGCAATTTCGGCGAACAGCTCGGCCTGACCAAGGATTGGGTGGTGCGGATCGTGAAGACCGTCGGCAATTACGGCGAGGTGTTCGATCGCAACGTCGGTGCCGGCTCTCCGCTCGCCATCAATCGCGGTGTCAACAATCTCTGGAACAAGGGCGGTCTTCAGTACGCGCCGCCGATCCGCTGATCAGCCCTGATCGGCCGGCAGCGGCATGAGCACCGAGGCTCGAAAACCGCCGCCCCAGATCGCGTTGAAGATCCGGCGCATTCTGGGCGGCAAGGCAGGCTGGAACGGCGTTGCCGTCCAGTTCGCCTTCGCGGCGATCCTGGGCTGGATCGGCTACGAGATCGTCTCCAATGCGCGGGCCAATCTCGAGAACCAGCACATCGCCGCCGGCTTCGGCTTTCTCAGGAACAATGCCGGCTTCGACGTCAACCAGACCCTGATCTCCTATACCGGCTCGGATACGTTCCTGCGCGTGTTCGTGGTCGGGCTGTTGAATACGCTCGTGGTCTCCGTGGTGGGCATCGTCTTCGCCACGGTGATCGGCTTCATCGTCGCGCTGTGCCGGCTGTCGCCCAATTGGCTGCTGTCGCGGGTCGGCGAGATCTATGTCGAGGTCATCCGCAACCTGCCGCTGCTGTTCCAGATCCTGTTCTGGTATCTGGCGGTGCTCGCGGCCTTGCCCAATCCGCGGCAGAGCATTTCCCTGTTCGGCATTGCCTTCATCAGCAATCGGGGCCTCGTCATTCCCAGCCCGATTGGTCAGAGCGGTCTTGCGCCATTCCTGGCGGTGCTGGCGCTCGGCATCGTCGCCTCACTGGCGCTGCGCGTCTACGCAAGGCGAGCGCTGTTCCAGCGCGGGCAGGTGATCCGCATCTGGCCTTCCGTGCTGGCCCTGTTGTTCGGGCTTCCGCTGGCCACGATGCTGGTGTTCGGTCTGCCCTTCACCTTCGAGCTGCCGCAGCTGAGGGGGTTCAACTTCGCCGGCGGCTCACGCATCATCCCGGAATTCGTGGCGCTGACGGTGGCGCTGGCGACCTATACCGCGGCCTTCATCGCCGAGATCGTGCGCGCCGGCATCCTGTCCGTTCACAAGGGGCAGATGGAGGCGGGATCCTCGCTCGGCCTCAGCCGCGGCGCCACGCTCCGCCTCATCGTCGTGCCGCAGGCCATGCGCGTCATCGTGCCGCCGCTGACCAACCAGTACCTCAATCTCACCAAGAACTCGTCGCTGGCGGTCGCGATCGGCTATCCTGACCTGGTGTCGGTGTTTGCCGGCACGTCGCTGAGCCAGACCGGGCAGGCGATCGAGATCATCGCCATGACGATGGGCGTCTATCTCCTGATCTCGCTCCTGACCAGCGCGATCATGAGCGTCTACGGTTGGCGCGTCAGCCGGAGTCTCGGCGCATGAGCGATGTCATCTCGTCCAGCTTCGTCCGCCAGGACCTGCTCGCCGAGCGTCCCGCGCCGGTGAAGACCACGGGCTTCATCGGCCTGATGCGCACCCGCCTGTTCAACTCGCCGACCAACATCCTGCTGACGATCGTGGGCGCGTTGCTGCTCTGGTTCACCATCGTTCCCTCCGTCAAGTTCCTGATGGTCGATGCGGTCTGGAGCGGTAAGGACCGCACCGCGTGCCTGGCCGAGAACGCCGGCTTTGCGGTCGGCGCCTGCTGGCCCTACATCCAGGCGAAGCTGCCGCAACTGATCTACGGCTTCTATCCCGAGGCCGAGCGTTGGCGGGTGAACTTGACTCTGTTGCTCGCAGTGGTCCTGCTGTTGCCGCTGCTCATTCCGCGGCTGCCGGCCAAGAGCCTGAATGCCGGCCTGTTCTTCGTCGCCTTTCCGGTGGTGGCGTTCTTCCTGCTGCACGGCGGCGGCATCAAGGGCTTCGGGCTGAGCTGGACGGCCGGCCTGCTGCAATTGTTCGACGAGAGCATCGTCGGTGCCGGACAGGCGCTGCTCACCTCGAGCAGGACCTCCGCGGTCGGTCCGCTGCTGTGGGTGCTCGGGAGCCTCATCGTGCTGCTCGGCACGGTGATCCATTGGCTGATCTTTCCGCTCACCTGGCTACGCGATTTTATCCAGGGCACGGGCCAGCCGGTCTGGGCGGATTTCGCCGTCACGGCCGGGATCGTCTGCCTGATCGCCTTCGTTCTCGGCGGCGGCGTTCGCACCGGCGGGCGGGCTCTGGCCTCGAGCATCGCCACCTTCATTGCCATCGCCATCGTCATCAAGCTGATGGATCTCGACCGCGGCGGATTGCCGGTCGTGACGACGAATCTGTGGGGCGGCCTCCTGGTGACGCTGGTGGTGTCCGTCACCGGCATCGTCACCTCGCTGCCGATCGGCATCGCGCTCGCACTCGGCCGCCGCTCGACCATTCCCTTGATCCGAATCTTCTCGATCGCCTTCATCGAGTTCTGGCGCGGCGTGCCGCTGATCACCGTGCTGTTCTTCGCAACCTACATGCTGCCGCTGTTCCTGCCCGGCAATTTCACCGTCGACGGCTTGGTGCGTGCGCTGATCGGCATCGCGCTGTTCACCGGCGCCTATCAGGCCGAGAACGTCCGCGGCGGGCTCGCGGCCATCCCGCGCGGGCAGAGCGAGGCGGCCGCCGCCCTCGGGCTGTCCTGGTGGAAGACGACCTCGCTGATCGTGCTGCCGCAGGGGCTGCGGCACGTCATTCCGAACCTCGTCAACAGCTTCATCTCGCTGTTCAAGGATACCTCGCTGGTCTCGATCGTGGCACTGTTCGATCTGCTCGGCTCGCTGCGCGCCTCGTTCGCGGATCCGAAATGGTCGACGCCCTCGACGGCGTTCACCGGCTTCGCCTTCGCCGGGATCATCTACTTCCTGTTCTGCTTTGGCATGTCGCGCTATTCCTTGTTCGTCGAGCACCGCCTCAACGCCCACCGCCGCAACTGATCGAGGCCACCATGTCCGAGCCCATCGTCAAGATTTCCGGCCTGAACAAATGGTATGGCGAATTCCACGTCCTGCGTGACATCGATCTGGCGGTGCGGAAGGGCGAGCGCATCGTGATCTGCGGCCCCTCGGGCTCGGGCAAGTCAACGCTGATCCGCTGCATCAATGCGCTGGAGGAATTCCAGGAGGGCGAGATCGTCGTCGACGGCATCGAGCTCGGGCCGAACCTCAAGCACGTCGACGCGGTCCGCCGTGAAGTCGGCATGGTGTTCCAAAGCTTCAACCTGTTCCCGCATCTGACCGTGCTCGACAATTGCACGTTGGCGCCGATCTGGGTCCGCAACATCCCCAAGAAGGACGCCGAGGCGGCGGCGATGAAGTTCCTCGAGCGGGTCAAGATCCCGCACCAGGCCAACAAGTTCCCGGGCCAGATGTCCGGCGGCCAGCAGCAGCGTGTCGCGATCGCGCGAGCCCTGACCATGAACCCGAAGGTGATGCTGTTCGACGAGCCGACCTCGGCGCTCGACCCCGAAATGGTCAAGGAGGTGCTCGACACCATGGTCGACCTCGCCGAGGAAGGCATGACCATGCTGGTCGTCACCCACGAGATGGGCTTTGCCCGCGAGGTCGCCAACCGCGTCGTGTTCATGGACGCCGGGCAGATCATCGAGGCCAACACCCCGAACGAGTTTTTCGCCTCCCCGCAGCACGCCCGCACCAAGCTGTTCCTGAGCCAGATTCTGCGCTGAGCCCGGCAAACTGTGGCCTCGCCGGTCTGACCGCAAGCCTGGCACCATCCGAATCGGCTTGCCTCTTTTCGGACCATCTCCGGAGAGAGACCTTGCAGAGCAGTGCCGGCGTGCGCGCATACCAGAATGCGCGACTGGAAAAGAAGCTGAAGAAGCAGGCGGACGCCGTCATGGCCTTCGCGATCGAGGCACTCGGGCAGGGCAGGCCTGATGAGGCCGAGATGCTCTGCCGCGAGATCTTGAAGGAGGTGCCGGATCATTTTCATGCCACGCACCTGCTCGGCCTGCGCGCGTTCGACGGCGGGCGGCTCGATGAGGCGGAATTCCTGCTCGAGCGTGCAATTGCACTCGATCCGCGTTCGCCCGATGCGCACGGCAATCTCGGGGCGGTCTATTTCGCGCTGGAGAAATTCGCTGGCGCCCGCGCCTGCCAGGAGAAGGCCATCGCGCTCAAGCCGAATTGTCCGATCACCCTGACCAATCTCGGCAATACGCTGCTGCACATCGGCCTCGGCAACGAGGCGATCGGGCTGCACGAGCGGGCGATCAGGCTGAAGCCGGATTATGCCGATGCGTTTTGCAACCGCGGCATGGCGGAATTGATGACGGGCCAGTTCGAGCGCGCCAAGGCGAGCTTCGCGCAAGCCTTGTCGTTTCAGCCATCGCACGCCGAGGCGATGGCAGGCAAGGGAATGGTCAACCTCGAGCTCAGGCACTTCGCGGAAGCGGCCGCCGCCTTCGACGCCGCGCTCGCGATCAAGCCGGGTTCGCCGCGGATTCTGCTGCAGCGTGGACGGCTCAATTTGAGTTTAGCTCGGCTGGAGCAGGCGGCCGCGGACCTCGACACGGCGCTGGCGCAATCGCCACGGCTCGAGCTCGCGCTGTGCTGGCGGGCGCAGATCGACATTCTCGCGGGAAACACGGCGCGGGCGATGGCAGGCGTCAAGACGCTGCTCGAGATCAATCCGCAATCCGAGATGGGGTTGGCGCTTTTGGCGGCGTGCCATGTGAACCAGGGAGATATCGGGACCGCGCTCGCACACCTCGACGCGGCACTCGAGATCGCGCCCGACTTTCCGGAGGCGATCGGATACAAGATTTTCGTGCTGGACTACCTGCCGGAGGCCGATTTCGCCGCGCAGCAGGCCGCGCGGAAATACTGGTGGGACGCGATCGGCGCGAAGCTGCAGCAAAGGACGCTGGCGCCGCGGCCGCTCGATCCTGACCGGCGGATCGTGATCGGATACGTCGCATCCGAATTCAGGAACCACTCGGCGGCGTACTCTCTGTTGCCGGTGCTGCGTCATCATGATCACGCCCGGTTCAAAATCGTCTGCTATTCCTGCTGGCCGGTACAGGACGAGATGACGGAGAGATTCAAGCCTCTCGCGGATGTCTTTGTCGATGCCGCACAATTGTCCGACGACGAGCTGGCCGACCGCATCCAGGCCGACGGGATCGATATTCTGATCGACGTCTCCGGGCACACGACCGGCAGCAGGCTTCATGTCTTTGCCCGCAAGCCGGCGCCGATCCAGGTCACAGGCTTCGGGCACGCCACGGGGACAGGCCTTCAAACCATGGACTACGTGCTCGCGGACCCGATCTTCATTCCACAATCGGCGCGTCATCTCCTGGCCGAGAAGGTCCATGACCTGCCGTGCCTGATCACGATCGATCCGATTCTGGACATTCCGCCTTCGCAGCCTCCCATGTTCCGCAACGGCTACGTCACTTTCGGGGTGTTCAACCGCATCTTCAAGATTTCGGACGAGGCCATCCGGGTGTGGTCGAACGTGATGCATGCGGTGAGGGGCTCGAAGATCATCGTCAAGAACGGGCTGCTTGACGATCCATTGTTGCGCGATCGCCTGATCGCGCGGTTCGCGGCACAGGGCATCGCCGAAGCGAACGTCGTCTGCATGGGCTCGACCTCGCGCCCCGAGCATCTACGGGCCTTTGCGATGGTCGACATTTCCCTCGACACCTTCCCGCAGAACGGCGGCATCAGCACTTGGGAGTCCCTCTATGCCGGCGTTCCCGTGGTCGCCAAGCTCGGCAGCGGCGCCTCGTCGCGCGCCGGCGGCTCCATCGTCGCGGCCGTCGGCCTGGAGGACTGGGTCGCCGAGGATGACGCGGGCTATGCCGCGATCGCGTGCAAATATGCGGCGCAGCCGGCCCACCTGGCAAAGCTGCGGGCGGATCTGCCGGCTCGGATCGCAGCCTCGCCGGCTGGCGACGTCGGACTTTACACGCGCGAGGTCGAAGCGGCCTATCGCCGGTTCTGGCGCGATCATTGTGCCGCCGCTTCGGAGGTGGCGTAGGAGGATCTTGCGCCGGGCCCCGGGAAATCCCGGAGGCGAAGGGCTCCGGTGACCGGCGGGCCAAGCTCCGCGAATCAGTTAGACTCTGCTGAGGGCATCCTCCGGAGATACACCTTGCAGAAGAGCGGCGGCGGCGCGCGCGCGTTCCAGAATGCGCGATTGCAGAAGAAGTTGATGAAGCAGGCCGACGCCGTCATTGCCGCTGCAGCGGACGCCTATGGCCAGGGCCGATATGCCGAGACCGAGGCGCTGTGCCGCGAGATCCTGAAAGTCCTTCCGGATCATGTCGATGCCATGCACCTGCTGGGCATGTGCGCCCATGACGGCCGGCGCCTGGAAGAGGCGAGGGAGCTGCTCGAGCGCGTGATCGCGCTCGATCCGCGCCTGCACGATGCCCACAACAACCTCGCGACCGTGCATTTCGACCTCGGCAATCTCGAAGACGCGCGGCGCTGCCAGGAGAAGGCGATCGCGCTGAAGCCGAATTTCGCAGTCGGGCTGACCAATCTCGGCAACACGCTGATGCATCTGGGCCAGTACGCGCAGGCGCTCGAGATGCACGAACGCGCCATCAAAATCAAACCGGACTACGCTGACGCGTTCTGCAATCGCGGCATGATCGAGATATTGCTGGGGCAGGTCACGAAGGCCAAGGAGAGCTTCGATCGCGCCTTGCTGTTTCAGCCGCGCCACGCCGAGGCGATCGTCGGCCTGGGTATGGTCGCCATGGAGCTCCGGCACCACGAGGAGGCGGCGGCCAAGTTTGCCATGGCGCTCGCGATCAAGCCGGGCTCGCCGAGGATCCTGGCCCAGCGCGGACGGCTCAGCTACGAGCTGCAGCGCCTGGAGCCCGCGCTTGCGGACTTCGATGCGGCGCTCGCGGTCTCGCCCAAGCTCGAGCTTGCGCTCCGGGGCAAGGCGCAGGTCTGCCTCGTCATGGGAAAGACCGCCCAGGCGACGGCGGCGGCAGCGGCTTTGATCGAGCAGAATCCGCGCTCCGAGATGGGGCTGGCGCTGATGGGCTTTGCCTATTCGAACCAGGGCGAGATGGACTCGGCGATCGAATATCTCGATCGCGCGCTGGCGATAAGGCCGGACTATGGGGATGCAATCAGGGGAAAGATCTTCCTGCAGGACTATCGCGCCGAGGCCGATTTCGCCCTCCAGCAGGCGGTAAGACGCGACTGGTGGGATCGGATCGGCTCCAAGCAGCCGCGGCGGACGCCGCCGAAGCGGCCGCTCGATCCGGACAAGCAGATCGTGGTCGGCTATGTCGCGGCCGAATTCCGGCAACACTCGGCGGGGCTCACCTTGCTGCCGGTGCTGCGCCATCATGATCACGCCAAGTTCAAGATCATCTGCTATTACTCCTGGCCGGGCGCGGATGAGTACACCGCCAAGTTCAAGGCGCTGGCGGATGTCTGGGTCGACGCCTGGGACCTTTCCGACGACGAGCTCGCCGATCGCATTCAGGCCGACAATATCGACATTCTGATCGACGTTTCCGGCCACACGACCGGCAACAGGCTGCAATGCTTCGCGCGGAAGCCGGCTCCGATCCAGGCCACCGGCTTCGGACACGCGACGGGCACGGGCATGCCGACTATGGATTACGTGCTCGCCGATCCCATCTTCATTCCGCCATCGGCCCGGCATTTGTTTCCGGAAAAGATCTACGACCTGCCGTGCCTGATCACGATGGAGCCGGTGACGAATCTGCAGCCTTCCGAGCTGCCGATGCTCCGCAACGGCTACGTCACCTTTGGCGTGTTCAACCGAATCTACAAAATCTCGGATGATGCGATCCGCGTGTGGTCGCGTATCATGCGGGAGGTGCCGGGATCGAAGATCATCCTCAAGCATGGTTTGCTCGACGATGCCCTGCTGCGCGATAGCCTGATCGCGCGCTTCATCGCGCAGGGAATTGCGGAGGAGGACATCACGTGCCTCGGCACCACCTCGCGCGACGCCCACCTGATGGCCTTCGACAAGATCGATATTTCCCTCGATACGTTCCCGCAGAACGGCGGCATCAGCACCTGGGAATCCCTCTACAAGGGCGTTCCGGTCGTGGCCAAGCTCGGCATTGGAGCCTCCTCGCGTGCCGGCGCCTCCATCGTGGCGGCCGTCGGCCTCGGCGACTGGGTCGGGGAGGATGACGACGGCTATGTCGAGATCGCCCGCAAGTTCGCCTCGCAGCCGGAGTATCTGGCGAAGTTGCGCGCGGGCTTGCCGGCCCAGATCGCAGCCTCGCCCGCCGGCAATGTCGAGATCTACACGCGTGAGCTCGAGGCGGGATACCGAAAGTTCTGGCGCGACTATTGTGCCGCTGCCGCTGAACGCGACGACGCTGCGGGCAGCGGGGCGGACGCACCTGGCGGCTCCTGAGCCGCATCCTACTGGCGAACCCCGGGATATCCCGGACGGATTTCTGCTCCCGCAGCCCGGCCGGGCCGGTCCCCGAATCAGTTAGACTCGGCCTTGGGCCATCTTCCGGAGAGACACCTTGCAGAGCAGCGTCGGCGCGCGCGCATTCCAGAATGCGCGGTTGCAGAAGAAATTGAAGAAGCAGGCCGACGCCGTCATCTCCGCCGCGGCGAGCGCCTATGGCCAAGGCAGATATGCGGAGAGCGAGGCGCTCTGCCGCCAGATCCTGCAAGCCGTTCCGGATCATTTCGACGCCACGCACGTGCTCGGCCTCAGCGTGCAGCAGGGCGGGCGCCTCGACGAGGCCCAACAGCTGCTCGAGCGCGCGATTGCGATCGATCCGCGCTCGCACGAGGCTCAGAGCAATCTCGCGGCCGTCTACTTCGTGCTTCAGAAATTGGAAGCGGCCCGCGGCTGTCAGGAGAAAGCGATCGCGCTGAAGCCGAATTTTACGCCGGCCCTGGCCGGTCTCGGCAACATCCTGCTCCAGATGAACCTGCCCGAACAGGCCATCGAGGTCTACGATCGCGCCATCAAGCTGAAGCCCGACTACGCCGACGCGCTTTGCAATCGTGGCGTGGCGGAGCTGGCGCTGTTCCGGTTTGACCGCGCCAGGGAGAGCTTTGATCGCGCGTTGTTGTTTCAGCCGCGCCACGTCGAAGCGCTCATCGGCAAGGGCGTGGTCAGCATCGAACTCAAGCGCTACGATGAGGCGGAAGCTGCGCTCGCAGCGGCATTCGCGATCAAGCCCGATTCGGCCAAGATTCTGGCGCAGCGCGGACGCCTCAACTCGGCCCTGTCGCGGCTGGAACAGGCGGCGGCGGACTTCGATGCGGCACTTGCACTTTCACCCCGGTTCGAGATGGCCTTGCGGGGCAAGGCGGAGGTCTCGCTCAGCCTGGGAAACACCGCACAGGCGATCCTGGCCTGCACGACCTTGCTCGAGCAAAATCCACGTTCCACAATCGCATTGGCATTGCTGAGCTCCTGTTTCGCAAATCAGGGCGAAATCGCGTCCGCAATCGAACATCTCGACGCCGCGCTGGCGATCTCGCCGGATCCAGACTTGATGGCGCGGAAGATCTACTATCTGGACTTTCTCCCCGACGCCGATTTCACGATCCAGCAGGCGACACGAAAGTCCTGGGGCGAGGCGATCGGTGCCCGCGTGCCGCAGAGGAAGCTCGCCCCTCGGCAGCTCGATCCCGACAGGCGGATCGTGATCGGCTATGTTTCCGCCGAATTCTGGTATCATTCGGCGGCGTTCGGCCTGCTGCCGGTGCTGCGCCATCACGATCATGCCAGCTTCGAGGTCGTCTGCTATTCGTGTTCGCCGACACGAGATGCGATCACAGCCGAATTCAAGTCGGCGGCAGACGGCTGGGTCGATGCCTGGCAGATGTTCGACGACGAACTGGCCGATCGTATCGAGGCCGACAAGGTCGATATCCTGATCGACGTGTCCGGGCACTCGTCGGGCAACAGGCTTCAGGTCTTCGCCCGCAAGCCGGCTCCCATCCAGGTCACGGGCTTCGGACACGCGACCGGCACCGGCCTTCGGACGATGGACTACGTGCTCGCGGACCCCGTCTTCATTCCGCAATCGGCACGGCATCTGCTGGCTGAAAAGGTCTATGACCTGCCGTGCCTGATCACGATCGATCCCATCCTCGATGTGCCGCCTTCGGAGCTTCCCATGCTTCGCAACGGCTACGTCACCTTCGGCGTGTTCAACCGCGTCAACAAGATCTCGGACGAGGCCATCCGGGTATGGTCGAACGTGATGCGGGAGGTGGCCGGATCGAAGGTCATCATCAAGCATACGCTGCTCGACGATCCCCTGGTGCGCGACGGCCTTCTCGCGCGCTTTGTCGCCCACGGGATTGCCGAGGAGAGGATCGCCTGCCTCGGCTCGTCCGAGCGCGCCGATCATCTGCGAGCCTTCGCGTTGGTCGATATTTCGCTCGATCCGTTTCCCCAGAACGGCGGGGTCAGCACCTGGGAATCCCTTTATGCGGGCGTTCCGGTCGTCGCCAAGCTCGGCCACGGCGCATCCTCGCGCGCCGGCGGCTCCATCGTGGCCGCCGTCGGTCTCGGCGACTGGGTGGCCGAGGACGACGAGGGCTACGCCGCTATCGCGTGCAAATTCGCGGCCCAGCCCGCGCATCTGGCAAAGTTGCGCGCGGAATTGCCGGCCCGGATCGCAGCTTCGGCCGCGGGCAACGTCGAAACCTACACGCGCAGGGTCGAGGAGGGCTACCGCAAGTTCTGGCGCGACTATTGTGCCGCGGCCTCGGAAACCGGGCAAGTCGCTTGAGCCGGTCGAACTGCGCAGATTTTGTGGATCTGCGCCCTCGGCCCGATCACGTGCGCGATGATCAAACGAAGGGCGGCTTGATGTTGCTGCGCTTCTCCAGCCATTCCGGAACCGGCAGGTTCTTGGCGCGCATGAAGTCGGCGTTGAACAGCTTCGACAGATAGCGGCTGCCGGAATCGCACAGGACGGTGACGATCGTCTTGCCGGGCCCGAGCTGCTTCGCAAGCCGCATCGCGCCGACGACATTGATGCCTGTCGAGCCGCCGAGGCACAGACCTTCGTGCTGGAGCAGCTCGTAGATCGCACTGACGGCGTCGGTGTCGGGAATGAGATAGGCGTCGTCGACCTTGGCGGTCTCGACGATCGCGGTGGCGCGGTTGAGGCCGATGCCCTCCGTGATCGAGCCGCCCGGCGTCGCCTTGGCATCGCCGGTCCTGAAATATTCGTACATGCCGGCACCGTGCGGATCGGCGCAGGCGATGCGGATGTTCTTGTTCTTCTCCTTCAGATAGCGGCTGACGCCGGCGAGCGTGCCGCCGCTGCCGACCGAGCAGACGAAGCCGTCAACCTTGCCGCCGGTCTGCTCCCAGATCTCAGGCCCCGTGGATTCGTAATGCGCCTTGGCGTTGTCGAGGTTGTTCCACTGGTCGGCGAACAACACACCATTGGGCTCGGTCTTGCGGAGCTCATCGGCGAGCCGCCGACCGACATGCTGGTAGTTGTTGGGGTTGGCGTAGGGAAGGGCCGGCACTTCGATCAGCTCGGCACCGCAAAGCTTCAGGAAGTCCTTCTTCTCCTGGCTCTGCGTCTCCGGGATCACGATCAGGGTGTGGTAGCCGCGCGCGCTCGCAACGACGGCAAGGCCGATGCCGGTATTGCCGGCTGTCGCTTCCACCACCAGTCCGCCGGGCTTCAGCTCGCCGCGCTTCTCGGCCTCCAGGATCATCCATTTGCCGGCGCGGTCCTTCACCGACTGACCGGGATTCATGAACTCGGCCTTGCCCAGGATGGTGCAGCCGGTCAATTCCGAAGCGCGCTTGAGCTTGATGAGGGGGGTGTTGCCGATGGCTTCGACAACGTCGTTGCGAATGGTCATGTTGGGGGAAATCACTACCAAGGGGTTGATCGGCTTTGGCCCGAACCTAGTGCTTGGGAGGCCAAAGGGGAAGGCTTTTGCGCTGCGGTGAACCCGACAGAAACGCCCGCGGAAACAGTGATATGCCCGAGACGAGACCGGCGCTGATGCGCGCGGCCGCGAGGCGGGATATCGGTAGGAGGAAACGACCGAACCCCGGCCAGGGCACGAAACGATTGCGCTCCCGATCAGCACTGTCGCGACCGATTCTTGCCACTGGCGAGACGGGTCGCGACAGGACAGGTGGACTGCGGTGACGGCCCAAGAGATATCGGCACGTTGGACGGCTTCGTTTTCGGCAAGATTGACGAGTGTTGCGCGTCGCCCGGAGGGTGGGACTGAGCTGAAGGCGTGCAACGCGGTCGGAATAAAGAGCGAAGCTAAGGGTGTGGCCGCGATATCACATGAAATCTTGGTAAGCTTGCTTACGTTTCCCAATGTTTCGCAATGAAGGAAGTCTCTGCGAGACAGGTGCTTTTCGCATTCTAGTCGGTTCGCTCCCGCCTCGTTGGCACGGGCATCTCGCAATTGCGGCACTGTCCCGCCGTTCCGCGCCCGGCTAGTATGAAGCTTAAGTTCCGCAGAAAGCATCATGACTGTGAGCGCGTCGTCCAAAGCCTCCCGATCATCCCGCCGCGAATCGGTTAATCCGGCAGCGTTGCGGCGGCTTGATCTGCCCGGCGGGGGGTGGATGTGACACAGCAAGTTCCAGTGATCGCCTCGCGGCGGTCTCTCGGTTCTGCATTCGGGACGCTGCGCGCGGCGCGATGGATTGCGGTGCTGTGCCTCGCCGCCGGCTCGGGGGCGTGCGTGCTGACCCAGGATCTTCCCGATCCCGCGCTCGACGTTCCCACGCACTACAAATATGCCGGCAGGGGCGATGCGCCGCCGTCGCTGGATTGGTGGCGCGGCTTCCGCTCTGCGGAGCTGGCGCAGCTGATGGAGGAGGCGCAGACCGTCAACCTCGACATCGCCGCGGCCGTGGCGCGCATCGTCCAGGCCGACGCCCAGGCGCGGCAGGCCGGCGCGGCGCTGCTGCCGAGTGTCTCGACAGGCGGATCAGAAACCTATTCGCGCACATCGGGCTCGAGCGCTTCGGGGTTGTCCATCGGCGGGCGCGAGGTTGTCAATTATTCGGCCTCGCTGAGCGCGAGCTATCAGCTCGATTTCTGGGGCCAGAACCGCGACGCGCTGCAGTCGGCAGAGGAGACGGCGAACGCCAACCGTTTCGATCGCGACACGGTCGCGCTGACTACGCTCGCCGCCGTCGCCAACGCCTATTTCCAGGTGCTGGCCTCGCAGGACCGCATCAGGACCTCACAGCGCAACATCGCGAGCGCCCAGCGCATCCTCGATGCGGTCAGGGAGCGCCGCAGGGCCGGCACCGGCACCGATCTCGACGTCGCCCAGCAGGAGAGCGTGCTGGCGAACCAGAAGGCGCTGGTGCCGCCGTTGCGCCAGACGCTGGACCAGAACATCAATGCGCTCGCCGTGCTGGTGTCGCGGCCGCCGGAGAGCGTGCGCGTCCACGGCGGCTCTCTGGACCGGATCGCGATCCCGCGCGTGACGCCCGGCCTGCCGTCGGAGCTGCTGACGCAGCGGCCGGACATCCGCCGACAGGAGGCGCAGCTCGCCTCGGCCACTGCCAACATCGGCAATGCCCGCGCGCAGTTCTTTCCGACCATCCAGCTCACCGGCAATGGCGGCTATCAGAGCTCGGCGCTGGTCTCGCTGTTCCAGCCGCATGCGGCCTTCTTCCAGCTCGTCGGCAGCGCGACACAGCCGATCTTCGACGGCGGCAGGATCCTCGGCAATTTCGAGTTGGCCAAGGCGCGGCAGGACGAGCTGCTGCAAACCTATCGCAAGACCATCATCCAGGCCTTCGCCGACGTCGACAACGCGCTGTTCTCGATCAAGCAGACCACGATCAGGCTGCAATTGCAGCGTGACGTCGTCGCCGCCTCGCGCCGCGCCTTCGATCTCTCCGAGCAGCAATTGCGTGCCGGCACCGCCGACATCGTGACCGTGCTCAACACCCAACTGACCCTGTTCCAGGCGGAAGATGCGCTGTCGCAGGCCCAACTCGCACGGCTTCTGGCCATCGTCAGCCTGTACCAGGCGCTCGGCGGCGGCTGGGAGCCGCGAATGGAGAAACCGGTCAATGCTCTTTAAGCCGGACACCAAGCAGGGCGCGGGAGAGGGGACGGCGAAGAGATCGCGCGGCCGCGGCATCGTCATGACCCTGGTCACGCTCGCGATCCTCGGCGGCCTCGGCTATGTCGGCTGGATCGTCATGCAACAGCAGCAGACGAACAACCGCAATCAGCGCCCCGATCTGCCGGTGCCGGTGCTGGCGGCGAGCCCGCGCATCCAGGACGTGCCGGTTTATCTCGACGGCGTCGGCGCGATCCGCGCGCTCAACACCGTGACCGTGCGCTCGCAGGTCGACGGCAAGCTGATCGCGGTCAATTTCACGGAAGGTCAGGACGTCAAGAAGGGCGACGTGCTCGGCGAGATCGATCCGGCGATCTATCAGGCGCAGTACGACCAGGCGGTTGCCAAGAAGGCGCAGGATCAGGCCCAGCTCGCCAACCAACGCATCGACCTCGCGCGCTACGAGCAGCTCGCCGCCTCCAACGCCGGCTCCAAGCAGCAGGCCGACACCCAGCGTGCGCTGGTCGCGCAGACCGAGGCGCTGGTCAAGGCCGACCAGGCTGCGATCGACAACGCGGCGGCGACGCTGAGCTACACCAAGATCGTGGCGCCGATCTCGGGCCGCGTCGGCCTGCGCCTGGTCGACCAGGGCAACATCATCCATGCCTCCGACACCACGGGCCTCGTGGTGATCACGCAATTGCAGCCGATCGCGGTGTGGTTCAGCCTGCCACAACAGCAGATCATGCGCGTCAACGCGGCGGCGGCGAAGGGGCCGCTCGCGGTCGACGTGTTCGGCAATGACGGCATCACGGTGATCGATACCGGCAAGCTCACCGGCATCGACAACCAGGTCGACCAGACCACCGGCACGCTCAAGCTCAAGGCCGAATTCCCCAATGCCAATTACCAGCTCTGGCCGGGCCAGTTCGTCAATGTCCGCCTCAAGGTCGAGACCTTGACGCAGGCGTTGGTGGTGCCGACCTCGGCGGTGCAGCGCGGCCCGATCGGCACTTTCAGCTACGTCATCGGCGCGGACAACATCGTCTCGGCCAAGCCCGTGACGGTGACCCAGCAGAACGAGCATGACGCCGTGATCGCCAGCGGCCTGTCGGCGAGCGACAGGGTGGTCACCACGGGCTTCGCAAATCTGTCCGACGGCTCCAAGGTGATCGTCGGCCGCGACGACCAGACTCCGTCGGCCGATCTTGCCCCGCGCAAGCGCACGCGCGCGCCGGACGCCCAAAAGAAGGATGGCGCCAACGAAGGCCAGAAGGACGGGCAGGGCAAGGACGGCGAGTTGCGCGCCAAGCGCAAGAGCAGCGAAGGCGACCAGAAGGGGCAGACAGGACCGGCGCCGGGGCCGGGGGCATCGGAAAGTGGAGCCAAGCAGCCATGATCCCGACAACAGCCGCTTGAAGCGGCAGGCATAACCCATGGGTGTCTCCGAACCCTTCATCCGCCGGCCGATCGCGACCTCGCTGCTCGGCATCGCGCTTCTGATCGGCGGGCTGCTCGGCTATTTCGCGCTGCCGGTCTCGGCGCTGCCGCAGGTCGATTTCCCGACCGTGCAGGTGACGACGCAGCTGCCGGGCGCGAGTCCGGACGTGATCGCCTCGCTGATCACCGCGCCGCTGGAGCGGCAGCTCGGGCAGATCCCGTCGCTCTCGGCGATGAACTCGACGAGCTCGTTCGGCGTCAGCCAGATCTCGCTGCAGTTCGACCTCAACCGCGATATCGACGGGGCGACGCAGGACGTGCAGGCCGCGATCAATGCCGCCGCGGGTGTGCTGCCGAGGACGCTGCCTTACCCACCGACCTACGCCAAGGTGAATCCGGCGGATGCGCCGGTGATGACGCTGGCGCTGCGCTCGGACACGATCTCGCTGCGGGTGATGAGCGACATCGCCGACACCATTCTGGCGCAACGTTTGAGCCAGATCTCCGGCGTCGGGCGCGTGTCCGTGCTGGGCGGGCTGAAGCCGGCCGTGCGCATCCAGGCCGATCTGGCGCGCCTTGCAGCCTACGGCATCGCGATGGAAGATCTGCGCACCGCGATCGCCAATGCCAATGTCTCGGGGCCGAAAGGCTCGCTCGACGGCGCGCAGCAATCCTATATCATCGCCGCCAACGACCAGATCGCGGCGGCCGACGCCTACAAGCCCGTCATCATCGCCTACCGCAACGGCTCGCCGGTGACCATTGCCGACGTCGCCCAGATCGTCGACGGCCTCGAGAACGACCGCACCGGCGGCTGGTACCAGGGCACGCCAGCGGTCATCCTCGACATCCAGCGCCAGCCCGGCGCCAACGTCATCGACGTCGTCAGCCAGATCCGCGCCGAGATCCCGAAACTGCAGCGCGCGATCCCGGCCGGCGTGAACCTCACCATCGTCTCCGACCGCACCGTCACCATCCGCGCCTCGGTGCGCGACGTACAATTCACGCTGGTCCTTGCCGTCGTGCTGGTGACGCTCGTGGTGCTGCTGTTCCTGCGCTCGCTGCGCGCAACCGTGATCGCCGGCGTCGCGCTGCCGCTGTCGCTGATCACGAGCTTCGGCATCATGTATTTTGCCGGCTTCAGCCTCGACAATCTGTCGCTGATGGCGCTCACGATCGGCACCGGGTTCGTCGTCGACGATGCCATCGTGATGATCGAGAACATCGTGCGTCACATGGAAAATGGCGACGGCGCCATGGAAGCCTCGCGGAAGGGCGCCAGCGAGATCGGCTTCACCGTGATCTCGCTGACGGTGTCGCTGATTGCGGTCTTCATCCCGCTCCTGTTCATGTCGGGCCTGGTCGGGCGCATGTTCCGCGAATTTGCGCTGACCTTGACCATCGCGGTCGTGACCTCGGCGGTGGTCTCGCTGACGCTGACGCCGATGATGTGCTCGCGGCTGCTCAAGCACGCGCACGAGGAGCTGGCCGTGCCGGGATTGGCCGCGATCAGCCGCTTCATCGACCGTACCGTCGATGCCTATCACAGATCGCTTTTGTGGGTGCTGGAGCGCCAGCGCGCCACCCTGGTCGTGACCTTCGCCACGCTGATTGCGACGCTGGTGCTCTATGTCGTCGCGCCCAAGGGCTTCCTGCCGCTGCAGGACACCGCCTCGATCACTGCGGTGACGGAGGCGGGGCCCGACGTGTCGTTTGCGGAGATGAAGAGGCGGCAGGCCGAAGCGGCCGAGGCCATCAGGGCCGACCCTGACGTGGTCGGCGTGGTCTCGGTGATCGGTGCGGGCTCCGTCAACCCGACCACCAATGTCGGCCGCCTCGTCATGAGCTTGCGGCCGCGCGGCGAGCGCCGCGACGATGTCAGCGTGGTCGTGACAAGGCTGAAGGAGCGGGTCTCCGGCATCCCCGGCATGACCGTCTATTTCCAGCCGGTGCAGGACGTGCAGATCTCGACCCAGTCGAGCCGCTCGCAATACCAGTACACGCTGACCGGCACCGATGCGACGCTGGTCTCGGAATGGGCGCGCAAGCTGGTTGCGGAGATGCGGCGCGATCCCTTGTTCCGGGACGTCTCCTCCGAGGCGCAGGAGGGGGGGCTGCGGGCGCAGCTCGATGTCGACCGCACCCGCGCCGGCCAGCTCGGCGTCAGCCTGCAAGCAATCACCGACACGCTGAACGATGCCTTCGCTCAGCGGCAGATATCGACCATCTACGGTCAGGCCAACCAGTACCGCGTGGTGCTGGAGGCGCTACCGATGTATCAGCGCGATCCCTCGGTCCTGTCAAAGCTCTATCTGCCGGGTGCCGCGAGCGCCACCGCCGGCGCGCCCAATGCCCAGGTGCCGCTGTCGGCCGTGGCGACGCTGAAGCGGACCACGGCGCCGCTCGCAATCTCGCACCAGGCGCAATTTCCGTCGGTTTCGCTCAGCTTCAACCTGGCGCCGGGCGCGGCGCTCGGCGACGCCGTCGAAGCCGTGAAGGTGATCGAGACCCGCATCGGCTTGCCGGGCAGCATCGTGGGCGTCTATGCCGGCGATGCCGCCGAATTCGCCAAGGCACTCGCCGGCCAGCCCTGGCTGCTGCTCGCCGCCGTCATCACGATCTACATCGTGTTAGGGGTGCTTTACGAGAGCTATATCCACCCGATCACGATCCTGTCGACGCTGCCCTCAGCCGGCGTCGGCGCCATCCTGGCGCTGATGTTGTGCGGACAGGACCTCTCGGTGATCGGCCTGATCGGCATCATCCTCTTGATGGGCATCGTCAAGAAGAACGCGATCATGATGATCGACTTTGCGCTCGAGGCCGAGCGCGGGAAGGGCATGTCGCCCAATGAAGCGATCGTGCAGGCCTGCCTCTTGCGCTTCCGCCCGATCATGATGACGACGCTGGCGGCGCTGTTCGGGGCGCTGCCGCTCGCGATCGAGAGCGGCACCGGCGCCGAGCTGCGCTTTCCGCTCGGCATCTCCATCATCGGCGGCCTGCTGCTCAGCCAGCTACTGACACTTTACACGACGCCCGTGATCTATCTGGCGCTCGATCGCGTCAACCGTCGCCTCGAGCAGGCGCTGCCGCCGGCTGGATCCGGCGGCCCGCCGGTCGCCGGCGCGACCGAGGGGATGCAGTGATGGCATCGATCTCGGAGCCCTTCATCCGCCGCCCGGTCGCGACCACGCTGCTGTCGATCGGGCTGTTCCTGCTGGGTGTCGTCGCCTACCAGTTCCTGCCCGTCGCCTCGGTTCCGAATGTCGACTTCCCCGCCATCTTCGTCTCCGCCAGCCGGCCCGGCGCCGATCCGTCCGTGATGGCGGCGACGGTCGCTTCGCCACTGGAACGACGGTTGGGAGAGATCGCCGGCATCAACCAGATCACCTCGACCTCGAGCCTCGGCACGACCAGCATCCAGCTCCAGTTCGACATCGGCCGCAACATCGACAAGGCCGCGCGCGACGTGCAGGCGGCCATCAACGCCGCGATGGTCGACCTGCCGAGCGACCTGCCGACGCTGCCGCGTTTCCGCAAGGCGAACACGGCCGGCGCACCCATCTTCGTGCTGGCGTTGACCTCCAAGACGATCTCTCCGTCGGCGATCTACGACGTCGCCGACAGCGTCTTGGCGCAACGCATCTCCCAGGTGCCGGGCGTCGGCAACGTGTCGATCTCCGGCGCCGACCAGCCGGCCGTGCGCGTGCAGCTCAACCCGGTTGCGCTGTCCAATGCCGGAATCGGCACTGACGACGTGCGGACCGCGATCGTCGCCGCCAACGCGCTCGGCCCCGTCGGGATCTTCGAAGGCGAGCGTCAAAGCGAGACGCTGTCGCTGAACAAGCAGATGCGCACCGCGAAGGAGTTCCGCGACATCGTCATCAAGAGCTCGGGCGGCAATTTCGTACGGCTGTCGGACGTCGCCGACATCGAGGATTCCGTCCGCAACGTCCGCTCGATCGCCTGGTTCAACAGGCAACCGGCGGTTTTGATCCAGATCACCAAGCAGGGCGATGCCAACGTCATCGACACCGTTGACCGGGTCAAGGCGCTGATCCCCGAGCTGAAGCAGTGGATTCCGGCCGGTGTCGAAATCTCCACCCTGGTCGATCGGACCGGCACGATCCGCGCCAGCGTGCTGGACATGCAATGGACGCTGCTGGCGACCTCAGTCCTGGTGATGGTCGTCGTGTTCGTGTTCCTGCGGCGGCTGACGCCGACCATCGCGGCCGGCATCTCGGTGCCGCTGGCACTCGCCGGCACCTGCGCCGGCATGTGGGTCGCGGGTTTCTCCATCGACAATTTGTCGCTGATGGCGCTCGCCATCTCCGTCGGCTTCGTCGTCGACGACGCCATCGTCATGATCGAGAACATGTTCCGCAACCTCGAGCAAGGCATGCGGCCGTTCCGGGCGGCGCAGGAGGGCGCCAAGCAGATCGGCTTCACCGTGGTCTCGATCAGCCTGTCGCTGATCGCCGCCTTCACGCCGCTGATCTTCATGGACGGCGTCGTCGGCCGGCTCCTGCGCGAATTCTCGCTGACGCTGACCTTCGCCATCCTGGTCTCGACGCTGGTGTCGCTGACGGTCACGCCGATGATCTGCGCCCAATACATCCGGCAGACCACCTCCGGCACGGCAACGCTGTTCGACCGCATCATCGAAGGCGCGCTGTCGCGCACCATCGCGTTCTACGCCCGCAGCTTGCGCACCGTGCTGGAATTCCCGCTGCTGACGCTGCTGGTGTTCTTCGCCACCATCGCGCTCACGGTGACGCTCTACATCAAGGTCCCCAAAGGCTACTTCCCGACCGACGATTCCGGCCTCATCATCGGCGCGACGCGCGCCTCGGCGGACATCTCGTTCCAGTCGATGCTCGGCCTGCAGCAGCGGCTCGCCGAGATCGTGATGCGGGATCCGGCGGTGGCCGGCATCGGCTCGACCGTCGGCAGCGGAGGCGGGGGCCCGGGGCCGGCAACCTCGAACCGCGGCACCATGTTCATCAGCCTGAAGCCGCCGGAGGAGCGTGGCCACGTGTCGACTGAGGTCGTGATCGACCGGCTCAGGCGTGCGCTGTATCCCGTACCCGGCATCCGCCTCTTCATGTTCGCCGCCCAGGACGTGCGCGCCGGCGGGCGGCAGAGCGATTCCGACTACCAATATACGCTCACCAGCACCGATCTCGGCCTGCTGCAGAAATGGGCGCCGATCGTGGCCAAGCGCCTGGAGAGCGTGGAGGGCATCACCGACATCTCCAGCGATCGCGATCCCGGCGGGCTGCAACTGACGCTCGCCATCGACCGCCAGAAGGCGTCCGCGCTCGGCGTCAGGGTCCAGGACATCGACAACGCGCTGAACAACGCTTTCGCACAGCGGCAGATCTCGATCATCTACACCCAGCGCAACCAGTATATGATTGTGCTGGAGATCGACCCGAAGTTCCAGGTCGACCCCTCCAATCTCGATCGCATCTACGTCGCCGGCGCGGGAGATGCGCAGGTGCCGCTGTCGGCCGTGGTGCGCGCGACGCGCGGGCTCGCTGCGCTCGCCGTCTATCATTCGCAGTCGTTCCCATCGACCACGGTGTCCTTCAACCTGATGCCGGACGTGCCGCTTCAGGCGGCGACCCAGAACATCCAGCGTGCGGTCGACGAGTTGCACATGCCCGAAGGCATTCGCGGCAGCTTCGACGGCAATGCCGGCGATTTCGCCAGAACCAGCGGTCGTCAACCGCTCCTGATCCTCGGCGCGCTGGTCGCGATGTATATCGTGCTCGGGGTGCTCTATGAGAGCCTCGCCCATCCGCTCACGATCATCTCGACACTGCCTTCAGCCGGCTTGGGTGCGCTGCTGGCCTTGCAGCTCACCAACACGCCGCTGACGGTGATCGCCTTCGTCGGCATCATCCTCTTGATCGGCATCGTCAAGAAGAACGGCATCATGATGGTGGATTTCGCGCTCGATGCCGAGCGCCAGCGCGGCCTGTCCTCGGCCGAGGCGATCTTCGAGGCCTGCCAGGCGCGCTTCCGCCCGATCCTGATGACGACCATGGCGGCGCTGTTTGCCGGCATTCCGCTGGTGATCGCGACCGGCCCCGGCACGGAGCTGCGCCGCCCACTCGGCATCACCATCATCGGCGGCCTGTTCGTCTCGCAGATCCTGACGCTGTACACGACGCCCGTGATCTACCTCCTGATCGACCGCCTGCGGCGGCGATCCGAGCCGCGTCCGCTGGCGGCACCGGCGGAATAGGTTGTTGCAGCGCCGCGCGAAGCGTATAGCGGCGACCATGTCCAATCCGCCCGACACTGCCGCCGCGCCGGCCGAACCGATCCCCGAATGCCCGCATTGCCAGAAGCCGATGCCGCTGTGCATTTGCGACAGCGTGATGCCGATCGAGAACCGGCTCTCGCTCCTGATCCTGCAGCATCCGCAGGAGCAGGACAGGGCACTCGGCACGGCGCGGCTGCTGGCCAGGCATTTTGCCGATGCAACGGTGCGGGTCGGCCTGTCCTGGCCGAGCCTGTCCAAGGCGCTGGGACGGCCGGTCGAGAATGCTTCGCACTGGGCGGTGCTCTATCTCGGCTCGGCACGCGCGGCCGATCTCGATGCCGAAGGTGAGATTGTCGCGCTCAACCGCAAGGGCGAGGTCGCGGAGAACCAGCGCGCGATTCTCGGCAAGCTCGAAGGCGTGGTGCTGCTGGACGGCACCTGGAGCCAGGCCAAGGCGCTGTGGTGGCGCAATCCCTGGATGCTGAAATGCCAGCGCGTGATCCTCAATCCGGCACGTCCCTCTCGCTACGGGCGCTTACGCAAGGAGCCGCGCCGCGACGGCCTCTCGACCATCGAAGCCGCCGCGACGATCCTCGCCGCCCTCGAGCGGCGCTCTGATATCGCCGAGACGCTTCATGCCAGTTTCGAACGGATGCTGGCCCGCTACCGCGAGGTCCAGGACGAGATGCCGGAACTGGCACCCAAGCCCGCGCCCAAGGGCCGCCGGCGCGACTTCCGGCGCGGCAAGCGCGCCTGATTTCGGCTGGACATTTCGCTGTGCTACCCGCGGGCCGTGGGGTTGCCTAAGCCATTGATCCCCTATATTGGTCCGCCCTTACGGGGCCACGTGGCGGAGTGGTTACGCAACGGTCTGCAAAACCGTGTACACCAGTTCAATTCTGGTCGTGGCCTCCATCACAAGTCTCTGATTTTCCGCAAAATTTGGACTTATAGGCGGTTCCGCCGGCGCCGCACGCGTCAGCCAGCCACCGGTTTTGCCCGGGGCTTGGCGGAAAGGTGCGATTCAGGTCCTCTGGCATAGACTTCGCATCTGCGAAGAGACGCATCCAAACCCTGGAGCTAGAGAGCACGTGGGCGACGTCGTTCGATTTGTCCCGAAATCCGAGCTGGAGCGGGCCCGCCTCATTGCGGAGGCGCGCGCGATCTATGACAGCATCTTCCCGCCGGCTGCACCCGACCGGGCGCCGCAGCAGGGCGAGGAACGCGTCAAGACTTGATCGGGGCTGCGCCGGTCCCCGGCGCTCGGTCGTGCCGAACCGCCCGCAAGGCGGACGCATCGGTTCACTTCAAGTGGCCTCAGCAGGCCGCGTACCAGTCGTCGGGGAAGGGCAAGAGGGGCCAGGCTCCATCGTTGTCATTGGCAGCCTTGTCATTGGTCCCCTTGGGCGTCGCATGGAAGCTCCACGAGAGGGGCACGTATTCCTCCACCGGCACAGGCGCGAAATCCTCAAAGACCATGGCGTCCCGGACAGCATCCAGCAGCAAATTGAATTCGGCTTCGCTCATCACACCCTCGCAGAACGCGGACGGCGCAATGTCGCAAAGCCGATTTGTTACCGGATTGACCCGATCGTTCGCATTTTAACGATGCGGCGATCGGGATCCGAATGGTTAGCGATTCCTGAAAATCCCCAGGGCAACCCTACGTGCCGCCGCCGCGCAGCGGGTGTGAAGGAGATCACATTCCTGGCGGTTTATTTCTCGTAACCCCTTTGCACCGTGCCGGCCAATGCAGGCCTGAGCGGGCAGTGCAGAGCGGGAGACTGGTCATGAAGGCGAGGTTCTTGCGGTTTGCGGGCGTGAAGAGCCGGGCGCGGGGCGCCTCGACGGTCGGGCTGTTCCTGACGCTGTTTGCCTCTGCGGCCCATGCACAGGGAACGGCGGAGCAGCGGCGGGCCTGTACCCCCGACGTCTACCGGCTCTGCGCCGGGGAGATCCCCAACGTCCGCGCCATCACCGCCTGCCTGCGCCGCAACCGCGCCAGCCTCAGCGAGGCCTGCCGATCCGTGTTCGACCAAGCGGGTGGCTGAACGGCCGGCTTGTGGGTTTGTGCGCAGCAAGTCCCTCGCAGGGGCTCGCGAATCCGTCACAGCCACCCTGTGGATATGCTGTGGATTTGCTGCGGATGCTGGACGTGGATGCTTCGTACCTTCACCGCATCTTGGTCGCCAATCGTCATATCTCCGTCAAATGAGCTCACCGAATGATCCGGCGAGCCGGCAGATCGCTGCTGCGGCCGAGAGCAATTCGTAATCCCCCGAATTCGGAATCCCTCACTTGCGTCGCGGTCCGCGGACAGTTTTTGGGCAACCGTTTGCCCAAATGCCGGGCGGGCTCCGTCCAATTTTTTGTACGCCCGCGGACAAGCTTTTCACTGCCCACTCCCGCACGCTTCATCCCCGATCACTGGAGCATGGCAGAGGCCATGACATTTCGGAGGAACTGGCGAGATGGAGAAATCGATTTGGCCCCAGGCGCGGCGGGGAATGGCGCGCGCATCATTGCCGCGGTGCAAGCTCATGCTCGGCGCCGCCATTGCTTTCGGTCTCGTGGTTGCCTCACCGCTGAGCGCGCAGGCCGCAGCGCCCGCTGCTTGCGCCGCGCTTCAGGAAAAGTATCCGGACTGGAAGGGCAAGACGCTCGTCAACGCCATCAACCCGCACACGCCGGGCTATGAGACGATCGATCCCAAGGACCCCAGCAAATATATCGGCTTCGACATCGATCTCGGCGAAGCCATCGGCGAATGTCTCGGCTTCAAGCTGACCTACAAGGCGGTGACGTTCGCGGCGCTCCTGACCACGCTCGCCGCCGGTCAGGCCGACATCGTGATCTCCGACATCTACGCCACCAAGGAGCGCGCCAAGGCGGCCGACTTCATCACCTATTCGAAGGTGTTCGATGGCGTGCTGGTCGCCAAGGGCAACCCCAAGGGCATCAACGGCATCAACCTGTCGCTGTGCGGCGCCGCTGCTGCCGAAAACACCGGCTATGTCGAGGTGCCCCTGATCCAGGCGTTGATCCCGGAGTGCAAGAAGGCCGGCAAGCCGGAGCCGACCATCCAGCTCTACGACAACAACGCCAACTGCATCCAGGCGATTCTGGCCGGCCGCGCCGACACCTACATCAACGACGTCAACACCGTCGACAGCGCCGTGAAGGCCTATCCGGACAAGCTGGAGAAGGCGGTCGCTGTGACGATCCCATACTCGGTCGGCATCGCTGTTCCCAAGGGCAAGCCGAAATTCCGTGACGCCGTGCTCGCTGCCCTGATCGAGGTGCAGAAGGCGGGCACGCACATGGCGCTCCTGAAGAAGCATGGGCTCGATGTGAACAATTTCATCGAGCCGGAAATTCTCACGGCTGACTGACTGAGCGCGGTCGACCTCTCCTCGACGGGGAGAGGTCGACGCGAAGCGCCGGGTGAGGGGGCGTAACCTTTCATCCCGATCGCATCGAACGATGCGACGTAGCCGAAGCTTCGCTTCGAGAGGTGGCCCGTCCTCGAAGCGCCCGTCTTCGACCAAACCCGATCACGTTGTCATGACTGTCGACTGATGTCGCTGTTCCTTCACTACCTCAGCATGCCGTATCTGCTCGCGGGCATCGAGCTCACCCTCGAGGTGACCGCCCTCGGGCTCGGCGGCGGGTTGATCCTCGGATTGATCCTCGCCGGCATGCAGCTCTCGCGCTTCTGGCCGCTGGCGGCGATCGCCAGGGCCTATACCGTGATCTTCCGCGGCACGCCGCTGATCCTCCAAATGGTTTTCGCCTACGACGCGCTGCCGCATATCGGGATCAAGCTGCCGGCCGTGCTGGCGGCAGGCCTTGCGCTCGCCTGCAACGAGGCGCCGTTCATTGCGGAGATGCTGCGCGCCGGCGTGCTTGGCGTCGACCGCGGCCAGGTGACGGCGGGGCAGGCGCTCGGCATGACGCCGTCGGTGCTGATGCGCAGGGTCATCGCGCCACAGGCGATCCGCACCATGATCCCGGCCTTCGGCAACGAGGCGGTGAGCGCGCTGAAGAATTCATCGCTTGCCTCCGTCGTGGCGGTGCAGGAGCTGACGTTACGCTCGACGCAGCTGGCGTCCTCGACCTTCGACTTCTTTTCGATCTTCTTTGCCTCGGGGCTGCTTTATCTCCTGCTGACCGCGACCATCAGCGCGATCCAGCTCTTCGTCGAATGGCTGCTCGATCTCGACCGGACCACGCGCCGCCAGCGCAAGCTGGCCGACTATCTGCCGTGGCGCCGTGTCGAACTCGTCACCAAGCTCGACCTTGCCGATGCGGCCAGCCCCGATCCCGAGCCTGCACCGGCAGAGCTGGCCGAAACGCCGCCGCTCGCCCTGACCCGCGAGGAGCGCGCCCGCCGCGCGGCGACGATCGCGCGCAACAATATCGCGGTCGAGGCCAAGGACCTCACCAAGAGCTACGGCGGGCAAAAGGTGCTCAACGGCCTCGACTTGACCGTGCGCGTGGGCGAGGTGGTCGCGTTGCTCGGTCCCAGCGGCTCCGGCAAGAGCACGCTGCTTCGCTGCATCAACCATCTGGAGAACTGGGACGCCGGCACGGTGCGCGTCGGCGGCAGGCGGCTCGGCTTCGGCGAGAATGGCAAGCCATTGTCGCCGCGCGCTATCGCCAACGAGCGGGCCAGTGTCGGCGTTGGCATGGTGTTCCAGCAATTCAACCTGTTTGCTCACCTCTCGGCGAAGGAGAACATCGCCGGGCCCTTGCGCTGGGTCCACGGCATGACCCGGATCGACGCCGACCGCCGCGCCACCGAGCTGCTCGACCGCGTCGGGCTGTCACACCGCGCCGATGCGCTGCCGCGACATCTCTCCGGCGGCCAGCAGCAGCGCGTTGCCATCGCCCGCGCGCTGGCGCCCAATCCGAGCGTGCTGCTGCTGGACGAGCCGACCTCGGCGTTGGATCCCGAGCTCGTCAATGAAGTGCTGGAGGTGATCCGCCGCCTCGCGATCGACGACGGCCTCACCATGATCATCTCGACGCACCAGATCCGCTTCGCCGATGAGGTCGCGGACCGTGTCGCTTTCCTGAGCGGTGGCACCATCATCGAGGAGGGGCCGGCGCACGAGGTGCTCTCCAATCCACGCAATCCGCTGACGGCGCGTTTCCTCAGCGTGATGGAAACCGACAAGGCGCCGGAGACGGTGCGATGAGCCCTCTCTCCACCCTGTGCAAGATCCCCGAAGAGGTCACGTCATGAAGCATGTCACGCTGCCGGTTTCGCCGAAGACCGTCCATTGGGGCTATTTCTCCAAGACAGTCACGCCGGCCCTGACGCTGCGCTCCGGAGACCGGGCCACGATCGAGACGCTGACCCACCACGCCAACGACGACTACGAGCGCATGGTTCAGGGCGACCCCGGTGCCGAAAGCGTGTTCCTGTGGACGCGCGAGCACAAGGCGGTGGCGCGCCGCGGCTCGGGCCCGACGAAAGGCCCGTTCATCCGCGGCGCGGGCGAGGGGATCGGCGTGCACTTGCTCACCGGCCCCGTCGCGATCGAAGGCGCCGAGCCCGGCGACATTCTGGAGGTGCGCATCCTCGATATCCGGCCGCGGCCGAGCTGCAATGCCTGTCATGCCGGCCGCTGCTTCGGCTCCAATGTCGCGGCGAACTGGGGTTTCCACTATCACGACCTGATCGAGGAGCCAAAGCCGCGCGAGGTCGTCACCATCTTCGAGCTCGACACCTCCGGCGAGCCCTATGCGAAGGCCGTCTACAATTACGTCTGGACCCCGCAGACCGATCCTGACGGCATCGTGCACCCGACCATCGACTATCCGGGCGTGCGCGTGGACCATGCCACCATCAGGAAGCGCGAGAACATCCTTTCCGGCGTGAGGGTGCCGGCGCGGCTGCATTTCGGCACCATGGGCCTTGCGCCATCGGAAGCCGATTTCGTCAGCTCGATCCCGCCGAGCTATACCGGCGGCAATATCGACGACTGGCGCATCGGCAAGGGCGCGCGGATGTTCTATCCGGTCGCGGTCCCCGGCGCTTATTTCTCGGTTGGCGATCCCCATGCCGCGCAAGGCGACAGCGAGCTCGGCGGCACCGCCATCGAGACCTCGCTGACCGGCGATTTCGAATTCATCCTGCACAAGAAGGCCGACCTCGGCGGCACCAGCCTCGAAGGCCTCGACCATCCCATGCTCGAGACCAATCATGCGTGGTCGTTCTACGGCTTCACCTATCCGAATTATCTCGCCGCGCTCGGCGCCGACGCGCAAACTGAGATTGCCAATCACAGCAGTCTCGACCGTGCGATGCGCGATGCGTTCAGGAAGCTCCGCCGGTTTCTGATGACGGTGCACCGCCTCAGCGAGGATGAGGCGATCTCGCTGATGTCGGTCGGCGCCGATTTCGGCGTCACGCAGGTGGTCGACGCCAATTGGGGCGTCCACGGCACGATCAGAAAGAACATTTTCCGCTGCGACTAATGCATTGAGACGCGGACCATTTTCGGGATGAGCAGGTGACAAGCGGAGACCATTTGCGGCCCGTCGCAGCGACGGAGGACCGCGTGCGTCTGGCACAGAGGTTGCTTCGATCGACTGCAATCTGGGTCGATCCGATGAGCTTTCGCCCGTTCACGAGCGAGTCCTACGCGCAAGACGACCGGCCCGAAGCCTGGCGGGACGTGCTTGCGGCGGTCGGCCTGCAGCCGGCAGGCGGCCATTCCTTCTTTGACGGGCATGCTACCGCCTCCCATCGCCAGACTGCCGGTGTTGCGCTGACGCGCATGGCCGCGGGCGCGCAGAGCGTCGGTCCGCTGGCACGAGCGAACGAAGACCTTCCGATCGCGCTGATGCCGGTCGAGGACGGCATGGTGTTGAAAACCGCCGGCGGACACCGCATCGTTCCCGTCGGTCATCTCCTGATGCTGCCGCGCAGCGGGGACTGGAGCGTCGTGTTCCAGCGGGACATGCGCGCCATCGTGCTGTCAGTCACCTCCGAGGCGCTGCACGGACGCCTTTCGGGTAAGCCGCGGCTCGGCGAGCCGCGCGTCGTTCCGACCAGCGGCTTTGCCGAGGTGTTCTCGCGCCTGCTGGACGCGACCGCGCGCACGCTCGACGCTTTGAGCGATTCCGAATGGAATTTGCTCGCGCAGTCGCTCGTCGATCTTCTCCTGACGCTCGCGCATCAACTGGCGGCATCGACGTCCGACGCCGGGGCGAGCGCGACGCAGGCCGCGCTGCTGCACCGGATCTGCCAGACCATCGAGCGTCGCCTCGACGATCCCGATCTGGTGCCGGCGCGTGTCGCGCAAGCCGAGGGCATTTCCGAGCGTTATTTGCAAAAGCTGTTCGAGACGGTCGGCGACAATTTCACCCACTATGTTCGCGAGCGTCGTCTCCAGCGCGCCTGGGCGGATCTGTCCAGTCCGTCGGAGGCGCATCGGTCGATCTCAGAGATCGCTTACGCCTACGGCTTTGGCGACTCCGCGCATTTCAGCCGCGCCTTCCGGCATCGCTTCGGCCTGCCGCCGCGCGAGTTCCGACAGCAGGAGGCCGAACGGGCGACCGTGCAACATGGCGTCGCCGGCCAACGTGGCTGGCCGCAGGAGGCGCTGGCGCAATTGCGCGCGCATCAAAGTGTGGAGGTCCGCAGCAGAGTCGCCTGTGCTGGCGCCGGGGCGCCGACCACCGCCGAACGCCGTCATCACCATCTCCCGGTCGAGGCCAGCCGCGTTCATTGGGGCTATTTCAGCCGCTCGCTGCCGCCGCAGATCGAGATCGCGTCAGGCGACACCATCACCATTGAGACGCTGACGCAGCACGCCTCCGACGATCCCGAGTTGATGATATCAGGCGATGGCGCCGCAGAAAGCGTATTCGGCTGGACGCCGGGCAAGAAGAACGTCGACCGCCGCGGCGCCGGCCCGATGGATGCCAGCGTGTTCGGCCGCGGTGCCGGCGAGGGGTTTGGCGTGCACATCTGCACCGGGCCTGTCGCGGTGAAGGACGCCCAGCCCGGCGATGTGCTGGAGGTGCGCATCCTCGACATCGTGCCGCGGGCCAGTCGCAATCCGAGCCATGCGGGCCGTGTATTCGGCTCCTCTGTCGCAGCGTGGTGGGGCTATCACTACAACGAATTTCTCGGCGGTCCCAAGCCGCGCGAAGCCGTCACCATCTATGAGATCTTCGAAGACGCCGAGCTGCCGCACGCCCGCGCGCTCTATTCCTATCGCTGGGAGCCGCAGACCGATCCCTTCGGCGTGGTGCACGCCACTTACGACTATCCCGGCGTTCCCGTCGCACCTGGTACGATCAAGCGCCGGCACGCCGTGCTCGACGGCATCAAGATTCCTCTGCGGCCGCATTTCGGCGTCATCGCGCTGGCGCCGCGCGAGCTCGATTTTGTCGATTCCGTGCCGCCGTCCTACTTCGGCGGCAATCTCGACAATTGGCGGCTGGGGAAGGGGGCGACAGTGTATCTTCCGGTGTCGGTCCCCGGCGCGCTGCTGTCGGTCGGCGATCCCCATGCCGCACAGGGCGACGGCGAGCTCAGCGGCACCGCGATCGAATGCTCGATGACCGGCACCTTCGAGGTGATCCTGCACAAGAAAGCTGATCTCGCCGGCCGTCCTTTCGCCGATCTCTCCTATCCCCTGATCGAGACCGAGAGCGACTGGGTGCTGACCGGCTTCAGCCACCCCAACTATCTCGCCGAGTTCGGCGCGCAGGGGCAGAGCGAGGTCTACGCAAAATCCTCGCTCGATCTCGCCATGAAAGACGCTTTCCGCAAGATGCGGCGCTTTCTGATGAACGTCAAAGGCCTCAGCGAGGACGAGGCGATCGCGCTGATGTCGGCGGCGGTCGATTTCGGTGTGACACAGGTCGTCGACGGCAATTGGGGCGTGCACGCCATTCTCAGCAAGCGCCTGTTTCAGGACGCATCTTAACCAGGACATCCAAGTGAAATTCCACATGATCAGCGGCGGACCGAAGCCGGTCGCGCCCTTCAGCCACGCGGTGGAGACCGACGGCTTCGTCTTCGTGACCGGCCAGATGCCCGATACGCCGCAGACGCCGGGCGTGCTGCCCGAGGGCATCGTCGCGCAGACGAAGGCCGTGATGGAGAATTTGAAAGTGGTTCTCGCGGGCCTCGACCTCGGCCTCGAGCACGTCGTGATGACGCGGATCTATCTCACGCGCTTCAAGGAAGACTATGCGGCCATGAACGAGACCTATCGCACGTTCTTCGCACCGGATCGCCTGCCGGCCCGCACCTGCGTCGGCGTCACCGGCCTGGCCTATGATGCGCTGATCGAGATCGATCTGGTGTGCCGGCGGCCTTGACGGTCTAGGCGCGTGGCCTGGATTGAGCGAAGCGATATCCGGAACCGCCGCTGCGCTACAACGCGCCGAGAGAGTGACAGCCTACCGAACGCTTCCCGCATTTCATCTCAAATTGCAACCGTCGCGTGCAGGAAGTCTTGATCTGCCGTGAGCTAGGGGTGATCGGCCGCTTTGAACGTGGGCCCGGAGCGTCGCGACTAACCGACAGAGTGCATAAGGATCAGCAGAACGTGATCGAGGTTCCTCTTCCTAAAGCACTAAAATGGTGCTTTAGTGCTTTCGATGAGCCAATCGCCCCGATACGCGCCGTCCGCGCTGCGTTACCGGCTTGCCCCTGACCCGGCCGCCAAGGCCGCCATCGAGGCGACATTCCAGGCCTATGACCGCATGATGGAAATCCTCGACGAGGTGGCGCGGATCCACAATGTGGGTTCCAATGTGGTCCTGCTCCATGCCCATGCCTATGAGCCGATCCGCAAACAGACGGCGCTGCCTTCGCGGCTGGTGACGTTGGGGCTGCGCGACCGCGCGGAGTATCGCGCCGTGCAAGGGCGCCGCCTGCCGCTCGACGACAAGCTCGCCAAGATCAAGGGGCCTGCCACCATTTCGATTGCGACCGTGCAAGGGCGCTTCAGCGTGCCCTTCGACTACGCCGGCTATGCCGAGGGCTGGGGACAGAGCTTGCCGGCGCGCCTCATCCGCACCGACGACAGTTTCGAAGTTCACTACGGCGTCACGCCGAACAGCCTGCCAGAGGAGGAGAACGCCATGGATACCATCGCTGCCGCTCCCGACAATTTCCTGTCCCGGGTCGGGCGCCTGATCGCGGGGATCGCATACGACGCGATCGAGCAGGCAGAAGGCAAGAACAAGCTGAAGGTGGTCGGCCAGGCCATCCGCGAGATCGAGCGCGCCGAGACCGAAGCACGCGATTCGCTCGCCGCTGCGCGGGCCGAGGAATATCGCCTCAACGCGCGCCGCAGCGAGATCGAGCGGGCGATGACCGATCTGACCGCCAAGATCGAGGCCGCGATCGCAGACGGGCGCGACGATCTCGCCCGCGCCGGCATCGCGCGGCAAATGGACCTGGAGGCGCAGTTCGAGGTGCTCTCCCGCGCCATCGACGAGAACAACGAAAAGATCGAGCAATGCGTGACGTCGCTCCGCGCGGTGCTGTCGGCGCTCCAGGATGCCGAGCAGCGACGCGCCGATCTCGAAAAGAGCGAGGCACAGGCCAGCCCACAGGCATCGACGTCGTCGCGGAAATCCGGCGGCACCTCCGCCGCCGCGAAGGCGCTGCGGGCGGGCAGGGCGGTGGCACGGGCCACCGGCGTGCCGCCGGGAATTCCTTATTCGAGCGACATCGACGAGCTGAGCACGCTCCATCGCGACAAGGAAATTGCAGCGAGGCTGGCCCGGTTGAAGTCGGGCGCCTGAGTACGGTGTCATGAGCGCTCTGCTCGAACACGTCATGGCGCCCGAGGTCAGGCCGTTCGCGATTGCGGCGGCCATGATCGTCATCGTCGGCTCGGTCGAGGTGATCTCGATGCTGGTCGGGGCCTCCTTGAGCGAGATGCTCGGCACCAACATCGATTTTGCTCATCCCAGCGACAACGGCGTGCTCAACGCCATCTCCTGGATCAATGTCGGAGGCGTGCCGCTGTTGATCTTCCTGCTGCTGCTGCTCGGCGCCTTCTCCATCACCGGCTTTCTGATCCAGGACCTCGCGCGAATGGTTGCGGGTCCCTTGCCGGCCACGGTCGCCTCGATCGGGGCAGTCGCCGCATCGGTTCCGCTAGTCCGCGTTGCCAGCCGTACCATCGCGCGGATCATTCCCAAGGACGAAAGCTACGTCGTCGGCTTGGGGGATCTCGTCGGTCGCATCGGGGAGGTCGTCGTCGGCCCGCTCGATCAGGGGCCGCCCGGCCGCGTCAGCGTCGCCGACATCCACGGCAACCGCCATTTCGTCTCGGCGGTCGCGGCGCCGTCATCGGGACCTTTGCCGCAGGGAACCATGGTCCTCCTGGTCGACCGCGACGGCACGCGATTCGTCGCGGTGAAGGCCGACGATGAACTTAAGCCGTCCAAGCCAACTCTAAGCAATTAGCAAGTCCCACAGCGGAGAAAGTCATGTTCGACATCGCAGTCCCGGCCGTGATCGGCGTCGCGCTGATCGTCGTCCTGGGGATCGTCTTCACCATTCTCTACAAGCGCGCCACGCGCGACGAGGCCTTCGTGCGCACCGGGCTCGGCGGCAAGAAGATCGTGCTCGACGGCGGCGCCATGATCCTGCCGATCTTCCACTCCTATGCCAGCGTCAATCTGAAAACGCTGCGCCTCACCGTCGAGCGCAAGGAGCGGGAATCCCTGATCACCAAGGACCGCCTGCGCGTCGACATCGTTGCCGAGTTCTACGTCCGCGTCCGTCCCGACGAGGAGAGCATCGCGCTCGCGAGCCAGACCCTCGGTGCATTGACCAACGACGCCGAGGCGCTGCGCAACCAGGTCGAGGCGAAATTCGTCGACGGCCTGCGCTCGGTCGCGGCGACCATGACCATCCTGGAGCTCCAGGAGAAGCGCTCCGATTTCGTAAAACACGTGCAATCCACGGTCGAGTCCGACGTGAAGTCGAACGGGCTCGAGCTGGAATCGGTGTCGCTGACCAAGCTCGACCAGACCGACGTCAAATTCTTCAACCCGGAGAACTTCTTCGACGCCGAGGGTCTGACCCAGCTCAAGACGGTCACCGAGACCCGGCGCCGCGATCGAAACGCCATCGTGCGCGATAACGAGGTGGCGATCGCGCAGAAGGACCTCGAGGCGCGCCAGCAGACCCTCGGGATCGAGCGAACCAAGAAGGAAGCCGAGCTGTCGCAGGAGCGCGACATCGCCAACAAGACGGCGAGCACCCGCGCCGAGGTCGCGACCGCGACGCAAACCGCGCGTCTGACCGAGGAGAACGCACGCATCGACACCGATCGCGCGGTTGCCGAGAAGGAGGCGGGCGCCAAGCAGGTCAAGGAAACCGCGGTGATCGAGTCGGAGCTGGCGATCAACAAGCGCAAGACCGACGCCCAGCGCGAGATTCAGATCGCGACGCAGGAGAACGAGATCCAGATCGCGGCGAAGAGCAAGGAGACGTCGGAAGCCGTCGCCGAAGCCAAGACCGCCGAGGCGCTGGCCGTCTCCGCGGAGGAAAAGGTCGTCACCGCGCGCGCCATCGAAGTCGCCGATCGTGCCCGCCTGACCCAGGTGCTGGCCGCACGCACCGAGGCCGAACGCAAATCGACCGAGCTGATCGTCGCGGCCGAGGCCGAGAAGAAGGCCTCGCTCGATCGCGCCGAAGCCGTCAAGACGCTGGCCACCGCCGAAGCCGAATCCAACAAGATCAAGGCGGTCGGCGTCCGCAACATCGGCGAGGCGGAAGCCGCGGTCATCACCATGAAGAACGAGGCGCAGAACAAGCTCGGCAGCAACGTCATCGATTTCGAGATCGCCAAGAAGCGGATCGAGACCATGCCGTCCGCGCTGGCGGAGATGGTGAAGCCGATCGCGAACCTCAAGGACGTCCGCATCCTGCACACCGGCGGCGCGTTCGGCGGCAACGGTGCGAGCGGAGGCAATGTCGGCTTCGGCGAAGGTTTGGCCGGCGAGCTGCTCAAGGTCCATGCGCTGCGTCCGATGATCGACGAAATCCTGCGCCAGAGCGGCTTTGCGCCGGACGAGGATCCGGTGAGGGCGCTGGTTGGCGCCGTGACGGGAAAGAGCAACGGCGCGGCCGTGCCGGGGCCAGTAACGGAGAAAACAAACGCCGCCGACCTGTGAATGCCCGTTCATTGCTGCTGAGAATTCGAAACGATAAACAGGCGGGGCGCGTCGCGCGTCGCGCGAATGTTCCGGAGCGCGGATCGATCGTGCCTTGAATCGGTCGATCCCGCTCCGGACTTGTCTTGAGGCAACGTTTTGTTTGCCGCGGCGCCTGCGTCGATCGACGTCGGGCGCTGAGACCTGTTTCGATCGGAGAATTTCGCAATGAAGCAATTTCTGTCTGGACTGATTGCCATCGGCCTGTCGATCGCCGCCGCACCGTCGCTTGCGGCCGATGCCCGCAACGTCACCGTCGTCAACGAGACCGGCTATGCTATCAAGTTCCTGGGTTTCAACGCGCCGGATGACGGGCTGGACGAATGGGAGAACGAGCTCGACAAGGTGTTGCAGAACCAGGCCAGCACTTATGTGGAGTTCGACGACGACGATGAAGGCTGCGTCTGGAACATCCGGGTCGACTGGAAGAACTATGACGAGTCGGTGCTGTGGAAGAACGTCAATCTCTGCAAGCTCACCGCGCTACGCTTGCGCTACGACCCCGGCACCAAGACCACCTCGTTCCTGGCCGAATAGTCCTTGCCGGGCCCGGCCGGAGGAGAGGCCATTCCTGGCCTCTCCCGGGCGCGTTGCGGATGACGACGAATTCGTCCTTTGCAAGCGCAAGCGGCTTTGTTATACGCAGCCGCGCGCGAACGAACGGTTCGCCCTTTTCCTCGGTAGCTCAGCGGTAGAGCATCCGACTGTTAATCGGATGGTCGCTGGTTCGAATCCAGCCCGGGGAGCCAAATTTCCGAACAAAATCAACGATTTGATGTTGTTGCATTTCGGCAACGCTTCCCATAATGCGCCTATGGGAAGCATATGGGAAGCAGATCGCAAATTGCATAATTGAATCAGGCGATTGGTGAACCGCACCAACGCTTGATCGCGAGCCTGCGACTGCTGTCGTGGCAACCTCATAAGTCCCTTCCGCAAATCGTGGGCAACACACGGAACGGAACGCTCCATGGGAAGCAATTGGGAAGCACGCCAGCAGGGGCCTCAAGGGGCGCGCTGGTTTCGCCTCAGAGCCCCGCCGCTCCCGAGAGTTCCGAGTGCTTCGGAGCGCTTAGCGATGCGGGTCTCGATAAAGGCCTCGATCTCGGTCGCAATCCAAGCAACCCTCTGGACGCCGATTGGGACGCGCTTCGGAAACTTGCCTTCCGCCTCCAGACGGTCGATTTGCCGTCGTCCCAAGGGAATGTTGTACTTCGACTTGAGTTCGGCGAAGGTCAGAAGCTTGCGAGGCGAATCAGGAGGAGGGGCGCTTACCTCAACACGGCGGACCGACTCGGTTGGCGCGGCCTGTCCCTTCCGATTCCTTGGCGGGTGGAGATGGCGTTTGACGGGACGTTTCGCGTGCGTCCTTACCGGATCAGGTGAGGGTGGTTTTTGGGCCGATCTCCGCTCAAGGGCAACTCGTCGCGCCTGTTCGAAGCTCATCTCGGTAATGGAGCCAATTACCTCCGTGACAGGCACGCCGCCTGTCTCGGTCGCGATTGCGTAGACTAACCTATGGTCGGAGCCTGTGTAGACGCCGAACCCCGGCAAATCTTCGTCAACTGCGAGCAAACGCATCGTGCCAGTCCCAACCTGAATAATTGTTAAACAAAAAATATGAAGAAGGCAACCCCTGTTAAGCAAAAAAGGTCGAGAGGGAGGCCAGCTACAGGTCAAACGCCGCTGCTCGGTTTTCGCGGGTCACCCGAGCTTCGCGCCGAAATACTCAAATGGGCAGAGCGCCAACCTGACCAACCAAAGCTATCAGAGGCAATAAGGCGGCTCGTGGAGCGTGGACTCGACCACTAGTCGAGCGTTTCCTTGGTTCGAATCATATCAGGCGGCCTCGGCGAGTTTATAGGACCAGGTGTGGATGACCGGATGGCGGTTCACGTCGTCGATGCCGGCCATGATGCGTTGCTTCAGCTCGTGTTTTGATGTCACCCGGATGTGGCGCAACACTGAGCGAGCAAATTTGGAGAAGAAGCCCTCGATCAGGTTGAGCC
>NZ_JARFML010000021.1 GCF_029167105.1 Bradyrhizobium yuanmingense | reverse complement strand
CCCAAAAACGAAATCCCAAAACGCAGGAAAGCGAGGTCCCACACACCGCTTTCCTGCAAAATCGAATACTTGTTCAAGACCAGTTTTGCTTGTTTTTCAGGTCAATCCGCATTCTTCACGGACGACTAAGCATCAGTAAAATTGAGGTTTTTCCGGTTGGTGTAAGGGTGTAGGGGCAGTTTTTCCTCTTACCAATATAGCCTGGTGAAACAGCCCCTGCACCGGCGCACCAGAGGACGATAGAGGGCAGTGCAAATCGCACGGTCTCATTGAAGAAAGCGTGTCTGCCTTGGCAGGCGCGGCAGGACAGCCATGGAAACTAAGCATATGACAAAAGTACCAAACATTCAGGACTACAGCCCGGAGCTGCGGGCAGAAAATGCGCAGCTGGAATCCGTTGCCAGCCGGACGGGTGAAGCCGAGCGGCGCGCGAAGGAGCTACAGGGACGGCTACAGTCGGGTCCCAGCAAGGAGGAGCGTGCGGCAGATGCTGAGCGTGCAGCTAAAGGTGAACCGCTCGCGGACCTTGACTTGGACGCTCGGTACAAGGCGGCCTTGAGAGAGTTTCATGCCCTTCAGGACGCGCAAAAGATTCAACAAGAGAAGGTGGACAGCACCAAGCGGGAAGCCGGCCGAAAGCTCTGCGCCGAAGTTGTTGACCCAATCTATCAAAAAGACATGAAGCGATTGGCGCCTCTTCTCTCTGAGGTCTACTCCCTCTGGTACGAAATCTTCTGGCTGAAGCGTGGCCTCCTGAACCAGGGGCTTCCCGTATACGAAACGCTTAGCCTTGAACCCGATTTTCTCGGCGTTCCAGACGGCACTAGCGATATCGAGACATTCCTTCGAGAATGCGTGCGCGCGGGCTACCTGCGGTCACTCCCCAAGGAGCTCGCCCGATGATCAAGCGCGATTACGAGATCGCAGCGCGGAGGCCCCTTGATCTGGAATATGGCGGGGGCGGCTTTATTACAGCTGTTGATGGGAAGTCATTCAGCATCAACAACGAAAACGAGGAGGTGCGCCAGCATCTGCAAGGATATGCGCTTCGCTGGCGTTCATTGATCGAGCAGAGCGGAAAATACTTCTACTTCCTGCCGCATTCGATCAAGAATCCGATGTGGGGTGAGCCTAAGCGGCTGCTTTTCGATCACAACGAAGGCGACGTGATCGCAACCACGCAAAACGGCTTGCAGCTTCATTGCGACGACCATGGGTTGGCCATGCGGCTAGTCGTAGGAAGTGACCCGAAGAGACGCAAGGCTTTCGAGACCGTCAAGAATGGTGAGCGCACCGCGCTTTCAGCCGGGCTCATCATGCATGGAAGTCAATTCGTGGATGTGGACGATGTTCGCGTGAAGATGGTCAGAGCAGCGACGTTGCAGGAAGTGAGCCTTGTGCATTCCGGTGCCTGTCGATCTGCATTTTGCGGCTTGATCGAAGCTGATGACGCTAGTTCATTGGAAGAAGACGCGAAGTCTCTCCGCATTCTCAGCGAGGGGTCGGCCCAGAAACTTCGGCAAGCTCTTGCCGATCTCATGGAAGCCGTCAGAAACGACCGTCATTGAACTGTGTATTTGATGACGGTCGAGCGCTCGCGGCGTCCCGACGATGAGCGCGGCGATGTGGTGACGGGGTTCAGCAGCCCGTCACCGCTCGCTCCAGAAACGAAAGCGAAGTGTGGCTCTTATTTATCGACATTCACAGTCTCGCCCAGCGACGCCTAAGATGAAGCGGGCAATTGAACTTCGCGACCTGGCGCTAACGCTACTAGGACCGCCTGAAGCCCGTTGGGAACCGACCAGCTTCGGAAAGCTCAAAAGCTTCAGGCAGGGCAATCTTTCGATAGCGTTCCGTACACCGTTTCAGCGTCTCCCGGCCATACCAGATCAGATGAAGTACGATATGGCTGCCATGGGTACGGAATTTGTCGAACACCCATATGGGCTTGACATATGGTGTGTTGAAGGGGGCAAAGTCATGAACATCGAGTGGTCTGACAAGGGCGATGTCGATCTGCGTTCCCTGCGTCGCGGAGCGTGGGAGCAAGAGTTGGAGCAGATGACCTGTGCTCATCGCCGTGGGTCGTGAGGTAAAAGCCGCGAGCGAAGCCTCGGATAAAGATGAACGCCGACGCTCACGGGTTATTCCCACGCTGAGCGCGGCGGCTCGGCCATAGTGAAAGCCATCGGCCGGGTTGGCCAAATGAACCCTCGACAGAATACTATTGAGACCCAGAATTTGTGATCGGTTGCTTCGCCGCGTATCGCTCGCGGCGGCTAGATTTCGGGGAAGCGGGGGGAAGCCCTACCTAGCTAAGGAATTGCCAATTCTCTTTGCTTCAGCCAGATCGATGCGAGCAACAGTACCGTGCTTCGCCAACAAATAGAGCAAGTTATTTCCGTCCAATAGCGTTAGGGGTTTTCCCTTTGCGAATCGGTGGGCGTCGGGGCCGAAGCCCGATGTTGTAACGAGGATGCCTTTTGTCGCGCCCTCAGCGAGCACAGTTCCATACAGGTCCCGCACAGCACTAACATCGACCGTATTGGTGTAACGCTTTGCCTGTATGACGATCTTGCCGCCCCGTATGGGATCAGGATCAAATGCGATGGCATCAACGCCGCCGTCGCGGCTTGCTTGCGTAACCTTTACCTCTCCACCACCGACCGAGAACTCCTTCTCAAACAATTGGCGAATCAAATGTTCAAACTCTTCCCACCCAATTGCCGCTATATTTGCGCCGGACTCCATGCCGTTCATAACGTCATGGCTATTGACGAAGCGCTTATCGGATCGGTCGATGTTGATAATCGGTCTTACGGGTGTTAACGAGCTAACCTGAGGACTCGCAACGCCTTTCAATGACCGGAAGCAGGTCTTTGCATCCACCTCTCGAAGATTGATCTTCAGGAGCTCACTAGCCTCGCAGTGAAGAGATACGATGCACGCGGTCGTTTTATTTCCGGTCGCGCGGTTGATGTACGTTACCCAACCGTTGAAGACGATGGCTTGAACGGCTTGCTCGGTGTCGCAGGTGAAGACGGCGTGGGGTACTGCAAGCGCTAACTGATAGACAAATTCGTCATAGACTTTCTGTACGAAGCTGTCCTTGTGCTTGACCTCTTCGATTTCATTCTTAGACGCGACATATCGAAAGCTCTTGATGTTCGGGGTCTTCTCGAACTCGGGCAGGTCAAGGTCAATCACCAGCGTCTTTGCGGCCTCATCGAAATGTAGCTGATATTCGCCCGACAAGAAATCGTCCGGCAATGGCAGCAAATCCCAGACGTTCTCGAACAGCCAATACACGCTATCTGCATTACCGTTCTTCAAGCCCGCGACGGAAGCATCAAGCTCGGCATTTGCTTTGTCTCGGTTCTCCTCCCAAGCGGCTTTTTTGGCTGTCCAATCTGCCATCAAACGCTGCTGCGTCTGATACAGATCGTCGTTGGCCTTCTTGATGGTGGCTGTTTTGTCCGACCACTGCCCATAGGCTTTGAGATACGCATCCTCAGCTTGCTCTATCTTCTTCCTCCGTAGGAAAGAAAACATTTTATCGAGAATGCCAAACTGTGCCTCCTCTCGCTTCGGTGCATTTGGGTATTCGAAGTATCTAGGAGTCTGTGGCTGGCGCTCGCTAAAGGGTGCGGCAATCTTCTGCTTAGCGATTTCGAAGACCGGGGAAGCGTTGACGATCGACGACAGCACCTCGCCAAGGCTGTTAATTGCTTGCTCGGCTTCCTCAGTCCGGTCGGCCGCCTCTTCCTTCAACGCCTCTCGCTCTGCACGCTTGTCTGCCGCAGATTTGCTCCTTTGGGTGCGCGCGACCGATCTGGCGTACTGAGCATCCCAAGCCGACTTCTTTAGGTCAGCCTTTAGTTGGGCTTCGGCCGGAGTTCGTCCCCGGACCACCTGATATTTACCTAAAGCTTCGTGCCAAACAGTGATCGAGTACATCGACGAAAAAGCCCCGTTCAATACTACAACTTAGCATTGCTGCCCGTTCCCTCAATACCCGGCCAAAGGTCGATTTACAATTCGCCAACCGTTCAAGTTGCTAACCGGGCGGAGCCATACCGGGGGGTATCGAATCCTTGGGCGGAAAGGGGCTTCGACCGGGGCCTAAGAAAATGCGCGCGTCCCCAAAATGAGAAACTGAATCTCGCCGCGGGCGCAGCGGCTCGGGCGCTTGGCTAAGCCGCTGTGACTAGGGTCGCTGGTGAAAGCCCCCGGCCGTATGGTTTTGGCTGGCTCGAGAGTGCGGTGCATCATTCTCTTTTGGGCTTTACAAAACAATCCTTAGTTGCGGTAGTTGTCTACACTCTTGGCGTTGATGGTTAGCCGAAACAAGCCGTTGCGGGGAATGACACGATGAGCAAGCTTCCAGGCGATGAGCTGCGGGACAACATCGCAGTTCTCTTGCGCATGAAATATAGCCAGGTCGAAACCGAAAAACGGCTTGCGTCAACAACGGCTGACGTGTGGTTCGTTGATGACACCAACGAAATTTTTCCTCGAAAGATTGCGATTGAAGCAAAAGATTGGGGGCAGCGACTTACGAGCGAAAATCTTGCATCCATCTTCAATCTGTACAATCCATCTATCAGCAATCGTGAGATTGACCACCTCTGGATCATAGGACGGCTCCCGCTGTCGGGATCACCGAAACTCTCGTTGGATAGAATGCCGAACGTCAGGTACTCGACGTTCGAAGAGTTCCGCGCCTCCTTGATGAACTTCTCTGGCTTCTTGAACCATAACATCTTTATGTTCGAGCATCATGATGCGTACAAGAATTTCGTTGACGCGCGAATTCGCAATAGCGGAACCAGTCTGTTAAACACCGTCTTAGACTGGCTTGAGACAGATCGAACCGGACTGGTTGTCTATGGGGGCTATGGGCTCGGCAAGACGACATTCAGTCTTTTCCTCGCGAGTCTGCTGTCGAAGAAGCGTTTGGCCGGCGAGTTTGATCGCATACCGATTCGAATTGCGCTTGGTGGACTATATTCTAAGCAAGACGTGGTAGCGTTGATTTGCTCTGCCCTCAGCGGTGGTGAGTCCGGTACAGCCGTCAAGGATTTCACTTACGGCTTGTTTTTGGAAATGAATCGGCAGGGACAGTACCTCCTTATCTTAGATGGCTTCGACGAAATGCGCCATGCGATGGACTTGGATGACTTTGTCTACACGTTCGAGCAGATGAAGCCGCTATTTTCTGGAAATGCAAAAGTCATAATATTGGGACGGCCGGACTCGTTTCTCTCCACGCAAGAGGAGGTCGCGGTTCTGTCTGCGTTGTTTGACGAGGCAAGCGAGACCGCGCGCAAGCTCGACACCGTAGAAGTGTCCTTCTTTTCGAAAGATGAGGTGAAACGCTACCTAGACAACTACATTGCTAATCGAGCAGAGCCACTGTCGGAAGAGCAACGCAATAGGTATGAGGCATTGATCAATCAGTTGCCGGATAGCGAAGACAATATTCTGTCACGCCCAGTGCAATTGAACATGTTCACCAAGATCTTCGAGCAATGCCTTTCAGAGGACATGCTCTTCAATAGATACGAACTGTTTGCGCGCTTCATCTACAGGTTCATGGATCGCGAGGGCCGAAAGCCCGCACGACAGCCCTCCGACGGAAAGATAGGAAAGCGAGAGTGGGTAGACGCTCGCGCCCGGTTCATGCAAGCCGTGGCATGGTGGCTACTCAACACGAAAAAAGAGAACCGCTTTGTTGCAGACGAAATACCGATAGACATAATTCCCCCGGAGATTCGGTCTCACGGAAACACTGCGGCGGACGTAAGAGAAGCGATTGTTGGGTCCGTTATCGAACCTATTAGCCAAAGCGGCGTTCTCGGAAGCAAGGCGCGGCGGTACTATTATTTTCCGCACAAGAGCTATCTAGAATTTTTAGTCGCCAACTATTTTGACAGAACGAAGTTTTCCATCGATGTATTTCGTGACTTCTTGTCCAACGTAAACAGCGAAATTCTGTCGTTCCTTAAGGAGGGGCCGGAAACAGGATTGATACATTTACGCCAGGGTCTCTTGAGCGTCCTTGGCACCATAGACCCTAGAATAATCGAGACGTGCGCGACGGATAAGCAACTTTCCCAGGAGGTGCTGACGTCCGCAAAGTCAAATCATCACGCCAGCACGATATACACACACTATTTTTACGTTCGGAAGAGGCCGAACCTCCTCGAGCCTTATCTACTGGCCAGGCTCGCCGATTCGAGCACGGTTGACTCTCTTCTGGCGACGTTCAACTGCATTTCGGCAGAGCTTGCTGCGTCTGGGAGCGTGTCTTTGGCGCGCGCGCTTCTGATGAATTGTGTGACTGGGATTTCGGTGCATAGCATCCGGCGATACTTAGAGCGCGGTGAAACAACCAAGTTCTATCGCGCCGACGGCGAGTCTCTTAGGGCAGCCTTGCTGTCGGCCTGCGTCACGAAGAAATTCTCGGTCCTGATGAGTGAGCTTCCGACGTTCCTGTTTAATGCATCGGCTAACTCATTCTATGTGAACATTCATGCGACAGGAACGAGCATGAAGGAAATTGTTCTTCCCGTAAGCGACGTGGTGAAAAGCGCGCCGATCGAGTACGCGGAATTGCTTCAGAGAATGGCTGACGCATCATTCGACAGTGGGTCGATTTTCCCAGTGGTGTTGCATGATGCTGCGAGCGACCGATTTGGTGGCGTGGCAACTCTTAATACCGAAAGAAGGCTTGGCGCAGCTTTTGCTAGACGAATATTGTAAGGCTCCCGTCGCATAGGGACTGCGCGCAAGATGGTGAATCTTCGCGCCGTGGAGTGCGCACAAAAAGTCGCGCGACCGCAAAGTGAGAAAACGTAGCGGCGCGACTTCTATCGCTCGATCTTCATGAGCATTTCGTCGATTTTGTCGAACAAGTAGCCGTTGTAGTCGCCGCCTTTGTCTTTGAGGGTCAGCATCGAGCAAACGTCTTCGATGCTGAGATTGATTATCAACTTGCCATGTTCGCGCAAAGCTCCCCGAGCTGCTGCCAATGCGCTTGCATGGGCTGCTCTTCGCGAAAGGACAAACGCGACGCCTCGCAATGCCGTCCGATATAGATACTTTTCAGTTGTGTGTATCTCACCCTGCCTGATCTGCTCTGAATAATTCTTGAATTCGAAAACGACATACTCAGACTGGAATCTCTCCCTTATCATGCGCCAGACGTCGTCTTTGGAAGATACTCGCGCGATCAGATCAAATCTCGAAAAGCCGGTGTCCGTAGCATTCTGACGACGCCAGCCGACCAAATCGGTATGGAAAATGTACCGAAGAGCGGCTTCTCCGGCATTTTCGAATTGCGAGGCAGTTAGACGACCTGCCTTCGTACTTCGTAGGTCGCTGCATAACGCGCCGCCGACCGAACGGGGTGGTTCTTCAAAGAGTGCAGAAGACTCCGATAAGCTACCGGATAATATTGGCGCGGCAAGTTCGTCGGTCGAGGGAAGGGGTTGTCCAGCAACGGTCTCTTCCGCTACGGGATTGATAATTATGTCACGTAAAATCTCTTCTAGACGTAGAGCTAATCGCGGATGCTTCGCCGCGAGAAGACGAACCCCATCGTAGTCATAGATGACTAGTCTCCCGTTATTCTGCCCCAGAGTTCGTCGGACTGAATTAGGGATTCGAGCCGACGTAACCAGGACGGAGCGGTCGCGTCTTAACCGCGCCCTTTCGTGCTCCAGTCTCGCCGTGAGGCGAACAAGAATGTCCATAGAAAGGGACAAAGTGCGAAACAGTTTTACTTCGACGACGGCTGTGCCGTTGCGTTGATGGACCAGTAGAAGATCTGCACCCCAATCCTTTGAACTTAGTATCTGTTCGACTCCAAATCCTTCGGCACGGAAAATGTCCGCGACGACTTGCTCGAATTCAATATAGCGATTGCGAGTCTCTGTGCTCATTTCCGGCGCGGGTTTTGCTGCTAGGCGATTATTTCGCGAAACTTCCGATGTAAGAACTCCTCGATGGTACGATCTTGCAATTTAGATTTCGCGGTTAGCATGAGTACAAAATCATCATCCGTCAGAACCATTACGTACCCCATAGACCTGGATGCTGCGTCTACGCACCGCCGCGTGACCATTCGGGCGTCCTCAAGCGTGCGGCAAGCTATAATGCCGAACTTGCCTCGATTTTCGTCGAACCGGGAGAGCAATTGATCGAATTCGGGATTTGCAATATCGCTCGAATAGTTCTTGCACTCGACAATCACAACATTCGCATTGATCTTCTGGTCATCACGACGTTGGGCGAAGAAGCCGTCGTTCGCGTTGTTGGTGAAAACTATATCGACTCGCTTCCTGCCTTCGTGAAGGTCCCACTCCTTTTGCGGCAGTATGAGGTCGGGATAGAACAGCGCTGTACAGGCGCCGGTAACGAGCTTGTGGTAAGCAGTCGCAGTCTTTGCTCCTGGCGAAATGTTTGGAAATTCTGCCGCCAAGGTTGCGCAGACTGTGGTAAGCGTCGGGCCTGCTTGTGTGTCGTCAAAAGAAGTTAGACCACGCTGCCGCTTAGCAATTTCCTTGTACACATCAAGAAGTTCAGGATGCGAAGTCACCATGTCGGCGATTAAAGATTTGGATTTCGGCGCCTGCTCTCTCACGTCACCCTTGTAGACTTTGCGGGCACCACTCTTAAGCGTTTGAACGAGTGAGCTGTTCGCGCGAAGATTTTCCGCGACGAGAAAGTCGGTGATCTGCTTATTGTAAAACTCTTGACTGTCGAGTGAGAGCCGCCTTCTCACTATATATTTCGGGACGAGAAGGACCGGGTAATTCTCGATAGATGGGAGTTCGACGTGTTTCGAGGTCCAATTGCGGCGATCAGCGTCCCAGATGGACGGGCCGGAATAGCGAAAGATTGGAATGCCAAAGAGCTGACATTGGCCTTGCGTGTACTCGATCAGGAGACTGCGGATCACGTTGGTAGTTAGGTCCGATACTTTATCGCGGTCGATCCCTTCAACATACAGAGCCATCTCCGAAAGGTCCGAGAGCAAGCCGCTTCTGTAAGCTTTGCTATCTGTGATAGCAGCAATCAGTTGCCTCGATTGAAGCGGACCCACCCCTCGTCCTCGCGGGCTGTCCCTAGATACGCCAAGAAACGTTTCGCGCGGTTCGGTCAAATGAGACATTAAGTTTGCGGCGCGGAGGTCATCTTCGGCCCTGATTGCCTCTAGGACCTCCGAGAAAAAAAAGTGCGAATGTGATGTGACGCCTTCTCTGCCCAAATGTCCGTTTGCACTTCGATAGCATAGGGATCAACGTAGACGGGCGTATCGAACTCGTTGCTAACGTCTACAAAGTCCAATTCATGTTGGGACATCCCGAGAGAAAAGTATTCGGAAAATCTGGGCATCGATGGGAATTCCATCAACTGGCAAAGTCATTGCAACGGTAAGTGGCGACTCGCCCCGCATGCAAGAAAATTGCGGTTTGCTTTGTTGATAATGTCCCGCCTGCGTCCACAATCGTCAGTCGTACCAATCCCTCCGGTCACGCGGCAGCACTCGCCCCCGCGCGTAACCGGGAGAGGCAAGCTCTTCTAGGCGGCGCTCAAGGAATTCATTGGCGACGATCAGCGCCTTGATCGCTTCGCGCGCGTCTCCGCCGCAAGCCTCAATGGCTTGGTCGGCCGCCAGTTCAAGTCGGTCGGGGCCGGGCGGCTGGTCTGGGGCGCGGCTTGGCATCAGCAGAGTGTTCTGTTTTTGTTCTAGTTTGTCAATATCTCTGTTTGTATCTCCAGCCCCTTTCCCAGGGGCGATCGCCTTCGTCTATTCTTTTCCTATGGACGCATTCGATCTGTACGAGAAACTTCGGTCTGAGTACCCGGCGATGAGTGCTGGAGCCCTGATCTCGCTCGGGCTTGGCGCCGGATGGGCAGCAGCTTGGTTTCTTCAGCGTCAGGAAATCGCGACCTACAAAGCCAAGCTTGAGCATTTGCAGGAAGTAATCATCGGAAAGCTTCCTGCTACCACCTACGAGCCAATTAGATTCAGGAAGGAGAAACCGGTGATTGCTGGCGTTGGTTTGGCTGTGATTGGTCTCATCTTCGCAGCAGTCGGCGTTGGTCTTATCGCTTCAAATCTTCGAGCGATATCACCAGCGCAAACGACGAACGATGCTTTGAAAGAGAACCAAAACGCCTCTCAAGATGCAGGCCCTTTGGTGTGGTTCACCAATCTCACGATGGAAGGTGGCCCGCTGACCGGCAACAACGTGTTCACACTGCAATTCAGGGGGCTAAACAAATCTAACAAGGGCGTAACTATAAGGACCGCAAAGATCATCTCTAGAGTCGATAATTCGGTACTTGGTTTGGAAATTGCGGCCGATGGGGCTTTGGTACCTATAACTGACGTGGCCCCAATCCCACCGGACGCGCCGATTACCTTGGTTGCAAAGTTTGGCCCACCAGACCCAAATGCGCCCGGCAAAATTCTTGGGCTCGACGCGAAGACATTTTTGGATACTTGGCGGTCTTTCGCCTTCACGATAGAAGACGACACTCCGCGCACATACAATCTTCAGTACGACGAGTCTAGCATCTCTCCCTTTTTCCCGAACATGATCGGCCCGCGTGTTTCAAAGAAAGTGAGCGAACCCAGCAAGAGGCCGTAGCGGGAAGGTTGGGAGCAAACATTCTACCTCTTGAAAAGAGTCAAAATCGGGAGTTGATTCTCAAGACCGAAATCCAGCGAGCATCACCGCTACCAATGGCGGCAAAGATGACAAACGCGCTTGTTGTTCACAAAACACAGCTTCCCCGATTTCACGATACTTTTCGCGCCGCTCAGTACGTCCGCATGTCTACGGATCATCAGCGGTATTCAATAGCAAATCAGGCCGCAACGATTGCCGCTTACGCCGCAAGTCGCAATCTTTCGATAGTGCGAACTTATGCAGACGAAGCGCAGAGCGGTTTGAAAATCGAGAACCGGGCTGCCCTGATTGAACTGATCGAAGACGTGCAATCAGGCAAAGCCGACTTTAGCCACATACTTGTCTACGACGTAAGTCGCTGGGGTCGCTTTCAAGACACTGACGAAAGCGCGCACTACGAGTTCATTTGCAAGAAGGCAGGCGTGAAGGTCGCATACTGCGCCGAGCTGTTCGACAACGACGGAAGTCTAATGTCGAGCATCATGAAGAACCTTAAGCGTGTTATGGCCGCCGAATATAGCAGAGAACTATCAACAAAGGTCTTTGCTGGTGCTTGCCGCCTTTCCTCTCTTGGATTTCGACAAGGAGGGCAGCCGGGGTACGGATTGCGCAGAGAGTTGATTGCTGACACCGGCCAGACGAAGGGAAGTATGGAGCGTGGACAACGGAAGAGCTTGCAAAGTGATCGCGTCTTGTTGCGGCCTGGGCCGTCCCACGAACTGGCAATTGTCCGCCGCATCTTCGAGGAGTTCGTGCACGAAAGGCGATCAGAGGAAAGGATTGCGCGTCAACTCAATAAGGATGGCATCGCAAACTTGCATGGTCGCCCGTGGACAAATTGGATGGTCCATTACCTATTGGAGAATGAAAACTACATCGGCAACCTGGTGTACAATCGAAGGTCCAACAAACTGCGCCAAAGCCCAAAGCACAATCCGCCGGATTGCTGGATTCGGAGTCACGCCGCGTTCGAGTCAATCGTCGATCCGGACTTGTTCGCAAAAGCGCAGAAGAGAATGCAAACACGGTATGTCAGCATATCAAATGAAGACATGCTCAAAGGGCTGCGCATTCGTCTCAAGAAGAGCGGTCGGCTCAGTAAAGACATTATCGATGCGGCAGAAGAACTCCCGTGTGCAACTCTCTACCAACTAAGATTCGGAAGTCTGCGCAATGCATACAGATTGATCGGTTATCAATCCACGCGTGATTGTGCCTACGTTGACTCTCGCGAAGAGAGGTCAGAACTTCTGATCGGCCTTGCGTCCGATATCTCTGCTAAAGTTGAGGCTCTGGGCGGGCAAGTCGTTTTTGACAAAAAGCGCGCTTTGCTCATCTTGAACGGAACGTTGAACGTTTCACTGCGGGTTGCAAGGGCTTGGAAGACGGCGGGAGAGGCGCCGATTTGGACAATTTACCGCCGCGCTTTTCTGCCTGAAGGATTGATCCTTGCAATCCGGCTGAACGAACAAAATGAGCTGCCGCTCGATTATTTTGTGTTTCCGACACTCGAAATGCGTGAGCTTCGCATCAGATTTTCAGAGGCCAACCGCGCGAGGCTTCATCGTCATCGACTCGCCACGGCAGAAGAAGCCTGCTCTGCGATAGTCAAAGCGGCCATGACCAGCCGTGCTTTTCAAGCCAAGACAGGCCAAGCGAGAGGGCACCGAAGAGTAGTCCGCTCCAAAACCAAGATCGTCCACGCGCGGCACCAATCGAGCGAAGGTACAAGAAGGCACCGATGATTGTGCCGTAATTCTTTTTGAACTCTCCGTTCAGCTTGGAAATCTGAACAAGTTCCGATGGCCCTACCGGCATGGTTATCTCCCTGACGTAAGATCAGTCAGGCAAGATAACAATCACTGTTTTGCCCGACGGGTCAAGAAATATTTCGGGTATTCGGAATGCGCAGTCAGCATTGGCGTCGTAGCGTGGAAGTTGAATCGATTGTCGGATGATTGTGCCATGGATGCGACTGAGGGAGCCGGTGGGGTGGCGCAATGCGTAGGGGAACATCTAAAGGCATCGTGCTAATAAGCCTTTTGTTGCTATCAGGTTGCATGAGTAGCGAAGAACGGCTTGCTGCCAACAATGCCAAAGATGACTTAGCGTGTCTGTCGTATGGCGCTAAGCCGGGCTCGGACGCCTATGTAAACTGTCGTGCTCAGCTTGAAGGGTCACGGAGGCAGGCTGATGCAGCCGAAGACGCAGCTATAGATGTAAAGCGCGCTGTCCGCCAGGAAGCCCGACGAGCCGCTTGCGATAACCGAGCTTTGGCTATCAAACATCGAGCGACTACCGCTTAGGTTGAGCTAAACGCAGATGGTACCCCTATTGGCTTGATCGCCGTTTAATAGAACATGCGGGCTGTTCGAGCGGACCATTCGATTGATCCCTTTTGTACAGTTCTCGCTCCATCCCAGAACAAAGGCGTTTGCGTCGGTGCGACTGCGTTAGCAATTGTATCCGATAATCTGCCCCAGGTTCGCGGTGCCGCTTGGTTGTAACAACTCGCGGCACGCGATGCCGAGACTTGCATAGTCCGGGGAAGCGGCGGGCGAGGGGGGCATTCCGTTCGCCACCGCGCATGTCACCTATCGGAACAATCAAGCCGCCTGATTCAGCTTCTTGAACACTGCTTTGGATGATGCATGAGCATATCTGAGCAGCATTGTTGCATCTCGGTGACCGCTTATCGTTGCGACCTCTGGAATAGTCAGTCCTAGCTCGAAGAACCGACTGATGGCTTCGTGGCGTAGGTCATGAAATCGCAAGTCGCTGATTCCGGCACGCTCCGTAATGCGATCCCAAGCCAAATGTATTGCGTTACCCGTCTTCGAAAACACGCGCCCGTCGATCGAGCATCGCTTTGGCAATGCCTTGATTGCATCATTCGAAAGCGGAATCGTTCTCGCGTGACCATTCTTGGTAACGGGAATGGTCAAGAGCCGCCTTTTGGTATCGAGGTCTTTCCACTGCATTCTGGCGATCTCGCCTCTCCTCATACCGGTAGCGAGCGCCAACTGGATTATTTGCACAATTTCGGAACGTCGGCATGAGCGAGCCGCTTTCATTATCTTGTTCAGTTCTCCCGGATTCAGTCGCCGAGTGCGCATGCGCAATTTCGCGGAGAAGCGCAGCGCCTTGATAGGATTCTCCTTGATCGGGATCGCCCAATCGCGCTTTGCGATTTCAAACATGTGCTGGACTGGGTTCAACTGGCGCTTAAGGGTTGTAGGGGCAACGCAAGCCAGCCGCCGGTCGCGATAGCGTGCGAAGTCGGCGGGGCGCAACACAGAGAGCGGCAGTTTGCAGATTGGATCGAGGAGCATCCGCGCGAGCACGGCGTCTTCAATCTTCCCGCCCCGCTTCTTGGGCGTCATCTCTTTGCGGTAGCGGGTGATGAGGTCGGCCAGCTTAACGGTCTTGAGAACGCTACCATCGGCGGGCAGTTCAGACCGGTCGGCCTGAATCTCCATTTGCCTTGCCCAAGCGTCCGCGTCCTTCCTCCTCAGGAAGGACTTGGACACGGCCCCCGAGCCTACCCGCCTGACCTGAACCTGCCATTTTTTGCCTCGTTGCCGAATTGTGGCCATGTGTTTTCTCGCTGTGACACCGTTGTGACAGCGAGTTTTCCGAGGCGCTGGAAGGAGGGCTCAGATCGCCGAAACGCCCTAAATTGAGGGCTTTCCAGACTGGCGCACCCGACACGATTCGAACGTGTGACCTTTGCCTTCGGAGGGCAACGCTCTATCCAGCTGAGCTACGGGTGCTAGTGGAGTGTTCATTAGCCGATTGGCGCGGGGCGGGCAACCGCTTCTCGATGGAAGCGAGCTTCAAGCCGTTTTGCGCCTGACCGGGGCCGGAACCGCCTCTCCGTCGCGGGTGGCGATTTCGGCAAGCACCCGTTCGGCGCAGACGACGCGGTTGCGGCCGAGGCGTTTGGCGACATAGAGCGCCTCGTCGGCGGCACCGAGCAGCCGGTCCGGGCCGCCGTCGGTCCCGTCAGGAATATGGCTGGCAACGCCGACGCTGAGGGTGACGTGATCGCCGGCGCCCATTGCGCCATGGGTGATCGCCAAGGCCATCACGGCGCAGCGGATCGCCTCGGCCACCATGCAGGCGCTGTCGCAATCCATGTCGGGGAGGATCAGCGCAAACTCCTCGCCGCCATAGCGGCTGGCGAGGTCGAGCGGGCGCACCGCGTGCCGGTTGACGACGGAAGCGACCGCGCGCAGGCACTCGTCGCCGCTCTGATGGCCGTGCTGGTCGTTGAACAGCTTGAAATGATCGACGTCGACGAACAGCAGCGCCAGCGGTTTCTGCGTGCGCTGGGCGCGGGCCCATTCGCCGAGCAGCATCTGGTCGAAGGCGCGGCGGTTCGACAGGCCGGTCAGCCCGTCCTTGGTGGCGAGCTCCTTCAGCGCCGTCTCGGCGCGTTTCTGGTCGGTGAGGTCGCGCAGCGTCTCCACCACCGCGATCAGGTTGCCGGCCTCGTCGTGGATAGGCCCGGCGTCGATGGCGAGATAGAGTTGGCTGCCGAGCTTGGGCATCACGCACCAGTTCTCCGCGGAGAAGCCGAGGCCGTTGTGGCCGCGCACGGCATACTCCGAATAGTACTCCGGCAACTGCTCGGGCCGGTCGAGGGCGACGAGGTCGGCAAGGCAAGGGCGCTTCGTCTCGTAGAACGCCTGCCAGTGCTTGCTGGTGCCGATCACTTCGGCGGCTCCGACGCCGGTCAGCCGCTCGCAAGCCCTGTTCCAGATCACGACGCGGCGCTTCGGGTCGATCACGAAGGTCGGCACCACGAGGTGCTGCATCAGCCGCACGGCGTAGGAATCGGCGACATCGAGCGTCTTCGCAGCGTTCTTGCGCGACTTCGGCATCAGGCCACCGCAGCCACGGGCAAGGCCCCGGGCGAGCCATCGCCGGCGCCGAACAGCTTGCGCACCTCGCTGGCAGGCTTCGGTGCACTGAACAGATAGCCCTGCATTTGCGTGCAGCCGAGCGCGCGCAGCATGTCGCGCTGCGCTTCGGTCTCGACGCCCTCAGCGACCGTGGTCATGCTGCTGGCGGCCGCGATGTTCACCACCGCCTGCACGATGACGGGCGAGCCGGTGGCCTCGGCGATGTCGACGACGAAGCAGCGGTCGATCTTGATCTTGTCGAACGGGAAGCGCTTCAGATAGCTCAGCGAGGAATAGCCGGTGCCGAAATCGTCGAGCGCGATGCGCACGCCGATCGACCGCAACTGGTGCAGGATCGAGAGCGCCGCCTCGTCGTCGCGGATCAGCACGGCCTCGGTGATCTCGAGCTCGAGCCGGCGCGGGTCGAGCCCGGAGGCGGCAAGCGCACCCGCGATCCGCAGCGCCAGCGTGTCGCATTTGAGCTGCACGGGCGAGACGTTGACCGCGACGCGCACATGCGCCGGCCAGGTCGCGGCCTCGTTGCAGGCCATGCGCAGCACCCAGTCGCCGAGCTCGTTGATCAGGCCGGTGTCCTCGGCGACCGGAATAAACTCGGCCGGCGACACCATGCCGCGCTCGGGATGGCGCCAGCGCAGCAGCGCCTCGCAGCCGGACACTTCGTTGGTGCGCAGGTCGACCAGGGGCTGATAGTGGATCTCGAAGCCGCCGTTCACCAGGGCCTGGCGCAAATCCTGTTCCATGCTGAGGCGCGCCTTGGCGCTGGCGTCCATCGCCGGCTCGAAGAAGCGGTGGGTGCGGCGGCCTTCGGCCTTGGCGCCGTACATCGCGAGGTCGGCGTTCTTGATGAGTTGATCGAGGTCCGAGCCGTCCTGCGGCGCCAGCGCAATGCCGATGCTGGCATCGGTCGAGAGCTGGTGGCCGAGGCAATGATAGGGCTGGCGGATCGCCTGGTAGATCTTCGTCACGAAGGACAGCACGTCCGCGGGGGACTGAATCCCGGTCTGGATCACCGCGAACTCGTCGCCGCCGAGCCGCGCGATCAGGTCGCCCTGCGTCAGGCAACCGCGCAGCCGGGCCGCGATCGCCTTCAACAGCTCGTCGCCGACATGGTGGCCGAGCGAATCGTTGATGCCCTTGAATTCGTCGACGTCGATGTAAAGCAGCGCGAACTGGCAGCCGTCCGCGACATGCGCAAGCTGGCGTTCGATCTGCTCGCGGAACAGCGTGCGGTTCGGCAGGTCGGTCAGCGCGTCGTAATGCGCCATATGCGCGATCTTCTCGTCGGCACGCCGACGCTCGGTGACGTCGTCGACGACATTGATGATGTAGCGAGGCTCGCCCGACCCGTCGCGGATGCCAATCCGGGTGGATGTGATGTAGCGCCGTCCGATGCTCGGCGTGGTCCACACGTGCTCGTCCAGGAACAGCCCGTCCGGCGATTGCAGCAGCTTGTCGTCGTCGCGGGTGATGATCCCGGCGGTCTCTGCCGGATAGAGATCGAATGCCGTCTTGCCGACGATCGTCTTGCTGGTTTCGCCGAGTTCTTGCTCGGCCACCTGATTGGCCAGCAGGTAGCGCCGCGTGCGGGCGTCCTTCACGGTGATCCGAGACGGGATATGGTCGATGATCTCGCGCAGGAAGGTGTAGTTGCGGTCGCGCTCCTGTTCGAGCTTGCGGCGCTCGGTGATCTCTTCGATGGTGGCGACCCATCCGCCCTGTGCGAGCGGCGTGTTGATGACCTGGAAGGCGCGACCGTTGGCCAACTGATGGATCAGGGTCGAGACCGTGCCCTCGGCGACGACCCGCATGACCTCGGCGCAAAACGCTTCGACGTCGCCGTCGAACGCGCCGCGCTGCTTGCGATGATACATCGCCTCGCGGATGTGACAGCCGGGCTTGATGACGTCGTGCGACAGGCCGAACATGTCGGCGTAGCGGCGGTTGCAGGTGACGATGTATCCGGCGGCGTCGTACAGGACCAGCCCCTGCGACATGTTGTTGAGGGCGGTGTCGAGCCGCAGCCGCTCCGCCTCGATCCGCTGCTGGGCCTCGCGGTTCTGCCGGTTGATCTGGCGAATGATCAGATAGAGGATCAGCGCGATCACGCCGGCCGCGAAGCTTGCCGTGGCCACCATGAAGCCGGTTTGCTGCCGCCAGTCCGCAAGCGCCGCTGCCGTGGTGTTGGTGGCGATGATGACCAGCGGGAAATGCCTCAGCGACGCAGCCGAGCCGAGCCGCTCCTCGCCGGTGACGGGGCTCCTGCCGCGGAGCGTCTGCTGACCGCCTTCGGCCAGCACTTTCTGCATCAGCGGCCCGTCCTTGAAGTTCCGCCCGATCAGCTCCTCGGCGTGCGGATAGCGCGCCAGCATCTTGCCCTCGCGATCGAACAGCGAGATGGCCGTGCCGTCGGCGAGCGCGACCGAAGCGAAATATTGCTGATAGCTGTTCGGGTCGATCCGCCGCACCATGGCGCCGAGGAATGTGCCGTCCGCGCCGCGCAGCCGGCGTGCGACGACCGTGGTCCATTTGCCGATGATGAGGCTGCGGACCGATTCCAGGATGACCGGCTCGGCCGCCGGGTCGAACTTGAACGACTGGAAATAGGCGCGCGAGGAGATGTTGATCTTGGGCAGCGGCTGGGCCCGCGACCAGTTGATCAGATCGCCCTCGGCATCGTAGATCGCGATGTCGCCGAGATACGACACGGAGCTGATCTTGCTGCGCAGCATCTGGTTTGGCGCAGGCCCGGACATGCGCTCGCGGAACATCGCAGGCGAGGTGATCTCCGCCAGGTTCATCTGCCCGATCAGGTCGGCGGCGACGACGTCGGAATCCTCGAACTGCTGATCGAAATGACGCGCGATCAGCTTCACCGTGTTTTCAAGCTCGCGTTCGCGGTTGGCGAGGGTCCGCTCGCGAAACTCGCCGACGGCGATGGCCGTGGCGATGAAGATTCCCGCGACCAGAAGCACGCCGCACAGGGTCAGCCACAGGACGGGACCACGGCGCGCCAAGGCCTCCCAGCCGTTTCTCGCGGCTCGAGACATTCCGCCTGCTACGCTGGCAAAGACCTGGCGCATTCCCCCTCGCTGGAGGGCCACGCATACACCGCACAAATGGCGCAAACCTTAGGAAAGCCAGTTACCTAAGCATTAATCCGGCTCGTGTGATCGCATCCATCCTGGCGCTGCGCCCATCCACGCGCCGGTTGTGTCGCGCGCGCCGCCATCGCGGCGCCGCATCGTGAATCATCGGTTAATGCGAGGCGCCGGCGGGCTTCTTGCCGCCACCATGGCGCAGCCGTCCGACCACGCCGGTCGGGAAAAAATAGACGCTGGCGATGAACAGCAGCCCGAGCCACAGCAGCCAGCGGTCGGGATGCAACAGCCCAGGCAGCAGCGGCAGCCCGGCTTCGTCCGCCGCCTTGGAGGCGACGCCCATCAGCGACTGCAGATAGTTCTGGGCGAGGATGAAGATGGTGGCGCCGATGATCGCGCCGTAGATCGTGCCCATGCCGCCGATCACCACCATCAGCAGGATATCCAACATGATCGAGAAGCTCAGCGAGGTGTCGGGACCGGCATAGCGCAGCCACAGCGCATTCAGGATGCCGGCGCTGGCCGCGACGAGGGCGGCGAGGCAGTTGGCGTAGGTGAGGTGGAACACGGTGCGGAAGCCGAGCGCCTCGGCGCGAAAGCGGTTCTCGCGGATCGCCTGCAGCACGCGCCCGAACGGCGAGTTCACCACGCGGAGCAGAGCCAGGATCATCAGGCCTGAGATCGCGAACACCAGATAGAAGGTCAGGATGCGGCCGTTGATCTCGAAGCCGAACAGGTTCTTGGAGATCAGCACCGTGCCGGGGCGCAGCAGCTCCGGCAGCTGGAAGCTGCGCCCGTCCTCACCACCGGTCAGCCAGGACAGCTGCGAGGCCAGCACCTGGAAGGCCGAGGCGACCGCGAGCGTGATCATGGCGAAGAAGATCGCCGCGACCCGCAGCGAGAACAGCCCGATGGCGAGCGCAAGCAGGGCTGCGAGCGGCAGGCCGGCGACGATGCCGGTGGCGACTGCGGCCCAGTTCGGACCCATGCCGTACAGCGCGATCGCGATCGCGTAGCTGCCGATGCCGTAGAACATGGTGTGGGCGAACGACACCGAGCCGGTATAGCCGAGCAGGAGATCGTAGGAGGCGACGAGGGTTGCGAAGATGCAGATCTTGGCCGCGACGTTCAGCGCCTTGGCGCCCGGGAACAGGAATGGCGTTGCCGCCAGCGCCAGGATGATGACGACGAGAACGAGCGTCAGGACGCGGCTGCGCGGCGGATCGCCTGAGAGGATCATCATCGGCTGGTCACCGCATAGAGGCCGCGCGGCCGCCACATCAGAATGGCGACCATCAGCAGGATGTTGGAGACGAGGGCGAGCTTCGGCACCAGGAAGCCGCCGTAATTGGCCACCATGGCGACGAGGATGGCGCCGATGAAGCAGCCGCCGATCGATCCCAGCCCGCCGATGATGACGACGATGAAGATCAGGACGGTGAGATCGTCGCTCATGGAGGCGTGCACCTGCTCGCGATAGAGCGCCCACATCACGCCCCCGAGGCCGGCCAGCGCCGATCCGGTCATGAACACGCCGAGGAACAGGCGGCGGATGCGATAGCCGAGCGCCTCCACCATCTCGCGGTTCTCGACGCCGGCGCGGATCAGGAGGCCGAGCTTGGTGCGGTTGAGCACGAGCTGGATCGCGATGAAGACGCCGAGCCCGATCAGCATCGCCAGCACGCGGTACTTGGCGATCGCGACGTCGCCGATGATGAAGGAGCCGCGCAGCGAGGCCGGCAGCGGCATCGGGATGATCTGCGGTCCCCACAGCGCATAGAGCGTCTGCTCGGCGACGATCAGGCCACCGGTCGTCATCAGGATCTGCTTCAGGTGCTGGCCGTAGACGGGGAGGATCAGCACGCGTTCGACGACGAGGCCGAGCGCGCCTGACACCGCCATCGAGAGCAGGGCGGCCGGGGCCAGCACCGCAAGGTTCGTTAGAAGCGAGTCGGCCTGGATGGACGCCGCGAACGGCGCCAGCACCAGGGTGGCGACATAGGCACCGACGGCGATAAAGGCGCCGTGGCCGAAATTGAGCACGTCCATCAGGCCGAACACCAGCGTTAGCCCTGAGGCCATGATGAAGATCATCATGCCCATGGCGAGGCTCGCGACGGTCAGGGTCAGCCAGGACGAGGTCGATCCGATCAGCGGGATCATCAGCAGCGCGAGCGCCACCGGCAGCAGGATCGGCGCGAGATCGCGCTTCGGTTTCGGCAGCGGATCGGTTGCGGCAAGGTCTGTCACTGATGCGCCTCCAGGCTCAGGCCGAGCAGCCGCTCCTGCAGCGGCACGTCGGCGGCGAGTGCCGCCATCTCGCCGCGATGAACGATGGTGCCGTTGTCCATCACCAGCACGTTGTCGCCGAGCTCGCGGGCGGCAAAGAAATTCTGCTCGACCATCAGGATCGTCGCGCCCTTGCGCTTGATCTCCTTCAGGCACTCGATCAGCGCCATCACGATGGCGGGCGCGAGGCCCTTGGTCGGCTCGTCGATCAGGAGCAGCTTGCGCGGCTCGACGATGGCGCGGGCGATGGACAACATTTGTTTCTGTCCGCCCGACAGGCTTCCCGCGCGCGACAGCCAGAAGCGGCGCAGCGCCGGGAAAAAGCCGAAGATCCAATCCAGCTGCTTGTCGTCGAGCGGCGCGTCGCGCGCCGCCAGCACCAGGTTCTCCTTCACCGTGAGATCGGAGAACACTGCCATGCTCTCCGGCACGTAGCCGACGCCGATCCGCGCGATGTCGGGCGTCGCAAGGCTCTCGATGCGCTGGCCTGCCAGGGTAATCTCGCCTTTCGAGGCCTGCCACAGCCCCATGATGGTGCGCAGCGTCGTGGTCTTGCCGGCGCCGTTGCGGCCGAGCAGCATCGTGACCTGTCCTTCCGCAACGGCGAGATCGATGCCCTGCAGGATGTGATAGCGCCCGATATGGGTGTGCACGCCGGAAAGCTTGAGGAGATCGCTCATGCTGCGCTCCCTGCAGTGGTCTCTGCAGCGTTCTTCGGCGCGACGCCGAGATAGGCTTCCTGCACGATCGGCGAGGCGATCACCTCCGCAGGTACGCCGTCCGCCACCAGCTGCCCGTTGTGCAGCACGATGATGCGGTCGGCGAGCGAGCGCACCACGTCCATCTTGTGCTCGACCAAGAGGATGATCTTGCTCCTGTCCTGCTTGAGCTGCGCGATCAGGTTCAGGACGATCGGCACCTCGTCGATGCTCATGCCGGCTGTCGGTTCGTCGAACATGAAGACTTTTGGCTCGAGCGCGATCATCAGCGCCACCTCGAGCTTGCGCTGGTCGCCATGCGACAACGCGGTCGCAGTGACGCCGCGGCGATTGCCGAGCGCGACCTGGTCGAGAATGGCGTCGGCGCGCGCGATGAGGTCGCGGCGCACCGTCCAGGGCCGCAGCATGTCGTAATGCGTGCCGTTCGCCGCCTGCACCGCCAGGCGGACATTCTCTTCCACTGAGAGGTTCGGGAAGAGATTGGTGAGCTGGAACGCGCGTCCGAGGCCCGCACGGGTGCGCATCGGCGCGGAATGCTCGGTGATGTCGGTGCCGTCGAACAGGATGCTGCCGCCGGATGCCCGCAGCTGGCCCGAGATCAGATTGAAATAGGTGGTCTTGCCGGCGCCGTTCGGCCCGACGATGGCGGTCAGCTCGCCCGGGCGAAACGTGCAGGAGACATTGTTGACCGCGACATGGCCGCCGAAGCGGATGGTGAGGTCGCGGGTTTCGAGGCTGAGCGGCATTCAGAATCTACAAATGAGGAAACGGCGATATATCCGCGGGCGCGGTGCGCTCCCTCCCCCGCTCTTGTCCGCCGAAGCCTTAGCGAAGGCGGATGCGGGGGAGGGCTGGGGAGAGGGCTATCTCCGCAGGCGAGAACCCCCAAGAGGTGAGAGCCCTCTCCCGGCCTCTCCCGCAAGCGGGAGAGGTGAAGCAAGAAAAATCAGCGCTTGTTCTTGATCGGAACGTCCATGTCCTCGATCTTCAGCTCGCGCACCGGCTCGAGCACGGCCCAGGCGACGTTCGGATCGACCTTGACCTTGAAGTGATACATGCTCTGCAGCGCCTGATGGTCTTCCTTGCGGAACACCATCTTGCCCTTCGGCGTGTCGAACTCCAGGCCCTCCATCGCGCTGATCAGCTTCTCGGTGTCGGTCGACTTCGCCTTGGTGACGGCGGCGACGACGGACATCGCGGCGGCAAAACCGCCCGCGGTGAAGAAGTCCGGCGGCGCGTTGAAGCGCTTCTGGTGCTCGGCAACCAGCCAGTCGTTCACCGGGTTCTTCGGGATCTCGTAGAAATAATAGGTCGCGCCCTCCATGCCGGGCATCCCCTTATAGGCGGCGAGCGCCGGCAGGATGTTGCCGCCGGTGGACAGCTCGATGCCGTAGCGCTTGGGATCCATGTCCTGCAGCTTGGACGGCGGATTACCGGCGCCCGCCCAGATGATCCAGATGATCTTGCGGCCCGGCTTGTCCTTCAGCGCGTCGAACAGGCGCTGGCCGACCGCGGTGAAGTCGGTGGTGTTGGCCGGAGCGTATTCCTCGGCAGCGAGCGTCGCGCCGGTCTTGGCCAGTGCCTCCTTGAAGGCGGCGACGCCGTCACGGCCGAAGGCGTAGTCCTGGGCCAGCGTCGCGACCGTCACGCCCTGCTTGCCGATCGCCACTGCGTTCGAGATCGCATCCTGCGAGGAGTTGCGCGCCGTGCGGAAGATGTAGCGATTCCACTTCTCGCCGGTAATCTGGTCCGCGACCGCGGGCTCGACGATCAGGATCTTCTTGTTTTCCTCCGCGACGGGGAGCATCGCCAGCGCCGCCGCCGACGAGGTCGTGCCGATCGCGATGTCGGCCTTGTCGTCCTGATAGGCTTCCGCGAGCGCGGCCTTGGCCAGGTCCGGCTTGCCCTGGTCGTCCTTGGTGATGATGACGATCTTGCGGCCGTCGAGCGTCATGCTGCCCTTGGTGGCATACTCAAGACCCATCTTCAGGCCGGTCTCGGTCTGCTTGGCGTAGGCTTCGAGCGGACCGGTCTTGCCGTAGATCAGCGCAATCTTGAGATCGTCGGCGAGTGCGGAGCTGCCCGCGCCGAGCGCGAGGATGGTTGTGGTTAAGATGAGTGATCGACGCACGATGGTCCCTCCTGATGTAAAGTTTCTGCCAACAGCGATTTGCACAACGTTACGAACATTGCAATTGAACCTTCCGGCCGAGTGCGCCGGCGCGTGAGCATGCATCATTTTTGAGCCTGTTCCGCTTTGCGCGCCGCGCCGGCCTCGACCTGGCGCCAGTCTGACTGCGCTTCCTCCGCGCTCTCGAAGATGTGCGGCGCGACGCCGCGCTTCTCCAGGGCTTCGCCGAGCTTGATGCGCAGGAAACCCGACGTCGTGTAGCGCGACACGCCGGAATAGAAGCGGTCGACGAGGCTGCGCACCATCGCCGAATAATCGTCCATCAGCTCCGGCAGGATGGAAAAATTGTCATAATTGACGATGGCGTAGACCCGGCGTCCGAGCGGCGCCAGGCGGGCCTCGACGATGGCAGCGATGGTGTCGATCTCCGCCTTGCTGCGCAGCGGATAGCGCTCGAGATTGACGAAGAACAGGTTCTGCTGCTCGTCCAGCGTGAAGCGCTGGTCGAGCGGGATGGTGAGCAGGCGCTCGCGCAGCTCCATCAGGCCTTCGGCGAAGATGCGCGCGTCCATCAGGGCGGGGTCGCGCGGGATCAGCGGCTTGAAGTCCATCAGGCGCAGGATGTCGCGCTCGATGTCGATGCCGGGCGCGACCTCGACGAGCTCGAGCCCGTCCGCCCGGAGCTCGAACACGCAGCGCTCGGTGACGTAAAGGGTGCGCTGCCTGCGCGCGGCGGCAAAAGGGCCGCTGAAGGTGACGTGCTCGACGCTCTCGACGAACTTGCGCGACTTGGCCTCGTCGAGAATGACGAGCTTGCCGTCCTTCACCGCAATACGCTGCTTGCCGGCGCCGAACGTGCCGACGAAGATCACTTCCTTGGCGTTCTGGCTGATGTTGATGAAGCCGCCGGCCCCGGCAAGCTTCGGCCCGAACTTGCTGACATTGAGGTTGCCGGCGCGGTCGACCTGGGCAAGCCCGAGGAAGGCGGCATCCAAACCGCCTCCGTCGTAGAAGTCGAATTGATAGGGCTGGTCGATCACCGCCTGCGTGTTGATCGCCGCGCCGAAATCGATGCCGCTCGCCGGGATGCCGCCGATCACGCCGGGCTCTGCCGTCAGCGTAATGAGATCGATGATGCGCTCTTCGTTGGCGACCGAGGCGATTCCTTCCGGCATGCCGATGCCGAGATTGACGACGCTGTTGGCTTTCAGTTCCAACGCGGCGCGCCGGGCGATGATCTTGCGCTCGCTGATCGGCATCACCGGCAGCGAGGCGGCGCGGACGCGGATCTCGCTCGAGAACGCCGGATTGTATTGCGTACCGAACGTCTGCCAGTGGTTCTCGGGCCTCGACACCACCACGCAGTCGACGAGGATGCCGGGAATCTTCACCTGACGCGGGTTGAGGCTGCCGGCCTCGGCGACACGCTCGACCTGGGCGATGACGATGCCGCCGGAATTATGCGCCGCCATGGCGATGGCGAGCGCTTCCAGCGTCAGGGCCTCCTTCTCCATGGTGAGATTGCCGTCGGGATCGCCGGTGGTGGCGCGGATGATCCCGACATCGATCGGGAAGGTCTTGTAGAGCAGGCACGCCTCGCCGCGCAGCGTGATCAGCTCCACGAGGTCCTCGGTGGTGCGTGCGTTCAGCTTGCCGCCGCCGTGCCGGGGGTCGACGAAAGTGCCCATGCCGACGCGGGTGATGTGGCCGGGCCGATGCGCGGCGATGTCGCGGAACAGGTGCGTGATGACGCCCTGCGGCAGGTTGTAGGCCTCGATCTGGTTCGCGATCGCGAGCTGCTGCAATTTCGGCGCAAGGCCCCAATGCCCGCCGATCACGCGCCGCACCAGGCCTTCATGTCCGAAATGATTGAGGCCGCGCTGCTTGCCGTCGCCCTGACCGGCCGCATAGACCAGCGTCAGATTGCGCGGCTTGCCTTGCGTATAGGGCGCATCGCCCTCGTGGGACAGATAGAGCTCCTCCAGCGCAATCGCGATCTCCTCGGCAAAGCCGATGCCGACGAAGCCGCCGGTCGCCACCGTGTCGCCGTCGCGGATCAGCATGACGGCTTCATTCGCCGAGACGACCTTGCCCTTCTCGGAATTGCGCAAGTAGGGCAGAGCTGGATGATGGCTCACGGCGTTCCTCCCGCTTCCTGGACCGTAGGCCTTGTTGTGCTTGATCTTATCGCGAAGCGCAGCCCCGGAACAGGTTGCTCCTCGCGAACGAAAGACGGCAAAGCGGAGAGCAAGGTCCGCGCCAGATCCCGCAACGTCGCGCAAAACCGCTGAAATCTGCGGCAGCTGCCTGCAATTTGTCCCGGAATGGCGCCGCGTGCGGTGTCCGGAATCCGAGACTCCGGACAGTCCCGTGTCTCGAAACTCAGACGGGCGCCGATCCCGAGGCGAGGCCGAACTTGGCGAGCTTCTTGTAGAAGGTCGCGCGCGAGATCCGCAGCATCCTGGCCGCCTCGGTGATCTGGCCGTTGCTGGCGGCGAGCGCCTGTTCGAGCGTCTGCTTCTCGAACTCGGCCTCGGCTTCGGCATAGGGCACTACCAGTCCGGCCGGGCGCTCGGCAGGTGCGAGCCTGACCTCGGTGCCAACAGGGAGAATGCGGGCAACATCCTCAGCCGTAAGCCGCCCGGAATCGCTGAGGATCAGCGCGCGTTCGAGGATGTTGCGGAGCTCGCGGACATTGCCGGGCCAATCGTAACGGGCGAGCGCGGCGAGCGCGCTCGGCGTGATCTTCGCCTTGACGTAATCGCCCGACGCGCTGATGTCGTCGAGCAGCCGGGCGCAGATGTCGGGGAGATCGTCGAGGCAGTGACGCAGCGGCGGCAGGTCGACCGAGAGCACGTTGAGACGGTAGTAGAGGTCGGCGCGAAATGCGCCGTCGCTGACACGCTTGCGCAGGTCCACATTGGTCGCGGCGATGACGCGGACGTCGACCCTGGTGATCTTGTCCGAGCCGAGCGGCTCGATCTCGCGCTCCTGGAGCACGCGCAGCAGCTTGGCCTGCAATTGCAGCGGCATCTCGCCGATCTCGTCGAGGAACAGCGTGCCGCCGTCGGCAATGCGGAATTTGCCCTCGCGTCCCCGCCGGTCGGCGCCGGTATAGGCGCCTGGCGCAGTGCCGAAGAACTCCGACTCGATCAGCGTCTCGGGGATCGCGGCGACGTTGACGCTGACGAACGGCTTGTCGGCGCGCGAGGAGGCGTTGTGGATCGCCTGTGCCAGCATCTCCTTGCCCGTTCCGGTTTCGCCGGTGAGCAGGACGGTGACGCTCTGCCGCGCGGCGCGGCTTGCGATCTCCTTGGCCCGTGTGATGGCCGGCGTCGTGCCGACGAAATCGGCGAAGGTGAAGCGCGCCGCGCGGGCGTTGGACAATTGCCGCCGCGCCAGCCGCAGATCGCTCTCGAGCTGGGCAACGCGTGCGAGCAGGGGCTTCAGGCTTTCGAGATGATCATAGAGCACGAAGCCGATCGCGCCGATCACCGTGCCGTTCTCGTCCTCGATCGGCATGCGGGTGACGACGAGCTGTTCGCCGCCGAGCTCCATGATGTCGAGCAGGATCGGCTCGCCGGTCTCGGCCACCTTCCGCATCAGGCTGTTGGGGATGACCTCCTCGATCGACCGGCCGATCGCCTCGCTGGCATGGTCGAGACCGAGCGCGGCAAGATATTTCTCGTTGACGTAGACGACGCGCCCGCCGCGATCGATCGCAATCGCGCCCTCGCAGAGCTTCTCCAGCCGCTCGAACAGCGTCTCCATCGCGCGCGCACGGAGATAGGCGGGATCGCTGATCGAGGAGGCGGCGGCAGGCATGAGATACCTCGGGGAGGTTCGCCCCGTGTATTAGCAAAAGTGTAGCGATTTCAAAGGGGGAAATGGCGCCAAAGGAGGAATGGGCGCTGAACCCGGCTCAGCAATCGCTGTCGTCCCGGGGCGCGCCGCCCCTACCGCCGATACGCGCTCGCCCGCGAATAGCCCTGGCGGTTCTGCTGCGCCGGGCGGCTTGACACGCTGACCCGGGCCTCGCTCGAGGACGGCGTTGCGAGCTTCAGCTCCTCCAGGAAGATCGGTCGGGAGAAATAATAGCCCTGCGCGTAGCGAATCTTGGTCGCCGCCTGCAGATAGGCCAGCTCCTCGTAGGATTCGAGGCCTTCGGCGATCACCGTCATGCCGAGCGCCTCGCTCAAGGATTCGATCGCGCGCAGGATGCCCTGGCTGCGCGGGCGCTTATGGATGTCGGTGATGAAGGAGCGGTCGATCTTGATCTCGTCGGCGGTGATGTCGGCCAGCGCCGAGAGCGAGGAATAGCCGGTGCCGAAATCGTCGATGGAGATGCCGACGCCGAGCTTGCGGAACATCGGCAGGATTTCGGTCTGAAAATGATTCTTGGCGACGAAAGCATCTTCCGTCACCTCGATCATGAACCGCTGCGGAAAGCCGGTCTCCTCCAGCGCCTGCGCAAAGCTGCGCATGAACTCGGGATTGCCGGCCTGCTTGGCGGCGACATTGATGCTGATGGTCGCTTCCGGGCCGAACGTGTCGTTGATCAGGTCGATCGACTTGACGATCTCGGCGAGCACGAGATGGGTCAGCTCGTCGATCAGGCCGAGCTCGCCGGCAAGATTGATGAACGAGCCGGGCGCCTGGATCACGCCTTCGTCGTCGCGCAGGCGCACCAAGGCCTCGATGCCCTTCACCGCCTGGGTGCGGATGTCGACCTTGGACTGGAAGGCGCAGCAGAAGCGCTTTTCCAGGATGGCGAGCCGCAGCGACTGCTCGACCTGCATCCGCGCCTGTGCCTCGCGCTCCATGCTGGCATCGAAGAAGGCGGCCAGTCCCTTGCCGTTGTTCTTGATGCGGTACATCGCGATATCGGCGTTCTGCCGCAGCGTCTCGAAGCTTTGTCCATGGTCGGGATAGAGGCTGATGCCGACCGAGGTCGAGGCGAATACTTCCGAATTGTCGATGAAGAACGGCGCGGTCAGCCGCTCCAGCGTCGATTGCATGAATTCGGCGACTTCCTCCTGGCTCTGGATCGGTGACAGCAGCAGCAGGAATTCGTCGCCCGAGATGCGCGAGAGCATGTCGGAATCGCGCAAGTCCCGTCCGAGCCGCTTCGCCAGCTCGACCAGCAGCGCGTCGCCCACGGCGTGGCCGTAATAGTCGTTGATGTGCTTGAAATTGTCGACGTCGAGAAAGGCCAGCGCAAAACGTTCGCCGCTGCGGTCGCGCGCGAGCAGGGCATTGGCGCGGTGCTCGATCACGCGGCGCGAGGGCAGCCCGGTCAGCTCGTCGAAATAGGCCGAGCGGAACAGCTGGTCCTCGAAATTCTTCTGCTCGGTGATGTCGGAGGATGCCGAGATCAGCAGCTCGCGTCCGTCGAGACGAACGGGGCGATGGGTCGTGAGCAGCACCTTTCGCGCAGCGCCGACGTGAATCGCTTCCTCGGTCACGACGGGCTGCCCGTCGTTCAGGGCCTGGCGGCAGGCTTCGCGCCGCGGCGTGAGATCGGGTGAAGGACGGCTGCCGTCCAGGCCGAGCTGCGCGGCGGCGGCATCGTTGACCAGCAGCAGCTCGCCATGCGCGTCCTGCACGGTGAGGCCGGCCGGCAGCATTCTAACGATTTCCTTGAGAAAACCGAGCTCGGCTTCAGTCGCGCCGGAATATTGATTGTCGTTCATAGAAGTCATGAATCTTGTTGTTTCAGCGCGCCTTTGCAATGGGCGCGATCTTGCGCGGTCCGCTCTTAAGTTTGGTTAAGGGGTCCGGAGAAATACGGGGGTGTTTTGGAGAAAAGTTGCGACGATCCGACGCGCGCTGGCGATCGTCATTAACAGAGCGTCAACGCGCTCGGTGAAACAGCGGACGAGGTATGCGCGTGGGAGCGATTTCGCCTGCGGCCATCCTTCGAGACACCCGCCGCTGGCGGGCCCTCAGGATGAGGACCGGAGTGCGCTGCGCGATATTACCCGAGCGCCGATGCCGATTAGCCTCATCCTGAGGAGACCGCGAAGCGGTCGTCTCGAAGGACGAGGCGCTTGCTCAGGTCGCGCAAGTGCCACATGCGATTGCGCCACCGCGCAGGCGGGGAGGAGCACACCTTGCATGTTGCGACGTTCTATTCGCTTCGTGGAATTCGACACTGCATGATGCAATGCAGCCCGGTTTTCAGATACGAGATCTCGGTTTTGCCGTCGAACGCCGACAGCGCCGATTTCAAGAGCTTGGTGCCGAAGCCGGGCTCGGACACCTTGTCCACGCTCGGTCCTTCGGTTTCGTCCCAGGTGATCGTCAGGCGGTCGTCGGTGATCGTCCATGACACCTGCAACAGACCGCGCGGCGCGGAGAATGCGCCGTACTTGCCTGCATTGGTGGCAAGCTCGTGAAACATCAATGACAGCGTGACGGCGAGCTTGGGCGGCAGGAACAGCCGCTCGCCGTTGAGCGTGAAGCGGACATGGCCGTAAGGCCCGAGCTCGGAGATCAGAAGATCGCGGATGTCGCAGCCGGCTTTGTCGATCCGCGAGATCAAATCATCGGTTGCGGCCAGCGAGCGTAGCCGCGGATCGACCCGGGCCCAGACCTGCGGCTGGTCGTGCAACACCTGATGCACCACGGCATGCACCGTCGACAGCTTGTTCTTCAGCCGATGCTGGAGCTCCTCAACCAGCAGCTTGCGATAATCTTCTTCCTCGATCAGGCGTCTGGAAATTCGGCGCTGCTCGGCCAGCATGGTGCGATAGTGCTCGACACCCCAGATGGTGATCGCGCACACGGCCCAGTAAAGCGCCAGCAGGACAAACCGCGCGCGATCGGCAAACGCATCGCCGAAATTCAGCGCGACGCCGAGCACGCCGCCGACGAGCGCCGTCACGATGCCGATCCGGAATCCGCCCAGGGCCGCAGCAAAGAACACGGCCGGGAAGTACGGCGTGAAATAGATGTCGGGACGAACCTGAGCGAGGCCCCAGCGGACCAGGGTTGCAGCCAACAGGCAGACCACCGCAAAGCCGATGCTCAGAGCGAGCGAGGGTGGCGCCGCACCCTGCCAGCCCTTGCGGAACTCCTCGATCAGCTTCCTCATGCGCTGCCTGGTTGCGATAGGCGTTCGACGATCGAGCGGCCCGTGAGGATGTTACGCATGCCGCCCATACAAGCATAGCTTGCCTTGTCGGAAGCGGGCAGGAATAGTAACCGCTGCGGCGACGGCGGCGGCCGGCATTCGCCATTTGGCATCAAATCACTCGAAAACAGGAACATTCCATGGGCAGGCTGGACGGCAAGGTTGCGGTGATTACGGGGGCGACGAGCGGCATCGGATTGCGCACTGCGGAAGTCTTCGTTGCCGAAGGTGCCAAAATTGTGATCGCAGGCCGGCGCGTACCGGAAGGCGAGGCGCTGGCGAAGCAGCTCGGGGAAAGCTGCATCTTCCGTCAGACCGACGTCACCGTCGAAGCGCAGATGCAGGCGCTGATCGCGCTCGCGGTCGACAAGTTCGGCAGGATCGATTGCCTGTTCAACAATGCCGGCGGGCCGGCACAGACCGGCGGCATCGAAGGCCTCGAGGTCGAGCGGTTCGATGCAGCCATGGCGACGCTGGTGCGCAGCGTCATGCTCGGCATGAAGCACGCCGCGCCCTACATGAAGAAGCAGGGCGGGGGCAGCATCATCAACAATGGCAGCATTGCCGGTCGCCTCGCCGGCTTCTCGTCGTCGATGGTCTATGGCGCGGCCAAGGCGGCGGTGATCCATCTCACCAAATGCGTGGCGATGGAGCTCGGCGAATCCAACGTTCGCGTCAATTCGATCTCGCCCGGCGCCATCGCGACCGGCATCTTCGGCAAGGCGCTGGGACTCTCGACCGATGCCGCCGAGAAGACGCCGGCGGTGATGCGCGAGGTCTACAAGACCGCGCAGCCGATCCCGCGCGCGGGTCTTCCTGAAGATATCGCCCAGGCCGCAGTGTTCCTGGCCAGCGACGAATCCAGCTTCATCAACGGCCACGACCTCGTCGTCGACGGCGCCATGACCGGCGGCCGCAACTGGAGCCAGCAGCAGGAGGGCTATGTGGCCCTGCGCAAGGCGTTCGACCAGGGGGCGTAGGCCGCTCCGGCGGTGCCGCTTTAATGGTTGCTACGAGATCGGCGCCTAAACCGCCTTCACCTGCACCCGCAGCCCGTCCCGCGGCTTCGGGATCGGCCACATCTGCCAGTCCGGCTTGTAGCCCGGCGCGAGCGACACCTCGATATTCTCCAGGAAGTGCCGCGCGAAGCATTTCGCCTGCATGTAGGCGAAGTGCAGGCCGAGGCACATATGCGCGCCGCCGCCGAACGGCACGAAGGCGAAACGGTGGCGGCCACGCTGCGCGTCCTCGGTGAAGCGCAGGGGATCGAAGCGGTCCGGGTCCGGCCAGATCTCCTTCATGTGGTGGGTATAGAGCGGATTGATGCCGATCGCGGTGCCGGCGGGGATCGCAAAACCCTTGAAGTTGAAATCGCACATCGCGCGGCGCGGCATCGACGGCACCGGCGGCTTGAGCCGCAGTGCTTCCTTGAACGCCATCTCGGTCAGCGGCATCTTCTCGAGATCGTCGAAGCTGGTCGGCGCGCCGGAGGCGAGGCCGAGCGCGAGCACCTCCGCGCGCAGCCGGTCCTGCCAGTCCGGATTGGCGGCGAGCTCGCCGATGAAGGAGGTCAGCGACGAGGTCAGCGTGTCGTGCGCGGCCATCATCAGGAAGCTCATATGGTCGATGATGTCCTGGTCCGACAGCAGCGCGCCGTTCTCATGGGTGGCGCGGCAGAGCTGCGAGAACAGATCGTCGCCGCCGTGATTGCCGCGCCGCAGCGGAATCTGCTCGCGGAAATAGGCGATGATGCGCTTACGTCCCTTGACCCCTCGCGCCATCTGGGTGCCGGGCAGGGGGCGGCGGATCGGGGTGACGGCGGCGGCCACCATGTCGACGAAGGCGCGGTTGATCTCGTCGACCTCAGGCCCGATATCGGCGCCGAGGAACGAGGCCGCGGCGAGATCGAGCGTGAGCTGCTTCATCGCGGGATAAAGCTGCATCTCGCCGGGCTTTGCCTTCCACTGCGCGACGCGCGCGGAAATGCCGCGGTCGAGATCGCCGAGATAGGACTTCATCGGCCCCGACTTGAACGCGACCGAGAGCGCCTTGCGATGCAGGCGATGCTCCTCGAAATCGAGCAGCATCAATCCGCGCGGAAACAACAGCCCCAGCACCTTGTCCCAGCCATGGGTCGAGGAGAACAGCTTCTGCTGGTCGAACAGCACAAGCTCGTTGGCCTCGGGCCCGAGCAGCACAACGTTGGTCTCGCCGAAAAAGTGCGTGCGGTAGACCAGACCGTACTTGGCGCCGTTCGCCTCGATATGGCCCTTGGGATCGGCGAGCACCTGAAAGGTCTTGCCGATGATCGGCCAGCCTTCGTCACCGGGAATGTGGGTCAGCTCGTTGCGCCGCGGCGGAGTGAACGGAAGCGCAGGGGCGGCCACATTCTGCATCGACATGACGATTGCTCCGGTTGCCTAGCCCGGCAAACATAGCACGATCCGGCCGCGATGAGCTTCGGTCGTCTTGCGCACAAAATCGTCACTCCCACCGCCGTCGTCCCCGCGGAGGCGGGGACCCATAACCACAGGGAGGAGTTTTGGTGCGAGGCTGATAGCTCCGAGTCTTCGTAAATCCGCATCCTGTAGTTATGGGTCCCGGGCTCGCGCTGCGCGCGCCCCGGGACGACGAGTGGAGTGCCTAACGCTTCGCCGCTTCCTTCTGCAGATCCGGCGCGTTGACGGCGGGAATGGCGACGCGGCCGGGGCCGGTCACCTTCAGCGCCTCGGCGGCCTTCTCATTCTCCATGATCTTGGCCATCACGGCCTGACCCGCGCGCTCGAAGATCGCGCGGTTTTCGATCACGAATTTTTGCGACCTGCGCAGCCCGTCGATATAGCCGTTGATCTCCGGCACGACGTAGCGCGCCACCATGTCCCAGCTCCGGCGGGTGTTTTCCGGATTGGCCCAGTCGTGCACGAAGCCGATGATGGCGCCGACGCCACCGGAGACCTGCATCACGTTCTTGATGGTCTTGACGAGATCGTCGGGCGTGCCGATCGTGGACGCCGCCCCCTCGACGAAGGCGGTCTTGTCGACAGCCTCGTCGGGCGAGGAGAACGCGGTGAGGCCCGGCCGCTGCAGCGTTCCGACATTATATTCGTTGTGCCAGCGCATCAGCCCGGCGCCGGCCTCGCGGCGGGCTTGTTCACGCGTTTCGGCGATGTGCCAGGTCAAGAGCACGCGCCAGTCGGCGCGACGCACTGTGGTTCCGTGCTTCTTGGCGGCATCCTCGGCGAACTGCCATTGCTGCTGCAGCGACATCAGGCCCTGCGTCGTCATCGAGCCCAGCGAGATGATGCCGATGCCGTATTTGCCGGCCAGCGTCATGCCGGAGGGCGAGATCTGCGAAGCCACCACGAACGGCATCTCCTCCTGCAACGGCAGGATCTGCAGCGCGGCGTCGTTCATCGTGAACCAGTCGCTCCTGGCGGTGACGCGCTCGCCGTTGAAAAGGCGGCGGATGATGCCGATCGCCTCATCCTGCCGGTCGCGCTGCGTCATCGGATCGATGCCGAGCGTGTGCGCATCGGAGGCGAGCGCGCCCGGTCCGGAGCCGAAAATGGCGCGGCCGCCGGTCATATGGTCGAGCTGCACCATGCGCTGGGCGACGTTGAAGGGATGGTGATAGGGCAGCGACACCACCCCGGTGCCGAGCTTGATCCGCTTGGTGCGCTCGCCGGCCGCGGCCAGGAACATCTCGGGCGAGGCGATCATCTCCCAGCCCGAGGAATGATGCTCGCCGCACCAGAATTCGTCATAGCCGAGCGCATCCAGCTGCTCGACCAGGTCGAGATCGCGCCGGAACTGCAGCATCGGATGCTCCCCGATCGGGTGATGCGGGGCAAGAAAGGCTCCGAACTTCAGGCGCGCCATGTGTTCTCTCCGGCTGAATTTTCTGTTTGTTGGTCGTGTCAGGCTACGTGCCTGACGGCACGAACGCAATCACGCGATGTCCCGCGCGGTGGAATGCAGGCATGCGCGGTGGCAAGCGAGACGTTGCGTAGTCCTCGCCCGCTTCGCGCTTCGTCACGATAACGACACGCAGCGCGATTGGGCCGGTCTGTTCATTCGCGTTCGACACCGCGCGTCGAAGCCTCACAATCAGCGCGCGCAGAATTGCTCGCCTCGCTCGTGTCATTTGTGACATTCGTCATGATCGGCGCCGCATTTTTCGGCGCGGATGCGCCGCGCATCGGCACGAGATTGCGACGTTGCGGTTAATACGTGCGGATTCTTGCGCATTTTCGGCCAATTTCCCGAGATTGACAGCGCACGGTCTTTTTATTTTGCGCCGCAGCAACTATCTGGTTGGGCTGGACGTTGAACGTCCCCCACCAGGAACTTGCCGTGTCGTTAGCCAGAAACATCGATCTGTTGAGACGTCTGCCCCGGCTGGACGGACTGCGCTTCGCCGAGCCCGGCCGCGGTGCAGCTGGACTCAGCCCGCTGCAGGAGGTCACCGGCTTCGGCGACAATCCCGGCGCCTTGCGCATGTTCGCGTTCGTGCCGGCGCAATTGCAGCGGCCGCGCGCGCTCGTCGTCGTGCTGCACGGCTGCGGGCAAACGGCGGCTGCTTACGATCTCGGCGCGGGCTGGTCGACGCTCGCGCAACATTACGGCTTTGCGCTGTTGATGCCAGAGCAGCAGCGCATCAACAATGCCAACACCTGCTTCAACTGGTTCAATCCGGAGGACACCGCGCGGGACAGCGGCGAGCCGCGTTCGATCCGCGCGATGATCGCGCACATGATGAAGACGCATCGCATCGATCCCAGGCGCGTCTTCATCACCGGCCTCTCGGCCGGCGGCGGCATGACCTCCGTGATGCTCGCGACCTATCCGGAAGTTTTCGCGGCCGGTGCGATCATTGCCGGACTGCCTTACGGCATCGCCTCGAACTTGCGCGAGGCGCTCGACGGCATGTTTCATTCCCCGGCGCGTCCTGCGCGCGAGCTCGGCGATCTCGTGCGCAGCGCCTCCGATCATCGCGGCCCCTGGCCGAGGGTCTCGGTGTGGCACGGCAGTGCCGACCGCACCGTCAATCCCGGCAATGCCAACGAGATCGTCAAGCAATGGCTCGACCTGCATGGCCTGCCCGAGATGCCGATGGCCGAGACCAATGTCGACGGCTATCCGCGCCAGGCCTGGTGGGACAAGGACGGCGAGACGCTGGTCGAGTCCTATGCCATCACCGACATGGCGCACGGCACGCCGCTGGGGCTCGCGGACAACGATCAGCGTTACGGCATCGAAGGCGCCTTCCTGATCGAGGCCGGCATCTCCTCGTCCTACCACATCGCGAAGTTCTTCGCGCTCACCGGCTGGATTCCGGACGCCGCGACGACGAAGGCGGAAGCCAAGCCCGTCACCAAATCCGCCACGAAGCCTACTGCGAAGCCAGCGCTCTCGCCCGCGCCGCATCTCGCCCGCTCGATCCGCACCGCGGTCGCCGCCGAGCCGGCCGAGCCGCAGCGCGAGAAGGCGCGCGGCTTCGACCTCGGCCAGATCATCACGCGCGCGCTCACGGCGGCCGGATTGATGAAGTAGCTCCACTCCCACGGTCGTCCCGGAGGGCAGAGTCTACCCCGTCTGATCGATCACCTCGACCGGCGTCACCGTCACCTCGCCGCCCGCGACCTTCCGCGTCACCTCCTGATAGTGCTTGAAGAAGTCGCGCGATTGCAGCGCTTTTTGCGCAGCATCGTCGGCGACGCTGGCGAAGTGGAGATAGCTGCCGTCGTCGCGATGCTTCAGGCAACGATAGCCGATCCTCCCCTTCAGCTCCGCATCGGCGTCGATCGCCTTGATGAAGCGGCCGATCTCGCGGTGCCATTCCTCCGGCGTGCCGTTCTTGAACTCGTATCTGATCATGAAGTGCTTCATGTGACGCTCCCTGTTCGTCTTGTGCGTCATCATCTGCGCGCTCGATACGATCCCGCAAGTATGGACAAAATTGATAGTATGGACTTTTTCGCCGCTGCTCCTATCCTCGTCGCATAGCGTTTCGAGCGAAGTGGTACCGGTTCGCGTAAAGAAAACGCGTCAAAACAAGAATCTTCCACATGGAGGAAACGACATGGCGAAGACATCTCCCGCGCGCACCTGTCCGGTTGCAGCGTTCCAGAAGATGATCAGTGGCAAATACAAGCTGCGCATCGTTTGGGATCTCAAGGACGGCCCGCGCCGCTACGGCGAGATCAGAAGCGGCTTGCTGCGCGGTGCGTCAGGCAGCGCCGAGATCACCCCGCGCGTGCTCAGCCGTGAATTGAAGGCGTTGACGATGAGCGGCCTGATCGACCGCAAGGATTTCGGCGAGGTCCCGCCCAAGGTCGAGTACCGCCTGACGCGCAAGGGCAAGAGCTTCGTCCCTGTCGTTGCCGCAATCCGCGAGTGGGGCGAGCGCAATCTCGGTGAGGCGACGGCACTCGCGGACGCCGCTGAATAAGCCTACATCTCGCCGGTGATGAACGGATTGGTCATCCGTTCCTGGCCGATGCTCGAGCCGGCGCCGTGGCCGCAGATGAAGCCGACATCGTCGCCGAGCGGCAGCAATTTCGTCTTGATCGAATCGATCAGCGTGGCGTGACTGCCGCCGGGCAGGTCGGTGCGTCCGACCGAGCCGGCGAACAGGACGTCGCCGACATGGGCAAACCGCAGATCCTTGTTGAAGAACACCACGCTGCCGGGCGAATGACCCGGACAATGCAGGATGTCGAACTGCAAGCCGCCGATCGACACGCTGTCGCCCTCGTCGAGCCAGCGGTCGGGCGTGAAATCGCGTCCTCCGGTCATGCCGAAGCGCGCGCCGCTCGCCACGACGTTGTCGAGCAGGAATTTGTCCGCGACATGCGGTCCCTCGATCGGCACCGTCAGCGCATCGCGCAGCTCGGCCGCGCCGCCGACGTGGTCGATATGGCCATGGGTCAGCCAGATCTTCTCCACGGTGACGCCGGTCTGCTTGATCGCGTCCAGGATCTTCGGCACGTCGCCGCCGGGATCGATCACCACGGCCTTCTTGGAAGGCTCGTCCCAGATGATGGTGCAGTTCTGTTCGAACAGCGTCACGGGAACGATGATCGCGCCCGCCTTGGCTTGCCGGGATTCCTGGGTGTCGTTTTGCTCGGTCATGGCCTCACAATGCCGATTTTTGCCGAGCCGCCAAGCAAAAGATTCGTCCCCGCACCGGGGAACAACCGTCACACGGCCGTCCCAATTGGCCTGCCAATTCGAACCGAGGCGTTGCTGTGGCGTTCTCCCGCGCAAGGCGTCAGATTTGGGTGGTCTTCGGCATGGCTCACGACAACGAGAATTGGTGGCGCGACGGCATCTTCTATCAGATTTATCCGCGCTCGTTTCAGGACTCGGACGGTGACGGCGTCGGCGATCTCGCCGGCATTCTCAAGAGACTGCCTTACGTCAAATCGCTCGGCGTCGATGCGATCTGGCTGTCGCCGATCTTTCCCTCGCCGATGGCCGATTTCGGCTACGACATCTCGGATTATGTCGGCATCGAGCCGCTGTTCGGCACGATGGCAGATTTCGACGCATTGCTCGCGGCTGCCCACGACAACGGCCTGAAGCTGATCCTCGATCTCGTGCCGAACCACACCTCCGACCAGCATCCCTGGTTCATCGAGAGCCGATCCTCGCGCGACAATCCCAAGCGCGACTGGTACATCTGGCGCGATCCCGCGCCAGGCGGCGGCGCGCCCAACAATTGGCTGTCCGAGTTCGGCGGCAGCGCGTGGGCTTTCGACGAGACCACGGGGCAATATTACTACCACGCTTTCCTCGCCCAGCAGCCGGATCTCAATTGGCGCAATCCGGACGTTCGCGCCGCGATCTACGACGTGATGCGGTTCTGGCTGGACAAGGGCGTCGACGGCTTTCGCGTCGACGTGATCTGGCACCTGATCAAGGACGCCGAATTCCGCGACAATCCGGCCAACCCGCACTACGTCGAGGGCCGTCCGCCGAACGAAAAAATCCTCACGCAGTATTCCACCGACCAGGCTGAGGTGCATGACGTCATCGCCGAGATGCGGCGCGTCACCGATTCCTATGGCGCGCGCGTCTTGATCGGCGAGATCTATCTGCCGCTGCACCGGCTCATGGCCTATTACGGCAACGATCTCACCGGCGCGCAGATGCCGTTCAACTTCGCGCTGCTCTCGACCTTCTGGAGCGCCCGCTCGATCGAAAAGATCATCGAGGATTACGAAAAGGCATTGCCGCGCGGCGCCTGGCCGAACTGGGTGCTCGGCAATCACGATCGTCCGCGCGTCGCGAGCCGCGTCGGGCCCGAGCAGGCCCGCGTCGCGGCCATGCTGCTGCTGACGCTGCGCGGCACGCCGACGCTTTACTACGGTGACGAGATCGGCATGCACCAGCTCGCGATCGCGCCGGAGGACGTGCGCGATCCCTTCGAGAAGAACGTGCCCGGCATCGGGGTCGGCCGCGACGGCTGCCGCACCCCGATGCAATGGGATTCCTCGAACTTCGCCGGTTTTTCGCAAGCAAGGCCGTGGCTGCCGCTGCCGGAGGACCACATCCGCGAGAATGTCGCCAATCTCGAAGCCGATCCGCGCTCTATCCTCAGTCTCTACAAGCGCCTGATCGGTTTGCGGAAGAGCTGCCCCCCGCTGGTCGCGGGCGATTATCATCCGATCTCCGCGCAAGGCGATCTCCTGATCTACCGCCGCGAGGCCGGCGGCAAGGCCGTCATCGTGGCGCTCAATCTCGGCCCCGATCCGGTCGCGGTGACCACCAGCGCGATCCGTTTCGGCAGCAGCATCCTGCTGTCGACGTTCCTGGATCGCGAAGGCGAGGAGATCGAAGGCGTGCTGGACCTGCGCGGCAATGAGGGCGTGGTGGTGGCGGCGCCCACCTAACTGTCGTCCCGGGGCGCGCAAAGCGCGAGCTATGATGCGCAATTGCGCATCTGAGGACCCATAACCACAGGAAGGCGTTTTGCGATCGCTCGGCGTTACCCGCGTCGCTCACAACCAGGCCTGTGGTTATGGATTCCGGGCTCGCGCCAAGTGGCGCGCCCGGGAACAACGGGTGGGGAGATGGTGTTCGCCTCTCACGGAATCGGCTATTCTGCCGCCATGGACAACACCGCCCGCATCACACTCGTGCCGCCGCCGGACCGCCGCCAGTCGGAGACGGCGCTGGCGATCGCGCGCGGTACCGCGCGTCTGTTGCGCTCGCTCGGCTTCTCCTGCATCAGCGAATTGCCGTTGCCGTCGGGCCGGCGCGCCGATCTCGTCGCGCTGAACGAGCGCGGCGAGATCTGGATCGTCGAGATCAAGTCGTCGATCGAGGATCTGCGCGCCGATCAGAAATGGCACGAATATCGCGCCCATTGCGACCGGCTGTTCTTCGCCTTCACGCAGGATCTGCCGTGCGAGATCTTCCCCGGTGACACCGGCCTGATCGTCGCCGACGCCTACGGCGCGCACCTGCATTGCGAGGCACCCGAGCACAAGCTCGCCGCCGCCACCCGCAAGCAGATGACGGTACGTTTCGCGATGGCGGCGGCCTTGCGGATCAACCGGCTGGTCGATCCGCAGGGGCATGCGGATTTCTGGGAATGAACGCGTAGGGTGGGTTAGCCGAAGGCGTAACCCACCAAGTTGGTTCGGCAAACGCTAATGCATGGTGGGTTACGCCAGCGAATGCGCTTCGCGCATCCGCATGCTAACCCACCCTACGCGACCGCTACCTCGGCGCGCGCTTGGCCAGGATCCGCTGCAGCGTGCGCCGGTGCATGTTGAGCCGGCGCGCCGTTTCCGAGACGTTGCGGTTGCACATCTCGTAGATGCGCTGGATGTGCTCCCAGCGGACGCGGTCGGCCGACATCGGGTTGGCCGGCAGCTCGGATTTGTCCGTGTTGGTCGACAGCAGTGCGGCGACGACGTCGTCGGCATCCGCGGGCTTGGAGAGATAATCGATCGCGCCCATCTTCACCGCGGTCACCGCAGTGGCGATGTTGCCGTAGCCGGTCAGCACGATCGCGCGCGCATCCGGCCGCTTCTTCTTCAGCGCCGAGACCACGTCGAGGCCGTTGCCGTCGCCGAGCCGCAGATCCACCACCGCGAACGCCGGCGCCGATTTGCCGATCTGCGCAAGCCCGTCCGAGACCGTGTCGCATGATGTCACCGAAAAGCCGCGGCTCTCCATGGCCCGTGACAAACGCTCCAGAAACGGCTTGTCGTCTTCAACGATGAGCAGCGAGCGGTCGGCCTGTTCGTTCAGTTCGGCAATGGCGTTCAAGGTGGTTTCCTCTCTCCAGCGCATCGACATATGGCGTCGCAATCGCGCGGTGCCAAGGCGGCAAATGGTCGACCCGGCCCGTTGTGCGACGCAAGGTCGCGGCTATCCTATTGTTTCTTCGAGCGTCTCGATAGCCTCAAAACGCTGTCTCGGCCATGTGATCTGAACCACCGCACCATGGTCCGGAAAGATCCGGTTGGTAAACGAGACCTTGGCGCCGGTGCGCTCCAGCAGGGTGCGCGCGATGAAGACGCCGAGGCCGAGGCCGCGCCGTTCGCCGCTACCATCGTCGTGGGGGCGTCGCCGCGACAGATAGGGCTCGCCGATCCGGTTGAGGATATCGGGTGGAATGCCCGGTCCGTCGTCGGAGATCACGAGCTCGATATGGTCCTGGTTCCACCAGGCGTTAACCTCGACGGTGGTGCGGGCGAAATCGACCGCGTTCTCGACGATGTTGCCGATGCCGTAGAGGATCGCGGGATTGCGCGAGCCGACCGGCTCCGCCGCCGCGGCCACCGCGATCCGCACCTTGATCTCGACGCCGAAATCGCGATGCGGCGCCACCACCTCCTCGATCAGCTCCGACAGCTTCATGTGGTCGAACGGCGCGCCGGTGGGGGAAAGCTGGGTGATCTTGCTGAGGATGTCGCGGCAGCGCTGGGTCTGCTCGCGCAAGGTCTTCAGGTCGGCGGCGATGCTTGGCTCCTTCACTGTCTTTTCCAGCTCGCGCGAGATCAGGAAGATCGTCGCGAGCGGCGTGCCGAGCTCGTGTGCGGCCGCGGCGGCAAGGCCGTCGAGCTGGGTCAGGTGCTGCTCGCGCGTCAGCACCAGCTCGGTTGCGGCCAGCGCGTCCGCAAGCTTGCGCGCCTCCTCGGTCACCTGGAACGAGTAGAGGCTGGTGACGCCGATCGCGAGCGCAATCGAAAGCCAGACCCCGACGAGATAGACGGGCGGCAGCACCAGGGGATCCTCGGAATCCCACGGCAGCGGAAAATGGAAGAAGAACAGGACCGACGCGCAGGCCACCGCGAGCAGGCCGAGGCCGAAGGTGAAACGGGCCGGCAGCGCCGTGGCCGAGATCAGCACGGGCGCGAGGAACAGGAACGAGAACGGGTTCTGCAGTCCGCCGGTGAAGAACAACAGGCCGGCCAGCTCGACGATGTTCAGCGCGAGCAGGCCGGCCGCCTGCATCGGCTCCAGCCGCTGCATCGGATTGGCTGCGGTCTGCAGTGCGAGGTTGAGCGCCGCCGAGAGCGCGATGATGCTGACGCAGGGAATGATCTCGACGTTGAACTCCAGCCCCTGGGCCACGATGAAGATCGCGGCGAGCTGCCCCAGCACCGCCAGCCAGCGCAGCCGCAGAATCGTGTCCAGCCGGATATGCCGCTGCGCGTGATGGAAGTCGGAATCGGCAATTTTGGTCATATCGGCCAATGTGGCGGCGCCTTCCAAGGTCACGGACGCCGGGCTGACGGAACCGCCCGGTGAGGAGCCCTTACATCGAGCCTTGCGCTCGCCGATGCAATAGCAGAAGAACGGCCAGCATGACCGAGAATGGCAAGGCTTCAAGTCGGCCGACTGTCGCGGATCGAGATTCGTCCGCGGCAATTGCGGTCGATCACCTCGTCAAGGTCTACAAGCAGACCCGCGCCGTCGACGACATCTCCTTTTCGCTGCCGCGCGGCAGCATCACCGGGCTGCTCGGCGGCAACGGCGCCGGCAAGACCACGACCATCGCGATGATCATGGGCCTGGTGCTGCCGACCTCCGGCCGCGTGCAGGTGCTCGGTCACGAGATGCCGGATGAGAGTGCGTCCGTGCTGGGGCGGATGAATTTCGAAAGCCCCTATGTGGATATGCCGATGCGGCTCACCGTGCGGCAGAACCTCACCGTGTTCGGCAAGCTCTATGCGGTCAAGAACCTCGCTGACCGCATTGCCAGGCTCGTCGCCGACCTCGACCTCGGCGATTTCATCGACCGCGCCAACGGCAAGCTGTCCGCCGGGCAGAAGACCCGCGTTGCGCTGGCGAAGGCGCTGATCAATCAGCCCGAGCTGCTGCTCCTGGACGAGCCGACCGCCTCGCTCGACCCCGATACCGCCGATTGGGTGCGGGCGCATCTGGAGCGGTATCGCCGGGACAACAACGCCACCATTCTCCTCGCCTCGCACAACATGCTCGAGGTCGAGCGGCTCTGCGACCGCGTCATCATCATGAAGCGCGGCCGCATCGAGGACGACGATACGCCCGAGGCGATCATGGCCCGCTACAACCGCACCACGCTGGAGGAGGTGTTTCTGGACGTCGCCCGCGGCCGGGCAAACGGGGCGAAGGAGGCGGTGCGGTGAGCTGCAAATGTAGCCCGGATGGAGCCTGTCATCCCGGGGCGCGACATCGTCGCGAGCCCGGGATCCATAACCACAGGATTGTATTTGGCGAAGACTCGGAGTTACCCGTCTCGTCCCGCAACGTAGGCCTGTGGTTATGGATTCTCAGATGCGCAATTGCGCATCTTAGCTCGCGCTCCGCGCGCCCCGGAATGACGAGACGTTGTGTGGGCCAAGGGAGCGCGCCATGACCGACCTCTCCCTCCACCGCGGCATCTCGCTCCACCGCATCGGCGCGATGATCCTGCGCTATTGGTATCTGCTGCTGTCGTCCTGGCCGCGGCTGCTCGAGCTGCTCTATTGGCCGGCGCTGCAGGTCATCACCTGGGGCTTTCTCCAGTATTACATCGCCGAGAACGCCAATTTCTTCGCGCGCGCCGGCGGCACGCTGATCGGCGCCGTCATCCTCTGGGACATCCTGTTCCGCGGCCAGCTCGGCTTCTCCATCTCGTTCCTGGAGGAGATGTGGGCGCGCAACCTCGGCAATCTCATGATGAGCCCCTTGAGGCCGATCGAGTTTCTGCTGGCGCTGATGGTCATGAGCCTGATCCGGCTTGCGATCGGCATCATTCCGATGACCCTGCTCGCGCTGTTCCTGTTTCACTTCAACGTCTATGCCCTCGGCCTGCCGCTGATCGCCTTCTTCTGCAATCTGATCTTCACGAGCTGGTCGGTCGGCATCTTCGTCTCGGGCCTCGTGGTGCGTAACGGCCTCGGCGCCGAGAGCATCGTCTGGACCTTGATGTTCGCCATCCTGCCGCTTGCCTGCGTCTACTATCCCGTCAGCGTGTTGCCGGTCTGGCTGCAATACGTCGCCTGGGCGTTGCCGCCGACCTATGCCTTCGAGGGCATGCGCGCGCTGCTGATCGAGAAGACCTTCAGGACCGATCTGATGCTGCAGGCGTTGGTGATCAACGCAGGTCTCTTGGCTGCATCTTTTGGGGCATTCCTTGCCCTTTTGCGCAGCGCAAAGCGGCACGGCTCGCTGCTCTCCGGCGGCGAATAAAGTCACTTTCCCGTGGATTCACGCTGATTTGGCGGTTTCGGGCACGTAGATGTACGGAACCATGCATTGACGCAATATTACGCATTCGGCAGTATGCTGCGATGCGAAGAGGAATATGACGATGCCTATTGGTGAGTTCGGCGGCGCACCGCCCCTGGCGGCAGAAGGCAGTCCGGTCCTGACGACGCCGATGTACTGGATGTACGAGATGGCGCACGCCTCTCTCAATCCGGCGCGTGCGGTCACCGACGCGACCAAGCTGCTGTTTCAGAACCCCCTCAATCCCTGGTCGCGAACCGAGGTCGGCAAGTCGGTTGCCGCGGCCTGCGAATTGTTCGAGCGCACCACGCGCCGCTACGGCAAGCCGGAATGGGGCCTCAACGACACCGAGGTCAACGGCATCCGCGTCCCCGTCGAGATCCGCTCGGTCTGGGAAAAGCCGTTCTGCAAGCTGCTCTATTTCGACCGCAAGTTCGCCCGTCCGCTGCGCAGCCCGCAGCCGCGCGTGCTGATCGTGGCGCCGATGTCCGGCCATTATGCGACGCTGCTGCGCGGCACGGTCGAAGCCTTCCTGCCGGCGCATGAGGTCTACATCACCGACTGGGCCGATGCCCGCATGGTGCCCTTGAGCGAAGGCCGCTTCGATCTCGACGATTACATCGACTATGTCATCGAGATGCTGCATGTGCTCGGCGGCAACACCCATGTGATGGCGGTGTGCCAGCCCTCCGTGCCCGTCGTCGCAGCCGTCTCGATCATGGAAGCGCGGCGCGATCCGTTCGTGCCGACCTCGATGACGCTGATGGGCGGCCCGATCGACACCCGGCGCAATCCGACCGCGGTGAACAACCTCGCCCAGGAGCGCGGCATCGACTGGTTCCGCAACCACGTCATCACCAAGGTGCCGTTCCCGCATCCGGGCATGATGCGCGACGTCTATCCAGGATTCTTGCAGCTCAACGGCTTCATCAGCATGAATCTCGACCGGCACATGGATGCCCACAAGCAGCTGTTTGCCCATCTGGTGAAGGGCGACGGCGACCTCGTCGACAAGCATCGCGATTTCTACGACGAATATCTCGCGGTGATGGATCTGTCGGCCGAGTATTACCTGCAGACCGTCGACACCGTGTTCGTGAAGCACGCGCTGCCGAAGGGCGAGATGACCCATCGCGGAACCCGCGTCGATCCTTCCAAGGTCAAGCGCGTCGCGTTGATGACGGTCGAAGGCGAGAACGACGACATCTCCGGTCTCGGTCAGACCGAAGCGACGCACACATTGTGCAGCGCGATTCCCGATCATCGCCGCGTTCATTACGTCCAGAAGGGCGTCGGACATTACGGCGTGTTCAATGGATCGCGTTTCAAGTCGGAGATCGTGCCGCGGATTCACGACTTCATGGTTTCGGCGGCGAATCCTGCTTCGTTGCAGGCGCTTGCGGCTGAATAAGCGCGAATTTCGGCTTTCCCGCCGAAATTTCAGCCCCTGCCAGGGACTCCGGCAGGGGTAAGTTCCCGCTAGATTCGCGGTATTTAGGTAGCTTTATAGGAGTGAGTCTCCCCTCACCCCTTGGGGGTGTCGCATGCGTCCAGCGGGGGCGAAAAAACCCGGTTCCAACCCCAGTCTATAGGGTCTCCCGGACGCCTGACCGCTGTATATTGGGCAAATGATTTGTTTTTGCGCCGAGCGCTTTCCCTGGCGGCGGTTATGGCAGAATCCGGGCGCTCTCCTGCCCCCCGGACTGACAGACATGGCCACCCGCGCACTCCTTTATCGTCGGCCCCACGAACCGAAGACCCTCGTCATCACCCATGGATCGCAATTTTTTGCGATTCGGCTGCGCCGGCACCGCCGCGCGCGCCGCTACACGCTCAGAATTCATCCGAGCGACCGCGAAGCCATCCTCACCATGCCGCCGCGCGGCACGCTCGCCGAAGCAAAGGACTTCGCACAGCGTCACGGTGCGTGGATTGCCGCGCGCCTCGGCCGCTTGCCGAAGGCCGCACCGTTCCAGCCGGGCACAGTGATACCGCTGCGTGGCACGCCGCATCGCATCGTTCATCGCGCCGGTACCCGCGGCACGGTGTGGACCGAGGTGCGTGACAGCGGTGAGCGCATTCTCTGCGTCGCTGGCGGCCTCGAGCATGTCGATCGGCGCGTCAGCGACTTTCTCAAGCGCGAGGCGCGCCGCGACCTGCAGCGCTCGGCGGAGGTCTACGCCGCCGAGCTCGGCGTCAGGGTCAAGCGCCTCTCGATTCGCGATCAGTCCAGCCGCTGGGGCTCCTGCACCTCGGCCGGCTCGCTGTCGTTTTCCTGGCGGCTGATCCTCGCCCCGCCCTTCGTGCTCGACTACCTCGCCGCGCACGAGGTTGCTCATCTCGTCGAGATGAACCACTCGCCGCGCTTCTGGCGCGTCTGCGGCAAGATCTGCCCGTCGATGGAGCGCGCCAAGAAGTGGCTCGACACCTACGGCAACGATCTGCACCGGTACGGGGTCGAGGATTAGTTCCTCGCAGATCAGGCCGCGCTGCCAGCCCAGCAAACGCTGTCATCGCCCGCGAAGGCGGGCGATCCAGTACGCCGCAGCAGCCGTTATGAATCTCGATGCCTCAGAGTACTGGATTCCCCGCCTTCGCGGGGAATGACAGGAGAGGGTGGGCAGGCATCACCGCTCCATTCTCGCCACACTTCGCGACGATTGCGCCGCTTGCCTGATTAATCCCGGCGCATCAACCGCTTCGCAGGATCCAGCGTGCGTCTCGCCGGACGTCGCATCCTACTGTGCATGGGGTTGTTTTCGCAGTTTTGTTTGGAGGCCCTTCGCAAGGCCTACCGGTTTCCGCCAAACAGCCGGTCCATCAGCCAGCCATCGAGCCCGGCTGCCGCCTCAGGCCGCACATTGGCGCGCGTCGGAGGCGGCGGGCGATAGCCGCCGGCGTTCGGTTGTGCCGGTGCGGCAGATGTCGGCGGCGACACCTGCGAGGCCGCCTGCGCGAGGTTCGACAGGCCCCAGCCGCCCGGTGAGCTCGGCAACGCTGCGACCGGCACGCCCTCGTGCGCGGACTTCATGAAGCGCGACCAGACTTCGACCGGCAGGCCGCCGCCGGTCGCTTTCTTGGTCGGCGAGTTGTCGTCATTGCCGAGCCAGACGCCGGTGACGAGGCTCGCGGTGTAGCCGATGAACCAGGCGTCGCGATAATCCTGGCTGGTGCCGGTCTTGCCCGCCGCCGGCCAGCCCGGGATCTCCGCCTTCTTGGCGGTGCCCGAAACAAGCGTCTCCCGCATCATCGCGTTCATCATGCCGACATGGCGGGGGTCGACGACCTGATTGCGCTCCTCGGGTTGACGCATGTAGAGCAGCTTGCCGCCGACCGTCCTGATCCGCGTGACCACATGCGGCGCCACGGCGAGGCCGCCATTGGCGAACGGCGCGTAGGCGCCGACCAGCTCGACCATGGAGACTTCGGAGGTGCCGAGCGCGATCGAGGCGTTGGGTTCGAGCTTGGACGAGATGCCGAGGCGGTGCGCGGTGCGCACCACGTTCTTCGGCCCGACCTCGAGGCCGAGACGGATGGCGACAGTGTTGAGCGACATCGCCAGCGCCTGCGTCAGCGTCACCGCGCCGAAATATTCATGGGTGTAGTTCTCAGGCCTCCAGCCCTTGACCTCGATCGGCGCGTCCTGGCGCATGGTGTCGGGCGTCAGGCCCTGCTCGAGCGCGGTCAGGTACACGAACGGCTTGAACGAGGAGCCCGGCTGGCGCCTGGCGGTGACCGCGCGGTTGTATTGGCTGTCGGAATAGTTCCGCCCGCCGACCATGGCGCGCACGGCGCCGTCGGGCGTCATGGCGACCAGCGCGCCCTGGCTGACGTTGAACTTCACGCTCTTGGCCGCGAGCTCGTCGATGATGGCAGCTTCCGCAACGCTCTGCAGCTTCGGATCGATCGTGGTCTCGACCTTGATGCTCTCGTCGATCTGGCCGACCAGATCGTCCAGCACCTCGCCGATCCAGTCGGCGACGTAATTGACCGTGCCGGCGCCGGCCGGCTTCACGTTGTAGGAGGGATGGCCGATCGAGGCCTTAGCCTGCGCGTCGGTGATGAACTTCGCATCCGCCATCGCCGCGAGCACGATCTGCGCCCGCGCTTCGGCGCCTTCGGGGTTGCGGTTCGGGGCAAGGCGGGACGGCGACTTGACGAGGCCGGCCAGCATCGCGGCTTCCGCGACCGTCACGTTCTTCGCCGACTTGCCGAAATATTTCTGCGCCGCCGCCTCGACGCCGTAGGCGCCGGAGCCGAAATAGACGCGGTTGAGGTAAAGCTCCAGGATCTCGTCCTTGGAATGCTTGCGCTCCAGCCAGATCGCGAGCTCCACCTCCTGCAGCTTGCGCCGGATGGTGCGCTCCTGGGTCAGGAACAGGTTTTTCGCGAGCTGCTGCGTCAAGGTCGAGCCGCCCTGCGAGACGCCGCGATGGAGCACGTTGGTGACGAGGGCGCGCAGGATGCCGACCGGGTCGATGCCGTAATGCGAATAGAAGCGGCGGTCCTCGATGGCGATGAATGCCTTCGGCAGGTAAGGCGGCAAATCCTTCAGCGCGACATTGGCGCCGGCCATCTCGCCGCGCTGCGCCAGAATGCTGCCGTCGATGCCGACGATCTGGATCGTCGGCGGGCGCTTGGGGATTTCCAGCGACTGGATCGGCGGCAGATGCGCGCCGACATAGACCACGACGCCGATCACGGCGATGACGCCCCACAGGCTCAGCACCGCGCCCCAATAGACCAGGCGGCCGAGACCGAACCCGCCACGCGACTTCGCGCGGCGCTTGGCGCCGCTACGGCTGGCTGGCGCTTTGCGCTCGCGCGGCGGCTCGTCGCCGGCCTCCTCGCTCTTGCGCTTGGCGGATGCTTTGGCAGATTTCTTCGGCTTGTCGTCGCCGCCGGGAACGCGGTCCGCCGGGGTGAGGCGCAGATCGGCAAGCGCCGCGGGCAAGCCGAACAGCGGCTCCTTCCGCGCACCCTTTTTCTTTCCCCACGCCATACGCAATACGCCCGGTCAGCCCGCCCCGCCGAGACGCTAGCGGTCGCTGTTTAAGGCCGGGTTACCCCGGCGTTAACGCGCGATTAGGAGATGCGGCATTCGCGGACCGCAGTTCCGCTTCCGGGGCGGCAAGGCTAGGATCGCCGGCACCAATAAGAAGAGGGAGCGCCATGGGCCATATCGATCCGACCAAGGAGATCTTCGCGCAATTCCGGGAGAACGATCGCCCCGGCCCGATCCACATGCTCAACCTGGTCCGCCTGCGCAAGGAGGCGGCCTATCCTGACGGTCGCAAGGCCAGCGGCGCGGAAGCCTATGCGGCCTATGGCCGCGAAAGCGGCTCGGTGTTCGAACGGCTCGGCGGCCGCATCGTCTGGCAGGGCAAATTCGAGCTGATGCTGATCGGCCCGCAGGAGGAACGCTGGGACCATTGCTTCATCGCCGAATATCCGAGCGTCGCCGCCTTCGTCGAGATGATCCGCGACCCCGTCTATCGCGAGGCGGTGAAGCACCGCCAGGCCGCGGTGGAGGATTCGCGGCTGATCCGGCACGCCGTGCTGCCGGTCGGGAAGAACTTTGGGGAGATACCGACCTAGATCGTTGGGTGGGTTAGCGCAGCGGACCGCGCTTCGCGCGTCCACGGGCTAACCCACCCTACACAGATCTAGCCCGACGGGCCGGTGTCCTCGATGATCGGTCCGAACAGCTCCCAGCGTTCGCCGTTGAACTTCATCATCTGCATCTGCTTGTTGACGCGGTAGTCGTTCGGGCCAGTGTTGATCTTGATGCCCGGCAGCGCCAGGCTCGGCGTGTAACCCTTGATATTGGCGGCCTGCTTCATGATGTTCTCACGCGTCAGATCGTCGCCGCATTGCTTCAAGACCTGCACCAAGAGCTCGGCAACCGAATAGGCGTAGGTGTTGATGGTGTTGAGCTTGTCACCTTCCGGGAAATACTTGTCCATGAAAGCGAAGAAAGCCTTCACGCCGGGATCGTCCTTCCACTGCGGGTCGCTCGGCTCCTTGCCGTAATTGGTCGAGATGATGCCCTTGGAAATGTCGAGGCCTGCCGGCTTCAGCGTCGCCGAAATCGGGCTCGCATTGATGTCGAGGATGTGCACCGGCGTCCAGCCGAGGTCGGCCAGCTTCTTGATCGCCTGTGCAGCGAACTTCGGCGTCGAGGCGTTATAGAACAGGTCGACGCCCATCGACTTCAGCTTCACCACCTGCGAGTCGACGGTGGGGTCGGTCACCTCGTAGGAGACCTCGCCGACGATCATGCTGGCGGCCTTGTTGCCGAGACCGCTCTTCAGACCGGCGAGATAGTCGCGGCCCATGTCGTCGTTCTGGTAGAGCACGCCGATCTTGGCGTTGGGATGATTGGCGAGAATGTATTTTGCGTAGATCCGCCCCTCGGACACGTAATTGGGATTGTAGGCGATGGTCCAGGGATAGTTCTGCGGATCGTTGAAGCGCGCGGCGCCGGTCGAGGCCAGCAGCTGAGGGACCTTCTTGCCGTTGAGGTATTTCTGCACGGCGGCGTTCGCGGCTGTGCCGATCAGCTGGAAGGTGAACAGCACTTCGTCGCCTTCGACGAGCTTGCGCACCTGCTCCACGGTCTTCGGCGGCGAATAGGCGTCGTCATACTGGATCAGGTTGATCTTGCGGCCGTTGATGCCGCCCTGATCGTTGATCATCTTGAAGTACGCGGCCTGGGTCTTGCCGATATTTGCGTAGACGGAGTAGGCGCCGGAGAACGGCACGGTCTGGCCGATCTTGATCTCGGTGTCGGTTGCGCCGGTGTCGTATTTCTTCTGGGCCAGGGCCTGGCTGGTCGAGACTGCGACGGCGAACGCCGCCGTGGCAGCTAGGAAGGCTCTTCGATTGTTCATTTTGGTTCGTTCCTCCTGACGGAATTTTAGGCCGATGGTCTTTCCCCGTTGATTGCAACGGTTGCCATCGCTGCCGAAGATTGTGGAGGAAGCTTCGCCGCAGTGCAAGGATCGCGGGGCCGCGCCGGAGCGTCTCAGGCGAGAAACATCGCAATCAGCGCGATTGCTGCCGGCAGCGCCTGCACGATCAGGATCCGCGTGCTGACGGTCGCCGCGCCATAGGCGCCGGCCACGATCACGCAGAGCAGGAAGAACAGCTTGATCTGGAACGCGAAGGCCGGGTTGCCGTGGAACAGGCCCCAGACCAGGCCGGCAGCGAGGAAGCCGTTATAGAGTCCCTGATTGGCGGCCAGCACCCTGGTGATCTCGGCCTTCTCCGGCGTGTTGCGAAACACCTTCAGGCCCAGTGGCTTGTCCCAGAGAAACATCTCCAGAATCAAGAAGAAGCCATGCAATGCGGCGACCAGCGCCACCAAAAGATTGGCGATCAGACTCAAGGTGAGCTCCCCCAAAGCATCAGCTTTCGGGTGGACGTTAGCACGGCCGCCGTGGCAAGTGCGATCGATGTGTTTCGATTGCTGGTGCCGCAATGTCCGCTCGATCAACCAAGGTGCCTGAACGCTTCGGTCTCGACCGCCTGGCGACGCCGATCGGGATTGCGCTGCTCGTCACCGATGCCGAGGGCAAGCTGCGCGCGCTCGACTGGGAAGACTATGAGCACCGCATGCGCGAGCTGCTGCGCCTGCACTATGGCGCGGTGGATCTGCGTGATCGGCCTGCGCCGTCGGACATGCGGACTGCGCTGTCGCGCTATTTCGATGGTGATCTCGGTCAGCTCCAAAGCATCGCATGGCGTATCGCCGGCACGCCGTTCCAGCAAAAGGTCTGGACCGCGCTCGCGCAGATCCCCGCCGGCACCACGATGAGCTACGGCGCGCTCGCCGCGAAGATCGACATGCCCAGGGCGATTCGCGCCGTCGGCCATGCCAACGGCTCAAATCCGATCAGTGTGGTGCTCCCGTGCCATCGCCTGATCGGAGCGGACGGTTCGCTGGTGAAGTATGGTGGTGGCCTCGAGCGGAAGAGATGGCTGCTGCGGCACGAGGGTGTGGAGGTATGAAGGAGGCGCGCCAACCTCTCCACTCGTCATTCCGGGGCGCGCGAAGCGCGAGCCCGGAATCCATATCCACCAGCTGTGGTTATGGATTCCGGGCCTGGCCCTTCGGGCCATCCCGGAATGACAAGAGGAGATGGTCGCGCGCGACTTTCCGCCCGCCTACGCCGCCGGCTGAACCGCCTTGTCGCCGGCCATCACATGGGTCAGCGCGCTCTTGATCGCGGCCTGGCGCGTCGGCGCGTTGATCTGTGCGCCCAGGAGGTCGGTGACGTAGAACACGTCGCGCGCGCGCTCGCCGAAGGTCGCGACATGGGCCGAGGCGATGTTGAGATTGAGCTTGGAGATCGCGGTGGTCAACTCGTAGAGCAGGCCGGGCCGGTCGAGCCCGGAGACCTCGATCACGGTGTAGCGATCGGACCATTGGTTGTTGATGGTCACTTCCGGCTCGATCACGAACGGCCTTGCCTTGCTGCGCACGGTGCGCCGCGCCACCACTTCGGGCAGGCGCAGCTTGCCCTCCAGCACGTCCTCGATCATCTCGCCGATGCGCGTGGCGCGCCGTCCCTCGTCCTCGTCGCGGTCGTATTCGCGCGAGATCGAGATGGTGTCGAGCGCGCGGCCGTCGGTCGTGGTGTAGATCTGGGCGTCGACGATGTTGGCACCGGCCGAGGCGCAGGCGCCGGCGATGATCGACAGCAGCCAGGGATGGTCGGCGGCGAAGATCGTCAGCTCGGTGACGCCGCGCACCTCGTCGAAACCGACATTGATCGCGAGCTTGTGGCCGGCCTGCTCGCTGGAGCGGACGAAACGGGCGTGCCGGATCTTGCGCGGCAGCTCGACCTTGAGCCAGTAGGCCGGATAGTGCCGGCCGATATAGGCGTCGAGCTCGTCGTTCGGCCATTCGGCGAAAGCCATGCGGAATTCGGCGTGCGCAGCGGCGAGGCGCTTGCCGCGGTCGACTTCCGAGAAGCCGCCGGTCAGCACCGGCTCGGTCTCGTAATATAGCGAGCGCAAGAGCTGCGCCTTCCAGCCGTTCCACACGCCCGGCCCGACGCCGCGGATGTCGGCGGTGGTCAGGATGGTCAAGAGCTTCATCTGCTCCACCGACTGTACCACGGCAGCGAAATTCTCGATGGTCTTGCGGTCGGAGAGGTCGCGCGACTGCGCGACCGTCGACATCGTCAGGTGCTCCTCGATCAGCCAGGCCACGAGCTCGGTGTCGGCCGGGCTGAAGCCGAGCCGCGGGCAGAGCCGCCGCGCCACCTTGGCGCCGGCGATGGAGTGGTCCTCGGGACGGCCCTTGGCGACGTCGTGCAGCAGCGTTGCGATGTAGATCACCGCGCGGTGCTCGGACCGGATCTTGCGGAACAGGTCGCTCGCCAGCGCGAACTCCTCGATGCCCCCGCGCTCGATGTCCTGCAGGAAGCCGATGCAGCGGATCAGGTGCTCGTCGACGGTGTAGTGATGATACATGTTGAACTGCATCATCGAGACGATCTTGCCGAAGGCGCGGATGAAGTGACCGAGCACGCCGGTCTCGTTCATCCGCCGCAGCACGATCTCGGCATTGTCCGAGGTCAGGATCTCCATGAACAGCCGGTTGGCCTCGGGATTTTCGCGCAAGCCCGCGTTGATCAGGCCGAGCGAGCGCGTCACGTCGCGCATCGCATCCGGATGGAAGGCGAGGTTGTTCTTCTGCGCGAGGCGGAAGATGCGGATCAGATTGACCGGGTCGTGCTTGAACACGTCGGGCGCGGCGACGTTGATGCGGTTGTTGTCGACGATGAAGTCGTCGCTGTCGGGGACGCGCCGCTTCACGGTGCTGGGTCGCAGCCGCGCCATCATCCGGCTCAGCACCGGCGCGGGCTTGGCCTGCTGGTCCTCGAGCTTGGCGCAGAGGATGGCGGTGAGGTTGCCGACTTCCTTGGCGACCAGGAAGTAGTGCTTCATGAAGCGCTCGACGTCCTGCATGCCCGGATGCGAGGTGTAGCCGAGACGTATCGCGATCTCTCGCTGGAGATCGAAGGACAGGCGCTCCTCGGCACGGCCAGAGTAGAAGTGCAGATTGCAGCGCACCGACCAGAGGAAGTCGGCGCAGCGGCGGAAGGTGCGATATTCCTGCGCGTCGAACACGCCGCGCCCGACCAGCTCGTGGGTATCGCGCACGCGGTAGACGTATTTGGCGATCCAGAACAGCGTGTGCAGGTCGCGCAAGGCCCCCTTGCCGTCCTTGACGTTGGGCTCGACCAGATAGCGCGACTGGCCGCCGCGGCGGTGGCGCTCCTCGCGCTCGGCGAGCTTTGCGGTGACGAATTCGGACGCGGTGCCTTGCACCACCTCCTTGTCGAAGCGCTCGACCAGCTCGTCATAGAGCGGCTTGTCGCCGGTGAGGAAGCGCGTCTCCAGGATCGCGGTGCGGATCGTCATGTCGCCGCGCGCCTGCCGGATCGATTCGTCGACCGATCGCGTGGCGTGACCGACCTTCAAGCCCATGTCCCAGAGGCAATAGAGGATCGCTTCGGCGACCTGCTCGCCCCAGGCGGTCTGCTTGTAGGGCAGGATGAAGAGCAGATCGATGTCCGATTCCGGCGCCATCAGGCCGCGGCCGTAGCCGCCGGTCGCCACCACCGCCATGCGCTCGGCCCCGCTCGGGATCGGCGAGCGGTAGAGATGGCGCGTCGCGGCCGAATACAGGATGCGGATGATCTCGTCCTGCACGTGGCACAGCCGCTCGGCGCAGCGGCGGCCGTGGCGGTCCTTCAGAAGGATCGCCTGGGCGGCGGCGCGCGCCGCGATCAGCTCCGCCTTGAGCAATAGCGCCATCGCCGTGCGGAACGCGTCCTCGCGCCCCTCGTGCTTCTCGGCAAGCGCATCGACCGCGGCGGTGATCCGCGCGGTATCGAAGCGCTCGTCCACCTGTGGCTTCTGCTCAGTCGCGACGCTGTCCATGTCTCACCGGATATAAGAGGTCACAGGCGCTGTCACGAGACATTCGCAAGGGGACGACCGGCGAGTTTGACCACGCCGATGAATCGGCTCCGACCCCGGGTATCGGTGCCTGGGGTAACGTCATGAATGTGCTCAGATTTTTTCATGAATCCCCGGCGGCTCATGACTGCCTCCACCAAACATGGGCTGACACCAAACCGATCGCGCTCTATACCGCTCGTCGATATCCCCGGGAGAGAACAACATGGACGCTGCAGAGCTGCGCCAGATGCAGGCCCCGATCAAGGAGCGCTACAAAACCGATCCCAAGGCTGCGCTGATCACGCTGAAGGCCAAGGGCTCCACCGATAGCGAAGGCATCGCCTGCAAGGTCGAGACCGGCCGCGCTATCGCGATGGCCGGCCTGCATCCGGGCACAGGCGGTTCCGGCCTCGAGCTCTGCTCCGGCGACATGCTGCTGGAGGCCCTGGTCGCCTGTGCCGGCGTCACGCTGAAATCGGTGGCGACCGCGATCGAGGTGCCCTTGAAGACCGGCAACGTCTATGCCGAGGGCGATCTCGATTTCCGCGGCACGCTCGGCATCGACAAGGAAACCCCGGTCGGTTTCGCCGAGATCCGTCTCCGCTTCGAGGTCGACACCGACGCCGCCCAGGACAAGCTCGACCTGCTGCTCAAGCTCACCGAGCGGTATTGCGTGGTCTACCAGACCATCAAGAACGGCCCGAAGGTTTCGGTGTCGATGCAGCGGATGTGACTCTCTTACCCTCCCCTGGAGGGGGCCGGGACGAGCGTAGCTTGCCCGTCGTCGATCGCGCGCAGCGCAAGCGGGGTGGGGTGATCTCTCCACTCGGGCACCGTATCCGTCGAGAGACTGTCACCCCACCCCGTCTCATATTCCGCTGCGCTCCATATGAGCCGACCCTCCCCCTCCAGGGAGGGTAAGAAGCCAAAATGTCCCTCGACCTCCACTTCCTCCTCTTCCTGCTCCTGCGCATGGCGATCGCGGCGGCGTTCGTGGTGACGGCGTCGATCATCACCGAACGCTCCGGACCGGTGATCGGCGCGCTGATCGCGACCCTGCCGGTCTCGGCCGGGCCGTCCTACGTCTTCCTTGCGATCGATCATGACGCCGCCTTCATCGCGCAGGGCGCGCTGGCGAGCCTGCCGGTCAATGCGGCGACGATCTTGATGTGCCTTACCTATGTCGTGCTGTCGCAGCGGCACACTCTCGTGGTGAGTTGCGGAAGCGCTTTCGCGGTATGGATCGGGATGGCTTCGATCATCCGACAGTTCGACTGGTCGCTCGCCGCGGGGCTCGCCGCCAATCTGATCGCGTTCGGCATCTGCATTCCACTGCTCGCGCGCTATCGCCACGTGAAGATGCCGCTGGTGGCGCGCCGCTGGTACGATGTGCCGATGCGCGCCGCGCTGGTTGCGACCCTCGTCGCCATCGTGGTTTCGACATCGAGCTGGATCGGCCCGCGCATCAGCGGCATCATTGCACTCTTTCCCGTGGTGTTCTCCAGCATCATGGTCATCCTGCATCCGCGCATCGGTGGACCGCCGACCGCCGCCGTGCTCGCCAACTCCGCCTGGGGCCTGCTCGGATTTGGCATGGCGATTGCGGTCCTGCACGTTGCAGTAGTGTGGTTCGGTTCCGCCGTCGGCTTGTGCATCGCGCTCGCAACCTGCGTGGCCTGGAATCTGACGCTGTGGAGAATTGGACGGCGCGCCTTGCGCCGCACGCGGCCGATGCCGTGAGACTACGGATATGCGCGATGCGACGTCGCGCGGAGAGGTGATTCACCCGTCGAATTCCCGACAGTAAAATTAGAACTTTGTTCGAGCTTTTGCCGTAGAGAATCAGGCTGCTCGCTCGCTTCCGTTGCTGTTCGTACAAAACGTAACGGAGCTGCATCCAACTCATCGGATCCGGGGAGCGCGATTGGAATATGTCAGCACTGCTGCACGATCAGTTCCTTGATACCGACGGGCACATCCCCCTTCGGCTCAATTTCGAGATGGAGATTTCCTGATGTTCGGTCGCAAGTCTCACGGTGATGCACAAGCGCGGCTCGATGCCATCGGCCGCTCGCAGGCGATGATCGAATTCAATCTTGATGGAACGATCATCTCGGCCAACAAGAATTTTCTCGACGCACTCGGCTACCGGCTCGAGGAGATCCAGGGCAAGCATCACTCGATGTTCGTGCCGGCCGACCAGCGCGACAGCGCCGAGTACAAGGCGTTCTGGGCCGCATTGAACCGTGGCGAGTATCAGGCGCGCGAGTTCAAGCGGATCGCGAAAGACGGCCGCGAGGTCTGGATCGAAGCATCCTACAATCCGGTGCTCGACGGCAACGGCAAGACGGTGATGGTCGCCAAGATTGCGACCGACATCACCGCGAAGAAGATCCGCAGCATGACGGACGCCTCCAAGATCGCTGCCATCAGCCGCGCCCAGGCCGTCATCGAGTTCAATCTCGACGGCACCATCGTCTCGGCGAACGAGAATTTCTGCAAGGCGCTCGGCTACTCGCTCGACGAGATCAAGGGCAAGCATCACAGCCTGTTCGTGGCCGACGCCGACCGCAACGGCCCGGCCTATCGCGAATTCTGGGCCGCGCTCAACCGCGGCGAATACCAGGCCGGCGAGTTCAAGCGGATCGGCAAGGGCGGCCGCGAGGTCTGGATCCTCGCCTCCTACAATCCGTTGCTCGACGAAAACGGCAAGCCGTACGGCGTCGTCAAGTTCGCGACCGACGTCACCGCGGAGAAGCTAAAGAACGCCGATCTCGCCGGCCAGATCGCGGCGATCGACAAGGCCCAGGCCGTGATCGAGTTCAACATGGACGGCACGATCATCACCGCCAACGCCAACTTCCTCGGTGCGCTCGGCTATTCGCTGGCCGAGATCAAGGGCCGCCACCACAGCATGTTCGTCGAGCCCTCCGAGCGCGACGGTGCCGGCTATCGCGAGTTCTGGGCCGCGCTCAATCGCGGCCAGTACCAGGCGGCCGAATACAAGCGCATCGGCAAGGGCGGCAAGGAGGTCTACATCCAGGCTTCCTACAATCCGATCCTCGATCTCAACGGCAAGCCGTTCAAGGTCGTCAAATACGCCACCGACGTCACCAAGCAGGTCCTGGTCCGCATGGGCAACGAGCGCGTGCGCGGCATGATGGAATCGGTCGCCGCCGGTTCGGAGGAGCTCAACGCCTCGGTGCGGGAGATCTCCGAGGCCATGACCAAGTCGCGCGAGACCGCGATGGGTGCGGTCGAGCAGGTCGGCGCCGCCGACGCGCAGGCCCAGCGCCTCACCGAGGCTGCGCAAGCCATGAGCGGCATCGTCGAGATGATCAACAACATCACCGGGCAGATCAACCTGCTCGCGCTCAACGCCACGATCGAATCGGCGCGCGCCGGCGAGGCCGGTCGCGGCTTCGCGGTGGTCGCTTCCGAGGTCAAGAGCCTCGCCAACCAGGCCAAGCAGGCGACCGACAAGATCGGCCAGGAGATCGGCAGCCTCAACAGCATCTCCGGCGACGTCGTCAGCGCGCTCGGCTCGATCAAGCAGGCGATCAACAATGTCAGTGAGTACGTGACCTCGACCGCCGCGGCGATCGAGGAGCAGAGCACGGTGACCAACGAGATGTCGACCAGCATGCAGCGCGCCGCCGCGGAAGCCGCGGCGATCGCGGCGAGGGCGTAGGGCCCCAACCACACTGTCATTCCGGGTTCGATGCTTCGCATCGCCCCGGAATGACGACCATTTCACTGCTTCGGCAGTCTTGCCTTCAACGCATACAGCGCGTCGAGCGCCTCGCGCGGCGACATCTCGTCGGGGTGCAGCGCCTTCACCGCCTCCACCAGCAGCTCCGCTTCGCTCAGTGGCGCGGCTTCAGTGGCGGCGCGCGAGGGCACCGCGAACAGCGGCAGATCGTCGACGAGCGCTCGCGCGGTCTGGCCGCGGTCCTGCGCTTCCAACTTCGACAGCACCGATTTGGCGCGCGTGATCACCGCCGGCGGCAGGCCCGCGAGTTTCGCTACCTGGATGCCGTAGGAGCGATCGGCCGAGCCCGGCAGCACCTCGTGCAGGAACACGACGTTGCCCTGCCATTCCTTCACCCGCACCGTGGCGTTGAACATGCGCGGCAGTTTTGCCGCGAGCGCGGTCAGCTCGTGATAATGCGTCGCGAACAATGTGCGGCAGCGGTTGCTCTCGTGCAGGTGCTCGATCGCGGCCCAGGCGATCGAGAGGCCGTCGAAGGTCGCGGTGCCGCGGCCGATCTCGTCGAGGATGACGAGCGAGCGCTCGCCGGCCTGGTTCAGGATCACCGCGGTCTCGACCATCTCCACCATGAAGGTGGAGCGGCCGCGGGCGAGATCGTCGGCGGCGCCGACGCGCGAGAACAGGCGGTCGACGATGCCGATCCGCGCGCGCGTCGCCGGCACGAAGCTGCCGATCTGCGCCATCAAGGCAATCAGCGCGTTCTGGCGCAGGAAGGTCGATTTGCCGGCCATGTTGGGACCGGTGAGCAGCCAGAGCTGGCCTGACTTCTGCGCCGGCGCGGGAGAGAGGTCGCAGGCATTGGCGATGAACGGCTCGCCGTTGCGCTTGAGCGCCTGCTCGACCACGGGATGGCGGCCGGCTTCGATGGCAAAGCTGAGCGAGCCGTCGACCTCGGGCCGCACATAGTTCTCGTCGACGGCGAGCCTGGCCAACGACGTCGCGACGTCGAGCAGCGCAAAACCTTGCGCGGCAGTGCGCAAATCGTCGCTGATCGCGAGCGCCTTGGCGCAGAGCCGCTCGAAGATCTCGAGCTCGAGGCCGAGCGCACGGTCGCCGGCATTGGCGATCTTGGCCTCGATCTCGCCGAGCTCGGACGTCGTGAAGCGCACCTGTCCCGCCAGCGTCTGGCGATGGATGAAGGTCGCGTTCAGCGGCGGCGACATCAGCTTGTCGCCGTGCTGGGCGGTGACCTCGACGAAATAGCCGAGCACGTTGTTGTGCCGGATCTTGAGGCCCTTCACGCCGGTTTGGTCGGCGTAACGGGCCTGCATCGATGCCACGACCAGACGCGAGGCGTCCCGCAGGTTGCGCGCTTCGTCGAGCGCGGGTTCGTAGCCCTGACGCACGAAGCCGCCGTCGCGCTTGATCAGCGGCAGCTGCTCGTCCAGCGCGCTGGCGAACTCGGCTGCGAGCGCGCGCGACGGCCTTTGCAGCGCCGCCATCACCGCCGCGATTTCCTGCGGCGGTTGATCCATTTCGGTGAGCCGCGTCAGCACCTGGTCGGCGGCTAGGATGCCGTCGCGGATGCCGGCGAGGTCGCGCGGCCCGCCGCGGCCGACCGAGAGCCGCGCCAGAGCGCGCGACATGTCGGGCGCGCCGCGCAGGATGCTGCGGATGTCCTCGCGCGCGGCGGAATCGGCCACGAAGGCGCTCACTGCGTCTAACCGCCGCGCGATCGCCGGCGCATCGGTCAGCGGCGCGGCCAGACGCTGCGCCAGCAGGCGGGAGCCGGCCGAGGTCACGGTGCAGTCGATCGCGTCGAGCAGCGAGCCGCGGCGCTCGCCGGCGAGGGTGCGCGTCAGCTCGAGATTGGCGCGCGTGGCCGGATCGATCGCCATGGTCGCGCCCGAGGCCTCACGCGCGGGCGGCGACAGCGGCGGATGCTTGCCGACCTGGGTGCGGTCGACATAGGTGACGGCGGCGGCCGCCGCGGTGGCCTCCAGGCGCGTCAGCTGCGCGAGCCCGTCCATGGTCGCGACGGCAAAATAGTCGCACAGCCGCTTCTCAGCGGTGGCGCCGTCGAAGACGTCGCGGGTCAGCGGCGTCACGGCCGGCAGTTCGCGCAGGATCTGGCCGAGCTCGTTGTCGCCAAAGAGCGCGTCGGTGACGATCGCCTCGTTCGGGTTGATGCGCGCCAGCGTCGCGGCGAGCTCGCCGCCGGAGACCTCGGTGACCATGAATTCGGCCGTCGAGATGTCGATCCAGGCAAGGCCGAAGCGGTCGCCGCCGGCGGAGGAGCGGGCGCGCGCGATCGCCAGCAGGTAATTGTTGGCACGCGCATCCAGCAACGTGTCCTCGGTCAGCGTGCCCGGCGTCACCAGCCGCACCACGCCGCGGCGCACCACGCTCTTGTTGCCGCGCGCTTTGGCCGCCGCGGGATCCTCGGTCTGCTCGCAGACCGCGACCCGATGCCCGGCGCCGATGAGACGATGCAGATAATCCTCTGAGCGCTCGACCGGCACGCCGCACATCGGGATATCCGCGCCCTGGTGCTTGCCGCGCTTGGTCAGGACGATGCCGAGCGTCCTCGAGGCGATCTCGGCATCCTCGAAGAACAGCTCGTAAAAGTCGCCCATCCGGTAGAACAGCAGCAAGCCCTGATGCGCCGCCTTGATCTCCAGATACTGCTCCATCATCGGGGTGACGCGCGCGGCAGCCTCGGCCTGCGGCGCGGGCGTGTCGTCGGGCGGCGGTGCTTGTATCGGCTGTTGCATGGTCATGGGCGGCGCAACCTACAAAATTTCGGCACCTGCTCCTATCGCTTTGGCCGGCAAGCGAAGGTTTTCCACGTTGTCCGCGTGGAGGCGCAAGCTGTTGCCGCATCCTCAGTCGTCATTCCGGGATGCGCCGGAACGGCGCAGGCCCGGAATCCATCGGGCCGCACGTCGCGTCGACAATTGGATTCCGGGCTCGCGCCAAGGCGCGCCCCGGAATGACGTCTGCCCCGCGAAACCGTCAATTGACCTGCCGCGGGCGCCCTCCTAAAACTCCGCCGACATTGAAGAATTTGGCCGGATCGCGGCATTCAGGGAGAACAACGATGCGTGACGTCTTTATCTGCGATGCCGTGCGGACCCCGATCGGCCGTTTCGGCGGCTCGCTCGCCAAGGTGCGTGCCGACGATCTCGCCGCAGCCCCGATCAAGGCGCTGATGGCCAAGCACCCCAAGCTCGACTGGGCGCAGGTGGACGAGGTGTTCTTCGGCTGCGCCAACCAGGCCGGCGAGGACAATCGCAACGTCGCGCGCATGGCGCTGCTGCTGGCGGGCCTGCCGGATTCGGTTCCCGGCCAGACCCTGAACCGGCTCTGTGCCTCGGGTCTCGATGCGGTCGGCGCCGCGGGCCGCGCCATTCGTTCCGGCGAGATCGAGCTCGCCATTGCCGGCGGCGTCGAATCGATGACCCGCGCGCCGTTCGTGATGGGCAAGGCGCAGGAAGCCTTCTCGCGCTCGGCCGAGATCTTCGACACCACGATCGGCTGGCGCTTCATCAATCCGCTGCTGAAGGCGCAGTATGGCGTCGACGCGATGCCGGAGACCGGTGAGAACGTCGCCGAAGAGTTCCAGGTCTCGCGCGCCGATCAGGATGCCTTCGCCATCCGCTCGCAGCAGCGCGCAGGCGCCGCGATCGCAGCCGGCTATTTCGCGGAAGAAATCACGCCCATCACCATTCCCGGCGGCAAAGCCGGTCCTGTTACGGTCGACAAGGACGAGCATCCGCGACCCGAGACCACGCTGGAAGGTTTGGCAAAACTGAAGCCGATTGTGCGCAATCCCGGCACCGTCACGGCCGGCAATGCCTCCGGTGTCAATGACGGCGCCGCCGCAATGATCCTGGCCTCGGAAGCCGCGGTCAGGAAGCACGGCCTGATGCCCCGCGCCCGCATCCTCGGTCTCGCCTCGGCCGGCGTGCCGCCGCGGATCATGGGCATCGGCCCGGTGCCCGCGACCCGCAAGCTGATGGAGCGTCTCGGCAAGAAGATCAGCGATTTCGACCTGATCGAGCTGAACGAAGCTTTCGCTTCGCAAGGCATCGCCTGCATGCGCCAGCTCGGCGTCGCCGATGACGCCGATTTCGTCAATCCGCATGGCGGCGCCATCGCGCTCGGCCATCCGCTCGGCATGAGCGGCGCCCGCCTCGCGCTCACCGCCGTGCACGGCATGGAGAAGCGCGGCGGCAAGCTGGCGCTCGCCACCATGTGCGTCGGCGTCGGCCAGGGCGTCGCGGTTGCGATCGAAAAGCTGAATTGACGATCTTTACCTCTCCCTCTCCCCGCTCTTCGCGGGGAGAGGGTTGGGGTGAGGGGTAGTCTCCGCAAAGACGGTGATAGTTGGACTCGCGGAGAGTCCCCCTCACCCGCCGCGCTTCGCGCGTCGGCCTCTCCCCGCAAGCGGGGAGAGGCTAAGAGTCCGGGTTCGCTCGCTCGGAATGACAGGGGGAGAATGCCGGCATGGTCATCGAGCGCGAAAAGGACGTCACGGCCGCGGCCCTGGCGGTGATGGAGCGGACATCCGATCCGCGGCTGCGCGAGATCATGGTCGCCCTGGTCAAGCATTTGCACGCCTTCGTCCGCGATGTCAGGCTGACCGAGAAGGAGTTCCGCGACGCCGCGGCGATCGTGGCCGAGCTCGGCAAGCTGACCACCGACACGCATAACGAAGTCGTGCTGATGGCGGGGTCGCTCGGCGTCTCCTCGCTGGTGTGCCTGCTCAACAACGGCGATCAGGGCAATACGGAGACCGATCATTCATTGCTCGGGCCGTTCTGGCGGTTGAATTCGCCCCGGGTCGAGAATAGCGGATCGATCGTGCGCTCGCAGACGCCGGGCGCCACGCTGTTCGTGAGCGGCCGCGTCATTGGAAAGGACGGCCGGCCCGTCGCCGGTGCCGAGGTCGACGTCTGGCACGCCTCGCCGGTCGGCCTCTACGAGAACCAGGACCCCGAGCAGGCCGACATGAACCTGCGCGGCAAGTTCACGACCGATTCCGACGGGCGCTTTTCCTTCCGCTCGGTGATGATGGTCGGCTATCCCATTCCAACCGATGGCGTCGTCGGCCGCCTGCTCGAGGCGCAGGGCCGCCACCCCTATCGTCCCGCGCATCTGCACGCCCTGATCTTCAAGCCGGGATTCAAGGTGCTGATCTCGCAGGTGTATGATCCGAGCGACCCCCATATCGACAGCGACGTGCAGTTCGGTGTGACACAGGCGCTGATCGGCAAGTTCGTGCGCCACGATACGCCGCATCCGACGGTGAAGGACGCGACCGTGCCCTGGTATTCGCTCGACCATACCTACCGGCTCGAGGCCGGAGAGGCCGTGCTTCCGCGTGCGCCGATCAGGTAGCAGCGGCCGGCTGCCATGCGCGGGAACGCCGCTAAACCGGCTTTCCCAAATTAGTTATATCCTATAATGATTGGCGAAAGCGTTGACCGGCCGGAGCACGATGGCCGGGGAGGAGTTCGCCAATGACATTCATCTATCCCACCGGCAGCAACGCGGCGCATCCGCTGCCGCTGTCGCCCGACTACAAGAGCTCGATCAAGCGCGCGCCGAACAAGCCCTTGATTCCGATGCCCCATACGCTGTCGGAGCTGACCGGGCCGGTCTACGGCCACGAGACCGTGCGCGAGGGCGACAACGACCTCACCCGCCAGCACGCGGGCGAGCCGCTCGGCGAGCGCATCATCGTACATGGCTATGTGCGCGACGAGGACGGCCGAGGCGTGCCGAACTCGCTCGTCGAGATCTGGCAGGCCAATTCCTGCGGCCGTTATGTCCACGTCCGTGATCAGCATCCGGCGCCGCTCGATCCGAACTTCACCGGCGCGGGCCGCACCGTGAGCGATGCGTCCGGCTATTATCGCTTCGTCACCATCAAGCCTGGCGCCTACCCTTGGGGCAATCACCACAATGCCTGGCGGCCTGCGCACATCCATCTGTCGGTGTTCGGCCATTCCTTCGTCACACGCCTCGTGACGCAGATGTATTTCCCGAGCGATCCCTTGTTCCCGTTCGACCCGATCTTCAACTCGGTGCCGGACGAGAAGGCGCGGGCGCGGATGGTCTCGTCGTTCGACTTGGAGAATACCCAGCCCGAATGGGCGCTGTGCTACCGCTTCGACATCGTGCTGCGCGGCAAGGACGCCACCCCCATGGAGAACCATTAAGTGCAAGAGTCCGCAAAGCCCGACGGGATCACCCCATCGCAGACGGTCGGTCCGTTCTTCAAATACGGCCTGACGCCGACCGGCGAGTACGCCTGGAACGACGCGTTCACCAATTCGACGCTGACCCCGGACGTTTCAGGCGACCGCATCCGCATCGAGGGCAAGGTGTTCGACGGCGATGGCGTTGCCGTGCCGGACGCCATGCTGGAGATCTGGCAGGCGGATGCGCAGGGCCGCTTCGCCGATCCCCAGGACAAGCGCGCGCTGCCGAATGCGAGCTTCCGCGGCTTTGCCCGCTGTGGCACCGACAAGGACGGGAACTATTCTTTCGAGACCATCAAGCCGGGCGTGGTGCCGGATCCCGAGGGCAAGCCGCAGGCGCCGCACATCCTGCTTGCGGTGTTTGGCCGCGGCATGCTCAGGCATCTCTACACCCGCATCTATTTCAACGACGAGACCGGCAACGCCGCCGATCCCGTGCTGGCGCTGGTGCCTGCCGACCGCCGCGCCACGCTCACTGCGGTCCGCGAGGCCGGCAAGCCGGTCTACCGGCTCGACCTGCACCTGCAAGGCGACAACGAGACGGTGTTCTTCGACGTATGAAGGCAAGGCGTGCCGGGGAGACCTGCTCCCCGTCACGCCTATCTCGTTCGGCGCATCGGCAGCCGGCCCCTAATTGGGCTCTCAAGCGTTCTTGTTGCGCGTATGCGTCAGCCCCGCTGACTCAATACCGATGACTGACGTCCAATTTCCGTATTTATCCGGGCTTCGTGAAATACAATTCCGGCGCGAATCAATTCCGTATTTACCGTAGTCGTCTAGGGTGGCCGCAGTTTCGACGCCGACCTGGATTGTTTCATGAAATTTCGCCTGTCCTTGTCCTCTGCGATCGTCGCGTTCGGCATCGTTCTCGCCATCGGCTTTGCCGCTGTGGTTTCGACCAGCCTGTACGCCCTAAAAGAGCTCAAGGTCGGCGGTCCGCTCTATTCCGACATCAAGCTCGGCAACGACCTCATCGCCGACATCCTGCCGCCGCCCGAATACATCATCGAAGCCTATCTCGAGGCGACGCTGGCCATGCGCGAGCCGGATCAGCTGGCGGCCCACGGCGAGCGTCTGGTCCAGCTCCGCAAGGACTACGATGAGCGCAAGGCGTTCTGGGTCTCCTCCAGCCTCTCGGCCGACCTCAAGACCGCGCTCGTGTCGAAATCCGATGCGGAGGTGCAGAAATTCTGGAAGGCGTCGGATCAGCTTCTGCCCGCCCTCAAGGCCAAGGACGTAGCGGCTTCCGAGCGCGCCTATGCGCAGCTCAAGGAGGCCTATACCGCGCACCGTGCCGTCATCGACAGCATCGTCGAGAGTGCCAACAAGCGGAATGCCGCCATGGAGAAGCTGGCCGCGGACCGCGACAGCGCGATGCTCTATATCCTCCTCGGCGTCTCCATCGCCGTCCTCGCCTTCGTTACCGCCGGTCTGCTGGGTGTTGCCCTCGGCGTGGTGCGCCCGATCGTGCGCATGACGGACACGATGCAGAAGCTCGCGACGGGCGATCTCGCCGCCGACATTCCGTTCGCGCAGCGCCAGGACGAGGTCGGCTCGATGGCGGGTGCGCTTGTTGTGTTCAAGCAGGCGGCGATCGAGAACTCCCGTCTGCGCGAGGAACAGTTGCGGCAGGAGCAGGCGGCGGCGCTTGCCAAGCGCTCCGCCCTGCACCAGATGGCCGAAACGGTCGAACGCGAGACCGGCCGCTCCGTCGATACCGCGACTGCGGCGACGCAGGGCGTGGAGCAAGCCGCCTCCGGCCTCTCTGAGATCGCAAAGTCGCTCTCTGCGCAGTCGCAGGCGGTGGCGGCGGCTTCGACGCAGGCGCTCGGCAGCTCGCAGGCCGTCTCGGCTGCGGCCGAAGAGTTGAGCGCCTCGATCCGCGAGATCACCAGCCAGGTCGCGCGGACCAGCACCGTCACCAAATCGGCGGTCGCGGGCCGCGAGCAGGCGCGTTCGACCATTCAGGCGCTGGCCGGATCGGTGAAGAAGATCGCGGAGGTCTCCGACCTCATCGGCGGCATCGCAGGCCAGACCAACCTCCTCGCGCTCAACGCGACGATCGAGGCGGCGCGCGCCGGCGAGGCCGGCCGCGGCTTCGCGGTGGTTGCCGCCGAGGTGAAATCCCTATCCGACCAGACCGCCAAATCCACCGAGGAGATCGGGCGGCTGATTGCCGAGATCCAGGCCTCGACGCAGGCCGCGGTCGACGCCGTCGAGGCCATGGGAGGCCACATCATCGAGATCGACGGCGTGGCGACTTCGGTCGCTGCGGCGATGGAACAGCAGGATGCCGCGACCCGGGAGATCACGCGGTCGATTTCCGAATCGGCCTCCGCCGCACAGGAGGTCTCGGCCAAGATCGGCGACGTCAGCCGCGATGCCGCCTCCGTCAACCAGCGCGCCGCGGATGTGAAGCAGGCGATCACCGGGATGGCGGCCAATCTCGAGCAGCTGCGTGCGATCGTCGTGCGGACGGTGCGCGACTCGACCGCAGCAGCCTGAGCCGGCGGCAGCCGCTGGTGCCCGGGCGTGTGATCGTACAGTATGACGCGGGACAGGGGCATCGTGGTTCATGACACCTCCACAATTGCCGGCGGTCGTTGAGCCCGCCCGACTGACGGCCGCGCTACGCCGGGGCTGCGCGCTGGATGCAGGCGCCGTCCGCGAGGTGAAGGTGCTGCATCAGCGCGACACCGTAGTGTCGCATATCGTCAGGCTCGGGCTGCGCTATGTCGGCGAATCCGCCGGTGCTCCGCAGTCGCTGATCCTCAAGACGCCCAATCCCGCTTTCGCCACGCGCCTCGCCAATGGCGGCCGGCGCGAGGTGGGCTATTACACGCAGCTGGTGCCGCAGATGCCGCCGGGACTCGTGCCGCGCTGCTTCGATGGGCATTTCGATGAGGACAACCTCGCCTGGCATCTGCTGCTGGAGGATCTCACCGACAGCCACGAGATCGCGACAACCTGGCCGGTGCCGCCGTCGCGCGAGCAGATATTCGCCATCGTCACGACGCTGGCGCGCTGGCATGCAGCCTGGTGGGACCATCCGAGCCTCGGCGAGACTGTCGGCACCTGGGCCAGTGTGGAGGACAGCGCGCAACGCATGGAGACATTTGCGGGCCATTATGACCGCTTTGCCGATCTTCTCGGCGATCGCCTCAGCGAGGAGCGGCGGATCATCTATCGTCGGCTCATCGATCAGTCGGAGCGGCTGTCCCAGCGTTACCATTCACGCCGCCACCTCAGCATCACGCATGGCGACGCCCACGTCTGGAACTTCCTGCTGCCGCGCGCGGGCGTCGACGACACCGTGCGCATCTTCGATTTCGATCTTTGGAGCATCGACGTTCCGAGCCACGACCTCGCCTACATGATGGCGATGCATTGGTATCCGGAACGCCGTCAGGCGCTCGAACGCCTGCTGCTCAATCTCTACCACGACACGCTGATCGAGAGCGGCGTCACCGGCTACACGCGCGGCGCGCTCGATCGGGACTACCGCTGGGCGGTGCTGTGGCAGATCACGCGGCCGGTCTGGCAGTGGAGCATCAACCTCCCGCCGCTGATCTGGTGGAACAATCTGGAACGGGCGTTTGCGGCCGTGGACGATTTGGGCTGCGAGGAGCTGTTGTAGCGCTGATCATGTGGCAAGTCGTCATTGCGAGGATTGCTTGCGACGAAGCAATCAGGTTGTTTTCGCGGATACAATCTGGATTGCTTCGCTGCGCTCGCAATGACGGTGTGAAGCGCCAAAGTCCGATAACTACTCCATCACCGCATGCTCCGGGCCCGCTGCCTGCTTGCGCAGCGTGGCCTTGGTCGAGCCGATCAGCAGGGCGAGCGGCAGGGTGCAGAGCACGAAGATCATCACCAGCTGGTAATCATGGGAGAAGGCGATGATCTGCGCCTGCACGCTGACCATTCTATCTGCCATGGCGCGGCCGGCGTCGGTGGACAGATTGATCAGGCCGCTGACGCCGGGCATCTGCAGTGCGTGGTTGAACGGGTTGATGTGCTCGGACAGGATCGCATAGGTCCACCGCGTGCCCTGCGTCAATTGCGCGATCACGATGGAAATGCCGACCGAGCTTGCGACGTTGCGCATCAGGGTCAGCATCGCGGTGCCGTCGGTGCGCAGCTCGTTCGATAACGTCAGGAACGCCACGGTCGAGAGCGGCACGAAGACGAGGCCGAAGCCGAAACCCTGGATGACGCTGACCGTGACGATTTCCGGCACCTGGGTCAGATCGGTCCAGCCGGTCATCTGGAACAGCGAGCCCGCCGTCAGCGTCAGGCCGGAGATGATCAGCGTGCGCGCCTCGACATAGCGCATCATGCGGCCGACCAGCATCATGGCGAAGAAGGTGCCGATGCCGCGGGTCGCCAGCAGCAGGCCGGCGGTGATGATGGGATAGCCGATTACGTTCTGCATGTAGGGCGAGGCGAGCGCCATGGTCGAGAACAGGACGAGCCCCATCACGATCATGAACAGGCAGCCGGTGACGAAGTTGCGGTCGCGGAACAGGGCGAAGCGGATGAACGGGGTCGAGGTCGTGAAGGAATGCGCGAGGAAGAAGTAGAACGCGACGGCCGAGACGATGAACTCGGCGAGGATCTCGTTCGATTCCAGCCAGCCCAATTGCTCGCCGCGGTCGAGCGCGAGCTGCAGCGCGCCGATTGCGACCGCCAGCGCGGCGAAACCGAACCAGTCGAATCTGAGGCTGAGGTTCTTCTCGGTCTCGTCCATGAAGACGATCAGCCCGAGCACGGTGATGGCGCCGAACGGCAGATTGACGAAGAAGACCCAGTGCCAGGAATAGGTCTCGGTCAGCCAGGCCCCGAGTGAGGGTCCCATGATCGGGCCCATCATCACGCCCATGCCCCAGATCGACATCGCCTTGGCGCGCTCCTGGAGCGTGTAATAGTCGAGCATGACCGATTGCGAAAGCGGCACCAGGGCGGCGCCGAACACGCCTTGCAGCAGGCGGAACAGCACCATCTGGTTGATGTCCTGCGCGAGGCCGCACAGTACCGATGCCATGGTGAACCCGGCCGAGCAGATCACGAAGATGCGCTTGCGGCCGAAGCGGTTGGCGATCCAGCCCACCGGCGCCGTCATGATCGCGGCGGCGACGATGTAGGAGGTCAGCACCCAGTTGATCTGGTCCTGCGAGGCCGACAGCGTGCCCTGCATGTAGGGCAGCGCGACGTTGGCGATGGTGGTGTCCAACGCCTGCATGATGGTCGCGGTCATGGCGCAGATCGTCACCATGTTCCGGCGCAGGCCGGGGACCATCAGGTTGGCATTGGGGCCGGACATCGGATCGATCCTTGTTCTTTTTCTTGGTCTTTGGGCCTAGTCCTTATCCTGACCTGCGGCTGCGGACAGGCCGAGCAGGCCGGCGAGCGTTCGCTTGTGTCCGGTGTCGATGGTGGCGTAGACGCTCATGCCGGCTTTCAGCTTCCGCACATGTTTGTCGGTCTCGTCGAAATAGATTCGGATCGGCACGCGCTGCACCACCTTGACGAAATTGCCGGTGGCATTTTGCGGCGGCAGGATGGCGAATTGCGCGCCGGTGCCGGGCGAGAGCGAGCCGATCTTGCCCTTGAAGACATGGTTCGGGAACGCGTCGACCTCGAGCGTGACCGCCTGGCCTTCGGTGACATAGGTGAGGTCGCTCTCCTTCGGATTGGCGTCGACCCAGGGATGGGCGACGTCGATGATGGAGAACACCGGCGTGCCGGCGGGCACATAGCGGCCGAGCTGGATCTGTTCGACCTGCGTCGCCACGCCATCCATCGGCGCGCGCAAGACGGTATGGTCGAGGTTGCGCTGCGCGTCGTCCAGCTTGGCTTTGGCCTGAGCGTAGGGCGGGAATTGCTCGAGCGGCAGGTCGGGGTTGCCGAGCAACTGGGTCTTTGCGTTGGAGAGCTGCTGCTTGATGTATTGCGCCTGCGCCCCGGCGGTGACCAGTGCATTCGATGCGTTATCGAGATCGAGCTGCGAGCCGAAATTGTTTTTTACCAGCGCCTGCTTGCGCTCGACGTCGCGCTGCTTCAGATCGATGCCCTGCTGGGCGAGGCCCAGCATGTCGCCGTAGATCTTGATGTTGGCGACAAGGTTGTCATAGGTCGTGCGTGCCTGCGCGAGCTGCGCCTTGGCCTCCTCGACCGCGAGGCGGAACGGAACCGGGTCGATCTCGAACAGTTCGTCGCCGCGCTTGACCGACTGGCCCTCCTTGACGACGACCTTCAGGATCTTGCCGGAGATGTCGGGCGTCACCAGCACCTTCTGTGCGCCGACATACGCATCGTCGGTGCCGACATAGCGGCCCCCATGCAGATAGAAGGTGACGCCCCCGATGGCGACGATCACCGGCAGCACCACCAGGAGCAGGAATCGGCGATAGCGGCGCAGGCCTGCCAGCAGGCGGCGGCGCGGATCGCTGCCGGCCTTCTTGGTCGGCTTGCCGCTGTCGCTCTTCTGCTCGGGCTGGAACTTGATGACCTGATCAGACATAGCGCTGCTCCTTGCGTGCTTGCTCCGCGCCGGACGCCTGGATCGCGGTTCGCACGTTTTCCTTGATGGTCTCGAGTTGGGTGAGGAGGCGGTGTGCATCCGCCGGATTGATGCCGTCGAGCGCGTTCGCGGTCAGCTCCGACTTCAGGCCGCTCATGCGGCCGAGCAATTGCCGCCCGGCCTTCCTGAGGTACAGGCGCTTGACCCGGCGGTCCGACGCGTCGCTGCGGCGCTCGATCCAGTCGTTGTCGCAGAGCTTGTCGATCAGCCGCGTCAGCGTGATCGGCTGCATCTCCAGGAGCTCGGCGAGCTCGGACTGCTTCATGCCCTCGCTGCGCTCCACCTTGGCCAGCACCGCCCATTGTGCCCGGGTGATGCCGAAGCGCGAGGCCTCCTTGTCGGCATAGACGCGCAGGAGGCGATAGAGCTCACCGAGCGTGAACAGGAAATTCTGGTCGACCGACCCGCGCGTCATGAGCGTCGTCTCCAATAAGCTTTGCATATAATAAGCAAGCTTATGATTATTTCACGGATCGGTGGCGCGGTGCTGTCCCGCGGGAAGAGCATGGCTGGCAGCCGGGGCGGCTCGTCGCGCTTTGGGTTCCCCCGCCGAAATGCTAGAAGACGGCGACATGAGCCTCGCAAAGCCGGCATTCCCCGCGCCCGACCATGATCACGGCCGCTGCACCGCGGACGCGCTTGCGCATGCCGAGGTGGTCTGCCAGCAGCGCGCGCAGAAATTCACGCCGATCCGCCGCCGGGTGCTGGGTGCTTTGCTTTCCAGCCACCGCCCGCTCGGCGCCTACGAAATCATCGACGAGCTTGCCAAGTCGATGGCGCGGCCGGCACCGATCACGATCTATCGTGCGCTCGATTTCCTGATGGCCAACGGCCTCGTGCATCGCATCGAAAGCCGTAACGCCTATCTCGCTTGCGCAGCCCACGACCACGATTCGACCTCCGCGGTGGCGTTCCTGATCTGCGAGCGCTGCGGCCTGGTTGGCGAGATCTCCTCGGCGTCCTTCGCCAAGGACCTCAACGCCGCCGCGCGCAGCTCAGGCTTCGCGCCAAAGCTGTCTGTGGTGGAGATCACGGGCGTCTGCACGCATTGTCAGAAAATGTCTTGAAGCAACAACGGCGCAAAGCCGGATTTTTGGGAAGAAATGTCCGTACCACAAGCCATACCGTCCGCCGGCCGTCCCCTCAGTGCCGGCGCCATCGCCCTGATGCTCATGCTGTGCCTGACCTGGGGATTCAACCAGATCGCGGTGAAGCTGGTGCTGCCGGACATTCCGCCGATGCTCCAGGCCACCATCCGCTCGATGGGCGCGCTGCCGGTGCTGTTCATCATCGGCACTTTTCGCGGCGTCAAATTCTTCGAGAATGACGGCACGTGGAGGCCGGGCCTGATCGCCGGGCTGATGTTCGGTATTGAATTCGTGCTGATCTTCCAGGGACTGCGTCTCACTTCGGCTTCCCGTGCGGTGGTGTTCCTCTACACGGCGCCGTTCTTCGTTGCGCTCGGCTCCTACCAGGTGCTCGGCGAGCGTCTCGGTGGCGCGCAATGGCTCGGCCTTGCCATCAGCTTTGCCGGGGTGGCGCTTGCGATCGGCGTGCCCCAGCCCAATGTCGATTCGCAGGTCCTGCTGGGCGATCTCATGATCGTCGGGGGCGCCGCTCTGTGGGCCGCGACCACGCTGGTCGCCAAGGGCACGCGGTTGCGCTTCGCCGCGCCCGAGAAGGCGCTGGGCTATCAGGTCGCGACCTCGGTCCCGATCCTGGGGCTGGCGGCCTGGCTCTTCGGCGAATCCATCACCCACACTCCGTCGCCGCTGTCGCTCGGCCTGATGGCGTTCCAGGCGATCTGGGTGGTGGGAACCACGTTCACGCTTTGGTTCGCGCTGGTGAAGGCCTATTCGGCCAGCAAATTGTCCGCTTTTACCTTCATCACCCCTTTGTTTGGCGTGGTGGGTAGCTATTTCATCATGCATGACACCCTCAGCCTGACATTCGGGGCCGCAGCGGTCCTTGTAATTGCTGGGCTTTTTCTGGTTAACCGTCCCAGCCCATCGGTTGCGGCGCCGCGCGATGCATTGCTGAACGTCACCAAAACCTGATATTTGGACCGCCATGAACAAGCTCGAAAACCCTCTCGATTCAGACATTGCGGGCCCGGCGCCCCGGCATCGGACCACCCAGGTCAAGGTCGGCAACGTCGCCGTGGGCGGCGGTGCGCCGATCGTCGTGCAGTCGATGACCAACACCGACACCGCCGATGTCGAAGGCACCATCGCCCAGGTCGCAGCGCTCGCGCGCGCCGGCTCCGAAATGGTCCGCATCACCGTGGACCGCGAGGAGGCCGCAGCCGCCGTTCCGCACATCCGCGACGGCCTCGCCAAGCGCGGCATCACCACGCCGCTGATCGGCGACTTCCATTATATCGGCCACAAGCTGCTCGCGGCTTATCCGGCCTGCGCCGAGGCGCTGGCCAAATACCGCATCAATCCCGGCAATGTCGGCTTCAAGGACAAGCGTGATACTCAGTTCGCCGACATCATCGAGATCGCGAACAAGAATAACAAGCCGGTGCGCATCGGCGCCAATTGGGGCTCGCTCGACCAGGAGCTCTTGACCAAGCTGATGGATGAGAACGCGGCCTCGCCCAACCCGCGCGACGTGCGCGCGGTGACGCGCGAGGCCATGGTGCAGTCGGCGCTACTCTCGGCCGCGCGCGCCGAAGAGCTCGGCATGCCCAAGGACCGCATCATCCTCTCGGCAAAAGTCTCGGCGGTGCAGGATCTCATTGCGGTCTATCAGGATCTCGCGTCCCGTTCGGACTACGCCATCCATCTCGGTCTCACCGAGGCCGGCATGGGCTCGAAGGGCATCGTTGCGTCCTCGGCCGCGCTCGGCATCCTCTTGCAGCAGGGCATCGGCGACACCATTCGTATCTCGCTGACGCCCGAGCCCGGCGGCGACCGCACCCGTGAGGTGCAGGTCGGCCAGGAGCTCTTGCAGACCATGGGCTTCCGCACTTTCGTGCCGCTGGTTGCCGCCTGCCCCGGCTGCGGCCGCACCACCTCGACCACGTTCCAGGAGCTGGCCCGCTCGATCCAGGATTTCATCCGCGACGAGATGCCGACCTGGAAGACCAAATATCCCGGCGTGGAAGAGCTCAACGTCGCGGTGATGGGCTGCATCGTCAACGGCCCCGGCGAATCCAAGCACGCCAATATCGGCATCTCGCTGCCCGGCACCGGCGAAGCGCCGGCCGCGCCCGTCTTCGTCGACGGCAAGAAGTTCCGCACGCTGCGCGGCCCCACCATCTCCGCCGACTTCAAGGCGCTGGTGATCGACTACATCGACCAGCGCTACGGCCAGGGCGCCAAGGTGCCGGCGCCTGCGGCGGAGTAGACGAGATTTACGAGATTTTCTGGTCTGGCGGCGGAGCGGGATCAGCAGGCGAGCGCTTTGATCTGCCCGCTCGCCCCATAGTCCAGCAAAAGACGATCGCGCGTGACGAGTGTTGCGCCGATATCGCGTGCAGTCGCAATAATGATGCGGTCGGCAGGGTCGCGCGGCGGTGTGCCGGGCAAGAACGACGATTCGATCAGGATATCCGGAGTAAGTTTGGCAAGCTCGACCCCCGGGATAGCCAGCACGTTCTGAAACCAGCGTTCAGGTCTCATCGAGAGGCCAATGCGGTTACGTGAAACCAGCAAGCCGACTTCCCACGCGCTAATCGGAGAGACAAAGATCGTGCTGCCCGCGTGCTGGACAGCATCTATCGCTTCGCGAGCTTTCGTTGCGAGGGGGAGTCCTTCGGTGATCCATATCGCGGCGTGAGTATCGAGCAGAAGCGCCGTCTCACTCATAGACTTTGCCCCAATCAGGATCGGCCGGCTCCGTGAGGTCAACCCCTTCCGGAATGTAGACGGAGCCCTTCAGGGCGCCGAAGATCGGATGATGTCCCTCCTTTTTGGTCTGCACGGCAGATGTCTCGGTGGCACTTTGTTCGACGCGGCGAAAGACCACGCGCCGTGTCTTGGTATCGACCTGTTCAGTCCGAAAACCAGCGGCAAGCCAAACCTTGGTCATGACGTTGTTACTCGGGTTGTTGCTCCACCAAGCCGGATACTGAGGTGAATTAGGGGGGAGCTTGCTTCCGATGACCCGCTCGATTTCGGCAAAGGTCATCGGCACCTCTTTGGTCCGTTGGGACTTCAGAAATTCACCAAGTCGCTCATATTTGCCCATAATAGAGCCTCCACCTTCAAACACACTATTAAATATGTATAAGTGTGTCAATTTATAAGCATGTCAGGAATTTGCTGCCCTTTGCGGCCGCTGTCGCAAAGCCTACGATGGCTCCCAATCAACAACGATCGGGAGACGCGCCATGAGCTCACTCGCCGGCAAGCAGGGCCCGCGCTATCGCCACACCGCTGAAGACGGCGCGCCGTACGAGACCATCGCCGTCGAACAGCTCACGCCCATCATCGGCGCGGAAATCTCCGGCGTCGACATCGGCAAGCTCGTCGATGGCGATGCCCGCTCCAACCGGCAGATGGACGAGATCCACCGCGCGCTCGCCGAAAATCTCGTCATTTTCTTCCGCGATCAGCACATCACGCCGCAGCAGCACCTCGCCTTCGGCCGCAAGTTCGGTGAGCTGCATTTTCATCCCGCAGCTCCCCACGAGGACGAAGATCCGGCCTTGATGAAGATCTATGCGGACGAGAATTCGCCGCGCGCCAATGGCGAGGGCTGGCACTCCGACGTCTCCTGCGATCTCGAGCCGCCGATGGGCTCGATCCTCTACATCAAGCAATGCCCGCCGCGCGGCGGCGACACGCTGTTCGCCAACATGTACGCGGCCTATGAGGCGCTGTCGGAGCGCATGAAGGCCTATCTCGATGGGCTCACGGCGCTGCACGACGGCGAGCCGATCTATCGCGGGCTCTATGCCAATTATGGCGTTGCCGATCGTCCCTCCTATCCTCATGCCGAGCATCCCGTCGTGCGCACGCATCCGGTCACGGCTAAGAAGGCGCTCTACGTCAATCGCGGCTTCACCCGCCACATCAACGGCATCCCGCGCGACGAGAGTGACGCGATGCTCGCCTATCTCTACCAGCACGCAGAGAACCCGCTGTTCCAGTGCCGCTTCCGCTGGACCGAGAATGCGATCGCCTTCTGGGACAATCGCTGCACCCAGCACCGCGCAATGTGGGACTACTGGCCGCACACACGCTCCGGCACGCGCGTGACGGTGAAGGGCGAGCGGCCGGTGTGATCGCTCTTCGTGCCCCAAGCGCTATCTTGCGTTGACCCATCCCGATTCCCGCGCCAATCTTCCCGAAGTCAAATCGCGGGCTCATCGGTCGCCCGCGGATCACGGCAGCGGAGCAGCGCTTGGGGCAACCGCGGAGCATCATCGCCGGGCTGGTCGCGTCGATCCTGCTGTCGTCGCTCGTCCTTGTCGATGCAGTCGACGCTGCCGCTGCGCGAAAGATTGCTAGACCCAGGCCGAAGCCGTCGTCGGCGGCCAAATGCGAGATGCCGAAATTCCGGATCGTCGTGGATGTCGGCCACACCCCGGACTCCTACGGTGCATTGAGCGCGCGCAATGATCCGGAGTTCGGCTTCAACTTCCGCCTCGCACGGCTGATCACGGCCAAGCTCAAGTCGGAAGGCTTCGCCGCAACCCGTCTGCTCGTCACGGACGGCAAGGCACGGCCGAGCCTGTTCAAGCGCGTCGGTGCCGCGAACGAAGGCCGCGCCGATCTGTTCCTGTCGGTCCATCATGATTCGGTGCCGGACAAGCTGCTCGAGACCTGGGAATTCGACGGCGCGAAGAGCTATTTCAGCGACCGGTTTTCGGGCCACTCGCTGTTCGTGTCGCGGCAGAATCCGCACTTCGCCACCAGCCTGATGCTGGCCCGCATGATCGGCTGGCAATTGAAGCAGCAGGGCCTGCACTATGCGAGCCAGTACACCTTGCCGGTGATGGGCCGCTACCGGCGCCAGCTGCTCGACAAGGACGTCGGCGTCTACCGCTATGACGGGCTGGTCGTGCTGTCGCGGACGCGGAGCGCCGCCGTGCTGCTCGAGGCCGGCTCGATCATCAACCGCGACGAGGAGATGGAGATGAACTCGCCGGAGCGGCACGAGGCTGTCGCGGGCGCCGTTGCGGCTGCGATGAGGGAGTTCTGCGAGAAGCGGTAGTTGGCTCAGGTGCGCTCGCCATGACGAGGAAGCTACAGCGGCCCGGCCCGATATTCCCTGTTCGCCAGGCTCGCCTCCTCCAGGTCCAGATCGCGCTCGATCCGCCGCCGCGTCTCGTCGGTGATCTGGCCGTCGCGCAGCAGGTTGTGGATGAATTTGCGCTCGGCGGCGATCAGGTCGCGGGTCAGAGCGATGCCGGCGGCGGAGACGTCGTGACGGTTGGGGTCGAGCGAGTCCGGGAGCTGGTTGAGGCGTATCTCGTGGCGGGCGCGCAGCAGCCGCATCACCTCGTCGGAAACCTCTTTTTCCGTGGTGAGTGCGTCGAGCGATTGCAGCGCGGCCTCCAGCGCCTGACGGCGCGCGGCGATCTCCGCTTCGTGCTCGGCGGCATGCTCGTGACGACCGGCTTCGGCGACGCCGAGCCAGCGCACGATCGGCGGCAGCGTCAGGCCGACGCCGATCAGCGTCACCAAGATGACACCGAAGGCGACGAACAGGATCAGGTCGCGATACGGAAACGCTTCGCCGTTCGGCAGCGTGAACGGCAGCGCCAGCGCGGCGGCCAGCGACACCGCGCCGCGCACGCCGGTGAAGGCGAGCACGAACGGCCATTGCCATGGCGGCGAAGGATCGCGCTCGCGCAGCGACCTGGAGAGCATCCGCGGCAGATAAGTTGCGGGATAGAGCCAGGCAAAACGCGCGATCACGACGATCACCAGGACCAGGGCGGTTGCGATGAGAATTTCGTCGAGCGGAAAAGTCTTCGATTTCTCGTAGAGTGCGCGCATCTGGAACCCGGTGAGCAGGAACAGCATGCCCTCGATCAGGTAGATCACGAGATCCCAGAAGAAGATGCCTTGCAGGCGCGTCGCCGAGGAGATCAGCAATGGGCCGTTCCAGCTGACATAGAGCCCGCAGGCCACCGTTGCGATCACGCCGGAGCCGCCGACATGCTCGGGCAGCCAGTACGAGACATAGGGCGTGATCAGCGACAGCGTCAGCTCGACCTGCGGATCTCCGGACCATTTGCGGAAGCGCAAGGAGAGCCAGCCGACGCCGATGCCGAAGGCGATCTCGCCGGCGACGATGAGGAGGAATTCACCGGCCGCGAGCGGCAGCGAGAAGTGGCCGACAAGGATCGCGGCGAGCGCGAAGCGATAGAGGATCAGCGCGGTGGCGTCGTTGGCGAGACCTTCGCCCTCGAGCACGACCAGGATGCGGCGCGGCATGTTCAGGCGGCGGGCGATCGCGAGCGGCGCCACCACGTCGGGAGGCGCGACGATGGCCCCCAGCAGGAAGCCGACGGTCCAGGGCAGGCCGATCATGTAGTGCGTGGCGGCCGCCACCATCGCCGTGGTGAAGATCACGGCGCCGACCGCGAGCAGCACGATCGGGCGCAGGTTCTTCCTGAATTCGCGCCAGCTCATCGCGACGCTGGCCGAGTAGATCAGCGGTGGCAACACCACCAGCAGCACCAGCTCCGGCGGCAGCTCCACCGTCGGCATGCCCGGCACGAAAGCAAGGCCAACGCCTGCCAGCATCAGCAGGATGGCAGGGGCGACGTTGAAGCGTCGTGCGGCCAGTGCCACGCCTGCCAGCACGGCCAGCAGGATGAGAAAGGTCTGAAACTTCGCTTCCATGATAGGGATGTCTTGACCCGGAAGCGACGGCTACGTCAATGCGCGGCTCACGCCAGCCGTTCGGCCACCATCCGCCCAATCCGCGCGAACGCGGATGCGATCTGCGCCGCGCTCGGCGTACCGCCCTGGGTATAGGCCGCGATCAGGATCGGCGTATCCGGCTTCGGCCAGGCGACCGCGATGTCGCCCGAGGCGTCCTTGCCGTTGTTGCCGGTCTTGTCACCGATCTTCCAGCCTGCCGGGAGTCCGCCACGCAGGCGGTTTGCGCCGGTCTTGCAGTTCACCATCCAGTCGGTGAGCAGGGCCCGCGAAGCAGGCGACAGCGCCTCGCCCGTGACCAGCCGGCGCAAATTTCCCGCCATCGCCGCCGGCGTCGTGGTGTCCCGGGGGTCGCCGGGCTGCGAGCGGTTGAGCTCGGGCTCGTTGTGGTCGAGCCGCGAGGTGGTATCGCCGAGCGACCGCCAGAAGGCGGTCAGCGCGGCGGGGCCGCCGATCCGCGCCAGCAGCAGATTGGCGCAGGTGTTGTCGCTGAGCTCGACGATCGCCCTGCACATCTCGCCGACCGACATCTTGCCGGCCGCGAGATTTTCCCTCGCCACCGGCGCGTATTCCAGCAGATCCGCCTGGCCATAGGGGATCATGGCCGCGAGTTGCTCCTCGCCGCGATCGACCCGCGCCAGCACGTTGGCGGCGAGCGAAGCCTTGAACGTCGAGCACATCACGAACCGTTCGTCGGCGCGCCAGGCGAGCTTCTTGCCGGTTGCGAGATTCTCCGCATAGAGCCCGATCCGCCCGCCGCTCTCGCGCTCGTAGGATTCGAGTTCTGATGGGGCATCCCCGGCGAGCGCAGGAGAGGCGGCCAAGCAGGCGAATGAGGCGAGCAGGGAGCGGCGGTCGACAAGCATGATGATTTCCAGGCGAGCAGGGGTGGAGATGGAGCGGACTCTGCATCCGCGTCGTCATTGCGAGCGCAGCGAAGCAATCCAGAATCTCGCCGCGGAGACAGACTGGATTGCTTCGTTGCGCTCGCAATGACGGAGAATTGGATAGCGAGTGCGTCCGAATTCGGGCAGCAGGACGGCGCCCGTCACTCCCTCAAATCATATCGGTACGACTTCGACACGATCTGCCAGCCGTCGGCGAGCTTCATCGCCACCAGATAATCGGTGAAATAGCGCGGCGGCAGCTGGCAGCGCACTTTGATGAAAGCGGTCTTGTCGTCCGAGCGGTCGATGGTGACGATGAAGTCCTCGCGCGGCTTGCCTTCGGCCTTGGCTGAGGCGCGCTTGCGCACGCGGTCGAGCCAGTCCGGCACGGTCAGAACCTGGAGCTCGCCCTTCTCGACCCAGCGCAGATCGGCGGAGGGATGGAAGATGGCGCCGAGCTTGTCGGCGTCGCCCTCGTAAAGTCCGTCAAAATAGGATTGCACGACGGCTTCGACGCTCGACCGGTCCTGGCGCATGGATCGTTCCTTTGCATGATGGCTTCGGGCCAACTTAGTCGCACACGTTGAAATGCGCTATGGGTGTGTCGGCGATTTGCGTGAAGGCGTCACGATGACAGAATCAGAAAATTCGAACGCTCGCATTCTTGTCGGCGAATGCTTTTGCCGCGCCGTGCGCTTCGAGGTGGCCGATTCGTTCGCCTATGCGATGAACTGCCACTGCTCGAATTGCCGGCGCACCACCGGTGCCGCCTTCAAGCCCTTCGCCGGCATCCGGCAAGACAGGCTTCGTATTGTCAGGGGTGGCGACCTCCGGATGATTGTCGGCGACGACACTACCCATGACGCGCATTGTGGCCGCTGCGGCTCGCTGCTCTATTCCCGGGTCCGGGAGGGAGAGTGGGTCCACGTCGCCATGGGAACCCTGGTCGATGCCCCCTCGATCCGGCCGAGCGCCCATATTTTCGTCGGCTCGAAGGCGCCCTGGCATGAAATTGCAGACGACCTGCCGCAATATCGGGAGCACATCGGGGTTGTCTGACGGAACCCGGTCCGCACTGCCGTCCGTTGGCGAACCGCGACAGCGCTGGCGCGACAAACAAAAGAGGTCGTACGGCCTGCCGTCGGGGTCGCTTCGTGACCTCCATCACAAGCGCCGGCGGAGGATGTTGCTAAAGCGGTCCCAAAGGGCCGGACGGCCCGGAAACAGCGGAAGTCGTGTCATGCGCAGCTTGCTCAGACTTTGTCCGCTTTTCGTCGCCCTCGGCCTGATGTTCGGCGCCGGGCCGGCTTTTGCCGGAAAGCGCGTGGCGCTGGTGCTGGCCAATTCGGCCTATCAGCACGCGCCCTCGCTCGCCAATCCTGTCAATGACGGGTCGGTGATGGCCAAAACCCTGAAGGAGGCCGGCTTCGACGTCGTCGACTCCCGGCACGATCTGTCGGCGCTGGAGACGCGGCGCGTGCTGCGCGACTTCGCCGACGCGACCCGCGACGCCGAAATCGCCGTGGTCTACTACGCCGGCCACGGCATCGAGGTGGAGGGCTCGAACTATCTGATCCCGGTGGATGCCAAGCTCGAGCGGGACACCGACGTCTTTGACGAGGCGCTCTCCCTCGACCGTGTCCTGGTCGCGGTCGAGCCCGCAAAGCAATTGCGTCTGGTGATCCTCGATGCCTGCCGCGACAATCCGTTCAGCAAGCGGATGAAGCGCACGGTCGCTTCGCGCGGCATCGGCCGCGGCCTCGCCCAGGTCGAGCCGTCCAGCCCCAACACGCTGATCGCCTATTCGGCCAAGGCCGGCTTCACCGCGCAGGACGGCGACGGTGCCAACAGCCCGTTCACCATCGCGCTGTCGAAGCATCTGACGACGCCTGGCCTCGACGTCCGCCGCGCCTTCGGCTTCGTGCGCGACGATGTGCTGAAGTCGACCGGCAACAAGCAGGAGCCGTTCGTCTACGGCTCGCTGGGTGGCGAGGACGTGCCGCTGGTGCCGGTCAAGCTGGCGCCGGCGGCGCCCGTAGCCAATCCCCAGGCCGATATCCGCCGCGACTACGAGCTCGCGCTCCAGGTCGGCAACCGGCCGGCGTGGGAAGCCTTCCTCGCCCAGCATCCCGAGGGGTTCTATGCGAGCCTTGCCAAGCTCCAGCTCGAGAAGATCGGCGCGGAGCAGGCGCATGCGGCGGCGATCGCGAAAGCGAAGCAGGCCGAGGCCGAGCGCGACCGCCTTGCTGCGCTCGGCGCGCAGAAGGATGCGCAAGCCAGGGCCGCGGCCGATGCGAAGGCCGCTGAGCAGGCGCAGCTTGCTGCGCAGAAGGCGAAGGAGCAGGCACAGCAGCAGGCGGCCGCCGCCGAGCAGCAGCGCGTCAACCTCGCCGCCACGGCGCCGGGCGTTGCGCCGGGCAACACCACGAGCGCCGCCGGCACCAACGTCGCCGCCCTCACCCCGGCGACCGCGCCGGCCGACCTCAACCGCTCGGTGCAGAGCGAGCTCGGCCGCGTCGGCTGCTTCTCCGGGCAGGCCGACGGCAATTGGAACACGTCCTCGCAGCGGTCGCTGTCGCAGTTCAATCGCTATGCCGGCACCAAGCTCGACGTGAAGGTGGCGAGCACCGACGCGCTCGATGCGGTCAAGGCCCAGCCGTCGCGGGTCTGCCCGCTGGTCTGCGAGCATGGTTTCAAGGCCGAAGGCGACAAGTGCACCAGGATCGTTTGCGGCAACGGCTATGTGCTGAACGACGACAATGAATGCGAGAAGAAGCGCGCCGCCAAGCCCGCGTCAAAGCCCGCGACCTCGCGGCGCGACGACGGCGAGGACCGCCCCGCACGGCAGCGGGCCGGTGCTGCAGCGGGCGGCTACGGTGCAGCTGCGGCGGCTGGCGCGGGCCGTGCCTCGAGCGGCAGTGGTCAGATCTTTTGCAACGCTCTGCTCTGCCGGCCGGTCAGGCCCGGTTGCCGCCTCGTCTATCGCGGCGGCGGCGGTCCCCACGTCGACGCCAATGCCGAGGTCTGCAACTGAAATGGCACGGCTTCCCTGACCACCTGGAGCATGATCCGGAAAAGTGTGTAGCGGTTTTCCGAAAAGATCGTGCTCGAACGATAACCTGAAGCGCGATGACGATTCATCCTAATCGCGTCGCGCTTTAAGGTCAGTTCTTCCGCTCGGCCACGAAACGCGCGGCGGCCTGCAAAATTGCGGCGCGGTCGCCGAAGATCGAGACGGCGCTGTCGGCGCGCGCGAGCAGGTCGCGCACGCGCTGCTTGGCGCCTTCGATCCCGAGCTGGGTCACGAAGGTGGTCTTGCCGAGCGCGGCATCGGCGCCGGCCGGCTTGCCGAGCGCGGCCGCATCGCCCTCGACGTCGAGCAGATCGTCGGCGATCTGGAAGGCTTCGCCGAGCGCGCGGCCGTAATCGTCGAGCGCCTGATATTCGTTTTGCGAGGCCTGGCCGAGGATCGCGCCGGCAATGCAGCCGTAGCGCAAGAGCGCGCCGGTCTTCATCTGCTGGATACGGGCGACATCGATCGGCTCGTTGCCGCCAAAGCGGCCTTCGCCGGCGAGGTCGAGGATCTGGCCGCCGACCATGCCGCCGATGCCGGCGCAGCGCGCCAGTGCACGCGTCAGGAGCAGCCGCACATTGGCGTCGCGATGGACCTCGTCGCGGGTGATGATGTCGAAGGCGAGCGTCAGGAGGCCGTCGCCGGCGAGGATCGCGGTGGCGTCATCGGTCTGCTTGTGCAGGGTGGGGCGGCCGCGGCGCAGGTCCGAATTGTCCATGGCCGGCAGGTCGTCATGGATCAGCGAGTAGCAATGGATGCATTCGAGCGCGGCGCCCACGAGCAGGGCCGCCTCGCGCGGCACGCCGAACACGGCGGCGCTCTCGACCACCAGGAACGGCCGCAGGCGCTTGCCGCCGTTCAGGCTCGAATAGCGCATTGCGTCCATCAGTCGCTTGGGCCGGGCGATTTCGTCATGCAGGATGTCGTCCGACAGCAGGCGCCCGAGCAGGGCTTCGGTGTCATCAGCGGTCTTGTCCAGACGTTTGGCGAAATCGGACGGGGACGTGCCGTTCATCAAGAGGGGCTCCAGAACTAAAATTCGGCGGGACAATCCTTTATGCGCCCGCGCCAGTCAATCGTTTGGAAGGCCTAAAAAGTGCTGGAAAAGGCCCGAATTATCACAGACTTAATACTCCAGCCCGTGGCCGCTCTTCAGTTTGCACCGGAAAGGTCGATTTGCGCATCGTCAAAATCCTGCTGGTGCTGCTCGCGCTCGTGGTCCTCGCGCCCTATGTGATCGCGCCGTTCTACCGCACCGGCCACCCGGTTTCGACGCTGATGGCCTGGCGCAGCCTGCGGGGCGCGCCGATGCAGCGGGAGTGGATCGATCTCGCTGATATGTCGCCCTCTCTGCCGCGCGCGGTGGTGGCAGCCGAGGATGCCCATTTCTGCAAGCATCACGGCATCGATTGGGGGGCGCTGCGCGAGGCGATCGACGACGCCAGGGAGGACGGCACCGCCTTCCGGGGCGCCTCCACCATCACCCAGCAGGTCGCGAAGAACCTGTTCCTGTGGCAGGGGCGCGACTTCGTTCGCAAGGCGCTCGAATTCCCGCTGGCGCTTTGGATCGACCTCGTCCTGCCCAAGCAGCGGATTCTCGAAATCTACCTCAACATCGCCGAACTCGGCCCGCAGGGGCAGTTCGGGGTCGAGGCGGCCAGCGCCTATGCCTTCGGCAAATCGGCCGAAAGCCTCTCGCCCCGCGAGGCGGCGCTTCTGGCCTCGATCCTGCCGAATCCGGTCAAGCGCAGCGCCCGGACCCCGGGACCGGGCGTCCGGCGGCTGGCAGCCACCTATATGGCGCGGGGGCAGGCGAACTCGCTTGCGACCTGTTGGCGCGAAAATCGCTGATTTTTGGCCCGTTCCGGGCGCATTTTCCGGCCCAAGAGCCTAGCTTTACGGCCAGCCTTCCTCTATAAGCGCGGCCTTGATCGGCATTCAGCTCGCCTCGTATTGCGGGTGCTGAGCCGTCCCTTCGCGGACGATGCCCTGATGACACCAATCCCTAGAGGATATTGAAATGGCCGTTCCGAGAAGAAAAACCTCGCCGTCGCGCCGCGGCATGCGCCGCTCGGCGGACGCCATCAAGAAGCCGACCTATGTGGAAGACAAGGACTCCGGCGAGCTCCGTCGTCCGCACCATCTCGACCTCAAGACCGGCATGTACAAGGGCCGCCAGGTCCTGAAGAAGAAAGAGTCCTGAAGCCAGGATCTTTCTCGGGCGGGAGATCGGACCCGCCCGATTCGGCCAACCCATGAGATAGACGGTGATGGCGGCGGAGCAGATGCTTCGCCGCTGCATTGTTCTGTCCGGATATCTTGATCGAGAAGGCATCAAGCCGATGGTCGGTTTCCCGCTGCTCCTGATTCCGCTCGCGGTGTACAACATCATCGCCTTCCTGATGCCGACCGTGTCCTTCACGGACGTGCTGTTCAAGGTGCCTATGGTGTCCGGAGAGGTCTGGCCGGTCACGCTCGCCGATCTCCTGCTCGCGCTCGGCGTCGTCTTGCTGCTGTTAGAGGTGGTCAAGGGTGCGCGGCCGGGCTCGAAATTCCTGATGGATCATTTGCTGTCGCTGATCATCTTCGGCGCGGCCGCTGCCGAATTCGTGATGTGGCCCAAATTCGGCAACTCCACCTTCTTTCTGCTGGTGCTGCTGGCGATGGCGGACTTCTTCGCTGGCATCGCCCAGCGCACGCGCCGCCGCGTCACCTATGTCGCCGAGACCACGGTGCCCGCCCCTCGTAAGGCCAAGCGCAGGGCCGAAGCGCCGGCGGAGGACGTGGAGTCCGAGCGCAAGTTCGAGCCGGTGATCGCGCCGCAGCCGGCGCCGGCCGCGCCTACCGCGCAATCCGTCGCCGAATCCGTGCTGATGGATCACCCGGCGCCCAAGCCAGTGCAGGGCGCTCCCTCGCCGGAAATTCCCTCGCCGCAGCTGCAGCCGGGGAACGGCACGCCGCCTTCCGACACGCCGCCGCGCTGACCTTGCCGCATCGCCGATGCGCTCCCTCGCCCCGTTCTTACGGGGAGGGTTGGGGTGAGGGCTCTCTCTCTGCGCATGACGTACTCTGCGCATGACTTAGTAGTGGGACCTGTACCCCCTCACCCGGAAATCCGCGCTGCGCGCGAATTCCGACCTCTCCCCGCAAGCGGGGGAGAGGTGAAGAGGAGCCATCTCACTCTAAGCCGATCAAGCCACCTGACGCGTGCGAGCGCTGACGGTTCCGAGCGGGCGCTTGCTGCCATAGGCCATCAGCGCATCCTCGGAGGACGCGCGGCGGAGCCGGCTCGTCTGCGGCAACTGCTCGGCGTTGGCGATCAATTGGGTGACGAAGCTCGGATCGGGGCGGGGCAGGGGCACCTTATGGAGCCATTGCAACGTCGGCATCAGCGGCACCAGGGCCGTGCCTGTGCCGTTGTCCACCACGTCCGATCGATCAGTACTCAACATCGCAATCACCGTTGGTCCGGCGAGACTGTCGCGTTTCGGGACGCAGGCGCCGGTGCGAGTCCTGTACTCGCAAGGCCTATGCCGGCCGGGCCGGATTGGTTCCCCGCGCCGCGGAAACGTGGTTTCCAAATTGTTTATCAACTTTGCCTAGGTTCGGCAGCGAATCTGGCTCTATCCTGTGCCGGCTCAGGACTTCTCCACTGTCCCGAAACGAGGCGACTTTGACCCCTGGATTGCCGCAAGCCTCCGACATCCTGGCCGCGCTCGGTCACGCCGTGTTCGCCTGGGATATCGCCAGCGATGCCATCGTCTGGGGTGAGCAGGTCAGCGCCGTTTTCCCCGGCATTCCCGCCGAGCGGCTTTCGACCGGCGCCGAATTCGCCAAGCTGATCGAGCCCGCGCAAACGCTGCGGACGGCGGCGCTGGCGCTGACGTCCCCGGTGCACGGCGCCGACGGCACCCCTTACCGAATCGAGTACGGCGTGCGCATGAGCGCCTCCGATCCCGTGATCTGGATCGAGGAGACCGGCCGCTGGTTCGCAGGTCCCGACGGCCGTCCCACGCGAGCGATCGGCTCCGTCCGCATCAACAATGAGCGCCACGCCCGGGACGAGGAATTGAGCAGGCTGGCCCGGCTCGATCCGCTGACCGGCGAGCTCAACCGCTCGCATCTGATCGCAGCGCTGGCCGAGGCGATCGAGGAGACGACGCGCTTCCGCTCGACAGCGGCCTTCATGCTGGTCGGCATCGATCATCTCGCCCGCGTCAACGATGCCTTCGGCTTCGACGTCGCCGACGCCGTGATCCTCGACGTCGCCAAGCGCATTCGCGCGCGCCTGCGCGGCGGCGACGTGCTGGGGCGCTTCTCCGGCAACAAGTTCGGCCTGATCCTGAAGAACTGCACCGTCGACGACATGAACGTGGCCGCCGAGCGCTTCCTCGCCGGCATCCGCGACGAGGTGGTGCCGACCAAATCCGGTCCGGTCTCGGTCACCGCCTCGATCGGCGCGGTCAGCCTGCCGCGCTATGCCCGCAACACCGACGAGGCCGTCAACCGCGCCCATGAGACGCTGGACGCCGCCAAGCGCCGCCGCTCCGGCTCGTTCGCGGCCTGGCGTCCGGATGCCGCGCGCGACGCACAGCGCCGCGTCAACATCCGCGTCACTGACGAGATCGTCACCGCGCTCAACGAGCGCCGCATCAGGCTCGCCTATGAACCCGTGGTCTCGGCTGTCTCGCGCGAGCGCGCATTCCATGAATGCCTGGTGCGAATGGACCAGGGCGACGGCCAGGTGCTGCTCGCGCCCGACATCGTGCCGGTCGCCGAACGGCTCGGCCTGATCCGCCTGGTCGATCACCGCGTGCTCGAGCTCGTGGTCGCCGAGCTCGCGGCGGCGCCCGACGTCTGCCTCAGCCTCAACATCTCGCCGGATACGACCATGGATCCGGACTGGTGGGCGGGGATCGAATCGCTGATGCTGGCCCATTCCGGCGTTGCCGAGCGGCTGATCGTCGAGATCACCGAGACGGTCGCGATCCAGGACATCGACGATGTCCGCGCCTTCGTCAGCCGCCTCAAGCATTTCGGCAGCCGTATCGCCATCGACGATTTCGGCGCCGGCTACACCTCGTTCCGCAATCTGCGCAAGCTCGGGGTGGACATCGTCAAGATCGACGGCGCCTTCGTGCAGAACATCACCCATTCCGCCGACGACCGCGCCTTCGTGCAGACCCTGATCGATCTCGCCCGCCGCCTCGACATCAAGACCGTCGCCGAATGGGTGCAGGACGACGAAGCCGCAAACATGTTGCGCGACTGGGGCTGCGACTACATCCAGGGCCGCCTGATCGGGCTGGCTTCGGCGGAGCGGCCGTGGGGCGTGCCGTCGGACAGTGCTCTGCCTGCGGCGAGCTGAGATGCTGTAGGGTGGGTTAGCCGAAGGCGTAACCCACCACTTTACTGTCCGCGTCGAGAGAGAAGCGGTGGATTACGCCTTCGGCTAATCCACCCTACAGACTACGAGATCTCCTCACGCTCCCTCGTCCAGCGCCACCAGCTCGCGCTTCTTGCGTAGCGACGGCAGCAGCGGCGCGATCAGCAGCACCAGCGCAAACGCAAGACACACTGCCGAAATCGGCCGCTGCACGAAGGTCCAGAGATCGCCCTGCGACAGGATCAGCGACTTGCGCAAATTGTTCTCCATCATCGGACCCAGCACGAAAGCCAGCACCAGCGGTGCCGGCTCGTAGCCGAGCTTTCGCATGAAATAGCCGATGATCCCGAACGCGATCATCACATAGACGTCGAACACGTTGTTGCTCGAGCAGTAGACGCCGAGGATCGTGAACAGGATGATCAAGGGGAACAGGATGTTGTAGGGCAGCTTGAGCAGTTGCACCCACATGCCGATCATCGGCAGGTTCAGGATCAGCAGCATGACGTTGCCGATATACATGCTGGCGACGATGCCCCAGAACAGGCCGGGGTTCTGCGTGATCAGCAGCGGCCCCGGCTGCAGGCCGTGAATGACGAAGGCTCCGAGCAGCAGCGCCATCACCACGTTCGGCGGGATGCCGAGCGTCATCAGCGGAATGAAGGCGCCGCCGGCCGCGGCGTTGTTCGCCGATTCCGGGCCGGCGACGCCCTCGATCGCGCCATGGCCGAACCTTTCGGGCGTCTTCGACAGCCGCTTCTCCAGCGCGTAGGACGCGAATGACGAGATCACCGCGCCGCCGCCCGGCAGGATGCCGAGGAAAAAGCCGAGGATCGTGCCGCGGCCGACCGGACCTGCGCTCGCCTTCCAGTCCTCCTGGCTGGGCAGGAGATGGGTGATCCTGGTGTTGATGACGTCGCGCTTGATCGCCTGCTCGGTGTTGAGCAGCACCTCGGCGACGCCGAACAAGCCCATCACCACGGGCACGAGGCCGATGCCGTCGATCAGCTCCATGCGGCCGAAGGTCAGCCGCGGCTGCGCGGTGATGCTGTCGAGCCCGATCAGCCCGAGCACGACGCCGATGCACGCCATCAGCAATGCCTTCGGCATTGATCCCTGGGTGAGGAAGGTGAGCACGACGAGGCCTAGCACCATCAGGCTGAAATATTCGGCCGGGCCGAAGGCAATGGCGAGGCTGGCAAGCTTCGGCGCCACCAGCATCAAGGCAACCAGCGCAAAGGTGCCGGCAGCGAAGGAGCCGAATGCAGCAATGCCGAGCGCGGGGCCCGCGCGGCCCTGCTTCGCCATCTGGTGGCCGTCGATGCAGGTCACGACCGAGGCGGCCTCGCCGGGAATGTTGACCAGGATCGAGGTGGTCGAGCCCCCATACATCGAGCCGTAATAGATGCCGGCCATCATGATGATGCCCGATTCCGGCGTGCCCGACAGCGTCACGGGCAGCAGCAGCGACATCGCCGAGATCGGGCCGATGCCGGGCAGCACGCCGACCAGCGTGCCGATGAAGACGCCGATGAAGCAATAGAGCAGGTTGATCGGCAGCAGCGCGACGCCGAAACCATGTGCCACGTTGACGAGCGTATCCATGGGGTCAGCCGATTCCGAACAGGCCTGACGGCAACTGGATCAACAGCAGCCGCTTGAGCACCCACCACATGCCCAATGGCACCAGCACCGCGATCGGAATCGCCAGCGTCCAGCGCACCGGATCGATCAGCCGCAACAGCAGCAGCATCAGCGGGATCGATGACAGCAGGAATCCCAGCGGCTCCAGCGCGAAGGCGAATGCGGTGAGGCAGGCGATGAGGACAAGCGGCTTGCTCCAGCGCACGTTCTCCCAGCGCGAGGCCAGCGTCGGCCCGCCCTCGGTGATCGCCGAGACGATGATGGCGCCCGCGAACACGCACATCAGGATGCCCGTGTAGAACAGCACATAGCCGGAGCCGGGATCGTTGATGGTGCCGAGCTTGAGCCTCAAGCCCGACCAGACCACGAAGCCGCCGAGCGCGAGTCCGATCAGCCCGCCCCAGAGTTCGGAGTTGCTGAGGCGCAGCTTGACGTTGGTGTCGTTGTTCATATGAAACGCCTTGAGATCACCGTCGTCCTGAGGTGACAGAGCGCAGCGTAGCCCTCGAAGGGCGACGGTGCCCCGATCCATCCTTCGAGGCGAGCCGCAAGTACGGCTCGCATCTCAGGATGACGCCAGCGCGTGTGGCAGCAGAGCTTTACTTCTTCGCGAGCCCGAGCGTCTCGATCACCTTGCGCTCGGACGCCGTGACCTCGACGATGAACTTCTTGTAGTCCTCGGTGTTCTTGTAGTTCGGCACCATGTCGTATTTGGCGAGCGTGGCGATCACCGCTGGATCCTCGACCGCCTTCTTGAAGGCATCGTGCAGCTTGGCGACGATCTTTGGATCCATCCCTTTCGGTCCTGCAATGCCGAACGGGGAATCATAGACCATGGGATAGCCGAGCTCCTTCAGCGTCGGCACGTCGGGATAGTTCGGCGACCGCGCGCCGGTCCACACCATCAGGAGCCGCAGCTTGCCGGCGTCGACCAGTGGTCGCCATCCCGTGGAATCAGCCTGCAGCATGGTGTGCTGCCCCAGCACGGCGGCGTTGGTCTCCGCCCCGCCCTTGAAAGGGACCTGGGTCAGCTTGATGCCGGACATCGCGGCGATCTGCTCCATGCCGATATGCAGCGAGGTGCCGGCGCCGGGCGTGGCATAGGTCACCTTGCCCGGATTCGCCTTTGCGAACTCCACCACGTCCTTCCAGCTCTTGAACTGCGATTCCGCGCTGGTCGTCACGCCGAAAGTGTAGCCGGTGAGATGGACGATATAGGTGAAATCCTTTGCCGGATCCCACGACACTTCCTGCATCAGGGGCAGGCGGAACACGGTGATCGGAATCTGCGAGATGGTATAGCCGTCCGGCTTCGCCGCCGCCGCCATCGTCGCCGGTCCGACCGTGCCGCCGCCGCCGGCCTTGTTGTCGATCACGATCGGCTGCCCCAGCACCTTCGAGGCGCTTTCGGCGATCGCGCGCATCGAGATATCGGTCGATCCGCCGGCCGGCCAAGGCACGATCAACGTGATCGGCTTCGTCGGGTAGTCCTGCGCATTGACGGCCGTGGAGAGCAATGCGCCCATGACGGCGTGCACCGCGGCAAATGCAATCGTCTTCAGCCCGTATCCCGACATCGAAAGCCTCCCTCGCGGCGGCCTCTCTGGGGTCGCCGTCTCTCGTTGTGAGGCGATTGTTCCTGAATTTGACGGAGAAGAAAAGCGTGTTGCGCACATCGCTGTGCGGCCGTCGGTCAGCCAACGCCGACAGAGCCGACATCTGCGACAATTCGTCGTTTGGCCGCGTGCCGAGAGGCGGAATTTGAGCGGCCGAAGCGGTCAGGCCACGCGCCGGACCATGTTCAGCGTCTCGATGGTGCGGCCGACTTCCGAGGCGAGACACGGCTTGCCGAAATAATAGCCTTGGACCGCGGTGCAGCCGCATTCGCGGACGAAGTCGAGCTGTTCCTCGGTTTCCACGCCCTCGGCCGTGGTCTCGACCCCGAGCACGGAGCCGAGGCTCGCGATCGTCCTGACGATGGCAACGCTCTCCGGGCTTTCGCCGAGCGTGCCGACGAACGAGCGGTCGATCTTGATGCGATCGAACGGAAACTTGCGCAGGTAGCTCAGCGAGGAATAGCCGACGCCGAAATCGTCGAGGCTGACGCGCACCCCGAGCGCGCGGAGCTGGTGCAGGATGTCGATGGTCGCCTCGCTGTCGTCGAGCAGCGCCGTCTCGGTGACCTCGAGCTCGAGTCGCTGCGGCGGCAGGCCGGCTTCCGCAAGCGCGCTCGTGACCATCGCCACCAGGCCGCGGGAGCGGAACTGCACCGGAGACAGGTTCACCGCGACGGTGACGTCGGGCCAGGACGCGGCGGTGGCGCAGGCCGTGCGCAGCACCCATTCGCCGATCGGAACGATCAGCCCGTTCTCCTCCGCAATCGGGATGAACTCGGCCGGAGAGACGAAGCCGCGCGAGGGATGCTTCCAGCGCAGCAATGCCTCGAAGCCGGTGAGCGCGGAGGAATCGAGCCGCATCTGCGGTTGGAACACCAGGTGGAATTCACGCCCTTCCAGCGCGCCGACCAGGTCCTGCTCCAGCGCGTGCCGGCTGCGCGCCTGTTCCTCCATCTCGGGCTCGAACAGCTGATAGGCTCCGCGCCCCTTGGCCTTGGCCTGGTAGAGCGCGAGGTCGGCGCATTTCATCAGCTCATCGGCATCGAGTCCGTGGTCGGGCGCGATCGCGATGCCGACGGAGACGCCGACATGGATCGACTGGCTTTCCAGCGGCGGCGGATGACCGATGATCTCGACCAGGCGGCGGGCGAGCGCCTCGGCCGATTGCGGCTGCGGCCCGCGCTGGAGAACGGCGAACTCGTCGCCGCCAAGCCGCGCCACGGTGTCGTGCTCACCGACATTCTCCTTGAGGCGCGCCGCGACCCAGCGCAGCAGGCGGTCGCCGGCGGCGTGGCCGAGGCGGTCGTTGACGGTCTTGAAATTGTCGAGGTCGAAGCACAGCACGGCCATGGCGCCGCCGGCGATCGCGACCTGGTTCAGTCCCTCGCCCATCTTCTCGCGGAACAGCGTGCGGTTGGGCAGGTCGGTGAGCGAATCGTGTCGCGCCATGTGCGCCACCCGGGCTTGGGCCTTGTGGCGCTCGGTGACGTCCTCATAGGTCACGACCCAGCCGCCATGCTCCATCCGCTTGTGATTGAGCTTGATGATGCGGCCGTCTCTCAAATGGCGGTGCAGCGTGTGCTCGCCCTCGCGCAGCCTCTCGACGTAGTCGGCATAGAGCTTGGCGCCGGTCATGTTCGGATGGATGCCGAGCTCGCAGGCGTGCTCCATGATCTCGCGCATCGAGACGCCTGGCTTCACGATCTCCGGCGACAATCCATACATCTCGATATAGCGGCGGTTGCAGACGATCACGCGCAGGCTGGCGTCGAGCATGCACAGACCCTGGCTCATGTTGTTCAGGGCTGCGTCGAACCGGCGGTACTGCTCGCTCAGCTCCTCGATCGCACGCTCGCGCTCGGTAATGTCCTCATAGGTGGCGACGAAGCCGCCTTCGGCCAGCGCGCAATAGCGCACCGAGATCACCGTGTCGTTCGACATGCGCCGGCGCATCGGCGAGGAATCACGGCTCGCGATCCGCGCGCGGGCGGCTTTGAGGATCTGCTGCGGGCTGTATTCCGGGGAGAACGCGCCGTTCGCTATCGATCGCTCGATCAGCTCGGCGAGGTGGGTGCCGGGGCGGGTCTCCTCCGGCGACAACAGGTAGATCTTGAGGTAGGTGGAGTTGCAGACCCGAAGCCGCATGTCGCTGTCGAAGAAGGCGAGCCCGTGCGCCATGTTCTCCAGCGCCGCATCGAGGATGAAATTCTGCTGCCGCAGCGTTTCCTCGTATTGCAGCCGCTCCGTGACGTCCTCGTGCACCGTCACCCAGCCGCCGTCGGGCAGGAAGCGGGAGACCGCCTGCACCATCCGTCCGTCGTAGCGCATCACCAGCAGCGTCTTCGGCTTCCTGCTGCGCACATCCTCCAGCCGGCTCTGGTAGAATTCGTCGCCCGACATGCCCGGCAGGTTGCCGCGCGACATCCAGTGCTCGATCACCGTGGAATGCGAGACGCCCGGCTTCACGATCTCGGGGTCGAGGTTGTAGAGCTTCAGGAACCGTTCGTTGCAGACGACGACACGGCTGTCGACGTCGTACATGATCAGTCCGTGCGACATGTTGGCGAGCGCGTGCTGGCTGCGCTCGGTCTGCACGCGCAGTTCCGCCTCGAGCCGGGCGAGGCGGGTGACGTCGTCGCAGATCGTCATCCAGCCGCCGCCGGGGAGCGGCTTCAGCTCGAGCGACATGACGAGGCCGCTCGCCAGCATTTGCTCGGTGCGGAACGGCTTGCCCGCGGAGATCTGCGCCATCCGCGTCGAATACAACGCGTCGAGCTGGTCTTGCGGAAAGTTGCCGCGGCTTGCGCTGTGCGCGAGCACCTCGCGATAGCTGGTGCCGACCCGCACGATTTCGGCCGACATGTCGAACAGCGTGAGATAGCGCTGGTTCGTCACCACGATCCGGTTGTCGGCATCGTAGACGCAGACGCCCTGTTCCATGTGGTCGAGCGCAAGCTGGCTCAGCGCGACCAGGGCGCCTGGGCCCTGCTCACGGCCTGTACCAAGCTCGCTGTCGCGGGTCGACATCATGGGATTGGCGGGGCCTCGGCCAGCAATAGACTCAAGCAACCTAATTCAGCCGCCGAGGCTAGCGAACAGGCCGGAAAATTCCCTTAAGCGCCGTAGTTTACGGAGGGTGACCGGCGATGGTGAGCGCACGCGTAAACCGCCCGCTGCCAAGGCGATAGGCCGTAGCTCCGGACGAGCGCGGCGATATTCCCGCTCCGCTCGTACAGATTTGCAGAGCCGGGGGGACTCTACGGCCCGTAGAGCACGAGCTCCGTATCGGTGAGGTCGCCGAGCTGTGGCTGGTGCGGGCCCCTGAAGTATTTCCGACCGCGCCGCTCGGTGTAGATGCCGACGAGGCCGGGAACCGGGCCGTCGGCATCGACGGCCACCGCGATCTTGCCGAGCCGCAGCAGCAGCCGTCCGATGCGGCCGGCGCATTCGGCAAATTCTGCGGTGCTCCGGCAATAGATCAGCTTCATGGCGGGCGGTGCGATGAAACCACGGCGGATGCGCACCGGTTGCAGGATGAAGGGGAAGGTTCCCTTCGGCGTGCGGCAGACGAGGCTAAGGCAATTGTAGCGCGCATGTCGCGTCAGGAGCTCGGTCTCCGCCTCGGAAAGCCCCTTGATCTCCTTGGCGTGCGGCGGAATGACCTCGATCTCGTTCCAGCGCGGGACGCGCGCCAGCGCAGGCACTGAGAAGAATATGCCGCGGCAATAGGCGCGAAAGCCCTGCGTCTCGATGATCGGCCAGGTCCACTGCGCCGGGCTGATGTTGAAGTAAGTGACGTGCTTGTGCCGCTGGGCGATCTTGGTCAGCAGCGGCGCGTAGTTGCGGTAGGCCGGGTCGACATACCAACTCGACAAATTGCACCGGATGGCGGTCTCTTCGCCCTCCTTGCGTGAGGTGTAGATCAAGAGCAGCACGCCGACCGGCTTGCCGTCGTCGTCGAGCATGTAGCCGAAGCGCGGATAGCCCTCCGGCACGGCCCGGAAGGCCTGCCGGCGCAGGCCCTGAATCCAGTAGTCGCGTGAACGGCCGAAGAAGCCGCGCGTCAGCAAGTCCGCGATCTTGTCGACGTCGGACTCGGTGATCTCGCGGCATCGGACCTTGGTATGGATCACGCTCGTCTTGCCCGTGGAAATGGCCGGCCTCGTGAGTTGCTCTAGCGCCAACCTTCGCCATGGGCCTCGGCCGCGACAGGCGGCTGCAGGCTCAGGACGTCCCGCACCTTGGCGGGCCAGGCGGAAAGATCGGTGCCGTGGGTGTGGAACATGGCGACGGCCAGACGGTCCATGCCGAAGGCAACGCAGCCGGTATGGGCCGGCTCGCCGTTGGCGTCCTGGATTCCCCAGGTCGTGCCGAAATGCTCGCGATGATAGTTGAAGCTCATGCACGCCGTCGGCTGCTCTTCCGAGCGCAGCGGGATGAGCAGCTCGAACTTGAGCTGCTGCTGCTTCTGGCTCACCGCTTTCATCTGGCCGACCCGGCCGAAGAACGGATCGCTGGCATAGTCGACGCGGAAGCTGAGGCCGAGGTCGGTCGCGATCTTCTGCGCGCGCACCATCCAGCGCTCGCGGAAATCGGCGACGTCGTCGGGGCTGCCGATGCAGACATATTCGCGCATGCGGAACGATTGCAGCCGGTCGAGATGCTTCGACGGCTCGCGGCGGAAGCAATCCGCGGCAACGTCGAAGCGCAGGCCGCCTTTCGGCAATTGGCCGCGGCTCGCCGCGATCGGATAGACCGGATAGCAGGCAGCCGGCGACAGCACGAGATCGGCCGGCGACAGCGAAGTCGTCCAGTCGCCGCCGGCATCGAAGCGGCTCACCGCGGCGTTGATCTCGCGTTCGGTGCCGTGCAGGCCGCAGACGCAGCCGAGCAGGTTCGGAAAGCTCTTGAGATAGCCGGACTTCTCCAGCTGGGAGCGGCTCATCACCGGCGGGAAGCGCATCACCTCGGTGCCGGCCTCGCGATGAGCAGTGATCAGCGCGGCGAGCTTCTCGACGATGCCCTCATAGAGCGCGGTGCGGGCATAGACGCCATCGGCGCCCATCCGGTGGAACAGCTTGTCGGCGAGATGATCGAGCGGATCGATCATCTGCGGCGCGGTGGTGGGCGAGTTGGGGAGGACGGCAATATTCATGGGTCGATGTCCTGCTATCTCAAAAATGTTCTTGTTGAAGCGGTCGCAGAGGCACGTCAGTCGCGAAGACTCGCCGGCACGCCGCTCATCAATGTCGATGTCGCGGCATTGGCCAGGATCCGGTCGTTGTTGATCATGATCGGCGACGACAGCACGTCGCGGAGGTGACGGCCCATGGTGAAGTCGCCGTCGTTACGGTAGCCGGCAAGACCCGCGGTGCGCATCGCATGCATCACGGTCTCGACCGCGAGCTCGGAGGCCTGCACCTTCAAAAGCGTGATCGAGGACTGGAAGTCGAGCGAGGCCAGCGCACGCTCGTCGTGCTCGACGCGGGAGAAAGCGTCGATATTGGCTGATATCAGCGCGCGCAGCTTGGCCAGCGACATCTTGGCGGCGGTGAAGTGCGCTGCGGCCGGGGGCATCTGTCCGCCCGACGCGCGGGCCGCCTTGCGGATGAAGGCCTGCGCGCGCGTCACCGCCGCAGCGGCGATGCCGGCCCAGGCCGACGACCAGCACAGATGCGCGAACGGCGTCATGGTCTGGGCGTGGATCTTGTCATAGGATTCCGGGAAGACGCGGTCGGCGGGGCAGTCGACCTTCAGCTCGAACCCGGTCGAGCAGGTGCCGCGCATGCCGAGCGTTTCCCAGCCCAGCGTCCGCTTCAGCGAATAATCGTCCTTGGCGAGCGCCAGCAACACCTGATCGGAGGCGGCGGCGTCGGTGGCGCGGCGGGCGATGGTGACGAGGCCATCGGCTTCGGCGCCGTATGAGATCACGGTGGCGTCGCGCACCAGCGAGACGGTATCGCCGGCATGGTCGACCGCAGCCGCGCTGGCGCGGATGTTGCCGCCGTTCTGGCCTTCGGTGGTGGAGGAGGCGAGCAGCCACTGGTCGCGGGCGACCCGGCGCATCATGGTCTCCATCCAGGGGATGCCATGGCCGTGCCTGACGACGCAGGCGACCTTGGTCTGGTGCATCGCGTAGATCATCGCCGTGGACGCGCAGGCGCGTCCGAGCGTGTAGCAGATGTCGGTGACGTCATGGATCGAGGCACCGAAGCCGCCGAATTCAACCGGAACCATCACGCCGAGCAGCTTCTGCTCACGCGCGACGTCGAAGGCCTTGTGCGGGAAGCGGGCGTCGCGATCGACCCCGTCGGCGTCGGCCGCGGCCGCTGCGGCGGTCCGGGCGGCGCGCTCGATCAGGGAGGGACCCTGCTCGAGAAAGCTCGTCTGCATTTCGTCGACAGTGAGGACTGCTTCACGCACGTTCATGCTCGTCCGCCTCCGGTTTGCCGTTCGAGATCGCCGCCATCATTCGCGATGCCGCTTGAAGCGATCCTCCAGCCATCTTTGCTTGTGAGACGAGGCTACGGATTTAATTCAAATTCGTCGATGAAATAGAGGGTAAACAAAACCCAATTCCGAACGAACAGTTAAGGTCCGGTTGTTCGCATCACCGGATTTTCCGGCATCGCGTTAGGACTCTGGAAGAAGCCTGGATTTCCGACAATCTGAGTCATCGTTTACTAAGAATCGCGAAGTATTGGTGCCGCCCATTGCAGGACCGGCAGCCCGCACCCATCGTAGCCGGCAGTCCGGTCCGACACCGATAGACAGATGGGAATTTGCCGATGCAGGCCTTTGATACCGATTTGCGCAATCGCATCATCAAGCTGGTGAAGGGCATCCTCGAACAGAATTCGCTCACCGCGGACGTTACGCCTTCGGCCAAGCTCGTCGATATCGGCCTGACCTCGATGGACATGGTCAATCTCATGCTCGGCGTCGAGGCCGAATTCGACTTCACCATCCCGCAGTCCGAGATCACGCCGGAGAATTTTCAGTCCGTGCAGACGCTGGAGCGGATGGTCGCGATGCAGCTCCAGCCGGCGACCGCGGCCTAACAGGGGCGCATCTCCCCCCGTTCCAAATCCGCCGCAAAACTGGCATAGCTTAACCATGTCACATTGACGGACAGGGTGGAGCAGGCATGACGCAGGCGGTATTGGGCATCATCGGGGGCTCGGGCATCTATGACCTGCCCGGCCTGGAGGGTGCGCGCGAAGTGGTGATCGAGAGCCCCTGGGGCGAGCCGTCGGCTCCTTTAAGGCGCGGCTCCATCGCCGGCCTGCCGATCGTGTTCCTGCCGCGGCATGACAAGGGGCACCGGCTGTCCCCCTCCGACATCAATTATCGCGCCAACATCGACGTGCTGAAGCGCGCCGGCGTCACCGACCTGATCTCGCTCTCGGCCTGCGGCTCCTTCAGGGAGGAACTGCCGCCCGGCACCTTCGTTCTCGTCGACCAGTTCGTCGACCGCACCCATAAGCGCGAGAGTTCGTTCTTCGGCCGCGGCTGCGTCGCGCATGTGTCGATGGCGCACCCGGTCTCGCCGCGGCTGCGCATCCATCTGGCGGCCGCCGCGGAAGCGGAAGGCATCGCGATCGCGCGAGGCGGCACTTATGTCTGCATGGAAGGGCCGCAATTCTCCACCTACGCGGAAAGCATGACCTACAAGACGCTGGGCTACTCGGTGATCGGCATGACCAATATGCCCGAAGCCAAGCTCGCCCGTGAGGCGGAGATCTGTTACGCCACCGTCGCAATGGTGACGGATTTCGACTGCTGGCATCCCGACCACGATGCGGTCACTGTGCAGGACATCATCCGCGTGCTGAATTCGAACGCCGACAAGGCCAAGGCGCTGGTGGCGCGGCTGGCCAAGGATTTTCCGCGCGAGCACGAGCCGTGCCCGATCGGTTCGGACCGTGCGCTCGACACCGCGCTGATTACGGCGCCCGAGGCGCGCGATCCCGAGCTCCTGAAGAAGCTCGATGCGGTGGCCGGGCGCATCCTGCGAGCGTGAGACGCAAGAAAAACGAAAAGGCAGAATGCCATGAAGGTCGACGGCAAGCATTTCCGCAGCATCTGGCGCGAGCGCGACGGCTGGTCGGTCGGCGCGATCGATCAGCGCCGGCTGCCGCATGAATTCGTCGTCGCGCGGCTGACCTCGTGTGAAGATGCGGCCGTTGCTATCAGGGACATGCTGGTGCGCGGCGCGCCGCTGATCGGCGCCACCGCCGCCTACGGCATGGCGCTCGCGATGCGCGAGGACGCTTCCGACGCCGGGCTGCAACGCGCCTATGACACGCTGGTCGTGGCGCGGCCGACCGCGATCAACCTGAAATGGGCGCTGGACGAGATGCGCGCGGCGCTCGCGCCGATCGGTCCGGTGGAACGGGCGGAAGCAGCCTATGCGCGCGCCGATGAGATCGCCGAGCAGGACGTCGAGATCAACCGCGGCATTGCCGACAACGGCCTGAAGCTGATCGAGGCGACCGCGGCGAAGAAGCCGGGCGAGGTGGTCAACGTGCTGACCCATTGCAACGCCGGCTGGCTCGCCACCGTCGACTGGGGCACGGCGACGGCGCCGATCTATCTTGCGCATGAGCGCGGCATCAAGGTCCATGTCTGGGTCGACGAGACCCGTCCGCGCAACCAGGGCGCCTCGCTCACGGCCTGGGAGCTTGGCCATCACGGCGTGCCGCACACGGTGATCCCGGACAATACCGGCGGGCACCTGATGCAGCACGGCATGGTCGATCTCGCCATCGTCGGTACCGACCGCGTCGCCGCCAATGGCGACGTCTGCAACAAGATCGGCACCTATCTGAAGGCGCTTGCCGCGCATGACAACGGCGTGCCGTTCTACGTCGCACTGCCGTCGCCGACCATCGATTTCGCCGTTCATGACGGCATCCGCGACATCCCGATCGAGCAGCGCAGCGGCGTGGAGGTCACCGACATGACCGGCCGCACCGCGGACGGTCGGCTGGAGACGGTGCGCATCGTGCCCGACAACTCGCCGGTCGCGAACTACGGCTTCGACGTGACACCGGCGCGGCTCGTCACCGGCCTCATCACCGAACGCGGCGTGCTGAAGGCGGATCGTGACTCGCTGGCGGCGGCGTTCCCAGAGCGGATCGCTGCTGGGTCGAAGTAGTCAAGCCTGCCAGGTGAGATGCCCTCACGCCGTCATTGCGAGCGTAGCGAAGCAATCCAGAGTCTTTCCGCGGCGGCAGTCTGGATTGCTTCGCTGCGCTCGCAATGACGGAGTGTGACGCTCTAGCTCAGCTTCAATCCCGTCGCTTTCTCCAGCTCCCCGATCGCCTGCGCCCCGCTCGTCACCTTGATCGTGATCATGCCCATCTGACGCGCCGGCTTCAGGTTGACGCCGAGATCGTCGAGATAGACGCAATTGTTCGGATCGACCTTCAGCGTCTCGACCATCATCTGGTAGATGCGCGGATCCGGCTTGCGCAGACCGATCTTGGCGGACTCGATGACGTGGTCGAACAGCACCATGACCTCGGCGATGTAGAGGGAGCGTCCCGTCATGCTGCCGATGGCGTTCGCCGGCAGATTGTTGGTGATGCAGCCGGTCTTGAATTGCGCCTTGATGCGCTTCAGGGCCTCGACCATCTCCGGGCGCAGATCGCCCTGCAGCAGCGGCAGCACGTCGCGGCCGCGCACTTCCGCGCCGAGCGCGAGCGATTCGGCGGCGAACAATGCGTCGAACGTCTCGATGTCGACCTCGGCCCGCTCGAATTTGGCCCAGGCGTTTTCCAGATGATTGGCGGCGTTGGTGCGCCGGATGATGTCGGCGGGCAGGCCGCGCTCGGTCTCGAACCGCGTGAACGCCTCGAAGGGCGAGCTCGTCAGCACGCCGCCAAAATCAAAGATCACCGCCTCGATCGCCACTATCCTGCCCTCGTCAGTTGCTTTCCAAGACGGCTAGCATGCGCTATCGGCAAGGGCCAGTCTGAAGCAATCGCCCGCCTTCACCGATGCCGATGCGTGTTCCCATGAAGAAGCTTGCCACCTTCATCGCAGCTGCGCTGCTGCTCGCTGCTCCCGCTCACGCCATCGTCGGCGGCGGCACGCCGCAGGCCGATGGCGTCGCCCGCGCCGTCGTCACCATCGTCGGCTCGCGCGGCAATTTCTGCACCGGCAGCCTGATCGCCCCGCGGCTGGTGTTGACGGTCGCCCATTGCGTGCAGCCCGGCGCGGATTACAAGGTCGTCGATCGCGGCGGCGACGGCCAGCCGCAATTGCTGAACGTGCGCACCGTCGCGATCCATCCGAACTTCAACATGCAGGCGATGCAGGGGCATCGCGCCACCGCCGACGTGGCGCTGCTGCAATTGGAAATTCCACCGAAGGGAAAATCCACAGTGACGGTCGGCATGCCCACGATTCCAATTCAGGTCGGCAGCCGCTTCGTCATCGCCGGCATCGGCGTCACCGTTAGCGGTGACGGCAAGAGCGGCGGCACCGCGCGCGTGGCCGGCCTCGTTGCAACCGGACAGCCCGGCACGCTCCAGATCCGTCTGGTCGATCCCGTAACCAACGGTGTTCGCGGCGGAATTGGCGCCTGCACCGGCGATTCCGGCGGCCCCGTGTTCGAGGACAGGCCGAACGGTCCCGTGCTCGTCGGCCTCATCAGCTGGTCGACAGGACCGAACAGCGCCGCCGGTTGCGGCGGCTTGACCGGCGTGACGCCGCTGACGCTCTATCGCGACTGGATCTTGCAGACTGCGCGGAGCTGGGGTGCGGCACTGTGATTTGACCGCGACTTGATCTATGTCATTTTGAAGCGGAGGCGCGGCGGGCGATCATGCCCGTCGCGGAGGAAACGCGTCGTCCAATCAAGGATGGCCACAAAGACAAGCAAGGCATAGAAGCAACAATGAATGTCGCTGTTCGCAGTCACGCCACGGCCAAACAGGCTTCTGAACATTTCGACGTGCTGATCGTCGGCGCCGGCATCTCCGGCATCGGCAGCGCCTATCACATCCAGAAGCAGCTTCCGGGCACGAGCTACGTCATCCTGGAGACGCAGGAAACATTCGGCGGCACCTGGAGCACACATCGCTATCCCGGCATTCGCTCCGACAGCGATCTCCACACCTTCGGCTACAGCTTCAAGCCTTGGGTCGGCCCGCCGATTGCGACCGCCGAGGAGATCCTCTCCTATATGAAGGAAGTGATCGACGACAACGATATCGCGCGGCACATCCGCTACAAGCACAAGATCAATTCCGCGAGCTGGTCGAGCGAGCAGAATCTCTGGACCATCGACGCGGTGACGACCGACACCGGCGAGCCCAGGACCTTCACCGCCAACTTCCTCTGGATGTGCCAGGGCTATTATCGCCATTCCGAAGGCTACACGCCCGAATGGAAGGGCATGGATCGCTTCAAGGGCCGCATCGTCCATCCGCAGACCTGGCCCGACGATATCGATCTTGCGAACAAGAAGGTCGTCGTGATCGGCTCGGGCGCGACCGCGGCAACACTGGTGCCGAACATCACCAACAAGTGCGCCCATGTCACCATGCTGCAGCGTTCGCCGACCTATTTCCGCCTCGGCCGCAATGCCATCGAGATCGCGGAAGAGCTGCGCCGGCTGCAGGTTGATGAAGCCTGGATCCACGAGATCGTGCGGCGCAAGATCCTGTTCGAGCAGGATGCGTTCACCAAGCTCTGCGTGTCCAAGCCCGAGCAGGTGAAGAAGGAGCTGATCGGCCAGATCAGCGCCGTGCTCGGTCCGGACTACGACGTCGAGACCCATTTCACGCCAAAATACCGGCCGTGGCGGCAGCGCATCGCCTTCGTGCCGGATGCCGACCTGTTCAAGGGCATCGCCAGCGGCAAGGCCTCCGTCGTCACCGACGAGATTGAATGCTTCGTCGAGAACGGCATCCAGCTCAAGTCCGGCAAGCTGCTCGAGGCCGATGTTGTCGTCACTGCCACCGGCTTCAATCTTGCCGCGCTCGGCGACATCGCCTTCGAGATCGACGGCAAGCCACTCGCCTTCGGGGACACCGTCACCTATCGCGGCATGATGTTCACGGGCGTGCCGAACATGGTCTGGGTGTTCGGCTATTTCCGCGCCAGCTGGACGCTGCGCGTCGACCTCGTCGCCGATTTCGTCTGCCGGCTGCTCGGCCACATGAAGGCGAAGGGTGCAAAGAAGGTCGAGGTCAAGCTGCGGCCCGAAGACCACAACATGCCGATCCTGCCCTGGATCGATCCGGAAAACTTCAACCCCGGCTACATGATGCGCAACATGGACCTGTTGCCCAAGCGCGGCGACAAGCCGGAATGGCAGCACAGCCAGGATTACTGGACCGAGAAGGACGAGATCCCGAAGACGGATCTGGACGACAAGGCTTTCGTCTACAGTTGACGATGCCGATGTAAGGCGAGGTTAGCGATCGCCGCTGTCGTCCCGGGGCGCGAAGCGAGCCCGGGACCCATACTCCCAGGCGGTGGTTATAGAGCGAGGTGGTCACTCCGAGCCTTCGCCAAACTACTCCCTGGGGTTATGGGTCCCGGATCGGCGCTCCGCTTCGCTGCGCTTGTCCGGGACGACACCATTTGCTCGGTTGGCAGGGCCTCAACTCATCTACACCACGCTCAAGAATTCCGCCGGGTCGCATTCGCGGCGATCGCGGCTGCGGCGGTCCGGTTCTCCACCCCGAGCTTGGCGTAGATCTGCTCCAGGTGCTTGTCGACGGTGCGCGGGCTGAGGCCCAGAATTTGCGCGATGTCGCGGTTGGTCTTGCCCTTGCTGAGCCAAGCCAGCACCTCGCCTTCGCGCGTGGTGAGGCCGAGCTCGCTGGTGAATTCGGGCGGCAGCGCGGTGCCGGCTTCCTTGGACAGCCGCAGCAGGAATTCGTTCGGCGCGGTCTCGCCCATGTAGTAGAAGCGGAGCTGCGGATTGTCGGGCAGCGACGCGGCCTGGGATTTCGAGCCGCTCTTGGCCTTCGCCTGCTCGAGCCATTGCAGCAGCGCCGGCGGCAGCACGAACTCGTCGGCCTGCGCGCCGTGATGATCGGATAGCAGCTTCTGCGCCTGCGGCGTCGCCCACAACACGCTGCCCTGGCGATTGACCGCGAACAGGAAACGGCCGGAGACGTCGAGCGCGGCGCGCGCGCTCTGGGTCAGCCGGGCATTGCCGAGATGGACCCGGATGCGCGCCAGCATCTCCTCGATCACGATCGGCTTGGTCACGTAGTCGACGCCGCCGGCTTCCAATCCACGCACGATGTGCTCGGTTTCGGCCAGACCCGTCATGAAGATGACCGGCACATTGGCGAGACCCGCGTCGCGCTTGAGCCGGCGGCAGGTCTCGAACCCGTCGATGCCGGGCATTACGGCATCGAGCAGGATGATGTCGGGCGTGATCTGGTCGATGATGCGCATCGCCGCGGCGCCGTCGAGCGCCACCATCACCGTCATGCCGGCGCCGTCGAGCGCGTCGGTGAGCAGCCGGAGCGTCTCCGGGGAATCGTCGACGACGAGCGCGACGTCGCGCTTCTTCGATTCAATGCTCATAAGCATGCAACGTCTTCAATGTGTCCATGTACTGGTCGAGATCGAAGCGATCGACCAGCGACCGCATCTGCGCGACGAAGTCGGCATGTTCGGGGTGCTCGCTGCCGATCTCGTCCAGCTTCAGCTGGATGCCCTTGACGTAACCGATCCGGCCGAGCCCGATCAGCGCCTCGATGTGCCGCAGCGGCGGCTTCGATCCGGTCTCTGGATGCCAGAACGGCACCGCGACCTCGTGCGAGCCGTATTGCCATTCGATCTTGAGAAGCTGGCGAATCGTCGCCAGCAGCCGCGGGATGTCGATCGGCTTCATCAGGTAGCCGTCGTGGAAGGGCTGCGCCAGCGGCGTGCCATGAGCCTCGAGCGCGCTTGCCGACACCATCAGGATGCGGGCCTGATGATGGCCGCTGGCGCGCAAGGCCTCGGCGACCGCCCAGCCATCCATGGCAGGCATCGAGATGTCGAGCAGGAACAGATCGGGCCGGCAATGCTGCGCCAATGCGAGGCAGCCGGCGCCGTCGGGTGCGCTGAGCAGGATGAAGCCGAGCGGCGTCAGCACCTCGCGCAGGAGGTCGCGATGCACGGGATCGTCGTCGGTGACGAGGATGGTCTTGCGCGGGCCGTGATAGCCTGAGACCGGCGCCTCCACCGGCGCGATGCGCTGGGGATTGGCGACCTCCGAGAGCAGGATCTTGACCCTGAAGGTCGAGCCGGTGCCGACCGTGCTCGTGACCTTGATGTCCCCGCCCATCACGCCGGCGAGCAGGCGGCTGATGGTGAGGCCGAGGCCGGTGCCGGTCTGCGGCTGCGACGCGCCGAGCGCACCCCGCTCGAATGGCGCGAAGATACGTTCGAGATCGCCGCCCTGGATGCCCGGGCCGGTGTCGATCACCTCGAACTCGGCGACCGGGCTGCGGTAGTGCACCACGAACTGCACGCTGCCGGACTGGGTGAACTTGATGGCGTTCGAGAGCAGGTTGATCAGCACCTGACGCAGCCGCTTCTCGTCGGCATAGACCACCCGCGGCAGCGTCGGCGGCCGCCTGAACACGAAGTCGATGCCCTTGGCCGCGGCCTGGAGGCGGAACATGCCGACGAGCTGGTCGAGGAACTCGCTCAAGCGCACCTCGTCGCGCGACAGATACAGCCGCCCCGCCTCGATCTTGGAGATGTCGAGGATGCCGTCGATCAGGCCGGAGAGATGGTCGGCGCTGCGGCGGACGACGCGGACCTGGTCGCGCGGCTTGGCACCAAGGCTCGTATCCTGCTCGAGCAGCTGCGCATAGCCGCTGATCGCATTGAGCGGCGAGCGCAGCTCGTGGCTCAGCCCGACCACATAGCGGCTCTTGGCGAGGTTGGCCGATTCGGCGACTTCCTTGGCACGCTGGAGCTCGGCGTCGGTGCGCTTGTGCGCGTCGATCTCCTGGATCAGCAGCGTGGTCTGCCGCCGCGTCTCGGCCTCGGCGGCGCGGCGGCTCTGCTGCGCCAGCACGAACAGCCACGCCACCACGCCGATGATGATGCTGAGCGAGAAGAACACCTTCCACAGCACGTCGGACACGAGCTCGTTGTCGCCATGCACGTTCGCCGACGTCTGTAGATAGATTAGTCCCAGCACCAGGGCGATCAGGCCGGCGGAGACCACGAACACGCCGATATAGTGGCCGACTTGCGAGTTGATCCGGGCGTAGATCGGCTGCGGCATCAGCCGGCCCAGCGTTTCCGACACCTGCGCCTGGAATCTCGCATGCGGCTTACAGAGATCGTGGCAGCGCGCGTCCAGCGAACAGCACAGCGAGCAGATCGGGCCGGCGTAAGCGGGGCAGGAGGCCATGTCCTCCGGCTCGAACGAGTGCTCGCAGATGCAGCACTGGATCGCCTCGATGTTCTGCCAGCTCCGCTTCGGCTTGCGCGCGATGTAGTACTTGCCGCCCGTGGCCCAGGCGATCAACGGCGCCGTGAGGAAGGCCGCCGCGAGCGCGATGAAGGCCGACAGTGCCTTCGCGGTCGGCCCGAACAGGCCGTAGAAGGCGCTGATCGAGACGATGGTCGCGATTGTCATCGCTCCCACGCCGACGGGATTGACGTCGTAGAGATGCGCGCGCTTGAACTCGATCTGCTGCGGACGCAGTCCGAGCGGCTTGTTGATGACGAGGTCGGCGACCAGCGCTCCGACCCAGGCGATCGCGACGTTGGAATAGAGCGCCAGCGTCTGCTCCAGGGCCTTGTAGACGCCGATCTCCATCAGCAGCAGGGCCACGATGACGTTGAAGACCAGCCAGACCACGCGCCCGGGGTGGCTGTGGGTCAAGCGCGAGAAGAAGTTCGACCAGGCGATCGAGCCGGCATAGGCGTTGGTGACGTTGATCTTGACCTGCGACAGGATCACGAAGGTGCCGGTCAAGGCCAAAGCGAGGTCGGGCTGCGACAGCACGTAGCGGAATGCTTCGAGATACATGTGCGCCGGCTCGGCGGCTTCTTCGGGCGGCACGCCGTGGCTGAGTGCGAAGAAGGCGAGGAACGAGCCCGCCAGCAGCTTCAGCGCGCCCAGCACGATCCAGCCCGGCCCCGCGCTCATCAGCGCCATCCACCAGGAGGCCCTGGAGGCGCGGCGGTCGCGCGGCAGGAACCGCAGGAAGTCGACCTGCTCGCCGATCTGCGCCACCAGCGAGAACACGACCGAGGCCGCAACGCCGAACAGCAGGAGATCGAAATGCCCGTTGAGGTCGCCGTGCTCGCCGGAGAACTTGTGCCACTCCGCAAAGGAGCGCGGGTTGTGCCAGGCGATCGCGGCAAACGGAATGATGTGAAGGATCACCCACAGCGGTTGCGTCCACAATTGGAAGCGGCTGATCAGCGTGATGCCGTAGGCCACCAGCGGGATGATGACCACGGCGCTGATGAGATAGCCCACCGGCCGCGGAATCCCGAAGCACATCTCGAGCGCGGATGCGAGGATCACGGCCTCGATCGCGAAGAAGATGAAGGTGAAGGACGCGTAGATCAGCGAGGTGACGGTCGAGCCGATGTAACCGAAGCCGGCACCCCGCGTCAGCAGGTCGATGTCGATGCCGCATTTGGCGGCATAATACGCAATCGGCACCCCGCAGCCGAAGATGATGACGGAAACCACGACGATGGCGGCAGTCGCGTTGGTGACGCCATAGTTCAGCGTGATGGTCCCGCCGATCGCCTCCATCGCCAGGAACGAGATCGCGCCCAGTGCCGTGTTGGCGACGCGGGCGGCGGACCAGCGCCGCGCGCTCTTGGCGGTGAAGCGCAGGGCGTAATCTTCCAGCGTCTGGTTGGCGACCCATTGATTGTACTGGCGCCTGACGCGGTCTATTCGCTGCCGCCCTGCCACTTAACCCCACTCCCGATACGGACCCGGACCCCTCGCAAATTCCGTACCAGAAGCCTACGTCGGCATTTTGCGGTGCAGTATACGCGATCTTGCGTATGCGTGGGCTGCATAAATTCGAGCCATCCTCACCGGCACCAATCGCGTGTTCTCGAACAAAAGTGGGGTGCTCATGTCAGACGAAGCAAACAAGGGCCTGTTGTCGCCGCTGCGGCGCAAATTATTGATGGGAATGGCCGCGGTGCCGGCCATCACCATGCTGCCGGGCGGGTCATTCGCGCAGGCGCCGGCGACCTCGGCGGTCAACACCACGGGTCTGGCTGTCACCGACACCGAGGTCACGGTCGGCATCCTGCATTCGGCGACCGGCACCATGGCGATCTCCGAGACCGGCTCGATCCAGGCCGAAAAGCTCGCGATCGAGCAGATCAACGCGGCCGGCGGCGTGCTCGGCCGCAAGATCAAGTTCATCCAGGAGGACGGCGCATCGGACTGGCCGACCTTCGCCGAGAAGGCGAAGAAGCTGCTCGTCAACGACAAGGTCGCGGCGATCATGGGCTGCTGGACCTCGGCCTCGCGCAAGGCGGTGCTGCCGGTCGTCGAGCAGTATAACGGCATGCTCTACTACCCGACCTTCTACGAAGGCCTCGAGCAGTCCAAGAACGTGATCTACACCGGCCAGGAAGCGACCCAGCAGATCCTCGCCGGCCTGAACTGGATCGCCAAGGAGAAGGGCGCCAAGTCGTTCTTCTTCATCGGCTCGGATTACATCTGGCCGCGCACCTCCAACAAGATCGCGCGCAAGCACGTCGAGAACGTGCTCAAGGGCAAGGTCGTCGGCGAGGAATATTATGCGCTCGGCTCGACGCAGTTCAACTCTGTCATCAACAAGATCAAGCTGACCAAGCCGGACGTGATCTTCACCGACGTCGTTGGCGGCTCCAACGTCGCCTTCTACAAGCAGCTCAAGGCGGCCGGCATCGATCTCTCCAAGCAGGCACTGCTGACGATCTCGGTGACCGAGGACGAGATCGACGGTATCGGCGGCGAGAACATCGCGGGCGCCTATGCCTGCATGAAGTACTTCCAGTCGCTCGACAATGCGAACAACAAGGCTTTCGTCTCGGCGTTCAAGAAGATGTGGGGCGAGAAGACGGTGATCGGAGACGTCACCCAGGCTGCCTATCTCGGCCCCTGGCTGTGGAAGCTGACGGTCGAGAAGGCCGGCTCTTTCGACGTCGACAAGATCGCGACGGCTTCGACGGGCGTCGAGTTCAAGGGCGCGCCGGAAGGCTATGTGCGCATCCACGAGAACCATCACCTCTGGTCGAAAACCCGGGTGGGACGCGCCAAGCTCGATGGCCAGTTCGAGCTGATCTACGAGACCGCCGATCTCGTCGAGCCGGATCCGTTCCCCAAGGGCTACCAGTAAGAGCGTTACCAGTAAGTCGCGGCGTTCTCCGCCTCTTCTCCAGAAACCAGAGCAGCTCCCTGGCGTGGATCGCAAGTCCATGCCTCAAGCCCCCGCGTCGCGAACCTGCTCGCGACGCGGGACCCTTTCCCGACGGAGGACATGGATGTTCGGCGACTATTCGATTGGCGACCTCGGCTCGATCTTCGTCATGCAGGGGTTTGCCGGACTGATTCTGTTCTCCGTCTATGTCCTGATGGCGCTCGGCCTTGCGATCATCTTCGGCCAGATGGGCGTCATCAACATGGCCCATGGCGAGTTCATGATCCTCGGGGCCTACGTCACCTGGATGACCTCCAATCTCTTCCAGGCCTATTTGCCGAGCCTGTTCAGCGGCTACTTCTTCCTTGCCATGATATTGGCGTTCCTCGCCTCCGGCGCGCTGGGCATGTTGGTGGAATGGGGGCTGATACGGCACCTCTACAAGCGCCCGCTCGATACGCTGCTCGCGACCTGGGGCCTCAGCCTGATGCTGCAGCAGGCCTATCGCTCGGTGTTCGGTGCGCGCGAGGTCGGCGTCGAGCTGCCGCAATGGATGCTGGGCTCGCTGCGCGTCACCGACAGCATCGAAGTGCCGATCAACGGCGTCTTCGTGATGTGCCTCACCGTGCTGATCACCATTGCCGTCGCCTATGTTCTCTACATGTCGCGCTGGGGCCGCCAGGTTCGCGCGGTCGTGCAGAACCGCATCATGGCCGGCGCGGTCGGCATCAACACCGAGAAGGTCGACCGCTACACCTTCGGCCTCGGCTGCGGCATCGCCGGTGTCGCCGGCAGCGCCTTCACCATGATCGGCTCGACCGGGCCGACGTCGGGCCAGCTCTACATCGTCGATACCTTCCTGGTCGTCGTGTTCGGCGGCGCCGCCAGCCTGCTCGGCACCATCGCCTCGGCCTTCTCGATCTCGCAGACGCAATCGACGCTCGAGTTCTTCATGTCGGGCTCGATGGCCAAGGTGCTCACGCTGCTCGCCGTCGTCGGCATCCTGATGCTGCGGCCGCAGGGTCTGTTCGCCCTCAAGGTCCGCAAATAACGAGAAGCAGGCAAGTCATGATCATCAACTCACGCTTCTTCAACCGATCCGAACTGATGGGCTTCATTGCGCTCGCCGCCGTGCTGTTCGTGATCCTGCCGCTGACGCTGGACGTGTTCCGCCTCAACCTGGTCGCGAAATACCTGACCTACGCCTTCGTCGCGCTCGGCCTCGTGTTGTGCTGGGGCTATGGCGGCATCCTGAGCCTGGGGCAGGGCGTGTTCTTCGGCCTCGGCGGCTACTGCATGGCGATGTTCCTCAAGCTCGAGGCCTCGAGCGTCGAGAACACCAAGATCCAGTCGACGCCCGGCATCCCCGATTTCATGGACTGGAATCAGATCACGGCGCTGCCGTTGTTCTGGCAGCCGTTCCACAGCCTCACCTTCACCATCCTCGCCATTATCCTGGTGCCCGGTCTGTTCGCCCTGATCATCGGCACCGCGATGTTCAAGCGCCGCGTCGGCGGCACCTATTTCGCGATCATCACCCAGGCCGTCGCCGCCATCCTCACCATCCTGATCGTGGGTCAGCAGGGCTATACCGGCGGCATCAACGGCATGACCGATCTGCGCACGCTCAAGGGTTGGGACATCCGGCCGGACCACGCCAAGATCATCCTGTACTTCGTCGAGGTGGTGCTGCTGTTCGCCTGCATCGGCATCGCGCAGTTCATCCGCCTGACCAAGCTCGGCCGCATCCTGGTGGCGATGCGCGAGCAGGAGGATCGCGTCCGCTTCTCCGGCTACAGCGTCGCCAATTTCAAGATCTTCGCCTTCTGCATGGCCGCGATCTTCGCCGCGATCGGCGGCGCCATGTTCGCGCTCAATGTCGGCTTCATGTCCCCGTCCTTCGTCGGCATCGTGCCGTCGATCGAGATGGTGATCTACACCGCGGTCGGCGGGCGCATGTCGATCTTCGGCGCGGTCTGGGGCGCGATCCTGGTGAATTTCGCCAAGACCAGCCTGTCGGAATCGTTCCCCCAGCTCTGGCTGTTTGGTCTCGGCGCGCTGTTCATCGCCGTCGTGCTTGCCTTCCCCAATGGCCTGTCCGGGCTCTGGGCCGATTACGTGCAGCCGCGCATCGACCGGCTGTTCGCCTCGCGCAAGACGAAGGCGGGCTGGACCGACAATTCCGTTGCCGACGGCGCACCGGCAGAGTGAGGAGGCGATCATGCTCATCGGACATCAGCCCAAGGACTTCCTGCTCGCGGTCTCCGGCCTCACCGTCTCGTTCGACGGGTTCAAGGCGGTGAACGATCTCTCCTTCTATGTCGAGGAGAACGAGATCCGGGTCATCATCGGCCCCAACGGCGCCGGCAAGACCACGGTGCTCGACCTGATCTGCGGCAAGACCAAGGCGACCTCGGGCTCGATTCAGTTTCGTGGCAAGGAGCTCACGAAGATGAAGGAGAACGAGATCGTGCAGACCGGCGTCGGGCGCAAGTTCCAGACGCCGTCGGTGTTCGAGGATCTCACCGTGTTCGAGAATCTCGAGATCTCGTTTCCGCGCGGCCGCACCGTGTTCGGCTCGCTGACCTTTCAGCGCGACCAGTCGGTGAAGGACCGGGTCGAGGAGGTCGCCGAGATGATCTTCCTCAAGGACAAGCTCAACACCTATGCCGACGAGCTCAGCCACGGCCAGAAACAGTGGCTCGAGATCGGCATGCTGCTGATCCAGGATCCCGACCTCTTGATGCTCGACGAGCCCGTCGCCGGCATGAGCGTATCCGAGCGCGCCAAGACCGCCGAGCTGCTCAACCGCATCATCAAGAACCGTTCGGTGCTGGTGATCGAGCACGACATGAAGTTCGTCGAGGACATCGCGCACAAGGTCACCGTGCTGCACCAGGGCCAGATCCTTTCGGAAGGAACGATGGAGAAGGTCAAGAACGATCCCAAGGTCATCGAAGTGTATCTGGGGCATTGAGAGATGGCGAAAGAGTTTGTAGCGGCATCGGCGGTGCACCTCTCCCCTTGTGGGAGAGGTCGGATCGCATCGTCAGATGCGATCCGGGTGAGGGGTATCTCTCCGCTGATCCAACTGCCTCTCGCGTCCACCGATGCAGACCCCTCATCCGTCGCGGACTTCGTCCGCGACACCTTCTCCACAAGGGGAGAAGGAAAGAGACACGCCGAGCCTAGGAGCACGCTGATGCTGGCTATTTCCGATCTCCACGTCGCCTACGGCCAGAGCGAGGTGCTGCACGGCCTCAACGTCAAGGTCGCGGCGAACGAGATCGTCGCGATCATGGGCCGCAACGGCATGGGCAAGACCACGCTGATGAAGTCGCTGATGGGTATCCTGCCGGCCAAAAGCGGCTCGGTGAACATGGACGGCGCCGAGCTCGGCAACCTCAAGAGCTTTGAGCGCGTCGCCAAGGGCCTCGCCTATGTGCCGCAGGGCCGCATGATCTTCTCCACCATGACGGTGAAGGAGAACATCGAGACCGGGCTCGTCGTCTCCGGCGGCTCCGAGGTGCCTGACGACATCTACGAATTGTTCCCGGTGCTGCTCGAGATGAAGGGCCGCCGCGGCGGCAATCTCTCCGGCGGGCAACAACAACAATTGGCGATCGCGCGTGCGCTCGCCACCAAGCCGAAGGTGCTGCTGCTGGACGAACCGACCGAAGGCATCCAGCCCTCCATCATCAAGGAGATGGCGCGCACCCTGAAGCGCATCCGCGACGAGAAGGGGCTGTCGATCGTCGTCTCCGAGCAGGTCCTCAGTTTCGCGCTCGACATCGCTGATCGCGTGCTGGTGATCGAGAACGGCGAGATCGTGCGCGACGATCCGCGCGACGCCGTCGATGCCGCGCAGGTCTCGAAATATCTGTCCGTCTAACCAACCGTGTAAAAGGGGAGCATCTCGATGCCAGAGACACTGATCAAGGTCGATCTCACCAAGTCGGCCTATGAAAATGACATGGTGCACAACCGCTGGCACCCCGATATCCCAATCGTGGCCTGGGTCAATCCCGGCGACGATTTCATCATCGAGACCTATGACTGGACCGGCGGCTTCATCAAGAACAACGATTCCGCGGACGACGTGCGCGACATCGACCTGTCGATCGTGCACTTCCTCTCCGGCCCGATCGGCGTCAAGGGCGCCGAGCCCGGCGACCTCCTCGTCGTCGACCTGCTCGACGTCGGTCCGCTCAAGGAGAGCCTGTGGGGCTTCAACGGCTTCTTCTCCAAGCAGAACGGCGGCGGCTTTCTCACCGACCATTTCCCGCTGGCGCAGAAGTCGATCTGGGACATCAAGGGCCTCTACACCTCGTCGCGCCACGTGCCCGGCGTCAACTTCGCCGGCCTGATCCATCCCGGTCTGATCGGCTGTCTGCCCGATCCGAAGATGCTGGAAACCTGGAACAAGCGCGAGGCCGAGCTGATCTCGACCAACCCGACCCGCGTGCCCGGACTTGCCAATCCGCCGTTCGCGCCGACCGCCCATGGCGGCCGCGCCAAGGGCGATGTGAAAGCCAAGATCGGCGCGGAGGGTGCGCGCACCGTGCCGCCGCGCGAGCATGGCGGCAATTGCGACATCAAGGATCTCTCGCGCGGCTCGAAGATCTACTTCCCGGTCTATGTGCCGGGCGCGGGCCTCTCGATGGGCGACCTGCATTTCAGCCAGGGCGACGGCGAGATCACCTTCTGCGGCGCGATCGAGATGGCCGGTTGGCTGCATCTCAAGGTCGAGGTGATCAAGGACGGCATGTCGAAATACGGCATCAAGAACCCGATCTTCAAGCCGTCGCCGATCACGCCGAACTACAAGGACTATCTGATCTTCGAAGGCATCTCGGTCGACGAGGCCGGCAAGCAGCATTATCTCGACGTCCACATTGCCTATCGCCAGGCCTGCCTCAACGCCATCGAGTATCTGAAGAAGTTCGGCTATTCCGGCGCCCAGGCGTATTCGATCCTCGGCACCGCGCCGTGCCAGGGCCACATCTCCGGCGTGGTCGACGTGCCCAACGCCTGCGCCACGCTATGGCTGCCGACCGAGATTTTCGACTTCGACGTCATGCCATCGGCGGCCGGACCCATCAAGCACATCACCGGCGACATTCAGATGCCGATCTCGCCGGACAAATGACGCCGCGCTCCCTCTCCCCGTTCTCACGGGGAGAGGGTTCGGGGTGAGGGGCTGTCTCCACACGCACGGTGGCAGCGAGTTGGGTGAACAGGCAAGAGCGTAGGTGATGCGATGCCGGTCTACGAATATCTCTGTGACGATTGCGGTCCCTTCAAGGATCTGCGGCCGATGGCGGAATGCGACGATCCGCAGAGCTGCCCACATTGCGAGACGATGGCGCCCCGCGTCATCCTGACGGCGCCGAACTTCTTCTGCATGCCTGCGGAGAAGCGCAAGGCGCACGCGGTCAACGAGCGCAGCACGCACGCACCGCAAACGCTGGCGCAATACAAGGCTTCCCATGGCCCGGGCTGCGGCTGCTGCTCCTCGGGCAAGACAGTGAAGGACAAGGGCACGACGGACAGGAAGAAGCCCGCGCGGCTGATGACCAAGACCAGGAGCGGCGCCAAGGGCTTTCCGACCGCGCGCCCCTGGATGATCAGCCACTAACCCACGCCAGCATCAAACGACAGGAGCGCTCGACAAGAACTGGATCAGGGACCCCGAAGGCACCCGCGACATGGTCGAGGCGATGACCCGCGCGACACCGGGCACCGACGAGTGTCCGATCGAGGGCATTCCGAATGGATCGGCGGCGTCCAACTACTAGCGATCGCCGGCAGGGCACGTTGAGCGGAGCTGGATACGAGGATGATCGGCCATTGACGTGAAGGGCGATTGATATGCATCGATCGCCTGAGACATCTGTGCATGCGCGGAATGATAAATGGCATTCCGCAAACCGTGGCGCGGTTGCAACATGGACCGTTGAATCGGCCCAAGACGCAGTCCGTTTGGCGGATTCTCGATACACCGTAGTTCTACTGGCCGTCCTCATGGCCTAAGTTCCACCCGGCGCCGCTGGGAGCGGCCGGGGGTAAGGGGAATAGCGTGGGGGCTTGGTTGCCATCGAGCGGGCTGGGTTGCTCGCGTCGGAGTAACACGGCCATTGGTGCGGCATTTGGGGTGAGCCTCGCCTTGGGCGCGGCGGTCGTGACGACCCCGGCTGGAGCTCAGCAATATTTCAATGGTTCGCAGACCACACCGAACGGTGCCGTCAATGGCGGCGGCGGCGTTTGGGACGCCACCACCAGCAACTGGACGGATTTCTCCGGCTCGATCAGCACCGCCTACGATCCGTTGTCGGCCGGAACGATGTTCGGCAGCAGCGGCCCTTCGACGCCGGCAACGGGTGGAACGGTCACGGTCACGCCGAGCGGCGTGCAGCTGACCAGTCTCGTCGGCTTCGACCTCACCGGCGATGGCTCGATCTATACGATTCAGGGCGGCGACCTCAGGCTGGCCCCCGGCGGCACCACGTTCGTCACCAGCGATGTCACGGGGACCGGGGATCCGTCGGCGGCGATCGTCTCGCGCATCACCGGCGGTGGCGGCATCACGGTAGAGGGACCTGGTTTGCTGGCGCTGCTCGGCGCCAACACCTATAGCGGTGGTACCTTCATCTGCAATTGCGGCTCGCTGCAGCTCGGCGACGCGACCCATACCGCGAGCATTCTCGGCGCCGTCACCAACGAGGGCCTCTTCAGCGTCGTCAATGCCGACACGTCGGGGATCACCTCGATCCAAAATGCCATCTCCGGCACGACGCTGTTTCTCAATGCCAGCTCCGCCAGCTCGATCGCGATCACCAACAGCGGCCAGCTGTATTTCGGCGATCCTAATCTGGGCGGCTCCGACACCGCGACGGCCGGTCGTGCCACCATCATCAATGACGGCGGCTTGGTCGGCTTCTTCGCGCGGACCAATGCCGGCGCGGCCAACATCACCAACCAGAGCGGCGGCGGCACCACCTTTCTTGAACAGGCCTCGGCGGGCTCGGCTACGATCGTGAACAAGGATTTCAGCGGGACCATATTCGGCACGCTGGCCGGCTCCGATACGGCGAGCGCCGGCAATGCGACCATCATCAATGAAGCCGATGGTCTCACCAATTTCGGCGCGTTCACGACCGCCGGCAATGCCACGATCATCACCAAGGACGGCGGCAAGACCGAGTTCTTCGACAATTCCACCGGCGGTAACGCCCGCTTCATCACCACCGGAACAGGCATCGTCGATTTCGGGGCCAGCATTGGCCCGAACGGCGACGGCCGCATCACGGCCGGCTCGATCGAAGGCAGCGGCTTCCATTATATCGGCGGCGGCAATACCCTCGTCGTCGGGGGCAACAACCGCTCGACCGAAGTCAGCGGCGTCATCGGCGATTTCGATCCCTGCGGTTGCGGTCCTGCTGGCCCGGGCTCGCTGGAGAAGGTCGGCAGCGGCACGCTGGTCCTCTCGGGCACGAACACCTATACCGGCGCGACCACCGTGAACGGTGGCATCCTGCGTGTCGACGGCAACATCTCGCAGTCGAGCCTCACCACCGTGAACGCGGGCGGCGCGCTGTTCGGCGCGGGGATCGTCGGCAATGCGATTATCGCCAATGGCGGCATCTATGCGCCCGGCGATGGCGGGCCGGGCTCGAGCATGTGGGAACAAGGCGACCTCGCCTTCCAGTCCGGTGCGCTGTACCTTGTTCAGGTCGGTAGCGGGACCACTGCGAGCTTTGCCAATGTCTTCGGCAACGTGACCCTGAACGGCAATGTCGGCGTCTCGCTCTACGCCGGCAGCACCATATTGCCCCAGTACACGGTCATGCAGTTTTCCGGCGCCGCAATCGGCAATTTTGCCGGCGTTGCTGCGCCCGGTGGTCTTATCGGCACGACCAGCGTGGATCCCGGCGGCATTGTCTATCTCAATTTTACGCTCGACTATGGTGCGAAATACGCTCTCGACATCAACCAGAAGAACGTCGCCACCACGCTTCAGAATTTTTTCAACGCCAATGGCTCACTGCGCGCCGAATTCGCCGGCCTCGGTCCCAACAGCCTGACGCAAGCCTCCGGCGAGTCCGCGGCAGGCTCGCAGCAGGCGACGTTCAACGCGATGAACCTGTTCCTCGGCCTGCTGACCGATGTCTACAATTCGGGACGGAGCGGCATGTCAGGTGCGGTGCCATATGCCGATGATGCGAGCGCCAACGCCTACGCTGCACGTCGCAAGGACGCCCGCGACGCCTTCGCCTCGATCCATCGCAAGGCGCCGGCGGCGACTTTCGAGCAGCGCTGGGACGTGTGGGCGGCCGGCTATGGCGGCTCGCAGAACACCGACGGCCACGCTGCTCTCGGCTCGAACGACACCACCAGCAGCGTTTACGGCACGGCCGTCGGTCTCGACTATCGCTTCTCGCCGTCCACCATCGCCGGTTTCGCGCTTGCCGGCGGCGGCACCAGCTTCGGCGTCAACGGCCTCGGCTGGGGCCGCTCCGATCTGTTCCAGGCCGGTGCTTTCGTGCGTCACACCGCTGGTCCCGCCTATATCACGGCGGCGCTGGCCTATGGCTGGCAGGATGTCACCACCAATCGCATCGTCACCGCAGCCGGGTTCGACCAGCTGCGCGCCCAGTTCAATGCCAACGCGTTTTCAGGCCGCGTCGAGGGCGGCTATCGCTACGTCATGCAATGGGTCGGCATCACACCCTATGCCGCGCTCCAGTCCACGATGTTCGGTCTCCCCGGCTATTCCGAGTTCGCGGTGGCCGGCAGTAACGTCTTCGCCCTCGACTATGCCGCCAAGGATGTGACCAACACCCGCACCGAGCTCGGTGTGCGCGCGGACAATTCGTTTGCCGCGCCCGGCGGCCTGGTGACCCTCCGCGGCCGCTTGGCGTGGGCGCATGATTACAATCCGGATCGTACCGCCAGCGCGGTGTTCCAGGCCCTGCCCGGATCGGCCTTCGTCGTGAACGGCGCCGCCCAGGCGCGCGATTCCGCGCTGACCACGGCATCGGCGCAGATGAACTGGATGAACGGCTGGTCCGCGTCGGCGACCTTCGAGGGCGAGTTCTCGAACGTCACGCGCTCCTATGCCGGCAAGGCCCTCGTGCGCTACGCGTGGTAGGGGTTCGTTGCTGGATCAGGCGGGACCACCACCCTCCTCTGGAGGGCAGGGCTATCGCATTTGAGAGCCTTTCCGTGCAGCCATCCTTCGAGACGCCCGCTTTAGGCGGGCTCCTCAGGATGAGGACGGAGTGCACGGCAGCAGTTTCAACGGGCACTGACGCTGATTGGCCTCATCCTGAGGAGGCGCGTCAGCGCCGTCTCGAAGGACGAGGCGTGCGCACCGGCCGCCGCCACAAGGCATATGCGATAGCCCTGCCCCTGGAGGGGGAGGGTCGATCGCGCGGGAGCGCGAGCGGGTGGGGTGATCTCTCAGCACGGGCAGTGTCGGATGTGGAGAGACCGTCACCCCACCCCGTCTCGCATCGCTATCGCGCTGCGAGCCGGCCCACGGGCGAGCTACGCTCGTCCCGGACCCCCTCCAGGGGAGGGTAAGAAAGAGCACTACCGCTTCTGCTCGGGCCTGCGCGGCGGGCGCGGGGGGACAGGCGCCGGCGCGCCGCTCATCTTGTTGGCGGCCTCGCTGACGTCGAGCAGCGAGCGGCGAATGTCGTCGAGATAGGCCGCCGATTTCTTCTTCATGGTGCCGGCAAGCTCGTGCAGCCCCTGGATCTTCTCGAACAGCTCGTCGGCCTTGCCATCGACGAAGCCCGGCACCGCGCCCTCGATCTTGGCGACCGCCTTGTCGAAGCCCGCAAAGGCGCTGTCGACCTTGGCCATGACCGAATCGATCTCCGCGCCCTTGCTCCTGAGGTCGGCGGTATAGGTCTCGAACGTGTGCAGGCCCTCCTTGATCCCTGGGGCGTTGTTCACGATGGTGCGGTCGACGCTGTGCAGGGTTTCGACGATGGTTTCGGCGTCGCTGAGATCGGCCGTCAGCACCGGGATGCCGTCCGCATCCAGCGGCACCGGTGGTGCAGAGGGGACGCCGCCGATCAGTGAGATCGCGGCAATGCCGGTGAGGCCCTGGAACTCGATTCCGGCCACCGTGTCCTTGCGGATCGGCGCGGTGTTGTCGAGCATGACGAGCGCCACGATCCTGCGCGGACTGTCCAGCTTGATCGACAGGATCTGGCCGGCGGGCACGCCGTCGAAATTGACCGGCCCGCCGCGGCGCAGCCCGCTGGCGGAGCCGCCTTCGAACACCACGCGCAACTGGCTGCGGCTCTGGATGGTGCGCCATTTCTGCGCGCCGAGCAGGCCGCCGAACGCCACGGCGATCGCCGCCAGCGTTGCCGTTCCGATCACAAGATTGCTCGCGCGTGCCATGCAGGGGCGATTTTACGGCCAAAGCGGGGAAGTTGGAAGAAGGCCGTGATGCTAACTGAGGCGGGTTAACGACTTGTCCGCCGAAGCTCGAAGAGCGAAGGCGGAAGCGTAACCCACCAACGCCTCGCGTCCACCCTACGCACGCACCTCAATGCCCGGCCGCACGCTTTGCAGCAGCATTGTTCAACACGATCAGGGCATCGACGGCCACGCCCGTCCTGGTGTTGATCAGGAACGGATTGATGTCGATCGAGGCGATGCGATCGCCCGCATCCGCAATCAGGTTTGAGAGCCCGACCAGTGCCTTCACCGCCGAGGCCTCGTGCAGGGCCGGCCTGCCGCGATAGCCGCGCATCTTGACGCCGGCCTTGGTGCGGCCGATCAGGAGCCGTGCCTCGCTCTCGTCCAGCGGCGCACCGGCGAGCGCGACGTCTTTCAACAGCTCGATGTCGATGCCGCCGGTGCCGAACAGCACGACAGGCCCCATCTCGGCATCGAGCGAGGCGCCGACCACCAGCTCGAGCTCGGCCTTGACCTGCTGCGCGATCAGGATGCCGTCGAGCTTCGGCTTGCCCTTGAGCTTTGCCACGCGCGCGGTGATGTCGGCGAACGCCTTCTTCACCTCGGCTGCGCTGTTGAGGTTCAGCACCACGCCGCCGATGTCGGACTTGTGCAGGATCTCCGCGCTGACGAGTTTTGCCACGACCGGAAAACCGATCTGCTTGGCAATCTTCACGGCGTCCGCCGCGGTCGTTGCGATCGCCTCCTTCGAGATCGGGATGCCATAGGCCTTGAGCAGCTTCTTCGAGGCGACCTCGTCGAGCGCGGCACCGGTCGCCGATTTCAACGTCTTCTCCAGCACGGCGCGCGCGGCGGGTTTCGAGCTCGAGACGATATCGGGCACCTCCTTGCGGAGCTTCGCATAGGCGAGCAGCGACTTGATCGCGGTCACCGCGCGATCCATGCCCTGCATGACCGCGAGATGCGGCAGCGACTTCCGCAAGTCCTTGGTGTATTCGGTGAAGCCGATCGACATCGCGCTGATGTAGATCACCGGCTTGCCCGCCTTGCTCGCCATCTCGTTGACGATGCGCAAATTGCGCTCGCGCAGCTCGTGCGGCGTCTTCGGCAGCTCGGCATCGACGATGACGATGTCGATATCGGGGTCGTCGATCATCAGCTTGATCGACTTCATGTAGACGGAGGGATCGACCACCGCGGCGAAGCCGGCATCGAGCGGATTGCCGACGATCGAGCCGGGGCCGAGCATCTTCGCCAGCTCCGCGCTGACATGCGGGCTCAGCGGCGCGAAGTTCAGGCCTTCAGCATAGAAGGCGTCGATCAGCATGCCGCGCTTGCCGCCGGACAGCGTCACCGCGGCGAGCCGGTCGCCTTTGGGTAAGCCAGCGTGCACGAAGCACTCGGTGGTCTCGATCAGCTCGTCGAGGCCGCCGACCCGGATCACCCCTTCGCGCGTCGCGATCGCGTCGAACGTCTCGATCGAGCCGGCGAGCGCGCCGGTATGCGCCATCGCCGCGGCGCGGCCGCCTTCGGAGGCGCCGAGCTTGAGCGCGATCACTGGCTTGCTCGCCGCGCGCGCCGCCTTGCAGGCGTCGCGGAAGGCCTTGGTGTTGCGCACGCCTTCGAGGTAGACGACGATCACCTTGATGTTCGGATCCTCGGCGAAGTAGCGCATCAGGTCCGGCGTCTCGAGCCCGGCCTCGTTGCCGGTGGTCACCATGTAGCCGACGCCGACACCCCGGTCTTCCAGCGCCTGGCGGATCGCCATGACGATGGCGCCGGATTGGCCGGCGATCGCCACTGCGCCCTGCTCCATGGTGACGATGCGATCGTCGATATTGGTGAAGAGGTTCTCGCCGGCGCTCAGATTACCGAGGCAGTTCGGGCCGGTGACCGCGAGCCCCGTCTCGCGCACGGCCGCCTGCAATTCGGCAGCGAGCTTCTGGCTTTCGTCATCCTGCAGCTCGCTGAATCCGGAGGTGACGATGGTGGCCGAACGCGCGCCGGCCGCGGCGGCGTCGCGGATCACCTGCACGGCAAAGCGCGCAGGCACCAGCACCAGGACGTGATCGGGCTTATCCGGAAGGCTCGCAAAATCCTTGTAGCAGGGAACGCCCCAGATGGCGTCGCGCTTGGCATTGACCGGATAGAGCCCGCCTTCGAAGCCGTATTTGACCAGATTGTTCCAGATGCGCTCGGCATAATTGCCGGGCTTGTCGGTCGCGCCCACCAGCACGATGTTGCGCGGGTGCAGCATGGCATGGATGCCCTTGACGATGTCGCTGGCATCGGGTGGCGGAGACCAGGGGCGCTGAGAAACCGACTCGGCAGGCACCTGAGCTTCCATGCGTGACCTCACCTGTTGTTCTTATTGGTGTCGCGTCACTCTGTTCTATGGCGAGTCCTTTGGCAACTGCGTGGCTGGTATGCCGTGTGGTGGAATGAAGTGCGCATCGGTGCGCGTCAGTCCGATCGGCGATCTATCCGTCGGCGCCAATCAATGTCGCATGCAGGACGTAGCGCTCGGGTCCGGATGTAACGGCATCGAACGGCCAGCAGGTCGCGAGCACAAGCTCGAAACCCTGTGCCATGGGATCGATGCCGGCTGCATCGAAGCGAACCACGGCCGAGGAATCCGCGCGATAGCGAAAGTGTCGACCGTCACTGCGCGTGACATCGATGACGTCGCCAATGGCAACATCCTTCAGGAAGCGGAAATGAGTGTCGCGATGGGCGGCATAGACGGCAACCCCGCGTTCGCCCGCATCAGCCGTGTGCTGGATGTGGCCGGGTCCGAAAGCAAGCGCCTGCCCGCTCGCGCCTTCCAGCACGATCGCGCTGGCGCCGATCCGCTTCACCTCAATCCGCGCCACCGGCCAGGTGTCGGCCCATGACCAGGGCTTCACCGCCTGTCCCGTCGCAACGCTCCTGTCGAAGGCCCGCTCCAGCAGCACCTGCGCCAGCCACGCCTTGGCGTGGATATAGGCGCCGTCGCCGAACAGGATGAGGCCGACAAGCGCGAGAGCCAGAGGAGAGATGAGACGGGGCATTTTATCCACGATCGTCATTGCGAGCGCAGCGAAGCAATCCAGAATCTTTCCGCGGAGGCAGCCTGGATTGCTTCGCTGCGCTCGCAATGACAGTAAAAAAAGGCGCGCGCGGCCGTTTGGAGGGACGGGCAGCCGCGCGCGCTAACAGAGGAGTTCGGGGAGCTCCTCTCTCAAGCGGCGTCGGTGAGCAAGGGCCGACGCCGGTTGAACACGAACACGATCAGGGCGAGCACGATCAGGATGAAGCCCGCGATCATCTTCAACTCTGCCGAGGTCGCGGTCTTGGGCAGGCGGATCGCATCGGGCGCAGCAGGCGTCGGCCGTCGCGCCGCCGGCTGATTGCGCGCATCGGCGTGACGCTCGTGCAGCTGTGTCGGCGTCAGATGCGGCCGCTCGCCGAACACCTTCTCGAAGTCCCAGCCCGCGGGCAGGTTGATGGGCAGCTCGCTGAGCTTGAGCGGCTCGCCTTCGGGCCGGCTTGGCGTCTTGTCGACCGCGACAAGGCTGGTCCGCCGCGTGACGATCTGATGGTCGAGCGCCAACGCCAGGATCGCCTTGTCGGAGGCTTCGGGCGTCATCTCGCGCAGGGTGCGCGCCACTTCCGCATCGGCGATCTTCCGCCTGGCCCAGAGCTTTGACAGCCCCTTGCCTTCGGCGGCGTCTTGCAGCGGCAGGGTCACCGACCACGGACGGTCGCCGACGCGTCCCTTGATCTCGAGCGCGCCTGCGAGCTTGTCGAGCCGCGCCGCCAGCACCAGCGGCTCGTCGCGGTAGACGTCGGGGATCATCGCCGGCGTGACGTCGGCCTGCGCTTCGGAAAACCTTGCGCTGAGCCCGGTCACGGCCGGATTCTCCAGCTTGGCGAACAGGCCGCGCATGCGCTCCTCCACCTGCTCGGTGGAACCGATATGCGTGAAGGCGCCCCGGCCGAGCTCGGCGGCGCGGGTCATCAGATAGGTGTTGGGCGCCGACCCGATGCCGACCATGAAGACGCGCGAGCGGCCGCGCATCGTCGTGATCGCATCGAACAATTGCTGCTCGTTGCCAATCGCGCCGTCGGTCAGGAACACGACCTGGCGGACCATGCCGGTGTCACCGAGCCTGTCGGTCAGTGCCGCGCGCATCGCCGGCACCATCTCGGTGCCGCCGCGCGCCTGCAAGGCGCTCACGAACGAGGTCGCCTCGCCGACATGCGCGGCATCGGCCGGCACGGAGGCCGGAAACAGCACGTCCATGGTGTCGTCGAAACGGATCACGTTGAAGCGGTCATTCGGCTGCAGGCGGCCGAGAGCGTAGAGCAGGCTCGCCTTGGCCTGCACGATGGACGTGCCGCCCATCGAGCCTGAATTGTCGATCACGAACACGACCTCGCGCGGCAGCGGCTTCTGCATCGCCTGCTCGACGCTCGGCGGGGTGATGAAGGCGAGCAAATAATCGGCGTCGCCGATGCGCTCGCGGAACAGGCCGACCGACGGCGCTTTCTCGGCAGCCGGCTTCCAGGTCAGCTCGAAGTCGCGGTCGGCGGGAACGACGCCGTCGGCGAGCGTCACCACGCGGCTCATGTTGTCCGGGCTTTCCGTCCTGACGTTGTGATGGTGGCTCTTGACCTCGCCGAGCGCAAAGCCGGCCTGCAGCCGCACAATGATGCTGGTCGGATTGACCGGCGCATGTTTGGCGGGATCCAGCACAGGCGGCGAGATGCGCTCACGATCCGGCACCGGGTCCGACGTCGTCGCGCCCCAGCCCGAGCCATCCTTGCGGAAATCCACGCTCTGGATGATCGGCGCGGGATTGTAGCGCGGCCCGACCACGAGCGGCAGGCGCAACGAATACTCGTTGCCGACTTGCTGCACCGGCTCCTGGTACTCGATCTGCACCAGCACGGTTTCGCCGGGACCGATATTGGCGACCGAGTTGGTGAAGATGTTCGGCCGCTCCTGCTCTGTGAGCGCGGCCTTCTGGCCGGCGCGTCGCGCCTCCTCGTAGATCACGCGCGCTTGCTGCCGTTCCTTGATGTCGCCGATGATGACGCGGTCGCCGACCACCATCTTCAGCGTGTCGACGGCGCCGCCGGCCGCGAGCGGATAGACGTAGGTGGCCTCGACCCAATCCTTGGTCGGGTTGCGGAATGCTTGCGTGACGCGTGCGCGCAAGGTCGGGCCCGACACGGTGATGTCGATATCGGTCCCGAGGCGGATCGCCTCCGTCGTGGTGCCATCCTCCTTCAGCAGCAGGCTGCCCGACCGCGCCTCGCCGGGCTGGAGCAGGCCGGCCTGTTCGGTCGTTGCCGACCAGCTCGCCCCAAAACTCACCAGCAGGGCCAGGAAGGCGACCAGCATCACGGCGACGCCCTGCGCCAGAAGGAACAGTCCGACCTTGATGAGGCGGCTCAACAGCGGGTGTTCGTCGCTGTCGGCCATGTCGTAGGCGTCCATTTGGCTTGCTCCCGAAGCATGTTTGCTGGTCCTCAACATCCGCCGGCGCGGCGGGATTTCGCGAGCAGAATGATCGGCAATGTTCCGCCGCGGCCGGCCCGGGCTCGCTTGAGCCGGGGCGGTCATGTGCGGTTTTGTGCTGGTTTGTCCGCCCTGCTAGAGTGACCGGCCTGGAGCAGGGCTGACGATGCAGACGCAGGACAAACTCACCGACAAACAGCTTTCGGACGAGCAGAGCCGCGAGATCGCCGAGACCATTCGCGAGGAGCTCGCCCGGCGCCGGATGTCGCGGCAGGCGCTGGCCGAGCAGGCCAAGCTGAGCCTGTCGACGCTGGAGAAGGTGCTCGGTGGCCGGCGGCCGTTCACGCTGGCGACGACGGTCCGGCTGGAGCAGGCGCTCGGCGTCTCCTTGCGCAAGAGTGTCATCGTGGCGACGCCCCCGGCCGCAAACGACGTCGCGCCCGACAGCCTCGGTTCCTATGCGCATCGCGCGGTGACCTGGCTCGAGGACGTCTACATCACCCTGCGGCCGTCGTTCGGCGACAGGGACGCGATCTTCGCCTACCGCACCGAGATCGCCTGGGAGCCGAAGGTCTCGTCGCTGGTCTTCCGCGAGGGCGAGCGGACCGATGCCGCCTACGAGCATACCGGCGAGGTCGCCGTTCCGCATCAGTCCGGCTTCATCTACCTCGTCATCATCAAGCACGGCCAGCACCGCGTGATCACGGTGTCGCGGCCGACGGTATCAGGCGAGATGTACGGCATCATCTCGACGCTGCGCGCCGGGCCCGGCTCGCAGCTCACGCCGATCGCGGCGCCGATCGCCTATGTGCCGCTCAGGAATATTCCAAAACCCTCCTTGGGCCGGGTTGCGCCCGAGGATCCCAACCATGCCCTGTATCGACAGCACTTGCGCCGCACGGTGGAAGAGCCGTTTGCGCTGTTTCTGACGTTGTGACCCCGGATAAGACGTTCACGCTCGAAGCGTCCGCACGATCAGCCACTCCGCGCAAGTGAGCGGCCAAGGTTCGAGCCATGGTGGCCGGGACGAATCCTTTCGAGGCAAGTCTCGCGATGAAGAGCCCGTTCTATACCGCCGAGCACGACGCGTTCCGCGACGTGATGCGGCGCTTCGTCGAGAAGGAGATCACCCCCTTCGCCCATGACTGGGACGAAGCCGGCGAATTCCCGCGCGAGCTCTATCGCAAGGCGGCCGAAATCGGCCTGCTGGGACTCGGATTCCCGGAAGAATATGGCGGCATCGCCGCCGACCAGTTCATGAAGATCGTGGCGAGCCAGGAGCTTGCGCGCGCCGGCGCAGGCGGCGTCAGCGCCAGCCTGATGAGCCACACCATCGGCTCGCCGCCGATCGCGCGGGCCGCTCGGGCCGAGGTGAAGGCGCGCGTGCTGCCGCAGGTGCTGGCCGGCGAGAAGATTTCCGCACTGGCGATCACCGAGCCGGGCGGCGGCTCGGATGTCGCAAACCTGCGCACCCGCGCGCGGCGCGACGGCGATCATTACGTCGTGAGCGGAGAGAAGACCTTCATCACCTCAGGCATGCGTGCCGATTATCTCACAGTTGCGGTGCGGACCGGCGGCGAGGGCGCCGGCGGCGTCAGCCTGCTCCTGATCGAAGGCGACACGCCCGGCCTGTCCAGAACGAAGCTGAAGAAGATGGGCTGGTGGGCCTCCGACACCGCGACGCTGCATTTCGACGCATGCCGCGTGCCCGCCGAGAACCTGATCGGCGAAGAGGGCCAAGGCTTCAAGATCATCATGCAGAACTTCAACAGCGAGCGCATGGGCATGGCCGCGAGCTGCACCGCCTTCGCGCGGGTCTGCCTCGACGAGGCGATCGCCTACGCCAGGGAGCGCCAGACCTTCGGCAAGCCGCTCGCGCAGCACCAGGTCATCCGCCACAAGATCGTCGACATGGCGCAGAAGGTCGCGGCATCGCAAGCGATGCTGGAGATGCTGGCCTGGCGGCTCGAGCAGGGCGAGAGCCCGGTCGCCGAAATCTGCATGATGAAGAACCAGGCGACGCAGACCATGGCCTTCTGCGCCTCTGAGGCCGTGCAGATCTTCGGCGGCGCCGGCTTCATGCGCGGCATCAAGGCCGAGCGCATCTACCGCGAGGTCAAGGTCAACGCCATCGGCGGCGGCACCGAGGAGATCATGAAGGACCTGGCGTCGCGGCAGATGGGGTTGTGACGGACGCCGTCATTCCGGGGCGACGCGAAGCGTCGAGCCCGGAATCCATCGGGCCGCACGCACCGTAGAGAAATGGATTCCGGGCTCGCGCTCCGCGCGCCCCGGAATGACGAGAGGACAAAATGCTATTCACCGACGACCACGACGACATCCGCCGCAGCCTGCAGAAGTTCATCGCGAACGAGATCAATCCGCACGTCGATGAGTGGGAAAAGGCCGACATCTTCCCCGCGCACGAGCTGTTCAAGAAAATGGGCAGCCTCGGCTTCCTCGGCCTGAACAAGCCGGTCGCGTTCGGCGGCTCGGGCCTCGACTATTCCTACGCGCTGATGATGGCGGAGGAGCTGGGCGCCATCACCTGCGGCGGCGTGCCGATGGCGATCGGGGTGCAGACCGACATGGCCACGCCGGCATTGGCGCGCTTCGGCTCCGACGAGGTGCGGCGCGAATTCCTCACCCCCTCGATCTCCGGCGACTACGTCGCCTGCATCGGCGTCTCCGAGCCGGGCGCCGGCTCGGACGTCGCCTCGATCAAGACCCAGGCGCGCTCCGACGGCGACGATTACGTCATCAATGGCGGCAAGATGTGGATCACCAACGGCACCCAGGCCGACTGGATCTGCCTGCTCGCCAACACCGGCGATGGCCCGGTTCACCGCAACAAGTCGCTGATCTGCGTGCCCATGAAGAGCAGGGGCGTCACGATCGCCCGCAAGCTCGACAAGATGGGCATGCGCTCCTCCGACACGGCGCAGATCTTCTTCGACGATGTCCGCGTGCCCAAGCGCAACCGGATCGGTGAGGAGGGCCAGGGTTTTACCTACCAGATGATCCAGTTCCAGGAGGAGCGCTTGTGGGGCGCGGCCGCCTGTCTGAAGGCGCACGAATACATCATCGACCAGACCATCGAATACACCCGCAACCGCAAAGCGTTCGGCAAGTCGATCCTCGACAACCAGGTCGTGCACTTCAAGCTCGCGGAGATGCAGACCGAGGTCGAGCTGCTGCGCGCGCTGATCTATCGCGCCGGCGAGCAGCTGGTCGCCGGCGAGGACGTGACGCGGCTCGCGACCATGGCCAAGCTGAAGGCCGGCCGGCTCGGCCGTGAGCTCACCGACGCCTGCTTGCAATATTGGGGGGGAATGGGCTTTACCAACGAGACGCCGGTCAGCCGCGCCTATCGCGACAGCCGCTTGACCTCGATCGGCGGCGGCGCCGACGAGGTCATGCTGATGGTCCTGTGCAAGATGATGGGAACGCTGCCGGGCAGCAAAGGAAGTGCTTGATGATCACGCTGTATCATTGCGACGCCGCGCGCTCGTTCCGCCCGCTCTGGATGCTGGAGGAGATGGGGCTGCCCTATGAATTGAAGATGCTGCCGTTCCCGCCGCGCGTCTTCGCCAAGGACTATCTCGCGCTCAATCCGCTCGGCACCATTCCCTTCATGATCGACGGCGAGACCAGGATGACGGAATCCTCCGGCATCTGCCATTACCTCGGCATCAAATACGGCCCGACGCCCTTGATGGTCGGACCGGAGGATCCCGCTTATGGCACGTTCCTGAACTGGATGTATTTCAGCGATGCCACGTTAACCTTCCCGCAGACGCTGGTGCTGAGATACACCCAGCTCGAGCCGGAGGAGCGTCGCAACCCGCAGGTCGCCACTGATTACGCGAAATGGTTTCTGGGGCGCCTGCGCGCCGTTGAGGCAGCGACGGCGAATGCCGAAACATTGTGCGCCGGCCGCTTCACCGCCGCCGACATCGTCATCGGTTACGCGCTTCGGCTCGCGAGCAATATCGGGCTCGCCAAGGATTTCGGGCCAAACGTCGCAGCCTATTGGGGGCGGCTGCAGCAGCGCGAGGGTTTCAAGCGCGCGGTTGCTGCGGAGCAAAAGGCCGGGCAGGAGCAGAATGTCGCGCCGAGGGTGAGGGCGTAAGGTCCAGGCTGTCATTTCCGGCGTGCGCAGCATCGACCGGAATCTAGAGGTTCCGGGTTCGCGCCTCCCGTCCCCCGGAACGATCGCGCATGTTTTCATGACAGCGCTATCTCACCGTGACAGCGCCCAAATTTCCGCTAAGGTGACCTCCGTCCGCAGCGGCCAGAGAGCCGCGCGAGGAGGACTCCAATGGAATATAACGGTCGCGAATCCGACCATCTGATGCTGATCACGCCGGAGCGCGTGTTCTATGCTGGCCTGCTCGGCCGGCCCCGCAAGCGGACACCCGGTTGCTGCCAAATCTATGTCGCGGTGAAGGGCAATCTGCACCTGACCATCGACGACGTTCTCACCACCGGCGAGCTGTTCGTCACCCTGCCGAACCAGCGGCATTCCATCGCCAGCGACTACCGCACCGTGATCGCCGTGACGCTGGAGCCGGAAAGCATGCCGGATGGCGTGATCGAAGCCTTCGCCGCGCGCCTGACCGGACCCGATCAGGCCACCTATGTTCGCAAGATCCTCGCCGCCTACGCGCTGCTGCGTCAGCGCCGCTATGGCGACATCACCACCGCCGAGTTCGACGAGATGTGCTTTGGCGAGGCGCTGCCGCGCCGCGTGCTGGATCCGCGCGTGATGCGTGCGGTGGCCCGCATCGAGCGCTTCTCCGGCGAGCCGGTGACGGCGGATACCTGCGCCGCTGAAGCCGGCCTCTCGGCCTCGCGCTTCCTGCATTTGTTCAAGGAGGAGACCGGCATCTCGTTCCGCTCCTTCCGCGCCTGGAAGCGCGCGCGGTATCTGCTGCACTTCGCCAACCAGGACCTCAACCTCGCCCATCTGGCGCAGGACATCGGCTATCCCGATTCCACGCATTTCAGCCACTCGATCCGCCGCTTCTACGGATTGAAGCCGCGGGCGATCTTCGTCGGCTCGCGCGATCTTGCGATCTATCGCAGCACCGAGACGGTGCGTATGGCGGAGGCTTCGTAGCTTCGTAGGGTGGGTTACGCCTTCGGCTAACCCACCCTACGAAAGCTCGTCTTTTTCCAGCTTCTCCGCGCAAGAAGCCGCGTGTCGCGCGTCACATGATCGCAAGCGTTGAATTCTCAACGTGCGAGACATCGAACGCATGAGCGACAAGGCCGTCATCACCTGCGCGCTGAACGGCGTGCTCACCGACCCCAAGCAGCACAACGTGCCCGTGACGCCCGAGCAGATGGCGCGCGAGGCTAGGGCCGCGTTCGAGGCCGGCGCGTCCATCATGCACATCCATCTGCGCCAGCAGGCGCCGGGCAAGGGACATCTGCCGTCCTGGGAGGTCGCGGTCAGCAAGGAGATCCAGCAGGCGATCCGCGAAGCCTGCCCGGGCGTGATCATCAACCACACCTCGGGCGTGTCGGGACCGAACTATTCAGGCGCGCTCGACTGCATCCGCGAGACCAGGCCCGAGATCGCCGCCTGCAACGCCGGTTCGCTGAACTACCTGAAGGTGAAGGCCGACAACAGCTGGGCTTGGCCGCCGATGATGTTCGACAATGCGGTCGAGAAGGTGAAGGACTATCTCGACGTCATGAACGCGGTCGGCACCATTCCCGAGTTCGAATGCTTCGACGTCGGTATCGTCCGCTGCGTCGGCATGTACCATCAGGTCGGCATGTACAAGGGCCCGCTCGAGTATAATTTCGTCATGGGCGTCGCCTCCGGCATGCCGGCCGATCCTGAATTGCTGCCGATCCTCTTGAAGCTGAAGCGCCCCGAAGCGCATTTTCAGGTCACCGCCATCGGCCGCGAGGAGATCTGGCCGCTGCACCAGCGCTGCGCCGAGCTCGGCGGCCATCTGCGTACCGGCCTCGAGGACACCTTCTATCTCTCCGACGGCAAGAAGGTCACGTCGAACGGCCAGCTGATCGAAGCGATCGCCGCCTGCGCAAGGCGCGCCGGCCGCGAGATCGCGAACCCCGCCGAGGCGCGGAAGATCTTTGGGACGAACAGGTAGTCACACACTCCGTCATTCCGGGATGGCCCGAAGGGCCAGGCCCGGAATCCATGACCACGATTGGGAGTATGGATTCCGGGCTCGCGCTCCGCGCGCCCCGGAATGACGGGCAGGAGCACTAATGTCTGTCATCGAAAACACCATCTCCCCCGGCAGCGCCGCCTACCAGGCCAACCGCGACGGCATGCTCGGCCTGATCGACCGCATGCGCGCACTGGAAGAGCGCACGCGCGCCGCATCGGCCGCGGCCAAGGACCGCTTCCACAAGCGCGGCCAGCTGCTGCCGCGCGAGCGCGTCGCGCTGGTGCTCGATCCAGGTAGCCCCTTCATCGAGCTGTCGACGCTCGCCGGCTACATGTTCGACGTGCCTGATGCGAACAAGAGTGTCCCCGGCGGCGGCGTCATCGCCGGCATCGGCTTCGTCTCGGGCATCCGCTGCATGGTCAGCGCCAGCGATTCCGGCATCGACGCCGGCGCGCTGCAGCCTTACGGCCTCGACAAGACGCTGCGGGTGCAGGAGCTCGCGCTGGAGAACAAGCTGCCTTATGTACAGCTGGTCGAAAGCGCTGGCGCCAATCTGCTGCGCTATCGCGTCGAGGATTTCGTTCGCGGCGGCAACATCTTTCGCAACCTGGCGCGGCTTTCCGCTGCGGGCCTGCCGGTCGTCACCGTCACGCACGGTTCCTCCACCGCCGGCGGCGCCTACCAGACCGGCCTTTCCGACTACATCGTCATGGTCCGCGGCCGCACCCGCGCCTTCCTCGCCGGACCCCCGCTGCTGAAGGCCGCGACCGGCGAGATCGCGACGGAGGAAGAGCTCGGCGGCGCCGAGATGCACACGCAAGTGTCTGGCCTCGGCGACTATCTCGCCGAAGACGATCGCGACGCATTGCGCATCGCACGCGAGATCATGGCGGCGCTGCAATGGGAGCGGCCGGGCAAAGCCTCAGTGCAATTCAAGCCGCCGCGCTACGACCAGGACGAGCTGCTCGGCATCATGCCGATGGACCACAAGCGCCCGGTCGACATGAAACAGGTGATCGCGCGCATTATCGACGATTCCGATTTCACCGAGATGGCGCCGAATTACGGCCCGGCCACCGTCTGCGGCCATGCCCGCATCCAGGGCCAGGCCATCGGCATCATCACCAACAACGGCCCGCTCGATCCCGCCGGCGCCAACAAGGCGACGCATTTCATCCAGGCCTGCTGCCAGACCCGCACGCCGATCCTCTATCTCAACAACACCACGGGCTACATGGTCGGGAAGGCCTATGAAGAGGCCGGCATGATCAAGCACGGCTCCAAGATGATCCAGGCGGTGACGTCGGCGACAGTGCCGCAGATCACCATCTATTGCGGCGCCTCGTTCGGCGCCGGCAATTACGGCATGTGCGGCCGCGGCTTCCATCCGCGCTTCTGCTTCTCCTGGCCCAATGCCAAGACCGCCGTGATGGGCGGCGAGCAGGCCGCCGAGACCATGGCGATCGTGACCGAGGCGGCCGCGGCGCGCCGCGGCAAGCCGATCGAAAAGGACAGGCTGGACGCCATGAAGGCTGAGATCATCGGCGTGTTCGATGGGCAGATGGATGTGTTCTCGACCAGCGCCCGCGTGCTCGACGACGGCGTGATCGATCCGCGCGACACCCGCGCGGTGCTGTCGGAGGTGCTCGCGATCTGCCGCGAGGGCGATGCGCGCACGCCCCAGCGCATGCAGTTTTCGGTGGCCCGCCCATGAGGAACGGATCAGTGCAGCATCGGCCGTTCTTCAAGGTTCTGGTCGCCAACCGCGGCGAGATCGCGCTGCGCGTGATGCACAGCGCGCGAAAGCTCGGCCTCGGCGTCGTCGCGGTCTATTCCGATGCAGATGGCGACGCGCTCCATGTGAAGCAGGCGGATCAGGCCGTGCGCATCGGCCAAGCCTTGCCGGCGCAATCCTATCTCAACATTCCCGCGATCATCGAAGCGGCGAAGGCCAGCGGCGCGGATGCCGTTCACCCCGGCTATGGCTTTCTCGCCGAGAACGAGGCGTTTGCGCGCGCCTGCAAGGATGCCGGCCTCGTCTTCATCGGCCCGTCGCCGCAGGCGATCGAGGCGATGGGCAACAAGGCCGGCGCCAAGGAGATCATGAAGAAGGCCGGCGTGCCCATTGTGCCCGGCTACCAGGGCGCTGAGCAGGGCGACGAGGTCATGCTCGCCGAAGCCGGGAAGATCGGATTCCCCGTGATGATCAAGGCAGCCGCGGGCGGCGGCGGCCGCGGCATGCGGCTCGTCACCGATGCGGCATCCTTCCCCGCCGCGCTGCGCAGCGCGCGATCGGAAGCGAAGGCCGCGTTCGGCGATCCCGCCGTCATCCTCGAACGCGCGATCCAGAATCCGCGCCACATCGAGATCCAGGTGTTCGGCGACAGCCACGGCAACGCCATCCATCTCGGCGAGCGCGATTGCTCGGTGCAGCGGCGCCACCAGAAGCTGATCGAGGAGGCGCCGTCACCCGCCGTCACGCCGGAGCTGCGCGCCAGGATGGGCGAGGTTGCGGTCGCCGCCGTGAAGGCGCTGCGCTATGAGGGCGCCGGCACGCTGGAATTCCTGCTCGATGCCAGCGGCGCGTTCTACTTCATGGAGATGAACACGCGCCTCCAGGTCGAGCATCCCGTCACCGAGGCGATCACCGGGCTCGATCTCGTCGAACTGCAGCTGCGCGTCGCCCGCGGCGAGGCGTTGCCGATGAAGCAGCAGGACATCAGATTCTCCGGCCACGCCATCGAGGTACGGCTCTGCTCGGAAGATGCCGCGCACGACTTCATGCCGCAGTCCGGCCGCATGGCGCGCTGGCAAGTGCCCGACGGCATCCGTGTCGAGCACGCGCTGCGATCGGGCTCGGAGATTCCGCCGTTCTACGATTCCATGATCGCCAAGATGATCAGCCACGGCGCCAATCGCGAAGAGGCGAGGGGGCGCCTGATTGTCGGCCTCGAGCAGCTCACGGCGTTCGGCGTGACGACCAACCAGGCGTTCCTGATGTCCTGCCTGCGCCATCCCGGCTTTGCCAAGGGCGAGGCGACGACGGCGTTCATCGGCGCCCATCGCGACGAGCTGCTTGCGCCGCGTGCGGACGCGGCGTTCGAGACGGCGCTGGCAGGCCTGCTGCTCTACGTCACCAACCCGCGCGCGCCTTCGTGGCAGGGTGGACGCAGCCTCGCCGCCACCTTTCCGCTGCCGGCGAAAATCGAAATCGTCGGCCGTGCGCACGAACTCGACATCACGCGCGAACGCGACGGCAGCTACACGGTCATTGCTGACGGCCGCCAGCATAAGTTCGAGATCGACCAGCTCGATCCCTACGTCATCCGCTTCCGCCACGCCGGGGTGATAGACAGCGCAAGATTCCTGCGTGATGGCGATCGCCTGTACCTCCAGCATCGTGGCATCCCGCTCGCCGTCACCGATCTCACGCTGGCCGCGCCGAAGGCCGCCGCAAGCAATGGCGGTGACGGCAAGGTTCGCGCCGCCATGAACGGCCGCGTCGTCGCCGTGCTGGTCAAGCTTGGGGACCGCGTCACCGCCGGCCAGCCGGTGCTGACGCTGGAGGCGATGAAGATGGAGCACGTCCACAAGGCCGGCATCGACGGCGTCATCGCCGCGATCGACGTCGCCGAAGGCGAGCAGGTCACGACGGGCCGGATCGTCGCGGAGATCGGGGCGGGGTAGCGCCACAAACGTGATCTCGTAGGGCGGGCAAAGGCGCCAAGCGCCGTGCCCCCGAATGTCCATCGCAAGCGGGAGGTGGGCACGCTTCGCTTTGCCCACCCAACGGAATCCCCGGAAATGCTAACGATTTCAATGAGGTCTGCGCTCCCTAAAGCTTGCGCATAACGTCTATTGAACATTGTTCAATCCAGAGCTACCAATAATGAACTTTGTTCAATTGCTCCGGAGCCTCGCATGTTGCACGCCGATGATCCCGCCCAAGCGGCCACTGCCGGGCTGCCTTCAGTGTCTCGCCATTTGGCGCTTGGCACGCTGCAAGCCCGCGAAAAATACCTGGCTGGTGCATTCTTCATCCTGATCCTGGCTGCGCTCTTCGCGCCCGGATTACCCGCCGCCGCCTGGCACATCCCGCATTTCATCGACGACCGCACCTGGCTCGGTGTGCCCAACGCGGGCGATGTGCTGAGCAATCTCGCCTTTCTCGCAATGGGCGTCTGGGGCTCGGAGCGGCTGCGTGCTCGCCAAGATGCGCCGGTGGGTGCGAGCTGGTTCTTCGTCGGGCTGATCCTCACTTGCCTCGGCTCGGGCTTCTATCATCTCGATCCCGACGCGCCGCAACGGCTCGTCGCCGATCGTCTCGGCATGGCGGTCGCATTCGCAGGATTTCTGGGCATCGCGGCCAGCGAGCGCATCAGCACGCGCGCAGGCGAAGCGGTGCTGGTGCTGACGATGATCGCGGGCCTGCTCGCTGCCTGGGTGGCACGCGAGAATCTCACGCCCTGGGTGGTCGTGCAGTTCGGCGGCATGGCGCTTGCGATGGGCCTCGCGTTCACACGTCCACGGCCCGGCGCGCTTGGCGTGCCGCTCGGCGGCGTGATCGTCTTCTATGTGCTGGCCAAGCTGTTCGAACTCGGCGACGTGACCGTGTTCGAAGCGACCGGGCACATGGTCTCGGGCCACACGCTCAAGCATCTCGCCGCCGCGCTCGCGGCCTGGCCGGTGATCCGGGCGCTGGGATATAGGCCGTGTCCTCATTGAGCGGCGGGCCGCCGACTGATGTCCGCTTAAGCCCCAACACCGGCGGAGAGCCGCCGGAGTCAACGCTGCGCCGTTGAACCAGAAAGTCCTTGAGGCGACAGAACACCAGGGATTCGGGAGACCTTTGACTGGTAGATGGACGGAGCCGACCCGTGAAATCTTTGCTGAGAATTATGCTTGCAACCGGCCTCGTGACTCTTGCTCCAGCCGCCGCCGCGGCGAAGAGCGCCGTCGCTTCTCCTGCCCTGCAGAAGGAGTTTGATGGCTTCATCGAGAAGTTTCGCGCGGCGCTGAGAGCAAACGATTCCGCCGCCGTCGCCGGTATGACACGATTGCCGTTCATGAACGACAGCGCAATTCGCGACGCTGCGCAATTTCGCGCCAAGACCTATGCGAGCTCGTTCACTGCGAAAAATCGCGCGTGTATCCAGCGCGGCAAGGCTATCTACGATCGCGATGACTACAAGAATGACTCTTACTTCGTCTTCTGCGGCGACCTCATCTTCGTCTTTACCAAGACGCCGGCCGGGTTCCTCTTTACGGATATTAGCGTGAACGACTGAGCCGTAGGGTTCTGGAATGTCGAGAGGCGCGTTGCGGACCCTGCGAGGACACGTCCTACTGGCTCCGTCCCGTGCCGTCGTTGAGCAGGCACGCGACCTGATGCCCATCACCGGCATCCAGCAGCGCCGGCCGTTCCGTCTTGCACCGCTCCATCGCAAACCGGCAGCGGGTGTGGAATGCGCAGCCTGACGGCGGATTGACCGGGCTCGGCACATCGCCATCCACCAGCGGCGCGAGCCTCTTCGCCAGCGGATTGGCGACCGGCACCGAGGCGAGCAGGGCCTGGGTGTAGGGATGCCGGGGATTGCGGAACAGCTCGTCCTTGTCGGCGATCTCGACGATGCGGCCGAGATACATCACCGCGACGCGGTGGCTGATATGCGCGACCACGGCGAGGTCGTGCGCGATGAAGAGATAGGAGAAGCCGTGCTGCCGCTGCAGGTCGATCAAGAGGTTGATCACCTGCGCCTGGATCGAGACGTCGAGCGCGGACACCGGCTCGTCGCAGACGATCAGGCGCGGCCCCAGCGCCAGCGCGCGGGCGATGCAGATGCGCTGGCGCTGGCCGCCGGAGAATTGATGCGGGAAATTGCGCATCTGGTCGGGCCGCAAGCCCACCTGCTCGAACAGCTTTGCGACCCGCGTCTCCAGCTCCTTGCCGGTGGCGAGCCCGTGCACGGCGATCGGCTCGCCGACGATGTCGCCGGCGGTCATGCGCGGATTGAGCGAGGCGAACGGATCCTGGAACACGATCTGCATCGAGCGGCGATGCGGCCGCAGCGCCGTCTTCGAAAGATGCGTGATGTCCTCGCCGTCGAGGCGGATCTGACCCGAGGTCGGCTCGACCAGCCGCAGCACGCTGCGCGCCACAGTGGATTTGCCGCAGCCGGATTCGCCGACGAGGCCGAGCGTCTCGCCGATGCCAAGCGCGAAGGAGACGCCATCGACCGCATGCACGGTGCCAACCTGCCGGCGCAACACGCCGGCGCGCACGGGGTAGTGCTTCTTGAGGTCGGTGACTTCGAGCAACGCCTCGGTCATGCCACCTCCGCGACTTCTTCCGCGCGCCAGCACGCGGCGAGATGGCCGCCGCCCCAATCCGCCAGCGGCGGATATTCGGCCTCGCAGCGCTTGATAGCGAGCTTGCACCGCGGTGCGAAGGCGCAGCCTTTTGGCAGCCGCACCAGCGACGGCACCGTGCCTGGGATTTCGTTCAGCCGCGCCGGCGCGGCGACGCCGGAGGCCGGAACGGCCGGGATCGAGGCCATCAGCCCGCGCGTATAGGGATGCTTCGGTGCGGCGAACAGCGCCTCGACGCTGGCCTCCTCGACCTTTCGCCCCGCATACATCACGATCACGCGTTGCGCGGTCTGCGCGACGACGCCGAGATCGTGGGTGATCAGCACCAGCCCGGTGCCGAGCTCCTTCTGCAGGTCGAGGATCAGCGCGAGGATCTGCGCCTGGATGGTGACGTCGAGCGCGGTGGTCGGCTCATCCGCGATCAGGAGCGCCGGCCGGCACGCCAGCGCCATCGCGATCATTGCGCGCTGACGCATGCCGCCGGAGAGCTGGTGCGGATACTCGCGCGCCCGCCGCGCCGGCTCGGGAATGCGCACCAGCCGCAGCATCTCGACGGCGATATCTTGCGCCTGTTTCGACGAGATGTTCCGGTGCAGCCGCACGGCCTCGACGATCTGGTCGCCGATCCGCATCACCGGATTGAGCGAGGTCATCGGCTCCTGGAAGATCATGGAGATGCGATTGCCCCGGACCGCGCGCATCTCCGATTCATCCAGCGCCAGCAGGTCGGTGCCTTCCAGCGAGACGGAGCCGCCGACGATGCGGCCGGGCGGATCGGGCACGAGCCGCATCACCGACAGCGCGGTCACGCTCTTGCCGCAGCCGGATTCGCCGACGATCGCCAGCGTCTCGCCGCGCCTCACGCTGAAGGAGAGATCGTCGACAGCCCTGAACAGGCCGGAATTGGTGAAGAACACCGTCTTCAGGTTCTTCACGTCGAGCACGAGATCGGTCTTGTCCGCCATCAGCCGCGCTGCCTCGGATCCAGGATGTCACGGAGGGCGTCGCCAAACAGATTGGCGCCGAACACGGCGAGGCTGATCGCGACGCCCGGGAAGATCACCAGCCACGGCGCGGTGCGGACATATTCGGCGGCGGATTCGGACAGCATGCGCCCCCACGACGGATAGGGCTCGGGAATGCCGAGGCCGAGGAAGGACAGCGAGGCTTCGGTCAGGATTGTCGAGCCGAGCTGCGCCGTCGCCAGCACGATCAGCGGCGCCAGCGTGTTCGGCAGCACGTGGCGGAGCGCAATCCGCATCTCGCTCATGCCGATCGATTTGGCGGCCTCCACGAACGGCTGCTCGCGCAGCGCCAGCGTGTTGGCACGGATGACACGCGCGACCGTCGGGATCAGCGGAATGGCGATGGCGATGATCACGTTCGGCAGCGACGGCCCGAGCGCGGCCGTCATCACCAGCGCCAGCACCAAGAGCGGCAGCGCCTGCAGCACGTCGGAGACGCGCTGGAACACCAGATCGACCCAGCCCGAGAGATAGCCGGAGGTGAGGCCGACGATCACCCCGATGGTGCCGCCGAGCACGGTCGAGCCGATGCCGACCGCGAGCGAGATCCGCGCCCCGTGGATGATGCGGCTGAACACGTCGCGGCCGAAGGAATCAGTGCCCATCCAGTGCGCCAGGCTCGGGCGCGCCAGCGCGCGGGCGGAATCGACCGTCAGCGGATCGTAACGCGCGATGAAATCGGCGAAGATCGCCGTCAGCACGAACAATGTCATGATGACGAGCCCGGCCGCGCCCAGCACGTGCCGCTGCGCCATGAACAGCACGCGCCGCCAGCCCACGGTCGCATGCGCCCCGGCCCGCCTCAGTTCAACGTCGAAGTCGATCGCGGCCAAGCTGATCTCCTAATCCGTGTACCTGATCCGCGGGTCGAACACCGCGTAGAGCATGTCGACGGTGAAATTGGCGAACACCACCACGACCGCGATGAACATCACGAGGTTCTGCACGATCGGATAGTCCCGCCAGCGGATCGCCTCGACCAGGAAGCGGGCAACGCCGGGAATGTTGAACACGGTCTCGGTGACGATCAGGCCGCCGATCAGGAACGCCGCCTCGATGCCGATCACGGTGATCACGGGCAGAATCGCGTTCTTCAGCGCGTGCTGATAGTTCACCGCCGCTTCGGAGGCGCCCTTGGCGCGCGCGGTGCGGATGTAATCCTGCCGCAGCACCTCCAGCATCGAGGAGCGCGTGATGCGCATGGTCAGTGCCGCGCTGCGGAAGCCGACGGCAGCGGCCGGCACGGCGTAGGTCGCGAACGCCTCGAGCCAGGTCTTCGGATTCGGATTGAAGATCGGCATCTGCCCGAACATCGCCACGGACGCTGTGAGGATCAGAAGGCCGAGCCAGAACGAGGGCAGCGACAGGCCGCTGAGGCTGACGACGCGAAGCGCGTAGTCGAGCTTCGTGCCCTGCTTCACCGCGCTGATGACACCGAGCGGAATGCCGATCGATGCCGAGAACAGCAGCGCGAGGCCGGCAAGCTTTGCCGTGATTGGAATTCGCGGCAGGATCTCCTGCAGCGCCGGCTTCTCCGAGACGTAGGAGAAGCCGAAATCGCCGCGCAGGAAGCCGCTGATCCAGTGCCAATATTGCACGATCAAGGGACGGTCGATGCCGAGCTCTTTCTCCAGATTTGCCTTGTCGGCGGCATCGACATAGCCGGCGGCGGCGAACAGGATGTCGACGATGTTGCCCGGCACGATGCGCAGCAGGAAGAAGATGACGACCGAGATCCCGAACAGGGTCACGAGCATCAGGAACAGGCGCCGCACCAGATAGGCAAACATGCATCGCCCTCCGCGCTAGCCGTCAGCGTCGCGTCACTTGTCGAGCCACACGTCCTCGTAGCGGAAGCCGTTGTAGGAGCTGTTCGACATGATGGTGACGCCCTTGACGTGGGGGTGCCAGCAGGTGCCGGCCCGGGCATGGAAGATGATCGGGCGGGCGACGTCCTCCTGCAGCTTCTTGTCGATGTCCCACACCAGCGGTCGGCGCTTTGCGATATCGGTCTCCTGCGACTGCACGTCGAACAGCTTCTCGATCTCCTTGTTGCAATAGTTGGTGTAGTTCCGCTCCGAGCCGCAGGCATAGTTCTCGTAGAACGACTGGTCGGGATCGTCGACGGCATTGCCGGTCAGGTTGAGGCCGAGCATGTAATCCTTGCGCGCGACCTTCGGGAACCAGTTCGCGGTTTCCACGACGTCGAGCTCGCCGTCGATATAGATGCTCTTGAGCTGGTCGATCAGGATCACGGCGGGGTCGCGATATTCGGCGATGTTGCGCGTCGAAACCTTCACGGCGAGGCGCTTGTCCGGACCATAGCCCGCCTTCTGCATCAGCTTCCTGGCTTCCTCGCGGTTGGCGTTGATGTCGCGGCCATAGCCCGGAATGGTCTCCAGCCTGTCCTTGGGCATGCCCCAGAGGCCCTGCGGCGGCGGCAGCATGGTGCCGCCGATGTCGCCCTGGCCTTCGAACAGGATGTCGACGAACGCCTTGCGGTCGAGCGCGAGCGCCATCGCCCGGCGGATGTCGATGTTGTCGAACGGCGCCGAGGTCGAATTGACGATGATGTTGGTCGAGACGTTGGTCGGCTCGACGACGCAGGTCGCGTTCGGCGCCTGCGACTTGATGTCCTTCAGAAGCGGGATCGTGATGTGCGTCGGAAAGGTCATGTCGAACTTGCCGGCGACGAAGGCCAGGATCGCGGTCGAGCGGTTGGTGATGATGGTGTATTCGATGCCGTCGAGATAGGGCAGGCCCTTCTTCCAATAGTCCGGATTGCGCGTCAGCTTGATCGATTCATTGGCCTTGAACTCGACGAACTTGAACGGCCCGGTCCCGATCGGATGGGTGCGCATGTCCGCCGGCGAGACATGACAGGGATAGACCGGCGTGTAGCCGGAGGCGAGCATCGCCAGCAGCGAGGGCTGCGGCCGCTTCAGGTCGAAGGTGACCTCGAATTCGCCGTTGGTCGTGATCTCGTTGACCTCGCTGTACCAGGCCTTGCGCGGATTCTGCCGCAGCTTCTGCTGCGACTTGCCCATCAACAGATCGAAGCTGCATTTGACGTCGGCCGAGGTGAACGGCTTGCCGTCGTGCCATTTCACGCCCTGGCGCAGCTTGAACGTCAGCTTCTTGTTGTCGCTGCTCCAGGACCAGCTTTCGGCGAGGTCCGGCCGCAGCGTATCGGGGCTGTTCTGCGCGATGTGCTGATCGTAGATGAGGAGGTTGTTGAACACCCCCATGAAGGGAATGTTGATCGAATAGGTCGCGCCCTCGAGGATCGAGGCATTGGCCGGACTGTCGCGGTGATACATCCGCAAGGTCCCGCCCTGTTTGGGCTCGCCGGCGAGCGTGGCAGTTGAGGCCGTCAGCACAGATAACGCCGCCATTGCGGCGAGCGCCCACACGCTCCGCATGCTCATCCTCCCTGGACCTCGGCCTTTTGCGGCCTGTTTGTCCAGACGATAGCGAGGCGCGTGCAGCGAGGCAACCCGCAAGGCTTGCCGCGCCCTCGACAATTCGGATGACGGAATATCGAGAGGCGCTTCTCTCACGATGTGAGAGTGCAGGTGCGAAGAGGTGGTGCTTTGAAACCCGGTCGTCATCCCGGACAAGCGCGCCCTCAGCGCGCGCAGATCCGGGATCCATAACCCCAGGAAGATGTTTGGCGAAGACTCGGAGTTGCCAGCCCATGCCGCAACTCCTTCCTGGGGTTATGGGTCCCGGGCTCGCGACTTCGTCGCGCCCCGGGACGACAGCAGATCTTGTGGCGCTTGCGGTGCGCGCTATCCGGTACAACCCTCACACGATTCGCGACGCCTTGTTCCCGCAGTACCGGTCCCGCAGCAGCCATCAGGCGGCGAGCAGCAGGATCTCGCGCACATCGGCGGGGCCCTCGATCCTGCGCGGGTTGCGTGGAATCCAGTTCGTGCGCATCGCGGCTTGTGCGATCGCATCGAAATGCTCCGGGGAGATGCGCACATCGCCAAGGCTGTGCGGCATGCCGAGCGAGCGGATGAAGGCATCGAGCACGTCGGCGGCGTCACGGCCGGGATAGCCCATGGCCGCCGCGACGATGATCTGCCGCTCGGCATTGTCGCGCGCGTTCCAGCGCATCACCGCCGGCAGCATGACGCAGGAGGTGTAGCCATGCGGCACGTCGAAGGCCCCGCCCAGCACATAGCCGATGCCGTGGCTCGCGCCCATCGGCACGCCGGCGGCGAGCGCGCCCATCGACAGCCAGGTGCCGATCTGCGCGTCCATCCGCGCATCGAGATCTGAAGGGTCGGCCTTCACCCGCGGCAGCGCGTCGGCGAGCATGGCGAGGCCCTTCACCGCTTGCGCATCGGCATAAGGATGCGTCTCGCGCGAGCAGATCGCCTCGACGCAATGGTCGATTGCGCGGATGCCGGTCGACAGGAACAGCCATTCCGGCGTGTGCACGGTGATGGCAGGATCGAGGATGGTCGCGCGCGGCACGGCGAGCGGATGCCGCAGCATCTGCTTCACGTGGCTCGCGCGGTCGGTGACACCGGCGATCGAACTGAATTCGCCGCCGGCGATCGTGGTCGGCACGCTGACCTGCCGCACGTGAGGGGCGTTCATCTCGGGCGCGACGCCCTTGTGCACGCGGATGCGATCGATGCCCTCGATATCGTCGATGTCGTTGGCAAGGCAGAGCTGCACCGCCTTGGCGCCGTCGGTGATGGAGCCGCCGCCGATGGTGACGATCAGGTCGGCCTCCGCCGCCCGCGCCGCCTGCGTTGCCGCGATCACCGCCTCGCGCGGCGTATGCGCCGGCATGGCGTCGAACAGGCCGGCGCAGCGCGAGCCGAGCGCCTCCCTGATTTTTGTGATCTCGTCGGTCTGCCGGTTCAGCGTCCCCGACACCATCAGGAAGGCGCGGCTTGTTCCCAGCCGGTCCATCTGGGCGACGATGGCTTCCGCCGCAGGATGGCCGAACACGACCTCCTCGATCGCGCCGAAAACGACACGTCCCTGGTGCACGCCTGTCCTCCCCGGACAATTCGGTCTTGTTGTAGGGGACGCAATCTAGCCGACCCCGCCACGTCAGTCATGCGCGAAGACGCTGGCGGTTTTGCAGCGCGGGGGTGGGGCTGTTCAGATGGTGCAAACGATGCTTCGGCGTCGGGACTCCGCTCCCTCTCCCGCTTGCGGGAGAGGGTTGGGGAGAGGGCTCTCTCCGCGGCGGGGCCGTCGCGGGTGTCCCCAGAGGAGAGCTCTCCCGCGCAGGGACATACTCGGCAAATTCTCAACAACCCCAACGCGGAGACACCCTCTCCCCAACCCTCCCCCGCTCGCGGGGGAGGGAGCGCAGTGCCGATGCCGCTGCATAGGAAGTCAGGAACGATCCCTCAAAACACCACGCCCACGCGCGTGCCGCGCTTCCAGGCGATGCGGCAGCGCTTCCTGGTGTTGACGTGCAGCAGTTCGAAGCGATCGGGGATCTTCACCTGGCCGCCGAGATCGACGCAGGCCCCGCCGGGCGAATAGTCGATCAGCGTGCACGGGATCACCGGCGCGCGCGGGTCGGTGATGATCTTGGCCTGGCGTGACACCAGGCCTGCGGGCTTCACACGGACAAACTTGCGCGGATGCATTGGCACGTCTCCTCCAAGTCCGCAGGTCGCGGCGGTGATCTGTCCCAATCACGGAAAAGAGTTGATGCGATCCCCCTAAGCCGCGCCCGAGAATTTTAACGAAAAGTGTCAGCGAATGCGGAAAGCGCCGGTAGCGGGGTGTGTCCCCTCTCCCCACAAGGGGAATGGCGATGTGGCGCGCGTCTGCCTCCACCGTCATTGCGAGCGAAGCGAAGCAATCCAGAAATCCCTCCGCGGAGGCAGCCTGGATTGCTTCGTCGCAAGGGCTCCTCGCAATGACGAGGGGCGAGCGGTGCCCCGCCACTCACCCCGTCACCC
>NZ_JARFML010000020.1 GCF_029167105.1 Bradyrhizobium yuanmingense | reverse complement strand
GGCTGGGGGAGGCGGGCAGGGCCGGTGTGCTCATGATGCAGGCAGTGAGTTAGGCATAACAGGCCACCATCGCTTGATCTCGCGTCCGGTCCGCTTGATCGGAGAACCTGACTCTCGGCGCAGCCTATGGGTGCCAGAGTCAGGCGAATTGAGAGGTATCAATAACGGAATAAGCAGACGAACTGCGGCCGACCGCGCGATTGCTGTCGGGCTCGTGTGCGCGGAAGACGCGCCACAGTCCGTACCGTCGTCGTCAAGCCAATTGTTCCGGGGTGCTGCGCCTCAGACGACGCAGGCGAGCGGCCAGAGACGGCGGACAAAGGGTGACGGCAACGAAGCGAAGGATGGCTTGCAGGCTCACGCCCTGGAGATCCCGGCGAAAGTGCCAAGCCATGCTCAACATCTCGAGCATGCCTGCGCCGCTCCTGCGAAAGTCTGTCAGCGTGATCAGCCCTCGACGCGCAAAGCAACGCCAAGCCTGGAGCTGGATGGTCTTGCGCAGTTGCGCGTCATGAACATGAGTCTCCGCAGTGTGCGCGATCAAATCGGCGACCTTGCGTCCGTCGTACAGAAGCCGCTCCACCCCCAATCGGGCCGTCTCGGAATCGTCATGATAGGTGTAGGTCGCGCAGGCCTCGTTGACGAGACCGGCTTTGCCGAGAAGTAGCAGCGGTGCCCACGCAGCGACGTCGGCGGTGTGCGGCAGATCGAGCGGAATGCCGCCGCGTTCGCGCAGAAGGGCCGTGCGCATCACGACGCCGCACATATTGACGGTGATCTGGTCGGTAAGGAACTCATTCAGGATTGCAGTGCCGTCCCGAACGCCGGTGGGGAGAGTCCGACTGGCGCGCGGGGGGCGCGTTTGGCCGAGTGAAGCCGCGTGTAAATTGCTCAGAGTAACGACGATCGGAAGTTGCGAGTGTTGGTCAATAAGCGCCACGCACCGCTCGAGCAGCGCCGGCAAAATCCTGTCGTCATCGGATACGAAGATGATGTAGTCGCCTCGAGCATTCGCAAGACACGCATTCCAATTCGGGAGCAGGCCGATATTGGTTTCCTGGGTGATGACGCGCAATCGTGGGTCGCTGAACTGGTCCAAGATCTGCGCCGTATCGTCCGGCGAAGCGTTGTTCGAGACGAGAACCTCGAAATGAGGGTAGGTCTGCGCCAGGGCGGATGCGATGCATCCCTTCAGAAGCGTGGCCCTGTTGTAGGTAGGAATTGCGATCGTGACGTAAGGGCGGGCCGTCTCGGCCGGAAATGCGGTGCGCACGGCCCCGCTCGCATAAGGTGCGGGTGAACACGCCGTGATTTGTGCCGAGTGTGTCATGGATTTCGATTGTCAGACCTATCGGCGCGGCAATCGCCATGGAGAGGCTCGCCCCGGCATCATCTGAACTGAAACCAGCACCTCGGAGTTGACGGCTATCAATTCCGCTGAGCAGCTCGTAGAGCGGCACCTGCTGGCTGCAGGGCATTCCTGGCGGGCGGTCCCAATGCAAAGTCCCAATGCAAAACGCGGGGGCGCAAATCTGCGCCCCCGCGTCTACTCACAGCCTATCGCCGAAAAACTAGTGTTGGGCAGGCAACGAGAGCGTCTGCGTGAGCAAGGCGCTCGTATCGGTTGCGAGCGGCCCATTCGTCACTGCGGAGGTCGTGATTCCGTCGGTCGCGGCGAACTGATTCATCAGCGCGACCGCCTGACTTGTACTGCTCAGCAGAGATGCCGAGGTGGAGCTCGGCGTCTTTGCGACCAGGGAGACATTGTCGTAGAGAGCGCCGAGCCCGTCACCGCCCTGGCCCGCAACCTCGCGGAAGGTCAGGCGGTCCTGTCCGCCTGTTCCGGTCACCGTGAAATCATAGTTCTTCCAGTCGGCGCCGGGCGGAACCACGCCAACGACCGAGCCATTCCACAGGACTTCGATCGAACAGGTCGAGCTCGAGAACCCCGGCCGCGAGCGCGCATCGAAGGAAAGATCGTATTGCTGACCGGCGACGGTTTTCACATCCTGATAAAGTCCATCACGAGCTCCGACATAGTCCATTTCGCCGAAGTTGCCGCCGTCACTTGCTTTCACGCCGTTCAGATTGTTCCAGAGCTCGATGGTTCCGCCACTGATGGCGTGCCAGCCTGGAACGGAATCGAAGGCACCCCAGCGACCGCCCTGGAGAGGCGCCAGCGAAGATGACTCGAATGATCCGTTCACCAGGAGATTCTTGCCTGTGGGCTCCGGTATTTGAGTGGGCGGCGTCGCTGTCGCGACGGTGAGTTCGATATTGTCATAGAGGGCACCGAGGCCGTCGCTGCCTTGGCTGGATACCTCGCGGAAGGTCAGGCGATCGTTGCCGCCGGTGCCAACGACCTTGAAATCGTAGGAGTCCCAAGCGCTGCCAGGCGGAACAGCCGCAACAACCGAGCCATTCCAAAAGACTTCGATTGAGCAGGTCGCGCTGTTGAAACCGGGTCGCGTGCGCGCATCGAAGGACAGTTGGTAAACTTGTCCTGCGACGGTCTTAACATCCTGGTAGAAGCCATCTCGAGCGCCAAGATAGTCGAGCTCGCCGAAATTGGCGCCGTCGCTGGCTTTGACGCCACTGTGATTATTCCAGAGCTCGATCGTGCCGCCGGAGATCGCGGTCCAACCCGAAACCGACTTGTAGGCTCCCCAGCGTCCGTCAGCCACGGCGGTCGCCTCGAACGACCCGTTCACCAGCAAATTCTTTCCATTTGCCGGTGGCGAGGTGACAGGCCCGTTGACCGTCACATTCAGGCCGGCAGATTTCGTGCTGACGTTGCCTGCGGCGTCGGTGGCCATGGCAGTGAAGGCGTGCCTCCCTGCAGCCAACTGTGCCGTTGTCAAACTCCAGGCGCCGCCCGCGCCAGCTTTGGTCGTGCCGATCACGGTCGTGCCCTCGAGGACCCTAACCGTGCTGCCTGCTTCCGATGTACCACTCAGCGTCAACCGTCCGGTGTTCGTCATCCTGGCCGCGACGGTACCATTATCCGGTGCGAATGCCGTGATCTTGGGGGCCGCCGGCGCAAGCGTGTCTACGCGTGCGCTGAGGGAAGCGGATTTCTGACTGACGTTGCCTGCAGCATCCGTGGCGGTCGCGTTGAAGGTATGGTTCCCATCTGCCAATTGGGCTGTGGTCAGGCTCCAGGTGCCATTCGCACCGGCCTTGACCGTGCCAACGACGCTCGTTCCCTCAAATACCTTGACGGTGCTGCCCGCTTCTGCCGTTCCGCTCAACGTCAATTGCTTGGCATTGGTAACTTGGTCTCCGGCGGTACCCGTATCCGGCGTGACTGCCACCAGCTTGGGCGACGCCGGCGCTATCGTGTCGGAAGGCTGGACCGGAGGCGTTTGAGGAGATCCAAGCAGCGGCGGAGGCAAGTCTGCCTGGAACGCCGCAGTGCTCATGGAATAGTAACCGATCGTCTTCCATTGGGTCGAAAGCTCAACCCAGTTGCTGACTCCAACAGCTGGATTGGCGCTGTGGTCGTCAAGATACGGCGCTGACGCGTTACGCCACCAGTCCACACCGACCATGCCCACCAGCTTCGCGTTGGGATCGGTCGTCCTCATGTCCATCTGGACGTAAACCCCGTCGACGGTGCCAGCCGTGTAGGTCCCACGTGCTCCTTGCCAGAAATGATCGTTGTAGCCGGCCGGAGGCGCATCAAAGCTCACCGCCCCGCTTGGCAGGCGAGTCACCGTCATCGGGTAACCTGAGTTACCGTTGAAATTTGGGACGAAGTGCCCGCCTGCGATTCCTAGCTTTGACTGGTCCTGGACGAGCAGCCACTCGCCAGTTTCCTTGATATGCACGTAGGTCTTTGCGTTCGCGAGCTCGACGTTCGCATTTGGAGATGCGGGAGCCCCTTCCTCCGTGTAGACCTGTCCCCAGCCTTCGACCGCCGTGAAGTCGGCAGGCGGAGTCAGCAGACCGTCCGGATTCCAACCCTTGTACCAATTCCAGCTGTGCGGAACACCGGCAGGATATCCTTCGCTCTGCCCAAGCGTGTTCTGTTTGATCAGCTCTGCTAATGAAATCCCCATTTCACCTTTCCCAGTCGTTCGAATGTGAGTGTGTGAGAGAGCATTCAAGGCTGACCACGACGATGCGAGGCCAGAAGGTGTGATCGACATCACACCGTTCGCGCCAACCAATCGCTGTTTCTGCTGATACTCGACAGTCGCAAGAGCCGGCCGAACGCCCCACGGCCAATGGTCTCACGTTACCGAAATCGGGCTTACCGAATCACGTTGAGCCTTTCCCGAAAGCATGAACCAAGCTGGAGTGAAGTTCAATCGAAGCGTCGCAACGAACTCTTCGCGGTTCTTGTGATTGCACTCAATTTGAGCAGTGGTTGTCGGAGCAAAGCCCTTACGAATGCAACCAAGCGCGTATGCAAATCACGCTCGCAACAGATTCTGTCATCAATGTGATTGCTTTGTTGCGGAATGGGGTGGCTGTGAGGCATTCCCCATCATGCCCTCCCTGGCGACGTCGAAGCGGCAGGAGCTACGCGATCGCTTCCCTTGCTATCGCGAGGAAACGTCGCCTGTTTTTGGCGTTCGCTTGTGGTGGGACGATCGCAGATCGAGCGCATTGCGTCGAATTGTCCCGCCTCAGTGAGACGCATGCCGCTTCTGACGTTCGAAGCTTCGAGCTCCGCCCTTCGTCGGCGAGAGCGTCTCGCGATTTGTGCGACGATCGCTCTTTGCCTAACCCTGTGGCACCAGCCATTATTGAGCATCGTCAACTCGACTGGAAAGGCCGGAGCTAGCGAGACGAATGGCGTCTCTTCTGTGTTTTGCCGAAAGGGTTCGAGACGGAAGGCATTAGCGTGGTCGGCTTTCGCACGCCAACTCGACTATCGACTCGGCCGTTCGCGCGCAAATCGCGCTTCGCTGGCACCTCGAAAACGGCACGATCGCGATACCCGAAATCGGCAAACGCGGCCCGCATGGCCGACAACATCGACCTGTTCGACTTCGAGCTGACCGGCGAGGACCACGACGTCTTTTCGAGGCTCGACCGGCCTGACGGCCCGGATCCCGCAGCCTATGGCAAATAAGACTGTTTCGTCGATTGACCCGCAGCCGCTTGAGGGCGAGGCAGAGCTCGGCTGTTGTTTTCGGCCATCGTCCGTTTTCGTCGAGTAGGCGACCCGCTCGGCCTTTGATATCGGCAGCGCCTATTGGCAAGCTGACTACGTCAAATCGTCGTGCGCGTGAACGCGTGTGACGATGCGACGTGAGACGTCAGCCGACGTCGCTCTGCCGAGTTGACAGTCATCAAGTTGGTTGTGCCGCAGCGATCTACCGTCCGAACTGCGCCATCCGAAAATGCGCCTGTGCATGCTTCGGTGGGGAACCTAGGACAGGAGATCCCTATGAAGGTTGTTATTCTCGCCGGTGGCTACGGTACGAGATTGAGCGAGCACACTTCGGTAGTACCGAAGCCGCTGGTCGAGATCGGTGGTCGTCCGATCCTATGGCATATCATGAAGCTGTATTCTCACTACGGCCTCAACGAGTTCGTCATCTGCTGCGGCTACAAGGGCACTGTGATCAAAGACTACTTCATGAGCTACCTGTCTCACCAAGGAGACTTCACGCTCGATCTCCAGCACAACCGCATTGAAATGCATCGAAACGGATCGGAGCCCTGGCAGGTGACGCTTGTCGATACCGGGGAGAAGACAATGACCGGGGGACGCGTCAAGCGCGTGCGCGAGTATCTCGGGAATTCGACCTTCTGCATGACCTATGGTGATGGCGTCAGCGACGTCGACATCCGCGCTTTGATCAAGTTCCACCATCAACAGGGCGCGTTGGCCACGGTCACCGCGGTCCAGTTGCCCGGCCGCTTTGGCGCGATCAATCTCTCGTCTGACCGTCCCCGCGCGGCCGGCTTTCGCGAGAAGGACGCTAGCGACGGCCAAGTGATCAACGGAGGTTTCTTCGTCATCGAGCCTCAGGCCCTCGATCTCATCGACGACGACAGCACGAGTTGGGAAAACGAGCCGCTTGCCCGTCTGACCGAGCAGGACCAGCTCGCCGTTTATAGGCACCGTGGCTATTGGCAGAACATGGACACCTTGCGCGACAAGGCCATTCTGCAGGATCTCTGGGACAGCGGAGATCCACCCTGGTGCGTCTGGAACAAGGGCGGCGCCGCGGTCGGAGGCGCCAAGACACCGCCCTCCGCAATCCCGGATCCGGCAACCCTCTGAGGAGATGAATCAGATGCGCGTTCTCTTCACCGGAGCTGATGGATATATTGGAGCGGTGCTCGGCCCGACATTGCTCGAGCACGGTTATGATGCGATTGGGATCGACACGGGCCTCTACCGCCGCGGCTGGCTGTTCGATGACGGCAGGACACGCCCGATGGTCATGTCGCGCGATACGCGGCAGGTGTCACTGTCGGATCTGGAAGGTTTCGACGCTGTGGTTCACTTGGCGGAGCTCTCCAATGATCCGCTGGGAGAGAATGATCCCGCGATTACGATGGAGATCAACCATCGCGGGTCCGTCGCATTTGCCCGCATGTGCAGGGAAGCAGGAATCGGGCGGTTCATCTATGCGTCCTCCTGCAGCATCTATGGCGCCGCCGGTAGCGAGGTAAAATCCGAGACGTCTTCATGCGAACCTCAGACGGCCTATGCGAGATGCAAAGTGCTCGTTGAGCACGATCTCGTGGAGCTGACCGACTCGCGGTTCACGCCCGTGTTTCTGCGCAACGCCACTGCGTTCGGAGCGTCTCCCCGTCAGCGCTTCGATCTCGTCCTGAACAACCTTGCAGGATGGGCCTTCACAACGGGAAAAATCCGCGTCATGAGCGACGGCACCCCTTGTCGCCCGTTAGTTCACATCGAAGACATCTGCCAGGCCATCTTGTGCGCTCTGGATGCGCCGCGAGAAGCGGTTTGCGCCGAGGCGTTCAATGTCGGTGACGAAAGCCAGAATTACACGGTGCGAGAGATCGCGGAGATCGTGAACGACACTTTTACCGGTTGCGATCTTTCGTTCGGCCCGAGTGGTCCTGACAATCGCAGCTATCGGGTCTCTTTTGCGAAGATCAAGGCCCACATGCCGAATTTCCGCTGTCAGTGGAATGCGCAGCGCGGCGCGAGTCAATTGAAGGGAGTGTTCAAGCGCATTCAGCTGGATGAAGCGACCTTCAATGCCGCGCCGTTTACGCGCCTTTCCGAACTTCGGCACCTGCAGCACACCGAGCAGCTGGATCCCCATCTGCGGTGGACGCCAATCCCCGAGATCCTCCCGGCGATTGCGCGCAGTTAGGTTCTTCTGCGGGGGAAAAGGTTCATTTGTCTGTCGACGCCGATGGCATGCCAACGAGACCACTGGCGCGTCAACGGCCGGCAACAGTTGGCAACGATTTGTTGTAATCTGTTGACTTTTCCCCAACCAATCCCAATACTGCTGCGGCGCGGCAATTCCTACTTGAGGGGAGCGTGGCGTGTAGCCTGGAGGGAGAGGATACAAAGCAGACGTGCCGATCAAGGTGTATTGTTCTCTTTAGAGTTCAAGCTGCCAAAGGATGTGAGAGTCCCGGGTAAGAGTACGGGATTGCTCGGAGATTGAGCAGTGCCTTTAATTCTAATTGTTGATGAACGTAGTGTCTATCGCAGTGGCCTCCGAGATTTGATTGAGGCCCGCTTCAAGAAGTCTCGCGTCTTAGACGCGTCGCAGCTCGCGAATTTTGAGTTGCAGGCAGATATCGATCTGATCCTGATTGATCGAGATTGCCTCAACCAGCATTCGCTTGCGGTTCTCTCCGAGATTGTCGACTTGAAGCCGTCTATCCGTATTGCGGTGATGTCGGCTTCGAGCAGCCGCACGGATGTGCTGAAATGCCTTTCGGTTGGATTTCACGGGTTTTTGCCCAAGCTTCAGTCGGATGAGGAACTGCTGTCCGCGATCGGCGATCTGTTGACGGGGCGCATCTATGTTCCGCGGTGGCTCGCCGATGACGACGTCAGTCGGCCCGAGCGGCCTCAGGCCGTCAACGTCAAACTGGAATCTTTGCGATTGACACGCCGGCAGAACCAAATCCTTCCGCTGCTAGCGCAGGGAATGTCGAACAAGGAGATTGCGCGCGAGCTGAGCATCGCGGAGGGTACCAGCAAGATCCATACGGCAGCCCTCCTGCGCGCTCTCTCAGCCCGCAATCGGACCGAAGCAGCCTTCATCGCCGCTAAGCTTGTCGGGCCAAGGGACAGATCGACCAGCAGAATGAGAAACAAGAGATTCCTGATCGATCAGGATAACAGCGCAAGCAGGACATGGCGCTCCGGGACCGACGGGCGCAGCCGATGGACCGATTTCTCCTTCGAAGACCGCTCGGGCGACCACTGAATTCCTCGATTGCGGTCGCCTTGATGTAGTTCAGGGGTTCTATTCCCGGTAACCGCGGAGTTCGCCCAAGCGGCTTCGACCGCGCCAGGATCTCGCAACTTGTCGGGTTGGCAGCTTTGTGAGGCGAGAGGCCTCGTCGAAGCGAAGGCGGCTGGCGACGACGTCTGGTGGTCGCCGTTTCTCTATGAAAGATGCGCCAGCAGGGACGCGTGGCCTCGGCCGCAGTGGACGTGTTCGCTGTCACGAGCAGCGTCCGGCGCAAGGCGGGATCGCCATCGGATGAAGGCGCAAGCGCACGCGATCGGCTGCGACGAGACCCGTGGGACGGTCTTCGCTTCTAGCTTCCGGTCAAATCGTGTTGCATGGACAATTCCCGCTCCTCAACCGCGAGTTCCTTGGAATTCGACCCGAGAAAGGAAGCTGTGCAATTGGGCGCCGGTGACACATGTGCGAGCGCATTTGCTGCAAGTTTGCACAAGCTTTTTGCTCGTTTGAACGCGTCATGGGCAACGGATAGTTTTCTGGCCAGATAAACTAGTCCAAGCGGATTAATCGGAACGGGAAAAATCCTAACGCATTAGCCTGAATATCCTTTGGATCAGGAGAACCTACACTTCAGCGCATTGGATTACGTGCTGAGGTGAGTTCAAATGCTTAGAGAAACCACTTTCATTCAGGACAGTAGACATCCTTCGCTAGTTCATAGATCAACCAATGCTCCCGATTTTCGGCGCCCGTCCACGTCTTTCGTGCCCCGTAGCAGAGCTCTTTTTTGGGAAGGAGAGGAAGAAGCTCAGAAGATTCAGATCGTCGAAGGGGTTGTGCGAGCCGTTCGTCTCCTCGAGAACGGAAATCGCCAGATACTTGCCTTCTACTGGCCCGGCGATGTTGTCATGCCGACCCATTCGACCCATCAACAGTTCACTGCGGAGGCCGTGACGGATTGTCGCGTTATCCGATCGAAGACTTCTCGGGTGTGCCGGAGCGACGAGCCGTGTGGCGCCCACCAGGTGCTGGCCGACACGCTCACCCTGGTGATGACCATGAGCCAAAAGAACTGTGTGGCCCGCATAGCTTGGCTCTTGCTGCGCATTCGGCCGCACCTGCCTGCAGATCCCAAACGTCCCGGCGCGTTCCGGCTTCAATTGCCACGAGCCGATATCGCCGATCACGTTGGAACGTCGCTCGAAACGGTTTGCCGGACCCTGGCCGAGTTCAAGGCGAAGAAGGTCATCGACCTTCCCAATCGCAAGACGATCAAGTTCATCGATCTTGAGGGACTTGCGAGGATATCGAACCGACGAGCCGCTGATTGAGCGGATATGGAGCTGCGAGCGCCGCCGTGAACTGCTTCTCGTAGTTCGCGGCGATTCATTTTCGGAGACTGGGTGTCATCAGATGGCTATCGAAGTAAATGCGATTACGGGCGCGTCGGGCCTTGATCGATCAACCGCATTCTCGCTAAATTAGCCTGGACGGCGAACGTTCGGCGTTGCGACCGCGCCAAGCATGGCTCGTCGACGGAATACCGGCGCGACCGGCCGGCCGATCAAATGAGCTTCCGGCCCGTCCTCCAATGCCTTCTGATAGACGGCGAGCGCGCCGTCGATGGCCTCGATGGTCCGGTCGATATCATCGTTGGAATGGGAATAGCTCGTGACCAGTGAGGGCGCCAGCAAGCCGCGGCGGATTGTCTCCTGGAGGAACAACGTGCGGAAGACCTGTGATGGTATGCCGTCGCGATCGCAACAAGCATAGACCAGATTGGATGCCCGGCCGGCGAGCTTGAAGTAACCGGTCAGTCCACGGCGGTGCGTGGCGTCTTCGATGCCCGCCTTGAGGCGGCTTCCTTGGCGGTGGAGTGTCTCGATGACCGGTTCGTCCCGATAGGTATCCATGACGGCCAAGGCCGCCGCCAAGGCGTGAGTCTCGGCGCCATGTGTCGTCGAAAGCAGGAAGACGCGATCGCGATCGTGATCGAGGCCGCCCAGCTCCATGATTTCGCGCTTGCCGAGCAGCGCGGAAATGGCGATGCCGTTGCCCATCGCCTTGCCGAAGGTCGATAAATCGGCCTCTACTCCATGGTGACGCTGGGCAGAGCACTCCGGCCATCGAAAGCCGGTGATCATCTCGTCGATGATCAAGAGAGCGCCGTTCCGGTGACAGAGTTCTCGCAGCGCGACGAGATATCCAGGAGCCGGCGGCACTTCCTTTTCGGCTTCGAGGATCAGGGCTGCCATCCGACCCGGGAACCGGGCGAAGAGGGCCTCCGCCGAGGACAGGTCATTGTACCGGAATCCCTGGGTCAGCTGCGCCGTCGCCTCGGGAATGCCGGCGTTCATGGGGGTCGTGCATATCGCCCAGTCGTCGTAGGAGAAGAAGGGATGGTCGGAGCAAAGCGCGATCATGTCCCGGCCCGTGTAAGCTCGGGCAAGCCGGATCGCAGCCGTCGTAGCCGTCGATCCGTCCTTGGTGAACTTCGCCATGTCGGCGCCGGGGACGAGCGCGATCAGGCGCTCGGCACATTCGACCTCGAGTGCCGACGGCCGCGTAAAGTTCGTGCCTCGTGACATCTGCTCGACAGCGGCGTTCACGACGGCCGGAAAACCATGGCCCAGCGACACCGCGCGCAGTCCCATTCCGTACTCGATAAATTCGTTGCCGTCGGCGTCCCATACGTGGCAGCCCGAGCCTCTCGAGATGAAGCCTGGCGCGAGGAGCGGATACTGATCGTCGCCCTTCGCGTAGGTATGCGCTCCGCCTGGAATCGCAGCTCGCGCTCGAAATCGCAGCGCTCCCGACTTTGCGAAACTGTGCGAGTTTGCTTCTGAAAAGAAACGAGACCTGATGTTCATTGTCCAAGCCCTCTCAACGCGTGATCTGTGAAAACCGCGATTGCGCGCCGCCCGAGCGTATTTGATGATCCAAGAACGCCACGAATTTGAGGGTTCTCAACTTGGCGCCAGCCTTGACCGAGATTTGGCGCGATCTTTTCCGATAGTTGCAGGGGGGTCGACCTGAGCAGGGGTAGCCGACCTTTCAGCATTGCTGAGGCGTGGGGGCCGCGCCCGCAGGGGGCGCCTCATCCGCTGCCCCACGTCGTTTGAACGCCGCCGTTGCATGGCCCGCCGTTATTGAGCTTTGTCAGGTTTGCGATCCTGGCGCTGGATAATCTGCCGAGAGGTCACGTCACAGATTGAGCGGCAATGTCTGAATTGGATCAAGTCAGGACCGCAACCTATGCAACCCAGTTCAGGGTCACCCTCGACTGGCCCGTCCTCGCCATAGCAGTCGCGCTGGTCAGCGTCGTTGCGTGGGATCTCGTCCTGCTATGGCTTGCCGTCAAGCTTTGCCGAATCGTGTTTCTATCGTAGCTGAACCCATTCGCCCGCCGCATGACATTTTCCGAAACAATCCTCGCCGGCGCCTACACGGTGGAGATCGATAGGCACCGGGACAGCCGCGGATACTTCGCTCGGGTATTTTGCTCCGACACATTCCTCGCGCACGGTCTCAAGCCCGTGGTTGCGCAGGGAAGTATCAGTTACAACGCGAAGCGCGGTACCTTGCGCGGCCTGCATTTTCAGTATCCGCCCGTTGCCGAGAACAAGTATGTCCGATGCACCAAGGGGGCGGTGGCCGACGTCATCGTCGATCTGCGGCCGGAATCACCAACCTATTTGCGGCACGTCACCGTCAACCTCTCCGCGGACAATGGCCGCGGGCTCTACATTCCGGAGCGCTTCGCGCATGGATTCGTCACGCTCACTGACGATACGGAGCTGATCTACCTCATCAGCAACTATTACACGCCGGGCGCAGAAGGCGGGCTGCCGCATGACGATCCTTCGCTCGGGATTTCCTGGCCGGCAGAGGTGCGTGTGCTCTCGGAGCGTGACAGGACATGGAAGCCCTACAGCGACATCGGGAACGAGCTGAAGGCCCGCATGAACGTCGCCGCCTCCAGGACGTCGTAGGTGAGGGCTCCGCGTTCGCGAAAAGCGAACGTGACTTGACGACCGTCAATAGCTCTGTTTCGGCTAACGCTAGCCTTTCGGTGACATCACAGATTGCCACCGGCAGGAGCCAGAGAATGCTGAAGGAAGCGGCATCCCCCCTTAACGTCAAAACGCCAACCGCGCATGCAATGGAGTTGAGCTGTTGTCGTTTCTGCAACGCGCCCCTCGAGCGCGTTTTCATCGATCTCGGAATGTCTCCGTTGGCGAACTCCTATCTTCGGAATGAGAAGGCCAAGCAGGACGAGCGTTTCTTTCCGCTACGGGCTTACGTTTGCGGAGATTGTTTCCTGGTCCAACTCGAGGAATGGGAAGCGCCGGAGAACATCTTCGGAGACTATGCCTACTTTTCGTCCTACAGCGATTCATGGCTGCAGCATGCCAAATCCTACGTCACCCGAGTCATCGAAAGGTTCGGAATCGGAGCGAACAGCAAGGTCGTCGAGATCGCGAGCAACGACGGCTATTTGCTGCAATATTTCGTCGAAGCCGATGTGCCGGTTCTGGGCATCGAGCCGGCCCAGAACGTCGCCGCCGTGGCGCGCGCGAAGGGCATTCCGACCCGTGTGGAGTTCTTCGGCGAGCGTGTGGCTCGTACCTTGCGACGCGAGGGGCTGCGCGCAGATCTGTTGATCGGAAACAACGTCCTGGCTCACGTACCGAACTTGAACGACTTCGTCAAAGGCATGAGCGTTCTTCTCGCCGATGCCGGCGTTATCACGATGGAATTCCCCCATCTGATGCGTCTGTTTGACGAATGTCAGATCGACACGATCTATCACGAGCACTTTTCTTACTTCTCGTTCATAGCCGTCGAAAAGATCTTCGCGGCACATGGCTTGACATTGTTCGACGTCGAGGAATTGCCGACCCATGGTGGCTCGCTGCGAATCTATGCTCAGCACGCCAACAAGGGATGGCATCCAATCTCCCATCGGGTCGTGGACCTCAGACGTCGCGAAATCGACGCCGGATACGCCAATCTCGATTACTATGACTCGTTCGAAGAGCGCGCTATGCAGACCAGACAAAAGCTTCTCTCGTTCCTTGAGGAGGCAAAGCGACAGGGCAAGCGCGTCGTCGGCTACGGCGCTCCCGCAAAGGGAAATACTCTCCTGAACTACTGCGGCATTACTACGGATCTCATTGAGTATACGGTCGACCGAAATCCGCACAAGCAAGGGTCGTTGTTGCCGGGATCGCACATTCCAATTTTCGAGCCCGAGCGCATCAACGTGACGAAGCCGGACTACATACTTATTCTGCCCTGGAACCTGAAGCGGGAGATCGTCAGCCAGCTGTCGTTTGCCCGCAGCTGGGGCGCTCAGTTCGTGGTGCCGATCCCCGAGCCCAGGATCGTGGATTGAGTCAGTCGGGATCCTGGGGGAGGGGACACATGGACGATATAGCAGGGCATGCAGACCTCGCGGATCTCAGGGAAAGTGACGCAGCCGTCGACCTGTCGGCGGACAAGACCGGACGTGCGCTCCACGAGTTTATCGCAGGCATGTATCCCATCGCCCGGAGCATAACGGGGAATGGGGTCCGAAGAACGATCGATCTCATCCGAAACCATATTCCGCTTACCACCTGTGAAGTCCCGTCCGGCCTCCAAGTATTCGATTGGACCGTTCCACTGGAGTGGAACGTGCGCGATGCGTACGTCAAGAACAGCGCAGGCGAACGCGTGATCGACTTCAAGAAGTCGAACCTGCACCTTCTCGGCTACAGCATGCCGGTGAGGGCGCGGATGACGCTTGAGGAGCTCAAGCCGCACCTCTATTGGGATACGGACAAGCCGGACTGGATCCCCTATCGGACCAGCTATTACAAGCAGACCTGGGGCTTCTGCCTTTCGCACAATCAACTATTGGCGATGCGGGAGGACGACTACGAGATCTGCATCGATGCGGATCTCGCTCCGGGGCATCTGACTTACGGGGATCTGAGACTGCTTGGTCGGACTTCGGAGGAGGTGCTCATCTCCTGCCATATCTGTCATCCGTCGCTCTGCAATGACAACCTGTCCGGAATCGCGGTAGCTACTGCGCTCGCCCAGCACCTGCGGAAGTTGGATCACAGGTACACTTATCGCTTCGTGTTCGTTCCCGGCACGATCGGAGCGATTACTTGGTTGGCGCTCAACGAGGCGCACGTTGGTCGCGTAAAACATGGATTTGTGTTGACCTGCGTCGGCGACGCGGGGGCGATGACCTATAAGAAAAGCCGCCGCGGCAACGCGGAGATCGATCGCGCCTGGTCTTACGTGCTTGAGCAGAGCGGCGAACCACACGAAGTGCAGGAGTTTTCACCTTATGGTTACGACGAGCGGCAATATTGCTCGCCCGGCTTCGACCTCCCGATCGGGACCGTAATGCGAACGCCCTTCGGCAAGTTCGCGGAGTATCACAGTTCGGCCGACGATCTGGACTTTGTTCGTCCTGCTGCGTTGTACGATACCCTGACAAAGGCGATTGCAGCTATCGACATCATCGAGAACAACGCCTTCTTTCGCAACGAAAAGCCGTTTTGCGAACCAAAATTGGGCAATTATGGCCTCTACCGCGGACTGGGCGGGCTCGCGGCCGGGGACTTCCAGATGGCGCTACTATGGGTCCTGAATATGTCGGACGGGAATCATTCACTCCTCGATATCGCCGAACGATCCAAATTGCCTTGGGGGACAATAAAGGAGGCCGCGGCTGGGCTGAGCGCGGCTGATCTCATCCAGCAAATCGAGCCGCGCCCTAAGAACTAGCGTGGTCCTGTTGGACCGCAATTTGCGCGCCGACAGGATCCGAGACGGTCGAATCCCAGCTGGATGGACTGGAGGCCCTGGTGAAGGCCATCGGTGGGCTCTGTGGGGTCGGCGAGAGCCGTCTTGCTCGCGGTTGGGGATCACCGATCGACTCCCGCACCTCTACATCTGCAGAACGTCATTGGTAGCAAGCCGGGCAGCTTTGGACTGCGGCTGGCTCGCTATCGCTCCCGCAAACTTTCCTGCTTGTACCGCATGATCGGCGACAAGAGATAGCTGATGATGCTGCGTGAGCCGGACTTAATCTCGACGGTGGCGGCCATGCCGGGAGAAAGGCCGACGCGCTTGTTCTCGACGATCATGTAGTTGCGGTCGAGTGACACGCGTGCAGAATAGACCAGCTCTTGCCCGTGCGGCTCGCTGCTGGCCGTCCCCATGCCCAGCGACTTCGCATTGTTGTTTTCCAGCGGTTTGTTGCGGGGAATGGCATCCTGGGAGATGTTGATGACCTTGCCCTGTATCAGGCCGTACCGGGTAAAGTTGAAGGTATCGATCTTGATCGCTGCGTCCTGGCCCGCCTCGACGAAGCCGATATCCTGATTTGAGATCATGGCTTCGACCTCGAGATTGCTCTCGAGCGGAACGATCATCATGATTGGTTGCGCGGGCGTGACGACACCTCCAACCGTGTGGACGGCGAGCTGCTGTACAACGCCGTCGATTGGCGCCGTGAGGTTTTGCAGGCCGGTGTGTCGCTCGGCCTTGATGACGTCCTGACTGAGGCCGGCGGTTTTCTGCTCCGCCTTTACGAGCTCCTCGAACAAGGTACGTTCGTACTCGGCCACGGTCTTGTTGCGGGTCTCCGCCAGGACCGCGATGGCCGCATCGGCTTCGCTGAAGCGGCTCTGCTGAACGAGTATTTCCTGCCGTTGGCCGACAAGCTCCTGGTAGTCTGCCAAATACTGCAATTTGGATCCAAGTTCCTTCTGGTACAGCTGCTCGCGTATCTCGACGCGCTGCTGCAGCGGGCCGATCGTAGCCTTCAGTTTGTCGATCGACGCTTTCGAGGTGGCTCGTTCGGCTTCCCTTTGCGAGATCTGGCGGTCGATTGCAGCGAGTTTCGTGGCCTGCTCGGCGGTTTGGCTGGCGAGAAAACGACGATGCAGCTCGATCAGGTCGGGAGTGGCGGCCGGTGGCGGGCGGAAGGCCGAGGCGGGGTCGGATTTGTTAGACAGTAACGCCCTCAGGCGGGCGACATCGAGCTGCGAGCTCAGCAGATCGCTCTTGAGACGGTTCAGCTCTGCCGCGGACATGGTTGCATCCAGATCAATCAGGCGATCACCGGCTCTGACGGACTGACCATCTTGAACGTGAATTGCACGGACGACCGCGGTCTCGAAGGGCTGGATGGTCTTGGTGCGACCGCTAGGGATGATCTTGCCAGGAGCGACCGCGACGATGTCGATGGTTCCGATGCAGGCCCAGATCAGGGCGAAAGCGAAACCCGCTGTTATGCTGACGACGATCGAGCGTCCCACTGGCGAGGGGGGAGTCTCGACGATTTCGATCGCCGCGGGGAGGAAAGCGAGCGCCTCGCTGGGATGAGCGCCGCGGGACGGCGTTAGCCCAGCAACGGCGCGTCCCAACTTGCGGGCATGATCGGCGAAAACAATGACGGCATTCCCGCTGTTAGCGTTCTGAGGCGGTCGCGCCGGCGCCGCTGCCTGCGGTTTGGACATTGCAGGCGCGCGACTGACGAGGGACGAAAACACCACCGCCAGCCTTGTCCCCACGAGCAGGAAGCGCTCTCTTGAACGACGAAGGAATTCCAGGCCGGATCGCGGGAGAAACCAATCGGTGATGGCGCGTCGTCGGGTGATCACGACCAGTCGTCCGTCCCAATTGGACTCGAGATCGTGTCTTGAAATGATGGATGGCCTTTCGGCGCCCGAGGACATCACCACGGCCTCGTGGCCATGTATCTTTCCGAGCAGGAGAAAGCTCCCACCGCGAATCGGCAGGATGCCGGGCAGGGCCGACGCTGAAAGCCTGCCCCAATCGGTCTGCACGCAGCGGGAGTAAAGATGGAGCTCCTTCGCATAGGCGAGCATTTCCGGGACATCGATCGGCGTGAAACCGAACCGCTGGCGAATGTGATCGAGGCTGCTGTCAACACCGCGCAATCGGAGCAGCAGGTCGAGCACAAACAGCCCGGGATCGTCGATCGTCGATGCAGTTGTCGGTTTCATTCGGCCTCATCAATGCCGGCGCGAGCGCGACCGTGTCGTCCGTTCGTATCGCCGCAGGCGAAAAGAAGATTACGCAAGGTCATGGAATCCTGCTTGGAGGCGGAAGAGCTTCGAATAGCGCCCTCCGCGTTTGATCAGCTCCTGATGAGAGCCATCCTCGACCAGGCGACCCTCTTCGATCGTGATGATCCGATCGGCCATTCGTAAGGCAGATAGCCGGTGCGCAATGATCAGAACGGTACGGCCTTGCACGATTTTCGCCATGTTCTGTTGAACGATGTGCTCACTCTCGTAATCGAGTGCGCTGGTCGCCTCGTCGAAGATCAAGATCCGGGGATCGGTTACCAGCGCGCGGGCAATCGCAATGCGCTGACGCTGTCCGCCGGAGAGGCTGCTCCCGCGCTCGCCCACTATTGTGTCGTACCCGTTCGGGAGCTGCAAAATGAAATTGTGGGCACCGGCCATCGTGGCCGCTTCAACCACCCGTTCCGTTGACGTCCCGGGGTCTGCGAAGGCGATATTGTCCCGGATCGAGCAGTTGAAGAGCACGCTGTCCTGGAGAACCACGCCGATCTGTCGTCGCAGCCAAGCAGGGTCGACCTGTGTCACGTCGATTCCGTCGACCAGGACCCGGCCTCGCTCCGGCACATATAGCCGCTGCACCAGCTTGGCCAAGGTGCTCTTCCCAGATCCCGAGGAGCCCACTATTCCAATGACCTGCTTTGCGGGAACGTGCAGCTGCACGTCTCGAAGGATCTCGGGTCCGTCGATGCGGTAACGGAATGTGACATGTTCAAAAGAAATTTCGCCCCGGATGGTCGCTAGCGACATCTTGCCGGGGCTGTAAACAGGCTCCGGCTCTGTATTCAGGATGTCGCCGAGGCGCGCGATCGAGAGCCTGGCCTGGTGGAAGTCCTGCCAGGTTTGCGCTACGCGCAGGACCGGAGCACTGATGCGGCCGGAGATCAGATTGAAGGCGACGAGCTCGCCGACAGTCAGATCGCCGGCCATGACAAAGCGCGCGCCGAAATAGAGGATGGCGACGGCGACCAGCTTGTTGACGAGTTGGACTGATTGGCTCGACACGTTCGCCAGGCTGATGACGCGAAAGCTGGCTGTCACATATCCTGCGAGCTGTTGCTCCCAGCGGCGTTGCATTTGAGGCTCGACGGCCATCGCCTTGAGCGTTTCCATAGCGGTCACACTCTCAACAAGAAAAGCCTGGTTCTCCGCCCCTAGCTGAAATTTCTCGTCGAGCCGTTGCTGAAACAGAGGGGTCGCTCCGGCCGAAATCGCGACATAAATCGGAAGCGATGCGAGAACGATCCAGGTGAGGGTTGGTGAGTAGAAGAACAGCACTGCAATGAAGACGACCGAGAACGAGAGGTCGATAACCAGTGTCAGGGCCGAACTCGTCAAGAAATTGCGGATGTTCTCGAGTTCCCTGACCCTCGCGACGGAGTCACCTACCCGCCGAGCTTGAAAGTAGCCGATCGGCAGTGCCAGCAGGTGACGGAACAGCCGGGCGCCGAGCTCGACATCGATCCGATTGGTGGTGTGCGAGAAGAGGTATGTGCGTAGAATTCCAAGGATCGTTTCAAAAACGGCGGTCGCTACGAGGCCGATCGCAAGCACATCCAGCGTGCTCATGCTGCGATGCACCAGGACCTTGTCAATGACGACCTGAAAGATGAGTGGAGAAATCAGGGCAAACAGCTGGAGACAGAAGGAGGCAGCGAGAACCTCCAGCAGTAGCCGCCGGTATTTTCGAATGGCTCCGAGGAACCACGTGATGTCGAATCGGCGTGCCAGATCGGAAAGAGAAGCTCGGCGTGTCATCAGGATGACCGCGCCGTCCCAAACGGCTTCAAGTTCCATTCGAGAGATGGCGACCGGCTGCGGCCGACCAGGCTCGAGCGCAATCACCCGTTCATCGGTGGCCTTTCCGAAGATGAGAAACTGGTCCCCTCGAAGGATGGCGAGCGCCGGCATCGGGAGAGCGGGTAGCTTTGACCAATTGGTTCTGACGACACGAGCCTTCAGCCCGAGTTCCCTGGCGCAGCGGAGAATCTCGGCGACCCGGATGATAGTCCCGAACTGATGACGGATGCGCTCAGGATCTATGGCAAAGCCGTTGAACCGGAGCATCATAACCAACGCAATCAACCCTTGATCGGGGGGTGCGCCAGTTGGCTCAAGGTGCTCGGGCATTCTCGTTCCGCGTTGCGTCGAGCAGTTGCGACTCGGCAATTCCGTTGCAGTTTTCACCGAGCATGAACATGAAAATGTGTCGTTTGGGCGCCCTGGCGTGTCCTTGATGGATCCCCGGTATCCGGCGAATGGAGCTGCATTCCGGCTCGAATGGGGCCAGCGAGCCCATCTTAGGTCACGCCCCGGTGGCAAGTTGACGGCCGTCAATACCGACGCATGGCGGCCGCCTATCATCCGATGATGGTTGTGGTTGCGACGATATCAGCCTTGCACGGCTCGACCGAAAGCGACTGTGACGGCATCATTGCTGGCTTCGCAGTGCAGGCTTTTCCGATCTCCAGGTTGGGGCTGCGCCAATGACGGGGCCCGCCTACGATTGCAGCGAAGATGTCGCCGTTCCGGTGGCGGGTTCGAGGTCGGCTCCGGAACGAGATGCCATTCTTTCCCAACGGGAACGGCTCGGAGCACCGCACCGGCGTGCTCTGAAGGTGCTATTTGCGAACAAGTTTTTCTTTCGGAACGGCGGCTCCGAAGTCGTCATGTTCGACGAGATGGATTTGATGCGGCGGCGGAATGTCGACGTCGTCGAATTCTCCATGCATGACGATCGAAACATTCCGTCATGTTTTCAATCGTACTTCGTATCGCAGAAGTCGTACCGCGCATCATCCAGGCGTGAGAAGCTTAGATCGGCATTGTCCTTCATTCATTCGTCCGAAGCCGTTTCAAACATTACGCGTCTCATCCGCGATGAGAAGCCGGACATATTGCACTGTCATAACATCTATCACCAGCTCACTCCGTCGATCATCACTGCCGCGGCCGAAATGGGAGTGCCGGTCGCTCTCACGCTTCACGACTACAAGCCGGTCTGTCCCGTGTATACACAGCTCAGCGGCGGAGAGCCCTGCGCGAGATGCGGTGACGGCGCCTTCGAGACGATCCTCACTCGCCGATGCGCGGACGGATCTCTCGGACGCAGCGCGCTGCTTTGGGCGGAGGCGCGTTATCACGCGCTGCTCGGAAGCTACCATCGCGTCGAAAAATTCATCGCGCCGAGCAGGTTCATGTATGATGCCGTCGTTCGTCGGTTCGGCGCTGATAAGGTTGTTCATATTCCGAACGGGATAGATGCATCGCGAATCGATGCCTCCATCGGCGATGACGGATACGCATTGTACTTTGGGCGCCTTTCGCCCGAGAAGGGTGTCGAGAATCTCCTCAAGGCTCACGCGGCTTCTCGGGGCGCCTGGCCGCTGGTGATCGCCGGCACTGGACCGCTTCTCGACGAGTTCAAGCGGCAATACCCCGCGGTGGATTTCAGAGGGCATCTCACCGGCGTCGATCTCCAGCGGACAATCAGGCAGGCCGGGTTGATTGTCGTGCCCTCGATCTGGCACGAAAATAGCCCGCTTTCGATCCTCGAAGCGATGGCACATGGCAAGCCGATCGTCGCTTCGCGCATTGGTGGAATTCCCGAGCTGGTCAGGGAGGGGACCACAGGTCTGTTGTGCGACCCCGGCGACGCAATCCAACTCTCCGAAAGGATCGGAGCGCTTCTCATCGATCGTGGTCGTCGCGAGGTCTTCGGGCGCAACGCGCGGACTATCATCGAGAACGAATACTCGCTTGAAGACCACGGCTCGGCGTTGTTCTCGCTGTACGAGGATCTGATTGCATCAGTTGGCTCACAGACGAAAGTTGGATCATAAAATGGACCTTACCGTCATTTCCACGTTCCGCTGCAATTCGAAGTGTCAGATGTGTTACATCTGGCAAAATCCGACGGAGCCAAAGGAAGAGGTGTCGCTGGCTACGCTGTCGAAGCTTCCGTCGGGATTCGACAATCTGAATGTGTCGGGCGGAGAGCCGACGCTTCGCAAAGACCTCGGAGAGATGATCGACCTTCTCTACCCGAAGGCAAGAGTAATGGAGATATCGTCGAACGGGCTGCATCCGGAGCGCCTCGTTCCGATCATCAAGAAGCATCCCAACATCAAGGTGCGCTTCTCGCTCGAGGGCGATCAAGAGACAAGCGATCGAATTCGCGGCGAGAAGGACGGTTACTACACGAAAATTGCCGGGCTCCGTATGCTGCGTGAAGCCGGAGGCACCGACCTTGGCTTTGCCATGGTCATCCAAGACGAGAACGTCGATCAGCTTGTCAGTGTCTACGAGTTCGCTCGCAAGGAGGGCTTCGAGCTGGCAACCTCCACGCTTCACAATGCATGGCAGTTCTACAAGAACGACAATTACTTCTACGACCGCAGGGCGGTCGCGCGCAAGGTTGAGGGGCTGATCTCGGCGATGCTGCGCAGCCCGAAGCCGAAGAACTGGTTTCGGGCCTATCTGAACCTTGGTCTGATCGAGAAGATTCTCGGTCACGATCGGCTGATCCCATGCAGCGCAGGAAAGGATTTCGCCTTTATCGACCCCTGGTCGGACGTGTGGGCTTGCAACGTCCGCTCGGATTTGCCCATGGGAAATCTCGCGCGGGAATCATGGAGCGAGATCATGAATAGCGAGGTCGCTCAGCAGACACGGAAGAAGGTCGCGAGTTGCGGGCAGAATTGCTGGATGGTGACGACCGCACGGACCGCGATGCGATCCAACCTGGTTCCTCAGCTACCGAAGAGCGAGCCTCTGCTATGGGTCCTCAAGAATAAGCTCAAGGTCTCGATGGGCAAAAGCATATGCTTTGACAGCTACATCAATTATTCCGACGTGCGCCCGTCGCCGCACGTCGAGCGAACGTCGTTTTTGAACAAGAACGTCAAGGCCCGGCTGGTCAAGGGCCGCATGACCCCCGAAGAGCATTACCCGCTGCGGACCTTTATGAACAATTAGATTGGAAGGAAGTCCAGATGAGCAGGCGTGAGATCTACATGTTCGGCTTCCGTGGCTTCCCCCAGGTTCAGGGCGGTATAGAGACACATGCAGAAAATCTTGCACCGAGAGTGGTCGAGCTCGGCAGGCGGGTTACCGTCTGCATGCGGTCGCCCTATGTTGCGCCGGATGCCCCCAAGATATGGAGGGGAGTCCGGGTCCTGCGGCTGTGGACCGTGAGCAACAAGTACCTCGAGACCCTGCTGCATTCAGTCGTCTGCGCAATTGTCGCAATGGTGCGGCGGCCGGCACTAGTCCACATTCATGGGATAGGTCCAGCGATTGTGACGCCGTTGCTTCGTGCCGTCGGCCTGCGGGTCGTCGTCACGCATCATGGCGAGGATTACAACAGGGAAAAATGGGGCTGGGCGGCGCGTATGGTGCTGAGGACCGGCGAAGCCGTCGGAATGCGCTACGCCAACCGGCGAATTGCGGTCAGCCGCAGCATCGGTGACTTGATCACGTCGAAGTACGGCAAACCATGCGAGGTGGTGCCGAACGGCGTGATATTCTCGGATGTACCGCAACAGAGCGAGAGGGTGGTCGAACTGGGTCTGGAGCCAGGGCGATACGTTTTGACGGTCGGCCGGCTGGTCCCCGAGAAGCGGCAACTCGATCTCTTGCACGCATTCCTGGCTGCTGCATTGCCGGGATGGAAACTGGCCATAGTCGGAAAGATTGACCACCAGAACGAGTACGCCGACAGGTTAGCAAAAGAGGCCGCCGGTCACGATAGTGTGGTCATGGCCGGGTTTCAGACTGGCGACGGGTTGCGGCAGCTCTATGCCCATGCGGCATTGTTCGTGCTGCCGTCGTCGCACGAAGGACTTCCGATCGTATTGCTCGAAGCGCTTAGCTACGGATTGCCGGTGCTGGTGAGTGATATCGCCCCGAATCTGGAAGTGGTAACCGACCCCGAACACATCTTCCATGTCGGGGACTGCGAGGAGATGCGCGCAAAGCTGTCGACACTGACGGTATCGCGTCGAAATGCGGAAGAGCGCGAAGAGGTCCGCCGCCAGAGCGCATTGCGCTACGATTGGTCCGATATCGCGCTGAGGACGTTGGACATATATGATGACTTGCTCGGACAGAAGCGGGCGAGGGCCAATGTGGCGCTCGCCGGTTGGACTGGAAGCGGTGGAAGGCCGCAACAATCGGCATATGGGAGGCCAGTAAACCATTGAGGCGCTGCCTTTTGCGCCCCAACTCCCTCAATGACAATCCGGCAAAAGTGCGGGCTGGCGGCTGCGATCGAGGCCCGAATTGAAGCAACGGCGCGGCCAGTGGCGCCGAGAGACGCTGGTAGTCGTTCGGGTGCCGACGGGCCTAGATGGGCGACCGTCCCGGCCGAGGCTGGTCGGCAGCCACGAACGACGCCGAAAGTGAACTATTGAAACTTCCGCAAGCCGAAGGCTTTCGCGATCGGATCTATCGGTCGACGGCCGCCATGCAGGTCGTCTTTCCACCGGTTCCTGGATTCGAGACCTAAATTGGGGCTTCCGAAAATCGCCGAACCCTGAGAGGCTCCCGACTGGGATTCGCGAGCCAACGACGCAGGTCGGGTGCTGGTGCGCCGGGGCATTGCTGGATTTTTGATATGGACAGGGTGGGTGAGCTAACGACAGGTGAGATCAACCGGCTGATCTCTCCGATTGTCGAGTTGGCTGACAAGAATCTTATGCGCTTGTCCGAACCCTCCTTCGAGTTCGTGCCGGAGCAGATGCGAGGAGGGATAACGACCATTCACCGGCGCTTAAAGGCGGAGCTTGAGGCACTCTTGAAGTTGGTGACTGTGTACGGCGACCTCGGTATCTGCCGGGTTGTTGCCAGCAACTATCCTTGGCAGAATGACGAATTGTCGCCCTACCAGCATTTGAGGCTCGCATGGTTGCAGCTCGTGCAGCTTAGCAGCATGTTCGACCATTCCATGACTGAGGTTGACCGCCTTCATAGCGAGACGCTGGAGCTACTTTCCATTGATGTCGAGCGAGCGGTTTTTCGCGGCACTCCTCGAGCGGGCGGGGGCGACCGGAGCATGCACGTAGATCGGTGGTTCGCGGTTGCACCACAGCACGAAGCGCCGACGCTGGAAACGCTGAGGATGGCGAGCGAATGGTCGAGCGACGCAGCTCTCTTTGCAAGTCACTGTAGCGCGGTTCGTGACGAGCTCTTGGAGCAGATCGACGCGACAGTGCAGATAGTCGGTACCAGCATCTGCCGCTTTTTGTTAGATCATGCCGCCGAGCTGATGGACCTTATTGGTCGTTACAACAATATGCTTGAAAACCTTCATGTGAGGCATAGCCGCCCGTAAGGCGACGTTGCGAACTGTGCGGAGCAATCCGGATTTACCCGTTCTGATTTGAGGGTTCCTCCTTGTCGACTCTCAGACGACTGGCCGTCATCTTGCCTGAAACCGACACAAGCTCGTAGCTCAATCGCTGGCCTTCGACCAACGTCGAAAGACCAGCCTCCTCGACCGCCGACGAATGAACGAATACGTCCTTGCCTCCATGTTCGGGTCTGATGAAGCCATAACCCTTAAACTTGTTAAACCAGACGACAAATCCATTTGCCAAAGGTGCCTCCAAGCATCCGCATGGTCCGATCCCAATGCAGGAAACGCCAGCCCGCAATATTTCTTCGGTACGTAAGCTGCTTTATTGGTCAAAAAACCCCGATTGCTTCCAATTAATCCGGCAACTTGCTGGGCTTCGTTATGACGGTGCGATGACATAGTGCAGTTGTTGCACAAATGATTTACATTTTCCGGCATCCATCAATTTGACGACCAGATGTCTGCTGCTTCGTTGAGCAATGTGCTACTCTAGAGTGCAAATCTTTCGGCATTGCTCTACCTTAAAAGCCCTCGCGCCCCAATCAAATCGCAGTTTTAGACCAGCTAAGTAAAATACGCTTGATGGCGCGGTTGGTTGCAAGGACGTCTCTGCACAGCGGCTATGCATCCAGAATCTGACAAACACGAGAACTGAAAAGCGGATTATTCAACAGTCACGCCGGTTCTCTCGTGACAAACTGCTGGCTTATAATTTAGCGAAAGCCGATGCCGTCGTCCTTGTGGGAGTCCTGAAGACGATTGTGATGACCGGAGCGACATCGGGCGTTGGAAAGATCGCCGCCGAGCGCATGCTCCAAGCACCCGATATTCGCCTTATCAGCGGCACTCGCGGTATTCCGCCGCGGCCTATCTGAGCGCTGTCGCATTGGGCACGACCAATCCTCTGACGCTCATCCTATTTGTGGCAGCACTGCTTGATTGCTGGCGTGTTCACCGGTTCGACCAAGTGGGCCGTGCTCAGCACAACCGTCGCATCAGTGCGGACCCGGTTGACGACGCGCGTCCTGTTGTTGAGCAGCCGGCTTACGAGCCTGATGCTGCTCGGGCTCGGAGCCGCGGTGCTGCTATGCATCGCGCCGCGCCTGTTCGAGTATTGAACGTTCAATGTCGCGAAGAGGATCGACGAAAGGCTGTGCCAGAGAAAGTCGAGGTGCCGCTTCCCGTCGTTCGGTCGACAAGAGAGCAGCCGAAGGAACAGCCGAAGCCCCGCAAGCAACAGCCATCAGCCGAATCCAAAGCCTCCATCCAAGCCCAGGTGCAGGTCCGTCAATCGGACCGCACGATAGCCGCGCAGACGGTATCGGGCGTGGCTTCGATGTCGCCGGCCACTTGGCAGTCACGCCTGATGGCCCATCTCGAGCGTCGGAAGCAGTATCCCCGGTGCCCGCGCGCGCGGCATTTCGCCGAGGGATCGCCTTCCAAGGATTTGTTCAGTTAATCCTGGTCGCGAACGGGGTTGTACTAGGTACACATATTCTGGTACACGGTCCGAACATCGGGCGTCTGTAACAAGCTGATTTTATTTCGGATTCTGGCATCGTCTTTGGGTGACAGATAGTCCCATTCTCTCCGCCACACGACGATCAGCCTCTCCGCCACACGACGATCAGCATTGATGGATGCCGGGTAACACCGCCAAGCGATAGGGCTGAAATTGCATGTTCTTGAGGCATTGGGCTTTGCGTTACGGCAACAAACCTTAGCAATTTCAACGGTTCTGACCAGACTACGAATCTGAGGGTCGGACGTTCGAATCGTTCCGGGCGCGCCATTCTTTGCCGAAAGGTCAGGACAGGACAGCATCTGGTCGCCAGACCGGCCCGAGACCGGATGGCCATGCCGTGTGGGGAGCTGGATGAGGATATCGCAGGCGTTCAAGTTCGAGGCGGCGCATCGGCTGCCAAACGTGCCCGAGACTCACCGGTGCAGCCGGCTGCATGGTCATTCCTATCGGGTCGAGGTCCAGCTGGATGGGCCGGTCGACCCGCACACCGGCTTTGTCGCGGATTTCTTCGATATCGAAAAGAGCTTCGCCGGCATCATGGCCGCGCTGGACCACCAGTGCCTGAATGAGGTCGACGGCCTCGCGAATCCGACCGCCGAGAATATCGCGGTCTGGATCTGGGACCGCTTGAAGCCCAGCCTGCCGCAGCTGTGGGCGGTCCGCGTTTATGAGACGGCGGATTGCTGGGCCGAATATCAGGGGCGGTGACGAACGGCCGCTGACCCGGCGCCGGCCTCACCGTCGCCATATGGGAACCCGCAGGAACTTAGGATCAGCCATATGCGCGCAGTGCTGCTGCCTGCACGCCCGCCGGAGGGCTCTCATACTCACGCACATATGAGCTGTGTTGATAACCGCATGCGGGTTGGAAGGTTTAATCTCAAGCTGGCGCCGAATGTCCGCAATGCCAGTTTTTGCTTGGCCCTGTATCGGGAAACCGTTGATGGAACGCAAGCTCGCCGCGATCATGGCCGCCGACATCGTCAGCTACAGCCTGATGATGGCCGAAAACGAGGCCTCCACCTATAAAGAGCTGCGCGCGGTCTTCGACAATCTGATCGAGCCCACGGTCGCGCAGCATGGCGGACGCATCTTCAAGATGACCGGGGACGGGTTTCTGGCGATGTTTCCCAGCGTCAACGAAGCCGTTGATGCGGGCACTGCCATCCAGCAAGGGTTCGACAACGCCCCGTTTGAACTGCGCATAGGCATCAACCTCGGTGATGTCATCGAGGACAATGGCGACATGTACGGCGACGGCGTCAATGTCGCCACACGGCTTGAAACGATGGCCGATCCCGGTAGCATCTTCGTTAGCGGCGCTGTCGTCATGGCCGCAGACCGCAATCGCGGCGATGTGTTCGCGCGTGTGGGCCGCAGGCGCGCCAAAAACATTCCCGAGCGTCTTAATGTCTACCGGGTACGGCGCGCGCAATCCTCGTGGTCTCGCTGGCGAAAAGTCCCGCGCGTTCTACACGGTACCGCTGCGCGCTGGTCGTATGGCATCGCCGCCGTAGCCCTTGTCCTCATCGGCACCCAAATCCAACCGCTTTCCCTGGCGGCGATGGTCAGCCGGCTCCCGGCCGCGCTGCTTTTCGACCAGACCCGCGCCGACCCGCGGCCGTCAGTTGCGGTCATGCCCTTTGCGACCATGAGCGGCGACCAATCGTACTTTGCAGACGGGCTGACCGAGGATGTGACCACGGCGCTTGCAAGGAATTCCGAGCTTCAGATCATCGCGCGCGACTCCACCTATGCCGTGCGCGGGCAAGAAAGCGATATGCGCAAGCTCGGGGCAAAGCTGGGCGTTTCCTACGTGGTGGAAGGCAGCGCGCGCCGCGAGGGAGACCGGCTTCGCGTCTCGGCGCAACTGATCGACGTGAAATCGGGCGCGCACCTTTGGTCGCGCAGCTTCGACAGGCAGGTTGCCGACGTCTTCACCGTACAAAGCGAGCTGACCACGGAAATCGTCGCCCAGCTCGCGCCGTATATCGGCCGAAATGAAGCCATCGCTGCCGCGCAACGTCCGACCGACAACCTTCAGGCTTACGATCTTCTGCTGCGGGCCCGTCATCGATACCGCCATGGCGTCCAGGATGCGGAAGCACTTCTGGAGGCACGCGGCCTATATCAGCGCGCGCTGGAAATGGACCCGGCCTATGCCGCCGCCCGTGCGGGCCTGGCCCTCACTTACATCGCGGATGTGGCCAAGAGGTCGAGTGGTCGGGCGGCAGCGCATGAGCTGGAACTGGGTCTTAGCGAAGCGCGCCAGGCTGTGCGCCTCGATCCCAATCTCTCGCTCGGCTATCAGGTGATCAGCTTCGGGCTGGCGGTGCAGGGCGATTATGCGGGCGGCTTGCAGGCCGCCAAGCGCGCCGTCGAACTGAATCCCAATGACCCGGATAGCATGATGGCATTGGCAAAAGCGCAAGTCCGTTTCGGGGACTACGCGGACGCCGTTGCCAATGCCGAACGGGCGCGTCGCCTTCATCCCATGGCGCCGGAATATTACGCCTATGTGCATGGCCAGGCTCTTTACGCCGCTGATCGTCGCGATGAGTCGGCTACCGTGATCTCCGAATGCCTTGTAAGGGCGCCGCGCGATGCCAACTGCCTGCTCATCCAGGCTGCGCTGCAAGGGCGGCGCGGTGATATAGAAGCGGCGCAGCTGACGATGGCAAGCTTGGTAGGGGCCCAACCGACATTTTCGTTGGAGGCAGAGCGCTCTTATCGCCGGTTTGGCAACAAGCCGCTCATGGAGCAGTTCCTGAAGGACCTGACGGTGGCGAAGGCACCGGGGGCTGCGTAATAGGATTTTTGTTCAGTTTCATCTCGTCGGGCGCACCGTTTCGATAGTAAGTTCGTCCGATGCGCACGATCGATCATCTATTCTTCCGGCTCGTCCTATTCCTTGCCATCGCAGCCGCCCCGGTGCTTCCCGCGCGCGCGGCCGAAACCTGCCCGTTCATCAGCGCCCAGGAGCTCGCCCGCGCGATGCCGGCGCTGAAATGGTCCCTGATTTCGAACCAGGACGGCCGCGGCTGCATCTACCAGGCCGGGCGCGGCGACACGATGATGCTCTCGGTGTTCCGCAATCCCGACAAGGACCGCGCCAGGGAATTGTACGCGACCTTCGTCAAGACGCTTGGCGAACGCATGCCGCTGAGCGCGGTGTCCGGAATCGGCGACGAGGGCCAGGGCGGAACGAGCGCGGCGGGCGCCGAGCGCCAGGAGGCCTCGGTCGTCGCCCTGTCCGGCGATTACATTCTGCAGATCAGCGTCTATCCGATCGGCCGGCGCGCCGACGATGCGCTGCTCGCGCCGATCGCCGAAGCCGCACGCATTGCCATCGCAAGCGTGAGCAAGAGCAGCGAGCGGTTCGGCAATTGCGAGTGGCTCACGGCCGCCGATGCCGACGGCTTTCTCGACAACAGCACGCTGACGGTGCAGCGGACCGGCGCGGGCAGCTGCATGATGTTCGATCGCGAGGCCAACACCATGACCGTCGCGGTGATCGCGACCTCGCGCGACACCGCCATCGGCATGATGAAGCGCGCAGGCCCCTGCAAGCACGTGGCGATATCCGGGCTCGGCAGTGAAGCGTTCGGCGAGCATTCCTGCACCAAGGGCAACGGCAACGCCGTCACCATCTATGTCTGGAAGAATGGCAGGCAGGCTTCGATCCTGTTCGCCCCGGTCAAGCCGCATCCGGAGTCCGGCTCGGTCGAACGCCTGAAGGCGGTGGCGGCGCGGGTGTATGGGAAACTGTAAGGGGACGTGACCTCTCCTCCAGCTGACGGGCAAGCGGCTGCGCCTCGCCGCTCGGCTTCACCGCCCCGCCAGCACCTCCTTGCACCTGGCCGCGAACGCGTTGAGGTATGCGCCGAGCTCGCTGGCCAGCGCGTCGGAGCGTTCGACGTTCTGCAGGCTCATGTTGAGCGCGTAGACCGGAAGGCCCTCCAGCACGATCGGCGTTGCGACGGCGAGAACGGCGGGCTGCCACGACACCGCGCAATAGCCGTCGCGCTCGACGGCGCTGATCGATCGCCTGACCTCCGCCAGCAGCGCCCTGGTTGCAGCCGCGCTGCGCCGCTTGAACTGCTTCAGCAATCGCTCGCGCTCGGTCTCTGTAGTGCCGGCGAGATAGGCGCGACCCAGCGACGTCAGCTCCATCGGGACCTGCTGGCCGGCGACCACATTGCGCAGCGCCGCGCGCGGGCTGTAGCGGATCGATTCCAGGTAAACCATCATGGTCCTATCGGCAGTCGCGAGTCCGACGTTCAGCCGGCGCCTGGCCGATTCCGCCCGCATCATCGGGCCGATCGCATTCAGCACGGGTGATCCGGTCCGCATGGCGTGACCGATGCTGATGACCGACGCGGCAAGGCGGTAGGCCCGCTCGCTGCGGACTTCGTCGAGCATCCCGGAATTGACCAGCGTCCGTGTCAGCCGGCTGACCGTCGATCGCGGCAAGCCTGTTCGCTCTGCGATCTCGCCGTTGCCGAGCGTGTCGACGCCGGGGCGGAACGCCCGGAGGATCTCGACGCCCCGCTCGAGCGAGCGGTTGCCGTCGATCCCGCCCGCATATCTGCGCGCCTGTGCCATCTCTGATCTCCCCAGCGTTTCCACTGAGTGGAATTAAGGGGATGTTCGGGTGCCTGCAAGCCGCTATAGGCAGCCGCAAGAACAATGCCGGGCGCGCGCGGCGCGACGAGGAAACGGCAGTTGCGGAGCTCGCGCCGATCATTCGTCGCGCGCCGACCGATCCGACTCAGGGAGCTTGCCATGTCCTATCAGCTCATCGAATTTTTCGTCGAGGCCGGAATTGCGACGATCGCATTCAACCGGCCGGACCGGCGCAATGCCATGAGCGACGAGATGCGCGCCGAGTGCTCAGGCGCGCTCGAAACCGTGTCCCGCGACAGGGCGATCAAGGCGCTGGTGCTGACCGGGCGCGGCAACGCGTTCTGCGCTGGCGGCGACATCAGCGGCATGAAACGCCGGCTCGAGGCGCCGCAGGGCGAAGTCGCATTCAACGGATGGAGCCGTCAGCAGGGCGTGCATCACGTGCAATCGCTGCTGCTCGGCCTGCCGAAGCCGACGATTGCCGCCGTCAACGGCGCGGCGGCGGGCCTCGGCGCCGACATCGCGCTGGCCTGCGACTTCGTCATGGGCACGGAACGATCGAAGTTCACCTGGTCCTACATCAAGCGCGGCTTGATTCCCGACGGCGGCGGCCTGTATTTCCTGCCGCGTAGGGTCGGGCTTGCCAGGGCCAAGGAGCTGATCTTCACCGGCCGCGTCGTCGAGGCCGACGAAGCGCTCGCGCTCGGCATCGTCGATCGCAAGGTGACTGCGACCGAGCTGCTGTCGGCCGCGCAGGCCTGGGCGGCGGAACTGGCGCAGGGGTCTGCCACCGCGCTCGCGCTCGGCAAGAAGATCCTGAACGAGACGTTCGAGCATTCCGCGCACGATATTTTCAATCTCGGCAGCCAGGCGCAGGCCATCTGCTACACCAGCGCGGAGCATCGCGAGGCCGTGGCGGCCTTCCTGGCGCAATCCTCGGCGAAGGGTTGAGCGATGAACGCGATCGAACGCCTGATCCGGCCGCGCAGCATCGCCGTGATCGGTGCATCGGCGGACCCGAGCAAGACCTCGGGGCGACCGGTCTCCTATCTCCGGAAACACGGCTTCGCGGGTGCGATCTATCCGGTCAATCCGAAGGTCGCGGAAATCGGCGGTCTTACCTGCTACCCCGACATCGCCTCGCTGCCCGACGTGCCTGACGTCGGCCTTGTCCTGGTCGGAGCCGAACGGGCCCACGTCGCGGTGCGCGAATTGTCCGCGCGCGGTGCTGCCGCGGCCATCGTTCTCGCCAGCGGCTTCACCGAAATCGGCGCCGAAGGCGCCGCGCGCCAGCAGCAGCTGATGCAAGCCGCCGGATCCATGCGCCTGCTCGGGCCGAACACGATCGGCCTCGTCAATCTCACCGACAACATCGTGCTGTCCGCCTCCGGCGCGCTGGCCATGGACCATTTTCCGGCGGGCCCGGTCGGACTGGTCTCGCAGAGCGGAGGTATTCTCGGCGCCATCTTGTCGCGCGCCGCGGCGCGCGGGGTCGGGCTGTCGAAGCTGGTGTCGACCAGCAACGAAGCCGATCTCGATCTGGCCGATTTCATCGACTTTCTCGCCGACGACAATGCGACCAAAGTCATCGCGCTCTATATCGAGGCGGTCCGCAACCCGGCGCGCTTCCGCGAAGCGGTGCTGAAGGCGCGAGATGCCGGCAAGCCAATCGTCGCCTTCAAGATCGGGCGATCGGAAGCGGGCGCAAAGGCGGCTATCTCGCACACGGGCGCGCTCGCAGGCTCCGACCGCATGTACGACGCCTTGTTCAGGCAGCTCGGCGTGATCCGCGCGAAAACCTTCGAAGACCTGCTCGACATTCCGGCAGCGCTTGCCGCAGGACGGAAGCTCTCCGGCCGACGCGTGGCGATCCTCACCTCGACCGGCGGCGCCGGCACTATCGTGTCCGACAGTCTGGGCGTCGCAGGCTTCACAACGCCCGCTCCCGACCCGGATACGGCCGCGCAACTCCGAGCCCTGCAGTCGGGATCGCACGCCATGCTCGATCGCAACCCGATCGACGTAACGCTGGCCGGCCTGCAGCCGGATGTGCTCCGCGCCGCAACCCGCATCCTGCTCGCAAGCCCGTCCTATGATGCGCTGGTCGTCATCGCCGGCTCGTCAGCCGTGGGATCGCCGGCGCTGATGGCCGACGCCATCCACGACTGCCTACCGCTCAGCGACAAGCCCGTCATTGCCTATGTGAGCCCTCACGCGCCCGACGCGGTCTCCGTCCTCACGCAGCGAGGCGTCCCCGCCTACAACTCCGCCGAAAGCTGTGCCGCTGCGCTCGATGGCTTGTTGCAGGCCGGAATGCCGGAGCAGGTCGCGACGTCCGGCTCGTCTGCGACGGGCGTCGACATCACCGATCTCCCCGCGGGATCGCTGGACGAAGCACAGGCCAAAACCTTGTTCGCCCGCTTCGGTATTCCGACCGTGGCAGAGCAAGTGGTCGCAACGGCTGAAGAGGCGGAACGGGCCGCGCGAGCCTTCGGCGGCAAAGTCGTGCTCAAGATTCTCTCGCGCGAGATCGCGCACAAGAGCGACGTCGGCGGCGTCGCGGTCAACCTGACAGCCGAGCGCATTGGCGGCCAGCTCACGGCGATGGCCGACGAGGTCGAGGCAAGGACCGGGAAACGACCCGAGCAATTCCTGGTTCAGGAGATGATTTCAGGCGGCGTCGAAATTATTCTCGGGATGCACCGTGATCCCTTGGGCGTCGCCATCCTTCTCGGCATGGGCGGCGTCGCCGCCGAGCTGTTCAAGGACACGACGATGCGCCTGCTGCCGCCGGAAGGCGGCCTCGGCCTCGCAGAGGCGCGCGCGATGGCGCGCGACCTCGTCACATGGCCGTTGCTGGATGGCTTCCGCGGCCGGCCGAAATGCGATGTCGAAGCCCTTACAGCAGCGATCGTCGCTTTCTCGCAGATGGTCGCGCAGCTCGGCGACTGGCTCGTCGAGGCCGAGATCAATCCGGTCTTCGTGCTGCCGGCCGGCCAGGGCGTGAAGGCGGCCGACGGGCTGGCTGTTCTCAACGCAAGCAAGTGAAGCCGCACAGCCAAGAACTTGCAGAAAGGCGCGTGGCTGCGTTCGTCGAACACAACAAACCTCGTTGAATAACTCGACAAAACCGGATGGGAGGTCCGCATGGCAATCGGCAAGATCATCAGTCGCGACCGCGCTGCAGGGAGGGGCGGACTGCGCTCCGCCATTCTCGTCTCGTCGGCATTGCTGGTGCTGGCGGGATTGAGCACTGCGCCTGTTCGGGCCGAGTATCCCGAGAAGATCATCAAGATCGTGGTGCCCTTCGCAGCCGGCGGCGGGACCGACATCGTCGCGCGAACGACCGCCCAGGAGATCCAAACGGACCTCGGCAAGCCCGTCATCATCGAGAACAAGCCGGGCGCCGGAACCATCGTCGGCACCCAGACCGTCGCGACGAGCGAGCCGGACGGCTATTCGCTGCTGCTGGCGACCTTCGCGCACGCGGTCAACCCGAGCCTCTACAACAAGCTGCCGTTCGATCCGCACAGGGATTTCGCCGCGGTCTCGCTGATCGCGCGGTCCTTCAATGTCGTCGTGGTCAACCCCGCATCCAAGATCAACTCGATCTCCGATCTGATCGCTGAAGCCAAGGCCAAGCCGGGCAAGCTCAATTTCGGCACGTTCGGCATCGGCACCTCGGCCCATCTCGCCGGCGAGCTGTTCAACGCCATGGCGAACGTCAAGATGACGGCCGTCCCCTACAAGGGCGCGGCGCCTGCGATCAGCGATCTCCTAGGCGGGCAGATCGACGTGATGTTCACCACCGTGGCGAGCGCAGCGTCGCTGGTGGCGGCGGGTCAGCTCAGGGCCTTGGCCGTCACCTCGGCCGAGCGTTCGGCCGCGTTCCCGCAATTGCCGACCGTTTCCGAGGCGGGATTGCCCGGCTACGCCGCCGAGTCCTGGTACGGATTGTACGCACCGGCCAAGACCCCTGCGCCGGTGATTGCGCGTCTCACCCAGGCGGTCGCGAAGGCCGTTCAGGCCGGTGCCTTCAAGCAGCTGTCGACCAACGAAGGCCTCATCATGGTCGGCAGCGCGCCCGAAGAGCTCGATCGCTACGTTCGGCAGGAGGAGGAACGCTGGCGCAAGCTGGTCAAGGACGCGAATATCGAGGTGCAATAGCCTGGGATCGAGCAACATCCGGGACCCCCGGAGGTCCCGGATGTCACCCCCTTAGACCGTCAGCCCGCAAGCCCGCCGGATCGCGATCTGAATCGGGGAAGGTGGCAGCGCCGGATCGAACTCGCGCTTCGGCAGCAGCGGAGGCTGTGCCATGAAGCGCGGCTGTTTCCCGCGGTGGGGTTGCGCGGCATGAACCAGGAACGGGTGGCACAGATAGACGGTGCCTGGCGTGCCGGTCGCAAGTTCAACCTCGCAATCCCTGGTCGACGCCCAGTCGCCGGCAGCAAGTTGCCGGAGCGTTGCGCCCGCCTCGCCATGGGGCAGTAGCTCCCGCGCGATGGCCGCATGCGAGCCTTTCCGGATTCGCGCGGGCGCATCATCGTTTCCGACGTCCGAGAACAGGAAGAGCATCAGCAGCGCACGGCCGCTGCTCTTCACATTGGCACGCCATTGCATGAAGTCGGCATGGGCGGTGCCAAAGCTCATGTCCACATGCCAGCCGTCGTCGCCTGGCGATTGCGATGACGGGAAGCGGATCGGAAAGGTTCCGAGGCCCCTGGGCGCAAGCCAGCGCCCTTCGCCGGCGAGCTGATCATAGGCCTTGTGCAGACGCGGCGTATTCGCAGCTTCAATGAAGGGGGGCGTCGCTTTGGCGCCGACGCGGACAACGGGCTGGGTCCAATGTTCGGGCTCGTCCGGCGACAGGCCGATATCCGCCCACAGCTCGTCCCTGCATTGCTTGGCAAGGTCGGCGCTGAAGGCATTCTCGAGTTTGACGAAACCGTCGTCGATGAAGGTCTGGACCTGACTTGGCGTCAGGCCAGCCTGTTCGGTCTTGGGCATTGCACATCTCTCCGTTCGGCTACCGCAGCGCGCGAAGCCGTTTGATCTGAGTGGCGCGGGAGCGCCGGAACGACGTTCGGTCGTTCAGATCAGCGGGAAGAATGTGGAGATGAACTTCATGCGGGAACCTATAGCGCCGCGGGGCGCGGAATCAAGTCATGGACGAACGGATGAGCGAGGCTTTCACCGCAGGCCCTGCTCGTCGATCAGGATGCGGTGGATCTCGATACGCTCCGGCAGCTCGATCAGGAACTCCGCGTCGCGCGCGAGATGATGGACCTTGGTCGGCTCGCCCTTGGTGAAAGCCGTCATGGCTGCGATGTCCGCCCAATAGGAAATGGTGGTGAACCACGTCTCCTCATCGCGGTCCTCGCGCAATTGCTGCACGCCGAGCGCGGTCTTGCGCAGCGGCGGGATGCCCTCGGCCTGCAGATAGGCCTGGTAGGCGTCGGCGACGTCGCGGCGGGTACAGCCGCGCCAGATGCGGGCGATGGTCGGCTTGGTCGGCATGGCGGGACTCTCCTCGCTGCCGAACGCAGTGCGGCGCTTCTCGTTCCAGCGTCGCCATGTCACGGCCGCCGGCAGCCGCGGCTGGAACCTGGCGCCTGGTCGGCACTGGCGAATCATCGGCCGGTTCTTGACCGGCGCGGCGGCAGCGCTTCCACATCATTGATCTGAAACAATGATGGTCTTCGCCACTAATGCTAGGGCTGCTCGCAGGTCACGTGCGAGGCTCCCCAGGCCCAAGACAATCTCCGCGCGTGATGAAATCCGAGGGTTCAATGGGACGACTGCTGAATATCGTGACGCCGCTGCATACCGCGACCAGGCGCGACTACATGGGCCGCATGAACGACGACAAGATCGGCTGCTCGCTGAAAGCGCGGGAATACGAGGCCGATTACTGGGACGGCGACCGCCGTTTCGGTTATGGCGGCTACCGCTTCATCGAGGGGCGCTGGGCCCCCGTCGCCAAGGCGCTGATCGAGACCTATGGCCTGAAGGACGGGTCGAGCGTGCTCGACGTCGGCTGCGGCAAGGGTTTTCTGCTGTACGAGATGCAGAAGATCCTGCCGGGCCTGAAGGTCACCGGCTTCGACATTTCCAAGCACGGCCTTGCCAATGCGCACGAGCAGGTGAAGCCGTACCTGTTCAACTATCGCGCCCAGGACGTCTATCCCTATGGCGACGACAGCTTCGACCTCGTCATCTCGCTCGGCACCCTGCACAATCTCAGGCTCTACGAGCTCGAGGCCGCGCTCAAGGAGATCGAGCGGGTCGGCAAGAACAAATACGTCATGGTCGAGGGCTACCGGAACGTCGCCGAGCTGCACAACCTCGAATGCTGGGCGCTGACGGCGGAATCCATCCTGCACACCTCGGAATGGATCTGGCTCTACGGCAAGCTCGGCTACACCGGCGATTACGAGTTCATCTATTTCGAGTGACCGGGCGCGCGATTCATGGACATCAAGACCGCAAAGGCCGCGATCCTCGTCGAATCCGGCAGGCCGCTGATCGTCGACGAGTTCAATCTGCCCGACAGGCTCGAGCACGGTCAGGTGCTCGCCCATGTGCACACGTCGAGCATTTGCGGCGCACAGATCAACGAGATCGACGCCGTCAAAGGCGTCGACAAGTTCCTGCCGCACCTGTTGGGGCACGAGGCGCTGGCGACCATCGTCGAAACCGGACCCGGCGTCGTCTCCTGCAAGCAGGGCGACACCGTCGTCATGCATTGGCGGCCGGGCAAGGGCATCCAGTCCAACACGCCGGTCTATTCCTGGCGCGGCAAGCGCCTCAATGCGGGCTGGGTCACCACCTTCAACGAATATGCCGTGGTGTCGGAGAATCGCGTCACGCCCGTTCCTGATACGATCGACCGCACCAGTGCGCCGCTGCTCGGCTGCGCGGTGACGACCGCGCTCGGCGTTGTCAACAACGACGCGCAGATCGCGATCGGCGAAGCGGTCGTCGTGTTCGGGGTCGGCGGGGTCGGATTGAACATTGTGCAGTTCGCCGCGATGGTCGGTGCCTGGCCGGTCGTTGCGATCGACCGTCTCGACAACAAGCTGGCCATGGCGAAGGATTTCGGCGCCACCCACATCATCAATTCCGAGACGGTGAAGGATGTGGCCGCCGACGTCCGGTCCATCACGGGAGCCGACGGCCCCGACAAGGTCGTCGAGACCACCGGCGTCAAGAACCTGATCGAGCTCGCCTACGAGATCACCGCCAAGAAGGGCCGCTGCATCCTCGTCGGCGTGCCCCGCGAGAAGGCCGAGATCTATACCCTGCCGTTGCACTTCGAGAAGGTGCTGAAGGGTTCGGAAGGCGGGCAATGCCAGCCCGCGCGCGATATCCCCCGCCTGGTTCGCCTCAGCGATGCCGGCAAGGTGAGCTACCGCGGCATCGTCACCCACGAGTTCGCGCTCGACGACATCAACGCCGCGCTGGACTTGATGCGCAGCGGCACATCGGGACGGATCCTTCTGAACATCAGCTGAGCGCTGCGCTCTCCGCGCACGCGCGAACATCGAGGTGCAATCTCACTAATCGATCTCCGCCTTGGTCTTCAGTCCGGGCAACACGGTGCGGACGTGCTCGGCCAGCGTCGTCGCCAGCAGCGAGGGCCTCGCCTCCGAGAATTCGAGCGCGATGCCGATGGTCGGAAGCAGGGGCAGTCCGGCCGAGACGACGTGAAGATCGAACGGAACGGCGGTTCGCGTCAGGACGCTGATCGCATGACCGGACCGCGCGATCGCGATCAGGCCGGCGAGGCTGTTGCTCGCGTAGGCGACCCTGTAGCGCCGATTGACCGCGTCCATCGCGGCACAGGCGGCGCGGTAGTCCAGGCTCATCGGCGCCGCCAGCGCCAGCGGCAGCACATCCTGCGTCAGTATTTTCGGTTCGGCCTCGTTCGCGACCCAGACGAAGCGCTCCTCGCGGATCACCTCGCGCGCTCCGGCATCGGACAGCGAGACCAGCGCCATGTCGATCTGGCGCCGCGCCAGCATCGGGCGCAGCTCGGAGGTCGGTGCGCAAACCATGCGCAGCTCGACATTGGGATGCAGCGCGCAGAACCCCTTCAGCAGCGCCGGCAGGAAAGCGATCGAATAGTCCTCCGGGCAGCCCAGGCTCAGCGTCCCCTTGAGACTCTCGCCGCTCATGTCGGCGAGAATCTCGTCGTGCTGCGCCAGCAGCGTCTCGGCGTGGGCGAGCAGTTTCTCGCCGGCCGCGGTCAGCCTCATACCGGATCCGCTGCGGTGAAACAGCGGCTGCGTGATCGTCTGTTCCAGCCGTTGCATCTGCATGCTGAGCGCGGACTGTGTCCGGCCAATCTGCAAGGCCGCCAGGCTGATCGAGCCGGTGCGGGCCACGACGACGAAATTCCTCAGAAGGGCAAGATCCAGCATCGACATCAGGAAGATTGATATCCAGATTGAATTATATCAATTAGCCTGAAGTCAAATTCTTGACTAGAGGTCAGACGTCCACAAGCGCAGGTGGCTGTCATGACCTTGAATGCCGATCCCGATTTCTGGGCGTCCGCCAACACGCATCTGACCCGCTATGGGCCGAGTTTCGAACCCGTCATCATCGAGCGTGCGGCCGGCAGTTTCGTCTACGACGCCGACGGACGCGCCATCCTCGACTTCACCTCGGGTCAGATGAGCGCCGTGCTGGGGCACACGCATCCCGACATCGTCGCCACGGTCGCACGGCAAATGGGTGCGGTCGCTCATCTCTTCAGCGGCATGCTCTCGCGTCCGGTGGTGACGTTGGCCGAGCGTCTCGCTGCGCTTGCGCCCGGTCTCGACCGCGTGCAGCTGCTGACGACAGGCGCGGAAGCCAATGAAGCGGCGATCCGGATGGCCAAGCTCGTCACCGGCAGGCACGAAATCGTCGCCTTCGCGCAAAGCTGGCACGGCATGACCGGCGCGGCGGCGTCGGCGACCTACAGCGCGGGCCGGCGCGGTTATGGGCCGGCCGCGGTCGGATCATTCGTCATTCCCGCGCCGAACGCCTATCGGCCGCGCTTCAGGAACGTCGACGGCAGCAACGACTGGCAGTCCGAGCTGGACGATGCGTTCGCACTGATCGACAGCCAGTCGACCGGTAGTCTGGCGGCCTTCATCGCCGAGCCGATCCTCTCCAGCGGCGGCATTCTGGAATTGCCGCTCGGCTATCTCGCGGCCTTGAAGCAAAAATGCGAGCAGCGCGGCATGCTGCTGATCCTCGACGAAGCTCAGACCGGAATCGGCCGCACCGGGCACATGTTTGCCTTCGAGCGCGACGGTGTGGTGCCTGATATTCTCACGCTGTCGAAGACGCTCGGCGCCGGTCTGCCGCTCGCCGCGGTCATGACGACAAAGGCCATCGAGCAGACCGCGTTCGAGCGCGGCTTCTTGTTCTACACCACGCATGTCTCCGATCCCTTGCCCGCCGCGATCGGCGTCACGGTGCTCGACGTGGTCGCGCGCGACGGGTTAGTGGCGCAGGCAACCGCCAGGGGCAACAGGCTCCGGGATGGATTGCTGTCGCTGCAGCAAAAGTTCGAATGCGTCGGCGACGTCAGGGGCCGCGGGCTTCTGCTCGGTCTCGAAATCGTCGTCGACCGGCAGTCCAAGACGCCGGGGTTTGAACTCGGTGCGCGGATCATGGAGGAGACCATGCGTCGCGGTCTCAGCATGAACATCGTCAAGTTGCCCAGCATGGGCGGCGTATTCCGCATCGCGCCGCCGCTGACAGTGTCCGAGGCCGAAATCGATCGCGGTCTCGAGATCATGTCGGAGGCGATCCAGGCTGCGACGACGCACTGATCGGCGGAAGGCCTTCTCCGGATGCAACCCGCCAGGACATATGGGCGTCCGACGCTGTTCTCGCGGCACGGCATGGTCGCCGCCGCGCATCCGCTCGCGGCACAGGCCGGTGCACGAATCCTGATGCAGGGCGGCAATGCGTTCGATGCGGCCGTCGCCACGGCGGCCGCCCTCAACGTGGTCGAGCCGTTCATGTCGGGGCTTGCCGGGTTCGGACTGGCCACGGTCTGGGTCGCAAGCGAGCAGCGCATTCGCGTGCTCGACTTCGCTCCGCCGATGCCCGCAAGCTTCCCGGTCGGCAGATACACCAGCAGATTCGAGCTCGAGCGCGGTCCGCAGGCGGCCTCGACGCCCGGCAATCTCGCGGGCTGGTGCGAGCTGCTCTCGCGCTATGGACGCAAATCGCTTCCAGACGTCTTTGCGCCGGCGATCACGCTGGCGCAGGGCGGCTTTGCGCTCTCGGACTTCGGTGTTGATGAGATCAACGAGCAGGTGCCGCTGCTCGAACCCTGGCCGGAGCTGCACGCCGCACTGGTCAGGAACTATCTCCCGGATGGAATGCCGGTGAAGCTCGGCAGCATCGTCGCGCAGCCCGATCTTGCGCAGACTTTTGCCGAGATCGCCGAATCGGGGCCCGAGCATCTGTATGGCGGCAAGCTCGGCCGGCGGATCGTGGACTATCTCGCCACGCTCGGCGGCAGCCTGACGCTGGACGATGTCATCGCCGTCAAGCCGCATTGGTTCGATCCCCTGACCGTGTCCTATCGGGGGCTCGAGCTTCACGTCCCGGCGCAGCAATGCGGCGGCTTCCAGTTCGCCCTGACCCTCAAGATCCTTGAAGGCTTTGACCTCGGGCGTCTGCCGAAGGACGGCGCCGATCATCTCGATACGGTCTATCGCGCGATTCGTCTCGCCGCCGGCGAGCGCATCGCCCATGGCAATCTGGGACCGGATCACGCCGCTGGAGCAATGTCCGACGCGACGATCGCGCGGCTTCGCCAGCGTGTGAGCGACGGCCGGCCGATCACGGGCCCGACAGAGCAATGGATGCCGCAGGATCGTGCCGATCCCGGCCACACCACCTCGTTCTCGATCGCCGACGCCGAAGGCAATCTGGTCTGCATGACCCAAAGTCTCGGCAGCCCGTTCGGCAGCGGCGTCGTGGTGCCGGGGACCGGCGTTTGCCTCAACAATCATCTGCATTGGGCCGACGTGCAGCCGGGAAGCCCGAACCTCGCCAAGCCGGGCGACGCGTTGCCGGTGACGATGGCACCGTCGATCGCGACGCGCGGCAGCCGTCCGGTGCTGGCGCTGGGGACGCCCGGCAGCTACGGCATCCCGCAAACCCAGGCCCAGGCTTATGTGCAGCACATCGAGTTCGGCCTTCCGCTGCAGCAGGCGATCGAGGCGCCGCGTTCACGGCTGTGGGACGGCCGCTTCATTCAGGCAGAGAACCGCATCGCGCCGGAGACCATCGCCGAACTGAAGCGCCGCGGCCACGAGATCGAGATTTTGGACACCGGATGGACCATGCTCTGCGGAGGCATGCAGGCCGTCGCGCTCGATCCGGTAACCGGCGTGATGACGGGTGCCGCCGATCCCCGGCGGGACGGGTATGTCATCGCCTTGTGAGCGGTCGCACATCGCTGGCCGCGTCTCGTTAACGAATCGTTCAGCACCCAAGACCGTCCCACCCCGGCCCAGCCGTAACCGGCGGTTAACCATGGATATTTACGGTGTAGCAAGCCTCTGAGCTATGACTGTCAGTTGATTTCGAGTCCAACCCATGGCGTTCGGTAGCCGCGCATCTCCGCGAAGCATCGCCCCGACGGAGCAAGCGGCTTCGTGGGAAGCGCCGCGCGCTGCGAAGGCGAAGCCTGACGGCGCCTCGCCGGGACTGGCCAAGGGATCGCTGACCGTCTCCGGGACGCTGTCCTTTCTGCGCGAGAACGGCCGGCGCATCCTGACGCTGGCGCTGGCGCTGTTCGCCCTCGGCGTCATCGCTCTGATGGTGCTTCCGGTCCGCTATGCCGCGACGGCCCTGGTCGTGCTCGATCCGCGCGAGCTGCGCGTGACCTCGGAGCAGGACGTGCTGCCCGGCATCGGCCAGGATGCCGCGGCGCTGCAGAGCCAGATCGAGATCGCCAAATCCGACGGCTTCCTCCGCCCCCTGATCGAGCAGCTCAAGGTCGCGGACGACGAAGACGTCGCGGGCGGTTATACCGACATGACGCGCCTGCTCGAAAGATTCCGCAACCGCCTCGAGATCACCCGGCGCGGGCTGACCTACGTCATCGCGATTTCGTTCACCTCCAACCGGCCGGATCGCGCCGCCTACTACGCCAATGCCATCGCCGAGGCCTTCGTCGCCAGCCAGGGCCGCGTCCGCACCGAGGCGACGGACGAGGCGGCCGGCTGGCTCCAGGACCGGCTGAAGACGCTGAGCGAGCGCCTGCGCGCGTCGGAAGACGCCGTCGCCGCCTTCCGGCTCGAGCACAACATCGTCAATGCCGGCAAGGAATCCACCACGCAGCAATTGCGGGTGACCGACCTGACCCAGCAGGTCTCCGCCGCCCGCGCCCGCACCGAGGAGGCCAAGGCGCGCTATGAGCAGGTGCAGCGCGACGTCAAGGCCAATGTCGAAGGGCCGGTGAAGCAGGATCTCCTCAGCATGCTGCGCGCGCAGCGCTCGGCCCTGAACGACCAGATCGCGCAGAAGAAGGCGGTCTATGGCGACCGCCATCCCGACCTTGCGATCTCCTACAGCCAGCTGGCGGACATCAACCGGCAGATCGAGATCGAGCGCAAGAAGAGCATCGACACCGCCAAGTCCGAATACGAGGCTCAGCTGGAGCAGCAGAACGCGCTTGAAAAGCAGCTCAAGGCAGTCGAGACCAAGATGCTGCGCGACGGCCAGGCGCTGGTGAAGCTGCAGGAGCTGCAGCGCGACGCCGATGCCAACCGCAACATTTACGAGCAGTTCCTGTCGAGGTTCAAGACCACCAACGAGCAGCGTCAGCTGCAGGCGTCCCAGACCAAGATCGCCTCGATCGCCATTCCGCCGTTGCGCTCGACACGTCCGCCGCTCGCCTTGCTGCTTGCGGCGCTGGCGATCGGCTCGCTGCTGACGTCGACCGCCGCCGTGGCGGTGACGACCAGCCTGTCCGCCGACAAGCCCGAATCCGTTGAGGCGCCTGTCTCACGTGAAGCGGAGGAGACGCCCGACCGGCAAGTTTCCCCTCCTGCCGCCGCCGCGCGCCCAGCCGAGGCGATGCCCGGCCTTCCTGTCTGGGCCCGCATCCCCGAGCTGGCGCCAGGAGGCGGGATCAACACGGTCTGGCAAAGACCGGTCAGCGCGTCGGCCGAGCTCGATCTCGGCCCCCACTTACGGCCGCTGCTCGAACGCATTGACCGCGTGCCGGTGCGCGGCTGCAAGGTCGCGCTGGTCTTGTCGGTCGGCAAGAGCGCCGGCGGCAACACGGTGGCGCGCGCCCTCAATCGTGCCGCCGTGAACCTGGGCATGATGAGCGTGCTGATCCGGCTCCAGCCGGAATTTGCAGGCTCCCAGCCGCCGGTGACCGAATGGCAGGACGGCTCGACCACGGCGGGACTTCAGTCGATCGACGAGCTGCTCAGTGCCGGCCGGAAGCCCGATGCGCGGCCCGAGGACGATATCCGCTCGGAGTTCGACCTGATCGTCGTCCACGCCGGCAATCTCGCCTTGCAGCCCGACGCCATTGCGCTGGCTGCCCACGCGGACCTGATCGTCCTGGTGGCGCGCTCCGGTGAGCTTGGTTCGTCGGCGATGCGCAGGGTGACCGCGGCGCTGTCGAGATACGCGGCGGTGCCGACCGGCCTCGTCGTCAATCACGTGCCCGCCGGTTCAATGGCGCCTCAGCCCGACGGTGGCGCTTTGGGCCTTGCGGTGTGACGATGACAGACTTCCGCTGCCGTCTGCTGGCTGCGGCGATTCTGTTGTCGATCGCTGTCGGCCGTCCGGTGTTCGCCGAGGATTGCGTACCACTGCCGTCGACGGTTTCGCCCGGGCGGCTTGCCGCCCTCTCGCGCGGCTTCAACGCCGACGGTTGGATCAACGGTGCGCCGCCAAGCCGCGCGCTGCTGCAGCAGCTGCGCAAGGCGGGCATGAGCCATGTCCGCCTGCCGGTGCCGGCGGAACGCGTGATGCCGCGCTTTGCCGCAAAGGACGAGCGCGAGGCGACGCTGCGCGTGCTCGACGGCGCCTTGAAGCAGCTGACCTCGCTCGGCTATTCCAGCTCCGTCGACCTTCATCCGGGCGAGCGCTTCAATCGCCTGCACAAGGATGATCCGGATGCGGCGATGGGCGAGATGCAGGAGGCCTGGCGCGCGCTTGCAGGAATCATTCAATCCTATCCTGCCGATCTAGTCTTCGCCGAGCTGCTCAACGAACCCGATATCGAAGCGGACAGGTGGCAAAGAGAGGTCGAGGCGCTCGCCGCCTTCGTTCGCGGGTTGCTGCCCTCCACCACGCTCATCGTCGGCCCTGTCAACTGGCAGCGCGCGGACTCGCTGCCGCGGTTTCGTCCGCTGGCGGACCCCGACGTCGTCTACGCCATCCATTTCTACGATCCGATGGTGTTCACCCATCAGGGCCATTGGGACGCGCGCGATCCGTTGCACGACATCATGGATCTGCCTTATCCGATCAATGCCGGCGATCCCAAGGTTCAGGCGCTTCGGCAGGATTTGCAGGACAGGGGCGCGGTCAAGGCGCTCGCCATGCTCGATACGGCGATTGCCGCCGCCAAGGACAAGCCGGTGGCCGATCGCTGGCTCGCGCCCGCGCTCGCATGGCAGCAGCAATTTTCGCGGCCGATCATCGTCAATGAGTTCGGCGTGTTGAAAGCCGGCGCCCCCCGGCAGAGCCGGTTGCGCTGGCTGGCGGAGGTCACTGCCTATGCCCGCGCGCATTGCTGGGGCTGGGCGCATTGGGAATTGGCGCAAGGCTTCGGCCTGGTCGACGCCGCAACCGGCAAGCCCGATCCCGACGTGCTACGGGCTCTGCTCGGCGCACCCGGCCGGCTTGAAGGGGCTCCCGCCGCGCGCCGCGATCGTTAACGGATCCTTACACCTCGCGCGGCTATCGTGTCAGCGCGCGATGGCAAAGGACGATTGATGAGCGCCGGGTACTCACCGCAAGGCCAGAGCGTGCAGGCCGCGCCGCCGCCTCCGGCCTGGCGCGAGCTGGCCGCGACCTTCTGCGTCGCCATCGCGACGATCAGCTCTGCGCCGGTTCTGCACCTCGCCAATCCCGCGCTGGCCATCATCATCGAGGTCCTGATCGGTATCGCCATCGTGGTTGCGGTCCCGACCTGGGCCCCGGCGGTCGCCATCTTCGTCCTGTTCTTCCAGAACCTGTTCGTCTCCATCCTGTCGCCGCTGGTCCCGCTCCCCTCCGATCTCGACTTCATCAAGGGCTACAATTTCCTGGTCTGCTCCGTGATGTGGCTGGCGACGTTTGCGCTTTACGTGCTGGGCCAGCGGAATCAGTCGAGGGAGATCAATCAGATCATGCGCTGGGGCGTCGTCACCCTGGCCGTTGTCTCGCTCTATTTCGCGATCGGCTTCGTCCAGGACGGACAGCCGGCGGCGGTCTATTTGCGCAACATCGTTCTGCCGCTGTTTCTGTTTCAGCTGTCGCTCCTGACCGCGGCAACCTTTGAGGTGCGCATCACGCCGTTCCTGGTCGCGCTCGCGGTCATCCTCATGCTGTGCGGCTATGTCGAGCTCGTCTTGCGCGATGTCTGGCTGGCCGTCACCAACGGCCATACGTTCTGGGGCTTCGACGAGCTCAAGGCGACCCATTCCGGCGTCTGGGAAACCCAGATGCGGCAGACCGGCAACGTGCCCGTCACACTCAAGGATCGTTTCAGCTTCGACTTCCTGAACACGCCCTTGCTCGAAGACTTCGGCCTGTCGAAGATGCTGCGCATTCACGGCCCGAACATGCACCCGATCAGCTTCGCCTACGGGATCGGCTTTCTCGCCCTGTTCCTGTTCTCGGTCGGACGCCCGCTGCTCGCCCTGGCAGCCCTGCCGCTGCTGGTCTTCTGCAGCGTCAAGGGAGCGCTCATCACCGTCATCTTCGTGGCTGCGGGCTGGATCGGGACTCGCCTCATCGGTGCCGTAGCGACATTGTTGCTGGGGTTCGCCGGCATGATCGCCTTTGCGATCCTGGCGATCCGCATCGGCCTGCAGATCGGCGACTATCACGTCATCGGCCTGATGGGCGGCCTCGACGGATTCGTGCAGAGACCTTACGGCCGGGGCCTCGGCATCGGCGGCAATTTGTCGGACAGCTATTTTTCGATCGATTGGAGCGCTGCGCAGGCGGCCGGCACGATCGACGGCGCGGTCGAAAGCGCGATCGGCGTCCTCTTGTACCAGATGGGCATCGCGGCCTTCGTGCCGCTGGCCTTCTATTTCGCGATGGCGCTCAAGGCCTGGCGCCTCTACGCGTCGTCGGGATATCTGACGCAGGGCCTCGCCGGCTTCGGCGTCCTCGTCGTTCTGCTCAACGGATTGTTTCAGGAAGAGGCCCTGTTCGCGCCGCTCGCGCTGGGCCTGATGCTCTCGCTCGCCGGTCTCGTCATCGGCAGCCATGCGAGGGTGCAGAGCGTTGCAAACGAAGAGGCCGAGCCCGCTCGGCTCACCTTCTACCAGCCCGTCACCTAGGCTGCCGGCGCGCCGACGGCCTGCTCGAATTGGTACTTCGCCTACATCATCCAGGAACTTCCATTTTTTCCCGGCGTTGAACACGATCCGCACAAGCGGCCGACGCACGCGATGAAGAATTTTTCCAACGCTGAGTTTTCTCCCGAGGTGATCGAGATCATGACGACCGCCCTGGAAGCTGCCGTTGCGACCCTGCCTGACCGCGTGCATTCCTCGCACGTCAACGCGCTTGCCGAATCCATCCTGCGCACCGCCGGCGCTGGCGAGCGGAACGTCTCTAACCTGCAAAGGATCGCCTTGCTGGAGCTGCAACTGGCGCCGCGCAAGTGACGAGGCGGACATGAAGACATTGCTTGCCGCAATCATCGCGCTCTGTGCGACATGCTCGGTTGCCTCGGCCAACGGCTGGAGGATCTACCGCATCCCGGAATCCGGAACGTCGGTCGACATTCCCGCCTCGATTTTCACCGAGCCGGCCGGCAAGCCCGACGGATATGGGCAGCGGTTTCGCAGCTCCGACGGCAGTGCGGATCTCACCGTTCAGGCCGCCGAGAACCAGCAGGGCCTGTCGCCGGCCGAATTCCTTGCCAGCAAGAATCCGCCGACAGGGATCATCTACAGGCGGATCACCTCGAGCTTCTTCGTGGTCTCGAGCATCAAGCGCGACAAGATCTGGTACAACAGGTGTAATTTCGCGCGGGGCTATGTGCACTGCGTGTTGATCAACTATCCCGCCGCCCAGAAGCGGCGATGGGACGCCGTCGTGACCCGGATCAGCCACAGCCTGCGTGGGGGCTGAGCCAGCTCCTAAGACGGAAAAGCCGCAAACGGAAAAAGCTGCCCGAGCAAGCCGGGCAGCAGGTGGTTGAGAGCCGCGCGATTCTAGCGCGCCGTCGTCGTCGTCCTCGACATGGTCGGCTTCGAGCCCGGCACATGCGACATCGTCTTGGTGGTCGAGCCGACTTGCTCGCCGGCCTTGACCTTGGTGCGGGTGTGCGAGCGGCTGAACGTGCCGCCATCATGGGCTTGCGCGCGGGCGTTGGAGTTCATCACCGGACCGTGGCCCTTGTTCATGCTGACGCCGGTCTGCGTCTTGCCGCTGGCGGCAGCCGCGCTTCCGCCGCCGGCGATCGAGGAGCCGGTGCGGCCTGTCGCCGAGGTGGACGTGCCGCCGGTGCCGACGGTGGAGGCGGAGGTGCCGCCTGCTGCAGCCGAGCCGCCGCTGCCGCCGGTGATGCTGGTCTGCGCCAGCACGGGTGAAGTGGCGGCTAGCAGAAGCGCGACCGCCGAGGTCGTAACGAGCGTTCTCATCTGTCAATCCTCTGTTCGATGGCAATCTGTCTTAAGGCGACGAGGTCGAGATCGTGCAGCCGTTGACGGTGATGGCGCTGGCGCTGGTGGAGCCAGGCCCGCCCGCCGTCGACGAGGAGCTGGAGACGTGGCCGCCGCCCGCTTGCACATGGACCGACGATCCGCCGGCCGAGCTCGAGCTCGACAGCGAGCCGCTCGATGCGGTCGAGCCCGTCGTGCCCGAACCCGATGCGCCCGCGGCCGTGATGCTGCCGTCCGCATGCTTCTCCACCTTGACCTTGCAGGTCTCGCCCGAGCTCGTCTTGCCCGTCTTTTCGATGGTCTCTGCCGATGCGGCGCTGCCCATCAGGGCCAGCACCGTGATCGCAACGATTGACTTGTTCATTGCGTCTCCTCCTCAACATGGACAAGGGGAGCGGCACCGTGCCGCTCCCCGGATCGGACTAGTTCTTGTCCTTCTTCCACTCGTCCTTGTTGTGGCCCTTGCCCTTTTCGAGGCCCATGTCGCTGGCGTGGCTACCGGACTTGCCGTCGCCCATGCCGGGCGATTTCGACGAGCCGGACTGGCCAACGGTCGAGCCGCCCGCAGCCGAGCCGCCGGTGCCGACGCTGGATGAGCTCTTGCCATCGCCCGCCGATGAACCACCGGTGCCGAGCGTCGAGGCCGAGCCGCTGCCCGAGCCACTGCCCGCCGCCGAGCCGCCGGTGCCGACGGTCGAAGAGCTGGTGCCGCCGCCGGCCGACGAGCCGCCGGTGCCGAGCGTCGATGCAGAGCCGCCCGAGCCGCTGCCACCAGCCGACGAGCCTCCGGTGCCCACCGTCGAAGAGCTGGTGCCGCCGCCGGCCGATGAACCGCCGGTGCCGATCGTCGAGCTCGATTGCGCGACGGCGAGCGCCGTGCCGGCCAGCAGCGCGGCCGCAGCCGCAGAGAGCTTCAGGATCCTCATGTGCATTTCCTCCAGGTTTCCAAAAATCAAATCGCCAATCAGGCCCGGGATAAATTGGCAATCGCGCAAACGTTCCGCGTGTCCGACACGTTGACGCGTTGATGCGGTCGGAGCCAGTTCCGCGACGCGAAGCGCCTCGCCGTTCATTCATTCAGCGTTCATCTGCGTGCTTGCGGCCATGGAGTCGCGTTCGCTGCGATCGTAGCTCTCAAAATGCTCCGACCGTCACCAGACGCGTGGAGAGGCGAGAGGAAGCCGCGCGGCATTCCGATTTGAATGCAGACCGGCTGCTCGCGCCGTGCCGCGTCGAGATGCCGGCGTGACGTCCGGCTTTCTCGTTTCGAGCATCGCCAACGCGTTGCTTGCACCATGATCCGGCGACTCGGCGGCGAGCAGGGGAGTGGAGACCGTGGTGGCGATCCGAGTGGACGTGTCGAGGATGATTTTTTCTGGCAAGGCCCGTGCGGAGTGGATGCGAATGCTGGTTCGCGCGACGTCCGGGCCGGCAGCGCGCTCCGCGGCCTGCGGCAGAGAGCGATCCAGCAAGAAGAGCAACGCCACGGCAAAAATGCTTGCAAATACGAGGTATCGGACGATCGGCATCAGGCGCTACCGCAACGAAGCCATCGAAAGAATGCACGGGCGGGCCGCCTCGACGACCCGCCGTGCGGCGGTTTAGTCAATCTCCTGGACGACCATGCGGCTGCCGGGATCGACCAACATCACGCGGCTGCCGGAATAGACGTAGCGATACTTGGTGAGCGAGGGACCCCAGTCACTCGGCACGGCCGCGAGTTCGACGTCGCTCGGCACGGGCGAACCGACGACGATCTTTTCGCGCGTTTCGACCGGACGGATCTTGCGCTCGGTGACGTAGGACCGGATCTTGGTGCGGTACTCCGGTTCGATCTGCACGGCCGCGCCGTGCCCGGCCCCGGTCGTCGTGGTGATGGTGGTCTGCGCCATCGCGCCCGTCGACACGAGCAGAGCGGCGGCCGAAATCAACATGAGCTTCTTCATCGCGTTCTCCCTCGCCGCTGCATGCGGCGCTGCAATGAACTCGCCATCAGCTGTGCCGTTCCGGGGAAACCCGGAACGTTTGCCGTTTTTTCCCGTTCTCTCCCCGGGAGGATTCAACTGGAGGAGAGGAAAATGCCTGTGTTGATTCTTTGGGCGGTGCCCGCGCTCATCGTCCTGGGCGGCGGCATCTATCTCATCGGCTACCTGCACTGAACGTGAACGCTCGGTTTCCGGACAAAGGAAGAAACCGGGCCCGACATCCGCTCGCGAGTGTCGAGGCTAGTGCGTCGACCGCGTCGTCGCCATCGGCTTCCGATCATCGCATTGTCACACTGCGGTCATCTCCGCTGCATCGTCCGTTGCTCTTGTCCCGCGCGCCAGAGCCTGCTTCGTCCGGTGACGTCGGCACGGAGCTCTGGCTCGTCGTTTGGCGCGTTTCGCGATGCGAGCCCGACGCCGCTTCGCCCGAAACGCTCTGGGGAGAGCTGACATGCAACTGATCAGGACGTTTTCAGCGGGCCGCCGCGCAATGCTCAAGGGCCTCGCGGCAGCGGCCGTGGCGCCGCTTGGGGCGCCGGCCTTTGCCCGCGTGGGCCTTCCGCCGCAGCCGACCGGCTCAATGGCCGCCATCGCCACCGACAAGTCCTATTGGGCGGCCGTGAAGGGGCTCTACGCCGTGACGCCAGACATCCTCAATTTCGAGAACGGCTATTGGGGTATCATGGCCGAGCCCGTGCGGCGCGAGTTCATCCGCCAGTCCGACATGGTCAATTATCAGAACACCTATTACGCGCGCCTGCGTGCGGGTACGGATTTCGAGGCGGTGCGCACCAAGGTGGCGGAGGCGGTCGGCGCGCTTCCGGCGGAGATCGCGCTCACCCGCGGCGCCACCGAAGCGCTTCAGCTCCTCATCGGCGGCTACAACAGGCTGAAGCCGGGCGACGGCGTGCTCTATGCCGATCTCGATTATGATTCGATGCAATATGCGATGAACGCGCTGAAGGCGCGCCGCGGCGTCGACGTGGTCAAGTTCGACGTGCCGGAGCCTGCCACCCGCCAGGCGGTGCTCGACGCCTATGCCCGCGCCATCGAGGCGAACCCGAAGACGAGGCTTCTGCTCCTGACCCATGTCAGCCACCGCACCGGCTTCGTCATGCCGGTCGCCGAGATCGCCCGCATGGCCAAGGCCAAGGGCATCGACACCATCGTCGATGCCGCCCATTCCTGGGGACAGCTCGACTTCCGGGTGAGTGAGCTCGAGGCCGATTTCGTCGGCTTCAATCTGCACAAATGGATCGGTGCGCCGCTCGGCGTCGGCTTCCTCTACATCAGGAAGGATCGCCTCGCCGCCATCGACCGCAACATGTGCGACGAGGATTTTCCGGAAAGCGACATCCGCTCGCGGGTGCATACCGGCACGGTCAATTTCGCCACGGTGCTGACGGTGCCGGCGGCGCTGGCGCTGCATCAAGAGATCGGCGCGGCGGCGAAGCAAGCGCGCCTGCGCTACTTGCGCGATTATTGGGTGAGCCGCGTCCGCGGCTTCAAGGACATCGAGATCCTGACGCCGGATGAGGCCGGCTCATATGGCGCGATCACGTCGTTCCGCCTCGCCGGCAAGACCGGCAAGGCCGACAACGAGGCCATCGTTGCGAAGCTTCGGGACAGCTACCGGATCATGACGGTGCGCCGGGCCGGTGTCGCCAGGGGCCAGTGCATCCGTGTGACGCCGGCGCTCTTCACCGACGAGGCCGATCTCGACCGCCTCGTCGAGGCGCTGGCCGTCATCACGGGGACGAAGACGGGGTGAAGCTGGCGTAGGGCGATCGCATTTACGATGGCCCGAGGCGCGATGGTCTTCACATCGTCATGGCCGGGCCTGTCCCGGCCATCTACGCCTTGTGCGAGTGTCCGCGTTTTCGCCAGCGGAGCGCCTCAGATCATGCCTTGCCGCACGAGCTGTTGCTCTGATGCAGGCTGGCGACGTCGGCACGACCCTGGCCTTCCGTGACCTGAACCAACGTGATTGCACCGGGCGTGATGATTCCCACCTGTGGCTGGGCGGAGAGGTAGGTGGTGCTGCCGGCGCGCAGATCGAGGCTGACTTTCTCGCTTCCCTGCCCGAACAGATTGCTGCTCAGCGGAAGATTGTTGACCGCAACCTCGTGGCGGCCTGGAGGCAGGTCGCAGGCCAGGAAACCCGCAGCCTGACTGCCGCCTACGGAGCGTCCATCGACCGAATAGCTTGGCTGGATCGCGAAACCCAGCGCGGATGAGCGATAGATCACCAGCCGCGCATTATTTGCCTTGACGTTATCGGTCAGAGCTGCGCTGCCTATCGGCCCTGACGCACACCCCGCAAGCAAGAAAGCCGCAACGAAAATCCCCGGACGCAAGCCCATTTCAACCCCCTGATTCAGTCCGATAGTCCCCAGGGGATCATTGGCGGGGGTGGTGCGCGAAGTCAATCGCGACTTCTGGTCGTGTCGCGCCAGCTCATGTCACCGCCACCCCAGCGCCGGCGCGACATGCGCAAGGATGGCCTCGATCGCATGCGCGCAATAGTCGACGCCGAGCTGGTTCGGGATCGTCAGCAGCAGCGTATCGGCTTCGGCGATCGCCTCGTCCTGGCGCAGCTGGTCGATCAGCACATCCGGCTCTGCCGCATAACTCCGGCCGAAGATCGCGCGCGTGCGTGGGTCGATGAAGCCGATCTGGTCTTCGCCGCCGCGCTCGCCGCCGAAATAGGCGCGGTCGCGATCGTCCATCAGCGCGAAGATGCTGCGGCTGACGGAGACGCGGGGCTCGCGGCTGTGGCCGGCGTCCTTCCACGCCGCGCGATAGGCCCGGATCTGCGCCGCCTGCTGCACGTGAAAGGCCTCGCCGGTCTCGTCGTTCTTCAGCGTCGAGCTCTGCAGGTTCATGCCGAGCTGCGCCGCCCACACCGCGGTGGCGTTCGAGCCGGCGCCCCACCAGATCCGCTCGCGCAGGCCCTGCGCATGCGGCTCCAGGCGTAAGAGCCCCGGCGGATTGGGAAACATCGGCTGCGGGTTGGGCTCGGCGAATCCTTCGCCGCGCAGCAGGTCGAGGAAGACCTCCGCATGGCGCCGCCCCATGTCGGCATCGCTCTGGCCCTCGGCCGGCCGATAGCCGAAATAGCGCCAGCCGTCGATCACCTGCTCGGGCGAGCCACGGCTGATGCCGAGCTGCAGCCGTCCGCCGGCGATGAGATCGGCACTGCCGGCGTCCTCCACCATGTAGAGCGGGTTCTCGTAGCGCATGTCGATCACGGCCGTGCCGATCTCGATTTGGCTGGTCTTGGCGCCGACCGCCGCGAGCAGCGGAAAGGGCGAAGCCAGCTGCCGCGCGAAATGATGCACGCGGAAATAGGCGCCGTCGGCGCCTAACTGTTCGGCCGCGACCGCCAGCTCGATCGATTGCAGCAGCGTATCCGCCGCCGAGCGCGTCCGCGATTGCGGCGAGGGCGTCCAGTGCCCGAAGGAGAGGAATCCGATCTTTTTCATGCGGGCAAACATATGGCTGATCGGAAGGGTTTGCGAGACGTTCCTGGAGGCGGCTTCAGATTTCGCAGCCGGTCAGGTTCAAGGCCTTGAGCAGCCCGCCGAACGCCTTGAGTCGACAGTGCTCGGTCTCGCTGGCGGTCTTTGCGCGCTGAGCATTGGCGGCTCGTTTCACGACGATCGCCTTTGGCTTCTGCCTGGGAGGTTCGGCGGTCGCGGTCGGCTTCGGTTTGCTTCGCGGACGGACGATCGGCGCGGGCGCGAATGAACCGACATGCACGTCCCGCGGCGCGACGGAGTTCTCCACCGAAGCGCTATGCGTCAGCATCGGGCGGCTCTCGGCGGCAACCTCGAGGCGATCGGCCTTCGCCAGCGCATCGTGCGAAGCGGGGATGCCCGCGTTCTGCTCGGCAGGCGGCTGGACGGTCGCGGCGGCGCGACGCGGTGGCGCACTCAGCTCCATCGCCGACAGCATTCCCACACCCAACAGGATGAGGAGGCCCAACAACGCCATTCTCAGCATAACGCGCCTCTGACCCAGGTTAGCGCCGCTGAAAATTCTCCGCGCCAATGAGGCAACTTTGCCGGCGGCTGCCGGCCCGTCGGCAATCATTTGCCGACAGAGTTAATATCGGTGGTGCGTCCCGCCAGCGCAGACCGGCCCTGGTCAGGCAAGATGGTCTGTTCGGCCCTGGCTTGCCGACGTGGAGTGACGACTTGAATTGTCTCTCTGTCCCCAGTGCCAGGGCGAGGACGTGCGGGCTGAACTACTGCACCTCGGCCATCTTCGGTCCGGGTGACGGCATCTGCGCGTTGGTTGCCGACGGCCGGCTCGACGGCGAGGCCGGGTCTGGCGATCGGGACGCGGCATCGGGCGGCGCACCCTGCGACGGACGACGGGCCGCATTCGTCGGAAGCACGATCACCTTGGCGCCGACTTTCACCCGCTCATAGAGGTCGACGACGTCCTCGTTGGTCAGGCGAATGCAGCCGGACGACACCCGCTTGCCGATCGTCTCGGGCTTGTTGGTGCCGTGAATTCGATATTCGGTCTCGCCGAGATACATCGCCCGGGCGCCGAGCGGATTGCCGGGGCCGCCTGCCATGAACCGCGGCAGATAGGGCTGACGCGAGACCATCTCCGCGGGCGGGCGCCAATCCGGCCATTCTGCCTTACGCGCCACGGTCTGCTCACCGGACCACGCGAACCCTTCGCGGCCCACACCAATGCCGTAGCGCATCGCCTGCGTGTCGTTCAGGACGAGATAGAGGAACGTGTTCGTGGTATCGATGATCACGGTGCCCGGCGCCTGGCGACTGGCATAGTCGACCACCTGTCGGACCAAGGCTCCGGGAACGTCGGCGTCGGCTTTGGGCGGCTCGACCAGCGGCACTGGTGCCGGAACCGGAGGCGGCGCTGGTGCATGAACCGGAGGCGCCACGTAGACCGGCGTGGACGATGCCTTGGCCTGGAGCGCGGACGGCTTCCGCGCCGGCTGCACGTTTCCCGCGGGAGCCAGCAGGCCGTACCCCAATGCTGCCACGGCCACGGCGCCAATTCCGACTCTCGCAGCCATCGGCAGTGCGATCGTCTCGACCTTCCGGCGTTTGGCCCGCTTGCTCATGTTTTCTCCCAGGTCGCCACGCCTAGGACAGGTACCCCGCAAGATTTAAGAAACTTCGAAGCGATTTCGCTGGGGCCGGAACCGCCGGAGATGGTTAACGCCGGTGTGCGGAGGCATCTCGTCAGCTACACGAGCCAATCATGCACCGGATGGTGCTCAGCGCCCCTTGCGTAATCAACCGCGCCTTGCTCCGCGTGCGAATGGCCAATCAGGTCTGCATCTGGGATCAGCGACAGTTCAACATGTCCTCCGGCACGGAGCGGGACATGTTCAGCCGTGTCGGCTCCGTAGCCATTCTCGCGATGATCCTTGGCCGATGGCATATCATTCTTGAAGTGAAAGGAATCTGCGGCCCCGGGCGCGGCAGCCGCCTGTGCCGGACCGGCGTCATGCTTCGCCTGGTCGTTGCCGCCAGATTTTTGGCCCGGCTCCGCATGCAGATCTTTGGAAGGATTTGAATGCACCTGGTGCAAGTCACGCTGCGATTGGCCGGAATTGGCGTGGCTTGCCGGTCCATCCTCGCTGCCATGCTGCTCGGCAGCTGGGGAGCCGGGCTCCGAAACGCGATGCGATGACCCATGATGGGAGTCGTGTCCGGTTGAGCCCTGCTTACCGGCTGCTGCGCCCTCTTCCGAAACATGCAAATCACGCTGCGATTGTCCACGCGTAGAATCGTCCCCCACCGGGGCGAGCTCGGCGTGCTTCTTGCCGGTTGCGGCGCTGTTCTCCGAAGCGTGCGATTGCCCTTGATCTGATGCGTGGTCCGGTGGCCCCTGTTCGGCATTCGGCTTGCCTGCCGCTGCGCCGTCTTCCGAAACGTGCAAATCACGCTGCGATTGTCCATGATCGCGCGCGTCTAGTGCGGCCGCCTGTGTCGTGCCGTGTTCTTCATTCCTCGCGCCGGTTGCAGCCGCCTGTTCGAAGCCGCCATCAGCGCTCAGTGCGTCGATGGCGCCGGATCCGATATGGGGGTTGCCGTTGTCGCCGAAATCGTCCTCGCGCGCGGCCGCATCGATGATCCCCGGTTCGTCGGCTCTGGCCATGGCATCGCCTCGGGCAGCCGCGAAGGCGAATGAATCATGGTGTATGTCGGGATCGGGCAAGGGCAGGCTGTCGAAGCTCTTGAAGTCGGGCCTGCCGGGACTATTGAGGGCGGCCAGGTCGCGGGGGGCGTTCGCGTCAGCCCACGCAAAGACATCGCTCGGGCTGTCCCAAGCAGTGAACGCCTGGGCGTGACTGCTGAGGAGCGAGACTCCGACTGCCGTCATCATGAACGTGCCGGCGCTGCTCAAGCCCGCCCTTGAAGGGTTGAGTGGCGGCACTGTGATCGTGGTGCCGGCGATATCGGCTCGGGATTCGATGAGCTTGCTCGCCCGCGTCGGCATGTCTGCCAGCGAATTCTCGATCCGGACGGCTTTGGCCGTTCTGCCCGAAGCAGCATTCGCCTTTTGGGGGGAAATCTTGATGGTCACGATCGCGCCGGCGCCGTCTGCGGTCATGACCGTGAAATTGTCGGCATGCGCATGATCGAAGGCGGCCGCGTTCGCGGATTGAACGTCATCCAGCGCCGCCCAAATCAGAGCTGCCAGCGCGCCGACCCCGCCGTAGAGGCGCGCGAGGGCGAAGCTTGCGAGCTCCGTCCGGTTTTTGATGTCGAGCCGCGCGGATATGTGATCGATCCGCGCCTGAATGGTGCCTGGGGCGACCTTGAGCTCGCGCGCAATCTCCTTGTTCGACATGCCGCTGGCGACCAGACGCATGATCCTGCGCTCCTGGTCCGTCAGCGCTGCCAGGCTATTTTCGCCAGACGCGCCATTGCCTGCCTTGCGGGCCGCCGGGTGCGCGTTCGGCGCCACCAGCCGCAGCGACTGCATCAGGTTTTCGGGCTCCTCGCGCATCGGTATGGCCGTGCAGGCACCGGCTGCGACGGCGGCAGCGAGATCGCCGCGCGCGATCGATGCGGTGTAGAAGACCAGCCGTGTGGGAAGGCGTTCGGCGCTGACGGCGGCGAGCATTGCCGCGGCCGTCACGTCAGGAAATCGGTCCTCGACGAGCGCGACGTCCGGCGTCAACGTCCGGACCGCTTCGAGGCAATCGACTCCATTGATGCAGGACGCAACGATCTCGAAGTCACGCTCGGTCGCAAATAGCGTCTCAAAACCCTGCAAGACGATCGGACGGCGATCTGCGATCACGAGTCGGATACGACGCATCTGGTCTGGCTCGCCCGGCTTCCCGTCTTGATTGGCCCCAGCAAAGCGACCCGGCTTCAGCCGCGTCACCTGCAAGAGCAGCGCGGCAACGCGCGACACCGGTCTTGGTTCCGCAAGGTTCGTAAAATCAGCAGAATGCGCAGCGAACGATCGTGCTCGCTGGAGCCAGCCAGGCCCGCTGCGGAGCCTATCCCGTCTCGTCGCGCTCTAAGCCGTTGATTTTGTTGCCCGCCCGATGCGACATGGGGTTGTTTTCGACTTTTTGTTGCGGGGGTGCAAAGATATCGGTCCGAGCCCGATCTGGTCCGGCGCTCGCATTTTCATCCATTCATTTCCGGAGCCGCATCATGCAGGTTTACAACGTCGTCAAGTTCAAGGTGAAGCCGGGCCAGGAAGACGCCTTCCTCGATGCGCACCGCGACGGCAAGGCCAAATGGCCGGGGCTGGAGCACGGCGTCATCATCAGGACCGGCGATCAGACCTTCTGCCTCATCGGCACGTGGGTGAGCCAGGATGCGCTGGTCGCGGCACGCTCGGCGATGATCAAGACCCTCGACAGTTTCAGGTCGGTGCTCGAGGACCAGGGCAACGGACGCGGAGTCACGGACGCGGTGTCGGGCGAGGTCGTGCTCGCGTTGTAGCCAGCGGGCCGCGCCGCGACGTCATAACCCGCAGGCCCTTGGTCGTGAACCGCTTCCTCCTGACGCCGGGGCGGCAGGCTCGTCGGAAAATGCGCAGGGTTGAGGCGTGTCGTCGGCTATTTGCCGGCTGCCGTTGTCCGCCATTGGCCGTCAGGAGTTACTTTCCCCTGTCAAAGATGGAATGAGCGTCGATATTGGGATGGGCTCTGGCCGGTCATTGTCCGGAAGACGCGGGCAAAATGCGCGGGACTGAGAAAACCGACGCGTAGCGCCATCTGCGCGACCGAAAGCTTGCTGCTCGCCAGCAGTTGTTTTGCCATTGCGACTCGCCGCGCATGGACGAATGCCAGCGGCGTCTGCCCGGTCGCTGCCCTGAATGCGCGATGGAAATGGCCTTCCGAGAGCTGCGCAAGATCAGCGAGATCGGCAATCCGAATTGTCGCGCTTAGATGCGCGTCGATGAATTCGGTGACGCGCCGTAACCTCCACGCCGGCAACTTGATCGATGTATCCTTCACTCTTGCACCACCGTATCGGCGTGCAAGGTATACAACGAGAGCAAGGCTCATCGTGTCGCAATAGATCGCGTCGAGACCTCCCTCCAGCGCGTCAACTCGTTCGAACTCCGCGAGCATGTTCCAGACAAAGCTGTCTTCCGAGCCCGACAGGGGGCCCAGTCCTTCGATCGATGCGCCGGTGATTCCTGAAATCTTGGCAGGGTCGAGGGCGATCGCTGCCCATCGCCAACCCACATTGTGAAGCCGAAGCCGTCGTTCGCAGCCAGCCGGGAGAAATGAAACGGTCGACGGTAAATCGGGGCCGTCATAGCGATGCCCGCCATCGGCCGAGATTTCATGTCGCTCGGCGCCGCCGGACAGGGTCGCCATGATGAGGTGATTTGTCGACAGGATGCGTCCTTCGACGATGGAGGTCATCGGCCGGTACGCCGTTTCGAATGCGCCGTTCGTCCATTGGGTGCGCCGCCAGCCATCCGGCCGGGAACTCAAGCGATCGATTGTCGACGCATTCTCAATGACACGGTGCATCGCGACTTCCTGCGCAGCGACGTTGCCTGAATACACATACAAGCTTGGAACCGCAATTCCTTGCAGGCCGGAAATGGAGCATCGTCGCGTCAGGATCGGAGTGATTTGGTCAGAATCCCGCGCGACAAAGCGAGAGGTCGATCCTTTCTATTGGCAGGCGACAAGTGCCGCAGGCGAAATCACGGAGATTTGCAATGGATAAGACACCACAGGACTGGCCGACGGCGACCGACCGCCGCCAGTTCCTCGGCGCCGCCACCGCGATGGGCGCCGTCGCGGCGACAGCTGTTCACGCAACTGCGGTCGGCGTTTCAAGCGCCAGTGCGCAAGCGCCAGCCGGCACTGCATCGCGTGCGGCTGCGGCGGGGCCGGTACTCACCCGAACGATCGGCCGCACCAACGAAAGTCTGCCCGCGCTCGGACTGGGAACGTTTCTGACTTTTGACCTGCTGCCGGGCAGCAATCGTGACGCGCTGCGAGAGGTCACCAGGAAATATATAGATGCCGGCGTCCGGGTGATCGATACATCGCCGCTCTACGGGACCGGCGAGGTCAGCGTCGGTGGATTTCTCAGCGCCATGGGCGTGACGGACCAGATGTTCATCAGCAACAAGATCTGGTCGACCGGCGACTACCTGGCTGACGAAAGCCACGCCTTGGCCAGCATGGAGCAATCGAGGCTTCGGCTGTGGCGCGACAAGATCGACGTGCTCCACTGCCACAGCCTGGTCAATGTCGACGCGATCGTGCCACTGCTGCGCGTATGGAAGAGAGAGGGCAGGATTCGTTATGTCGGCGCCTCGGTCCACGAGAATGACTATCACAACATTCTCGCGGGATTGATCGACAAGGATCTGGTGGACATCATCCAGGTCAATTATTCGATTTTCAATCGTCATGCCGAGGAGCGGGTCCTTCGCGCGGCGAGCGACAAGGGTGTCGGCGTGTTGACAAATATGCCGCTGGAAAAAGGTCGCTTGCACAAGATCGTGGAAGGCCGGCCGCTGCCCGATTTTGCCCGCGACATCGCTGCAGAGAACTGGTCGCAGTTCTTCATCAAATGGGCCATGGGCCATCCGGCGGTGACGACCGTTCTTGCCGCGACGTCGAACCCGGATCACGCGGCCGAGAATGTCGGCGCGCTGCGCGGTCCTCAGCCGGATCAATCCATGCGGCAGCGGATGGCACGGCATATGGAAAGCATTCCCGGCTTCGCCAATCTCGCGTCGATGCAATGGTATCCTGACAAGCAGAGCATGTACCAGGGCGTCATTCGCCGTTCGCAGGCGGCATTGCGTCAGCGCATGAGCTGATCGGTGATGGCAGGCGCGCTGGGTCGGCGCCTGCCCCTTCTCACCTCGAGGCAATACAGGAGAAGTTCGTGCATGAAATGGCGCTCGATTGCTTTGCGATGTGGCTTGATGGCTGTTACCAGCGTTGCATTCGCCGAGCCTGGCCAACGCGAAAATCTGGGCAAGTTTGCCATCGACCGGACCGAGGTCACGATCGGCCAGTTTCGCAATTTCGCTGCTGACAGCTCTGAAGACCGCGGCCGAACAGGCAGGAGGCGGACACGAATTCGCGGACGGCTGGATCCGTCGCAGCGGCTGGACATGGGCGACTCCGTTCGGAGAACCGGGCAGCGAAGATGAGCCGGCGGTGCATGTGTCCTGGAGTGAAGCCCGTGACTACTGCTTAGCCGCGGGCGGACGCTTGCCGACCCTGGAAGAATGGGAAAGAGCCGCCTATACCGAAACGCGTGCGAATCCTACCGATGATTTCGTAAGTGGACGCACCTATCCTTATTCTGTCGGCGATAGACCTGACGGCATGAACACATCCGGTAGAGATCGCTGGCCGCGGCATGCAGCGGCAGGTACCACCAAGCGGGGTGTCAACGGTCTGTACGACATGGGTGGCAATGTCTGGGAATGGCTCGCGGATCGGCGGGGCGATGAGGCACTGACGGCCGGCGGGTCGTGGTGGTATGGTGCGGACAAGACAAAAGCGTCAGCCGTACAGTGGAAATCGGCCGACTTTCATGCGGTCTATATCGGGTTTCGTTGCGTTTACACGGCTCAATAGTCCGTTCAGGTGAGGGCCCCAACACATCCTGGGTGACGCAAAGCAAACCCTGAACGTCAACTGGAACTTCTCGCGAGAGGTCCGTAATGGGCCAAAGGCTGACGGCCGGCGAGCTGCGCTACCACGTTGGCAACCGCGCCATGAGTGGACTTGGTTGACCCAGCTGGCTCAGTTTCGCCGCGGCGACTAAAGGCACAGCTAGCGTGGCAGGGCGCTGCCGACGACCGAATTATTGGCTTGCCGCCGCCGCAGCAGTCGCAACGTATTTCCCGTAGAATTCGGCGACCCGGCCGCGCCACATGCCGACGAACGCCTCCGACGTCACGTTGTCGACCGATTTCCAGGTGCGCTTGAAGGCCGGAAGTGTATTGCCCCAGATCGCGCGTTTGCACCACCTCTCGCCCTTCTCCCTGCCTTCGCTGCTGGCGCACATGGATTTCCAGGCGAGGCGAGTGGGCTTGCTGATGTGCTCGGCGGCGCCTTCCCAGCCCTGCTGATGGATCAGGTAGAGATCGCTCATGTCCGGCTTGCGGTGGGTGATCCACTGGAACAGGACGCCTTCGGTGATGATCTTGTAGGCGGCCGCAATGGCGTTATCCCGCGGACTGCGAATCTGCCCGAAGCCGAACTTCCCGAACTCGTAATAGCTGAGCTGAAACAGCCCGATATATGACCCGGTGCGTTGATTGGGGTTGAAGCCGGATTCGATCTTGGCAACCGCCATCATGAAATTGAAATCGAGACCAAACGCGTCGGCAGCGCGCTTGATCTCCTCAGTCGGCGTTCCGACCGGGATGTCCTTGAACGCACGCAAGACGATCTCCGCCGGTTTCTCGGCGGGCGGCAGTTCGGACCAGACGTAGTAAATCAGATGACGGAAATCCTGCGTCGACGCCGCTTTCGGAGCACCGTTGGACGCATCGCGTTCCGGCGGCAGCGATTGGACGACATCCTGCCCCAACGACGCCAATTTCGGCGCGACGGGTTCATCGACGATCTCGGCTTCGGTGCGTGGCGGCGCCGAACCTGCCGACGGCACCGAGCCCGGCTCTGCTCTTTCCGCCCGAAGCGCTGCCGCGAGTCTGGCGGATGCCTCTGCGTACGCGTCAGCCGTCACCACGTTCTCGGGAGCTGCCATGCTCGCCGCAGCCGGTATGCTCGCTGCCGCTTGCGACATGACATCCGGCACCGTCGCGGCCGGTCTGTTACCGGCGGCCAGAAAAAGTCCAACGGACGCGAGAACAGCCACGATGCAGCTGGTCTGCCAGGCCTTCATTGCCCGAAGTCCATTGATGGCTTCTGTACGAAGGCTGTTCGCATGGTCCCTGCGGCCCGTGGGGTGACCACTCTTCGTAGAAACTTAAGGTTTAAATGTGGTGAACGAGGTGGGCTTTCTGCCTCGCCAGCCGATGTGTCCCCCTTTGGGTCACCAGCGGCCGCTGGCGGAGGCGCTCGTGGGGGCGGCCCTGGGATCATATGCTGCCAATGGGATCCGATCTCAGCGGTTCAGCTCTACACCCCGCAAGACCAACTCGGAGCGAAACCGATCTTCTAGCTTCGCCAGCAGCTGCGCCCTCAGCTTTCGCAGCCCCTAAGCAGCGCAGATCAATTCCAGAGCAGCTTCGAACCTGATGCTGCGCTTGCCCGCAAGCGCCGTGCCTTCAAGAATACCGCCCTTGGCATCGCACGTTCCCGAAAAACCAATTCCAATCTCGTGTCCGCCGAATACCGGGTCTTCCCCTCGCGCTGGCGTATGCTCTTGATTGACCATCTGCCCTCTCCATCGGCCATTGGAGGAGGAGTATGACCCCAGATAATAGAAAAAAGCATCGCCACCCAAGATACGGCCATTGTTCATTAGCATCACCCCAGTCAGGCCGCCGGGGACGCCGTCCAAAATTTTTAGATGGATGGAGTACAATCCGTTGGAAATGCCACCTTCACCAATCTTCCCGGGCGCCGGAAGGTCGCTTTCATCCAGCGGGGTCATGATGGATCGAAAGACGGCACCGGGCACCTGCGGGGAACTGCCCTCGAAGTGAAACGCCTTACCAACCGCCCCTCCAACGACAGAAATTGACGAGACGTCGGAACCGAGTAGAGACTGATGATCGGCGCCAAAATTGTGTCGTCGGCTGGTCACATCGACACGTATTGAGTCCCCCTCGACATGGTATTTCCCAATATGAGCAAACCCTGAATTGCCACCCAGCAACTTGCCCCGGCGCACATACGTGACGCTCCGTCCAACCGCTTGGTTGATCGAAAATTCGCTTTTGAAGAGGCCGTCGAAAGCGCTTGATAACTCGTTCATCCGGCACCACCGATTGACTCGGACTCCTCTTTTGCTCAGCGGCCAGACTCGGAAGACCGAGAGTACCGTTCGATTATTTCGACATCGGGGTCGATGACGCCCTCGCGATAGCCGAACAAGTTGACGTCTGAGTTTCGGGGCAGAGCAGACTTGCTCTGCGCTGCCCGTGGTTCACTACTAGGCGCGCCTGCGTTACCACCACTAAGCACCACCAAATCCATTCAGTCAAAACCGATAGTTGATGCCGCCCTTGGCCGTATGAAGCTGAACCTCGGTGTCCGTGAAGGACGCTCCGGGGAATGCAAGCGCATTGCCGTTCGACTTTCCGAGATTGATGTAGATGTACTCGGCCTTGAACGTCCAGCGCGGGTCGAAAGCCCATTCCAGGCCGCCACCCGCGGAGAAGCCCACCTGGACCTCCGACGAGGACGCGCTTCGCGTCAGGGCCGGGAAGAAGCCGTTGAAATTGGCGATGTTCGGCGTGGCGAGATTGGAGGTGAAGATGCTGTTCTTGACGTGGCCCCAGGCGAAGCCACCGGTACCGTAGATCAAGAGATTGTTCGCCGCGTATCCGAGACGTCCGCGGATCGTGCCGAAGACATCGATTTCCTGCTTGAGATTGAATACGCCGGTGAAGGCGCCATTGTCGCCGCCGATCGTGCCGGTGACGCTGAACGGGCGGCTCGCCGTCTCCCTGATGGCTGCGCCGCTGACATCCGCTTCCAGACCGTACACGAACGTGCCGGACTGCCAGTTATAGCCGATCTGGCCGCCGCCGAATCCGCCCTTGGGGTTCACATCCAGGGTGAACGGCCCAGTCCCGCCCGTGACGACATAGCCGGGCACGGTCCCGGTTGCGAGCGCGCCCGGATCGAAGGTCGCGGTCGGATCGCTCCAGCCATAACCGCCATGCACGCCGGCGTAAAAACCGGTCCAGCTGAATGCGACCGGCGCGGGCGGCGCCTTGGTGTAAGCCCTGCCGAGATCGGCCGCTGAGACGGCGTGAGAGAGACAGAGAGCCGAGAGCAGGAGAGTACCAGAGACAATGGATTTCATGACTTCCCTCAAATTGCGCCGAGAGGCGGCGCACCCATGGAACGATCGAGTCCCGGCTTTTGCCGACCTAATTCATGGCGGTGATCGCAACCAGCATCCGCATGCGCGTTTGCCACCGTACCCCTAGTCGCAATAGCAGAAGCCATAGACCGCACCGATCTTCGCGATGTGAATATCTGCACTGGTCTTGCGCGACGTGCTGTCCGCGTTGGACCTGAGAATGGTTGTCGCGCCCTGGATCTGCGTGCTCGAGCTGGTGCGTGTCTCGCTGCGGTCGATGTCGAAATGCGTGTAGCGATATTCGCCGCGCAGCGACCATCGTTGAGTGAGCTTGAACTCGCCGCCCGCGCCAGCCGTATAGCCCGCCACCCACTTGCCGTTGGGCCCGTCGACGCCGCCGGGGTCGGGAAAGGTGAAATGACCGAGCGCCAGGCCGCCGAGACCGTAGAGCATCAGCTTCGGGGTCACGAGATAGCCGGCCCGGCCGATCACGCCGACGTTCGAGCGCAGCTGCTCGCTGGCTTGCATCGTGCTCGGATTGACCCTTGTGGTCACGACACCGTTGAGAACTTGACGGGTGTTGCTCGTTTGCTCGCCGGTCGTCTTGAAGGCAACATCCGAGAACAGCGTGCCTTCGATCTGACCGCCGGCCACGATATTGCCGGCCCGCCAATTGTAGCCTGCGAACAGATCGACCATCGAGCCCGTCGTGTCGCCGGCGGCACTGCCACGGCTCGTCGTGTTGCTGACGGAATCCGTCGTCAGCACCGCGCCGTTGAAGTTCTGCTGGGCAGAGTCAGCAGTCGATGCGAGGATTTGCCGCGCGCGGCCTGCGCCGGCGGCGAAATAGGCGCCGAGATAGGGGCCTGCCCAGTGGTCGCTGGGGGCGCCGGGCAGCGCCGCCGTGGCCGAGGGCGGTCCTCCTTCACCGAACCGGTAGACCATACCGATCCTTCCGGTGTGGAAGTCGGCATTGATCTGACGGTTGGTGCTGTCGACGGACGAAGAGGCGCTGGAGGATCCCGTCGATTGCGCGCTCGATGAGAAGCTGCTGGTTTCGTTGCGGCTGAAGCCGTAATGCGTATAGCGATATTCGCCGCGCAGCGACCAGTTGCCCGTGAGCTTCACCTCACCGCCGGCGCCTACCGTGTAGCCGGCCACCCACTTACCGTCGACATCGCCGCGGAGAATGTTCCCGTCGGGGGCGGTGAAATGTCCCAGCGCCAGGCCACCGAGGCCGTAGAGCAGCACGTTCGGCGTCACCAGATAACCGGCGCGGCCGATCAGGCCGACATTCGAACGCAGCCGCTGCTGGATTTGGTTTCCGGCGGTTTGCGCAGATGAAGTCGTCGTGGTGACAACGCCATTCGAGGTATCAACGGAGGAGAATGTCTGAGGGCCGATGGTCTTGAACGTAACGTCGGAAAAGACCGAGCCTTCGATCTGGCCTCCGGCGACGACATTGCCGACGCGCCAATTGTAGCCCGCGAAAAGGTCGACCATCGAGCCGGTCACGTCGCCGACGGGACGGCCGGCCGCCGATTGGGTGCTGGTGGACGTCGTGGTCCCGACGCTGGTGAAACTGCTCGTGCTTTTTTCGTTGGTCGTGAAGGTTTCCGCGGCACGTCCAGCGCCGGCGCCGAAATAGGCGCCGATATAAGGTCCCGCCCAGCCGTCGTTCCAGGCCACGCCCGGCAGTGCCGCCATCGCCGACCGCGGACCTGACGCGCCGAATTGATAAACCAGACCGACCTTGCCGACGTGGAAATCAGCGTCGTAATGCCGCGCGCTGACGGTGCTGTTGGTGGACGTGCTGGTACCACCACCCGATACGGACGTCTGCGAGTTGCCTGACGGCTCGTTGCGGTCGTATCCGAAATGCATATAGCGGTATTCGCCGCGCAGCGACCAGTTGTCCGTCAGCTTGACCTCGCCGCCGGCGCCCGCGACATAGCCGGCCACCCATTTGCCGTTCTTGCCGCCGACGCGCACTTCGGAATCAGGATAACCGTCGGGATAGGTCAGATGCCCCAGCGCCAGGCCGCCGAGGCCGTAAAGCAGCACATTTGGTGTCACCAGATAACCGGCCCGGCCGACCACGCCGATGTTCGAGCGCAATTGCTGCCGGTCTTCGATGCTGTTCGTCCCTGAGTTGGTCGAGGTGACGACGCCGTTGTCGCTCGAAGCCGAGCTGTATGCCTCGATGCCGACGGTCTTCGTGGTGACGTCGCTGAACAGGGTGCCTTCGATCTGCCCGCCAACCACGACATTGCCGGTTCGCCAGTTGTAGCCCGCGAAGAGATCGACCATCGACCCCGTCATATCGCCGGAGAGATTGCCGAATCCTGATTGCGTGAACGCCGACGTCCCGCCGACAGTGCTGACACTGCCTTCGTCGTCGATTCTCGTGGAGGTCTGCCTTGCGCGCCCGGCGCCAGCGCCGAAGTAGGCACCGATATAGGGACCAGCCCAGCTATCACCCCAGGCGGTTGCGGATGGCGTCCCGCGTCCTGCCGGAGGTATCGCCGCCATTGCGGAGAGCGGTCCGCCGTCGCCGAATTGGTAGACCAGACCGATCTTGGCCAGGTGGAAATCGGCATTTGTATGTGACGAAGAGGCTTCGCCGCTGGTCGACACGAAAGTGGTTGCGCCCGTCACCGAGCTGGCCGTTGCGCTGCTGGCTGCGCTCCGATTGAAGCCGAAATTCAAGTACCGGTATTCGCCGCGCAGCGACCAATTGCCGGTCAGCTTCAACTCGCCGCCGGCGCCGACCGTGTAGCCGGCCACCCATTTGCCGTTATCGCCCCCAAAGGGATCGGCGCTGTCGGCAAAGGTAAAGTGACCGAGCTCGAGGCCGCCGAGGCCATACAGCAGCAGATCCGGACGCGCGAGAAAACCGAGCCGGCCGATCAGACCGACGCGCGAGCGCAGTTGCTGGTTGCTCTGCGCAATGGACGAGCTGGTAGTGGTCCCGGTCACCACACCGAGCAGCACATTGGTGCTGACGCTGTTGAAGGTCTGGTTGCCGAACGGCTTCAAGGCGACATCGGAAAAGACCGTGCCTTCAACCTGCCCGCCCGCCACGATATTTCCGGCCTGCCAATTATACCCCGCAAACAGATCGACCATCGAACCGGTCACATCGCCCGAGAGATTGCTCGCAGTCGTCCCAATCAGAGTCGAGCTCGACGTGACCACGCCGGCGTTTGTCGAGACCGAGCTGCTGCTGAAAGCGCCCGCCGAGGTTTCCTTCACACGTCCAGCACCGGCGCCGAAATAAGCGCCGATATAGGGCCCTGCCCAGCTATCGGTCCATGGCGGCCTCGGCGGCGCCTTCACAGTGAGGTCGGCGGCCAGAGCTCCTGCAGAAACCATGATCGAGGCGCCAGCCAATGAAGCGCCCGTCAGTGATGTCAGCTTCTTCACTCCACCCCCCAATTCCAATTCCAAAGGAGGCGCTTCAAAACTACCGGAACGCCCCCGTCACCAGGCGCAGCGCACCACGCCCTTGCCGCCTTCGTTTGATGGCCAAGTTACTGACACGTCATGGCCATCGGCTTCTTGTCCTGGCCTGCACCCGAGTTGGACGATTCCGCATCGTCTGCCCTTTTCGAACGCCGTGTTGCTCGGTGGATACATTCGCGCGTTCACTGCGTCACGGAGTTGGACAGCGGCGCGCCCGACTTGGACTCGTGCGACAGTCAATCCATTCCCGCAGAGCGTGCGGCGCTTTACCGCATTGGTAACGCTTGCGCCGCGATCAACTCTGCCGCGGTATCCCGTTACATCCACAGCTTTGCCGTGCAACGATGTCCAAGGTCGTATTCGCTTCGGATCAGCTTCCTGCCCATCTCGACGAAGGTGCGCGCCAGCGGCTATGGCTCGACCTGTTCACCGATCATTTGTGCGCGGCAGACATTTCGTTCTTTCCCGATGCGCCGTTTTACTCGCGGTCCGAATTCCTGAAACTCGGCGATATCGCGGTCACCCAGCTTGAGGCTAATATTCAGACGGCAGTGCGTACCCAGCGTCACGTCGAAGCCGATACCCGCGGCGACTACATCATCGGCACCACGTTCAACGGTGTGAGTACGCTGATCAGGCAGGAAGGCCGCGAAGCCATTCGCGGCGCGGGGGAGGCGATGCTCTATACCAACGCCGCGCCGATCGCGTCGCAACTTGATGGGCCGATCGCCTTTCGCGGCATCACGGTGCCGCGCGCGCTGCTGGCCGAGCGGCTGCCGAATTTCGAGGACCTTGCCTTGACGCCGTTGGCTGCATCGCCGGCCTTGCGTCACCTGGAGCGCTATCTCGCCATTATCATCGACTCCGATATCGATGCCGACCTCGTACTGAAGGAGAACATCAGTACGCATCTCATCGATCTGGTCGCGCTGGTCCTCGGCGCCCGCGGCGATTCAGCCGAACTTGCAACTCGCCGCGGCTTGCGTGCCGCGCGGCTGCAGGACGTGATCGCGAATCTCAGGGCGCGTTTCGCTGATGCGTCGTTTTCGCCAGGCGAACTTGCACGCAATTTAGGGCTTTCGCCGCGTTACGTCCAGGAACTGCTCCAGGAGACCGGATCGAGCTTTACCGAACGTGTCACCGAGCTGCGGCTGCAGAAGGCACGGAAGATGTTGCTCGACTCGCGCTACGACCGATCGAAGATCAGCGATATCGCCTATGCCTGCGGATTCAACGAGGTCTCCTACTTCAACCGCTGTTTCCGCCGCCGCTTCGGAACTTCGCCGAGGCATTATCGCCGCGATGTCGGCGAGCCGATGTGATCGGACGCGCAGTCCGAGCATGATCCTCGTTCCTGCGACGAGTCGAATCAGGCGCGGAGCAGTCTCGCGCTCGGTACGGCACTGGAGCTCAGGGATATCGATACGGACCGGCAGAACGGGTTCGCTCATCCACGTTCCGCGATGGTGGCATCATACGCCTGTTTTGCCCGACGAACAAGCCCTATTTCGTAAAAACGGAAATTCGTCATTCGCCGGGCGGATCAGGCCGCGATTGACGGGGCTGGGGCCGCCGGCGATCACGCCAAATCGCATCGCGCTCGTAAGCCGTTGATCTTGCTACCCCCGGCTACTGTGCATGGGGTTGTTTTCGAGCTTTGGTGTGGAGGAAGGCGCCGCACCAAACCCGCCCCGCTACTTCATCACCCGCAGGCCCTTGGTCGTGAACCGCTGCGTCTTGCCGCCGGGCCGCATGGGCCGCCTGGTGCCGGCGGCCTTGCCGGTGCCGGGCGGCTGGTGCGCAGGCACGAGCTGATGCGGCTGCGAGCCGATCAGGTCGCGGCGGCCCATCTCGATCAAGGCCTCGCGCAGCAGCGGCCAATTGTCGGGGTCGTGGTAGCGCAGGAACGCCTTGTGCAGGCGGCGCTGGCGCAGGCCCTTGATCGCCTCGACCTTGTCGCTGCCGCCGTGGCGCACGCCGCGCAAGGGGTTGACGCCGGTGTGGTACATCGCCGTGGCGGTCGCCATCGGCGAGGGCAGGAAGGTCTGCACCTGGTCGGCGCGGTAGCGGTTCTTCTTCAGCCACAGCGCGAGGTTCATCATGTCCTCGTCGGTCGTGCCCGGATGCGCCGCGATGAAATAGGGAATCAGGTAATATTTCTTGCCGGCGCGCTCGGCCGCCTCGTCGAACATGCGCTTGAACTTGTTATAGGCGCCGATGCCCGGCTTCATCATCTTGTCGAGCGGGCCGCGCTCGGTATGTTCAGGGGCGATCTTCAAGTAACCGCCGACGTGATGGGTGACGAGCTCCTTGATGTATTCGGGGCTCTCGACCGCGAGGTCGTAGCGCACGCCGGAGGCGACCATCACCTTCTTGATGCCCTTGGTCTCGCGCACCTTGCGATAGAGCCGGATCAGATCGTCATGCGAGGTGTTGAGGTTCGGGCAGATCTCGGGGAAGACGCAGGAGGGACGGCGGCATGCCGCCTCGACCTTCGGGTCCTTGCACGCCATCCGGTACATGTTGGCGGTGGGGCCGCCGATGTCGGAGATGACGCCGGTGAAGCCCGGCGTCTTGTCGCGGATGCGCTCGATCTCGCGCAGGATCGATCCTTCCGAGCGGTTCTGGATGATGCGGCCCTCGTGCTCGGTGATCGAGCAGAAGGTGCAGCCGCCGAAGCAGCCGCGCATGATCGTCACCGAGAATTTTATCATTTCCCAGGCAGGGATTCTGGCCTCGCCATAGGAGGGATGCGGCGCGCGCGCGTAAGGCAGGTCGTAGACCGCGTCCATCTCTTCCGTCGTGAGCGGGATCGGCGGCGGGTTGAGCCAGAGATCGCGGTCGCCGTGACGCTGCACCAGCGGCCGCGCATTGCCGGGATTGCTCTCCCGGTGCAGCACGCGCGAGGCGCGCGCATAGGCTTCCTTGTCCTGCTCGACCTGCTCCAGCGCCGGCAGGCGAATTACTGTGGCGCCCTTCTGGCGCGAGGCGCCCTCGTCGGCGGACTCGAGATCGTCGGCGTGCAGCTCGGTGTAATCGTCCGGCACTTTTCGGAACAGCGCCACGCCCCTGATGTCGTCGAGCTCGCGCGGCGCTTCGCCGGCCGCGAGCCGGTGCGCCACTTCGACCACGGCGCGCTCGGCGTTGCCGTAGAGCAGCAAGTCCGCCTTGGCATCGGCCAGCACCGAGCGGCGCACCTTGTCGGACCAGTAATCGTAATGCGCGATCCGGCGCAGCGAGGCCTCGATGCCGCCGAGCACGATCGGCACATCCTTGAACGCCTCGCGGCAGCGCTGGGCGTAGACGATGGTGCAGCGGTCCGGCCGCTTGCCGCCTTCGCCGCCCGCCGTATAGGCATCGTCGCTGCGGATGCGACGGTCGGCGGTGTAGCGGTTCACCATGGAATCCATGTTGCCGCCGGTGACGCCGAAGAACACCTTTGGCTTGCCGAGCGCCCTGAACGGCTCCGCCGAATGCCAGTCCGGCTGCGCGATGATGCCGACCCGGAAACCCTGCGCTTCCAGCAGCCGGCCGATGATGGCCATGCCGAAGCTGGGATGGTCGACATAGGCATCCCCCGTCACCAGGACGATGTCGCAGGCGTCCCAGCCGAGGGCGTTCATCTCGGCGCGGCTCATGGGGAGAAACGGTGCCGGCTTGCGCGGGCGCGCCTGCGCCATCAGGGGCTTTTCGGCGGTGATGATCTGGGTGTCCATGGCGCTTACGCATAGGACTCCGGGCCTGCGAATTCAACCGACGGGCGCGTGAAAGATCAGGTTCCTTACGGCTGCGCTGTTCCTCAGGGCCGCGAGGTGAACGTTTGCTCGATCGCGGCCGCGAAGGAGATCAGGCGCTCCTCGCTGTGCGGTGGGCCGACGACCTGCAAGGAGACCGGCATGCCGGCCCCATCGCGGCCGGCGGGCACCGCCAGCGCAGGGCAGCCGAGGATCGACCAGACATAGGTGATCATGATCCAGTCGATGTAGATCTTCGATGCGGTCCCCTCGATCTCGGCCGGCCACATGATCTCGACCGGAAAGGGCGCGACCTGCGCGGTCGGGCAGATCAGGATGTCGATGTCGCCGAAGAAACCCTGCATGCGCCGGTAGATGGCCGCGCGCTGCTCCATCGCGGCCGCGATGTCTGTTGCGGAGAGGCTTTCACCATGGGCGATGTCGCCTGCCACCTCGGGCGTGAAGGCCGCGCGCGATTGCGGCCAAAGTCTGCCCCAGGTGGCAAGATAGGCGAGACCACGTAGCGCGCGGATCACGCGCGGCAGCCCGGCGAGGTCAGGGGCGGTCTCGCTCATCCTGCAGCCGGCGGGTTGGAGCCGGTCGATCGCGCCGCGGAAGGCGGAACGAATGTCGTGATCGACCGGCAGCAGGCCGAGATCCTCGGACACCGCTATTCGCCCCGCCCATCCGGGTCGTGCGGCGGCGTTGCGGAACGATGCGGGATGCTCGCGCGACAACAGATCGGGCGGATGGAAGCCGGCCATCGCATCCAGCATCAAGGCAAGATCGGGAATCGTCCGCGCCATCGGTCCCTCGACGAAAACGGTGTCGAACGGATCGGAGAGCGGCTTTCTCGGCACGAGGCCCGGTGTGGGCCTCAGCCCCGCAACACCGCAAAATGCGGCCGGCGTGCGCAGGCTGCCGCCGACATCGTTGCCATGGGCGAGAAAGACCTGATGCGCGGCCAGCGCCGCTGCCGATCCGCCGGAGGAGCCGCCCGCGGTCAGCGCGGGAAAGAACGGATTGCGCGTCGCGCCGAACAGCGCGTTGGTGGTGTTGGCGCCGCCGAGCTCCGACAGATTGCTCTTGCCCACGACGATGGCGCCATTGCGCTGGAGACGATCGATTGCGGGATTCGATATCTCGGGGGCGCCGCGGGCCGTCAGCGCGCTGCCGCCGCTGGTCGGCACGCCTGCGACATCGGTGTTGTCCTTGACCGCGAGCGGAAGCCCGCAGAGCAGGGGCCAGTCCTCGCCGGCCGCCTTTTTCTCCATAAGCCGCTGTGCTTCACCCCGTGCGGCCTCGAAGCAGCGAACCGGAATCGCGTTGATCCCCGCATCCGTCGCTTCGATCCTGTCGATCGCGGCATCGACCACGTCGAGCGGCGACAGATGGCCTTTGCGAATCTCGGCAATGGCGTCGACGGCGGACAGCGCAAGAATGCCGGTGGAAGGCGCAAGGCCGGGCGCATCACTCATCTCTATGTCCGGACCGCGGCGGTGGACCCGCGCACCACCAGCGCCGGCTGAAGCTGGATCGATCTCGCCTCTCCCTCGACGCCGGAACGTCCCTCCGAAACTCGCGACAGCAGGGTCGAGACCGTGGTTTGGGCAATCGCCTCGGATGGCTGCGTCACGATGGTCATGCCCGGCCGCACCAAGCCGGCCCACGGAGGCTCGTCGACCGCGATGACGGAGAGGTCGTCGGGAATGGTGAGCCCGCTCTCGGCAATGGCACGAAGCAGTCCGAGCGAAAGATGATTGTTGGTGGCGAAGATCGCGGTCGGTCGCTGCGCATGCCGCAGGAGCCGCATTGCGGCGGCATGGCCGGCGGCCTCGGAGAAATTGTCCTTCTCGATCAGCCGTTCGTCGAGGGTGATGCCGCGCGAGGCCAGGCCGCTTCTGAGGCCATCGAGGCGGTGGCGCGCGATCTGATGCTCGGGCGATCCCATGATCACGGCGATGCGGCGATGGCCGAGATCGTCGAGATGTTCGGCCGCGAGCCGTCCCAGCGCGACATTGTCGGTCGTGACCGAATCGAGGTCCAGCCCCTCGATGCGTCGGTCCACCAGAATGCCCGGCATCGGCAAGTCCGCCAGCGCGGCCTGGCGTCCGCTCCAGCCGCGCCGGGTCGGGATGACGATGACGCCGTCGGCGCGCTGCGACAGCAGCATGGCAAGATGCCGCTCCTCGCGCCCGGGGTCTTCGGCACTGTTGCAGAGAATGACCGAATAGCCTGCCGCGCTCGACAGCCACTCGATGCTTTCGACCAGCTTCAGGAAGTAGGGATTGGCGAGGTCTGCCACGAGCAGCCCGAGGATGCGCGTGGCGCCGCTGCGCAGGCTGCGGGCGCTGGCATGCGGTGCATAGCCGAGCTTGCGTGCTGCCGCATTGACGCGCGCCTGGAGGAGCTCGCTGACCTTGCCCGACCGGTTGAGCGTCTTCGACACGGTGGCCACGGAGACACCGGCGAGCCGGGCGACCTCGTGGATAGTGGGCAACGGCCCTGCCGACATCAATTCTTCTCCTGTTAAACGTTTTTGTATTGTTTGGATTGACTGGAGGCAAGCCAAAAGACGCATGAAAAATGTACATTACCGTTGCGATAGACCAGCTTCCGTGCTTCATTAGAAAAACGTTTAACTAAGACCAGGGAGGCGATGGTGCGTGGGCTGGATGGCGTCCGGCGATCGCCGGTCCGCATTTGCGGGCGCTCGGCATGACCGGCTATGTGGTCGGTCGGCTGTTCGCGGCTATCCCCGTGCTGCTCGCCGTCGCGGTATTCGTCTTTCTGCTGCTCAGCCTCGTGCCGGGTGATCCCGCCGTGCTGATCGCCGGTGACTTCGCCTCGCCGCCACAGGTGGAGGCGGTGCGCCAGGCGCTCGGACTCAATCTGCCGCTGCTGCCGCGTTTCCTCGCATGGGCCGGCCGCATCCTGAGCGGCGATTTCGGCCTGTCGCTGTTCAGCCGCATCCCGGTCTCGCAGCTCGTCGCGCAGCGGATCGAGCCGACGCTGCTTCTCTCTCTCATGACGATCACGATCGCGGTCGTCGTAGCCGTGCCGCTCGGCCTCGTCGCCGCCTATCGTCCGAGGGGGCTCGTCGCGCGCCTGACCATGGCGGGGGCGGTGCTCGGCTTCTCATTGCCGGTCTTCGTCGTCGCTTTCGCGCTTGTCTATACGCTCGCACTCGGCCTGCACTGGTTTCCGGTGCAGGGCTATAAGCCGCTGTCGCAGGGCATGCTGGCCTGTCTGCATTCGCTCGTGCTGCCCGCGATCTCGCTGAGCTTCCTCTATATCGCCTTGATTGCGAGGGTGACGCGCGCTGCGGTGCTGGAGGTGCTGCGCGAAGATTATGTCCGCACCGCCCATGCCAAGGGGCTCGCGGCCCGCAAAATCATCGCACGGCACGTGCTCAGCAATGCCGCAGTCCCGATCATCACGGTCGTCGGCATCGGATTTGCCGCGCTGCTCGGCGGCGTCGTCGTTACCGAGACCGTGTTTTCCATTCCCGGCCTCGGCCGGCTGACCGCAGACTCCATTCTCCGGCGCGACTATCCGGTGGTGCAAGCCCTGATCCTGCTGTTCGCCTTCGTCTATGTCGTCGTCAATCTCGTGGTCGACATTCTCTACGCTGTCGTCGATCCACGGATCCGGTACTGATGCAGGACGAGCCGATGGCGATGACCCACGCAGCAGAAGGGCTCGATGCCCCGGACATCGGTGTCAACCGGTTTGCGCAGATCGCGAGCCTGCCGGTTCGCCAGCCCATACTGGCTCTGAGTTGCGCTCTGCTGCTCGCCTTTGGCGTGACGGCCGTCGTGAGCCCGTGGATCACCGCGGATCCCGCCGCGCTGGACCCGCTGAACCGGCTTCAACCGCCGTCGCTGGCGGAGCCCTTCGGCACCGATCAAGTCGGACGTTCCGTGTTTGCCCGCGCGCTGGTGGGAACGCGGGTTTCGCTGTCGGTCGGCATTGCCGTTGCTGTTCTCACCACGCTGATCGGCGTGTGCACCGGTGTCATCGCCGGTTATTTCCGCAGCGTCGACAAGATCGTGATGCGCGCGATGGATGCTGTGATGGCGATCCCCGCGATCCTGCTCGCGATCGCACTCGTGGCGCTGATTGGCGCTTCCCCCATCGTGATCGTCACGGCGATCAGCCTCCCGGAAATTCCCCGCATGGCGCGCGTGGTGCGCGCCAGCGTTCTCAGTTTGCGCGAACGCGTCTATGTCGAGGCCGCTATCACTTGTGGCGGGCGTACCGTGACCATCCTGCATCGTCACATCCTGCCCGGCGCTGCCGGGCCGATCATGGTGCAGTCGACCTACGTCTTTGCCTCCGCGATGATCCTGGAATCGATCCTGTCGTTTCTCGGTGCGGGCACGCCGCCCGACGTGCCGAGCTGGGGCAACATGATGTCGGAGGGACGGCAGTTCCTGCAGATCGCGCCGTGGATTCTCGGCTTCCCAGCCTTGATGCTGGCGATGACGGTGCTCGCCGCCAATCTGCTCGGCGATGTGCTTCGCGACCTGCTCGATCCGAGCTTTGCGGGGGGCGAGATGCGATGAGTACGCCGCTGCTCTCCGTCGAGAACCTCTCCATTACGCTCAACACCCGAGGCACCCCGGTGCCGCTCGTCCGCAACGTCTCGTTTGCGATCGATCCGGGTGAAACGCTGTGCCTCGTCGGCGAGAGCGGCTGCGGCAAGAGCCTGACCGCGCTCTCCATCATCGGCCTGCTCAACCGAAGCGTCATGCAGGTCGCTTCCGGCCGCATCCTCTTCGAGGGGCGCGATCTCGTCACGCTCGGGGCCGAGGAACTGCGCAAGCTCCGGGGCGACCGTCTCGCGATGGTGTTTCAGGAGCCGATGACGTCGCTCAATCCGCTGCTGCGGGTCGGCCAGCAGATCGCCGAGGTGATCGTCGAGCATCGTGGCGTGTCCGAGGCGGACGCGCGGCGGCAGGCGGTCGGATTGCTCGATCTCGTCCGCATTCCGCATGCGCGGCGGCGGGCCTCCGAATTTCCGCACCAGCTTTCCGGTGGCATGCGGCAGCGCGTGATGATCGCGATGGCGCTCGCCCTGCGCCCTGCATTGTTGATCGCCGACGAGCCGACCACCGCGCTCGACGTCACCATCCAGGCCCAGGTCTTGACCCTGATCGACGATCTGCGTCGCGAGTTCGGCACGTCCGTGCTCCTGATCACGCACGATCTCGGGGTCGTCGCGGAAATGGCCGACCGGGTCGTCGTGCTCTACGCCGGCAGCATCGTCGAGCAGGCCGGCGTCAACGGCATCTTCGATGCCGCGGCCCATCCCTATACGCGCGGCCTGCTTGGGGCGATCGGCCAGCTCAACAGCGGCACCCGCGATCGTCTCGCCGAGATTCCCGGCAGCGTGCCGAGCCCGGTCTCGCTCGGCACGGGCTGCGCCTTTCGCCAGCGCTGCGGCGCGGCGATGCCGGTGTGTCACTCGGAGTCGCCGTTGTTGTCGGGCGCTGACGAGCACTTGACGGCATGCTGGCTGGGCAGGGCCGGCGCGATGGTGCCGGCATGAGCGCCGTCCTCGAAGTCTCAGGTCTGACCCAGATCTTCACCTCACGGCAGGGGCCGTTCGGATTGTTCGGCCGGCGCGATCTTCGCGCCGTCGACGACGTCAGCTTCGTCGTCGCGCGCGGACGTACCTTCTGCCTCGTTGGTGAAAGCGGCTGCGGCAAGACCACGATCGGCCGCATGGTCGTGCGCCTGTTGCGGCCGACGGCCGGCTCCGTCCACATCAATGGCGAGGACTTCGGCAATCTCTCGGGCGAGACGCTGCGCAGGAAGCGCCAGCAGGTGCAGATGGTGTTCCAGGATCCCTTCGCCTGCCTCAACTCGCGCATGACCGCGTCGGAGATCGTCGAAGAGCCCTTGCAGAATTTCGGCATCGGCGATGCGGTGTCGCGACGGCGGAAGGTCGCGCGTCTGTTCGACCAGGTCGGCCTGCCCCAGCATTTTCGCGCACGTCTGCCGCATCATCTGTCGGGCGGACAGCGGCAGCGCCTCGGCATCGCACGGGCGCTCGCCGCGGATCCCGCGCTGATCGTCGCGGACGAGGCGGTCGCGGCGCTGGACGTGTCGATCCGCTCCCAGATCCTGAATCTCCTGAAGGATGTGCAGCGCGAGATCGGGATCTCCTATCTGTTCATCTCGCATGATCTCGCCGTGGTGCGCTATCTCGCGGACGACGTGGCGGTGATGTATCTCGGCGCCATCGTCGAGCAGGGGCCGGCGAAAGCCGTGTTCGCTGCACCGGCGCATCCCTATACGCGCGCGTTGATCGATTCCGTCCCCGCAATCCACCCGCGCAACCGACGCCGCCGCCCGGCTCTCGAAGGCGAGGTGCCGAGTGCCGCTTCGCTGCCGTCCGGATGCCGCTTTCGCACGCGCTGTCCGTTCGCGACGGACATTTGCGCGCAAGAGGCGCCGGCGATGACTGAAGTCACGCCCGGCCATGCCGTCGCCTGTCATCACGCAGGATCGCTGCCACGCTTCGACGCGCCGGGTCCGAGCCGGGCAGTAGCCACCGACGCAGTCGCCTAGAAACAGAAAACGGGAGGAGTACCAAATGAGATCGCCGAACGGAATATTTGCGGTCATGATGGCGGCAGGTTGGCTGGGTGCAATATCGCCTGCCGTTGCGGAGACGGTGCTCAAGATCCGCCCCTTCGGCGATCTCAAGCAGATCGATCCCGTGATCACGTCCGACTATATGGTTCGTAACCACGGCTATATGGTGTACGACACGCTGTTCTCGCTGGACGAGAAGCTCGTCGCGCAACCGCAAATGCTCGAGTCCTTCGCGGTCAGCGGCGATCAACTCACCTATTCCTTCACGCTGCGCGGCGGCCTGACTTTCAGCAACGGTCAGCCAGTCACCGCGGAAGACGCGGTCGTTTCGCTGAAGCGCTGGTGGCAGCGTGACGGCCTTGGGCAACAGCTTGCCTCCGTCAGCGACAGCCTGACCGTTAAGGACGAAAAAACCTTCGAGCTGAAGCTCAAACGTCCTTGGGGACTGGTGATCGAGGCGCTCTCCAAGCCGAGCTCCAATGTGCCCTTCATCATGCCGAAGGGGATCGCAGCGACGCCGGCGGACACCGCCATCACGGATGCGACCGGCTCGGGTCCCTTCATCATGAAGAAGGACGAGTGGGTTCCGGGCTCCAAGGTCGTTTACGTCAAGAGCCCGTCCTACAAGTCGCGCGCGGAGCCGGCGAGTGGGCTTGCCGGCGGTAAGCTCGCCAAGGTCGACCGGGTCGAATGGCATTACATCCCGGATGCGCAGACCGCGCTCAATGCACTCCAGGCCGGCGAGATCGACATTTTCGAGGAGGTGCCGCCGGACTTCCTGCCGACGCTTGCCGGCAATCCCGACATCAAGACGATGCCGCAGGACACGCTCGGCATGCAGATGGTGTTCCGCATGAACATTTCGGTCCCGCCGTTCAACAATCCAAAGGTCCGGCAGGCGATCAGCTACATGATCGACCAGGACAAGTTCGCGCGAGCCTATGTCAGCGACCCCAAGCTCTACAAGAGCTGCCCGAGCTTCTACATGTGCTCGTCGCCCTATTTCACGGCTGCCGGCTGGACCAAGCCCGATATCGAAAAGGCCAAGAAGCTGATCGCCGACAGCGGTTATGACGGTACGCCGGTCGTGGTGCTGCACGCGACCGAGAGCGGACCGACGAATACGTTCAGCCTCGTCGCCGAGCAGATGATGCGCCAGATCGGCCTCAAGGTCGAGCCGCAGGCGATGGACTGGGGCACGCTGGTCGGACGCCGCGCGTCCAAGGAAACCGTCGACAAGGGCGGCTGGTCGCTGTTCATGTCGGGACCGACGGGCGCCGATATGTTCGAGCCGGTCGGCCACCTTGGGCTGCGCGCAAATTGCGACAAGGCCTGGTTCGGCTGGCCTTGCGACGAGCAGATCGAAAAGCTGCGCAACGAATTCGCGTTGGCGACAGATCCCGAGCAGAAAAAGAAGATCGCAGCCGACCTCCAGCTCCGCGCCGTCGACTATGTGCCGTATTGGCCTGCTGCACAGCTCTATCTGGTGCGGGCGGTACGCAGCAACGTCGACGGCCTCGTAAAGGGGGCGGTCCCGGTCTACTGGAATATCACCAAGAAGTAGTGCGATCCGGCACGGCGCCGGTGGAACCAATCGCTCCCAGCAACATTCAGATGGAGGGTTCGACGCGGGCCCGGGTTGCGCGCGCCTCCATCGATTCGGCGCCCGTGACGTCGCCTCTGGCGATGGGGGAATCGTGGGTACGGTCATAGAGAACTTGCTGATGCGGAAGCAGAAGCTGGTGGAGCAGCTCGAAGCGGCGCCATCGGTGGAGGATCGCGACCGAATCGAGCACCAGCTCGAGCAGATCAACACCGCGCTGGATTTTCTGGACAGGCCGGGATCGAAGGAGGAGCGGTAGACGCGCTCAATCCACCTTCAGCGCCGTGGCATAGACCATTCCCGAATTCGTGATGTGCGTCGTCATCAGGCCTTCGAAGGCGGCGAACTCGCCGCGCGCGAACAGATCGAGCAGCTTGCGGTGCTCGTCGAAGGACGTGCGGGTGCGCACGTCGATCGGCGAGGTCAGATTGGTGCGGAGCGCGGCGACGCGGCCGGAGACGAGCTGATAGGATTCGGCGAGATAGCGGTTGCCGCAATGGGCGAACAGTGCCTCGTGAAACGCGGTGTCGGCGCGGCCATAGGCGATGTTGTCCTTGGCCGCGACGGCCGGCTCCATCGCCGCGATCGCGGCGCTCATGGACGCAATCGCGCCGTCGCGGTCATTGCGGAAGGCGAGCTCGGCGGCCTTGGGCTCGAGCGCAATGCGGAAAGTGCAGAGCGCATGGATGTCGTCCGCGCTCGGCGTGAAGACGAAGCTGCCGACCTGGGGTCGGATCACCACCAGTCCCTGCGCCTGCAGCTGGCCCATGGCCTCGCGCACCGGCGTGCGGCTGACGCCGAAGGAATTGGCGACCATCTCCTCGGAGATGGCAGCGCCCAACGCGAACTCGCCGTCGATGATGGCCTGGCGCAGCCGCAGCATCACCCGCTGCGACAGCGATTTCGGCATATCGAGCTTGAGCGATCGCATGATGCGTTCAGATCACCTTGCCGGGATTGAGCAGGTGATCGGGGTCGAGCGCCGCCTTGAGCGTGCGCATCAGCGCGATCTCGGCCTCGCCCCTCGCATGGCCCAGCCATTGCTTCTTCAAGGTGCCGATGCCGTGCTCGGCGGAGACGCTGCCGCCGAGCTCGCGGACCAGACCGTAGATGATCGCGTCCATCTCCTCCTTCGGCTGCTGCGCGACGGAAAGGCCGGTGACCCAGGAGACGAGATGCAGATTGCCGTCGCCGATATGGCCGTAATAGACGCTCTCGCAACCCTTGATGCCTGAAGCGAGCGCGGCCTTGCAGCGTGTGACGAACTCGTCCATCCGTGCCACCGCAAGGCCGATGTCGTAGGAGATGTGCGGCCCCAGCACCTGGCCGAACTCGGCGCAGATGTCGCGCACGCGCCAGAAGCTCTGCGTCTGCGCCAGCGATTGCGCCACCGCGGCATCCGCCAGCAGCCCGCGCTCCATCAGCTCCTCGAGCCAGCTCTGGAAGCGCGGCGCATCCACGCTCTCGTCGGTGCCCTGCGCTTCCACCAGCACGTAGAGACCGTGGCCTGGGGCGACCGGCGGCTTCACGCCGGCGCGCGTCGTGATCACATCCCAATAATCCGGCCACATCACCTCGAAGGCGGACAGCAGCGGGCCGAGCCCTGAGCGCGCCGCGTCGAGCAGCGCGATCACCGCGGCATAATCCTTCAACGCACACAGCGCGGCCATGGTCGAGCGCGGCTTCGGAAACAGTTTTAGCACCACGCGGGTGATGATGCCGAGGGTGCCTTCCGAGCCGATGAACAGATGCTTCAGGTCATAGCCGGCATTGTTCTTCATCAGCTTGTTGAGGCTGGTGATGATGGTGCCGTCCGGCAGCACCACTTCGAGACCAAGCACCAGCTCGCGCGTCATGCCGTAGCGGATCACGCGGTTGCCGCCGGCATTGGTCGAGAGATTGCCGCCGATCGCGCAGGAGCCGCGCGAGCCGAGATCGAGCGGAAAGAAGAAGCCGGCTTCGTCCGCCGCCTTCTGGATCGTCTCCAGCGGCGTGCCGGCCTTCACCGTCATCGTGGCGGACGCGCGATCGATCTCTTCGATGCCCGTCATGCGCTCCAGCGAGATTGCGACCCAGCCAGCTTCCGGCGAAGCACCGCGGCACAGGCCGGTGAGTCCGCCCTGCGGCACGAACGGCAGATGCGCCTGCCGGCAGGTCGTAATCGCGTCGGCAACGCCCTGCGCATCGACGGGGCGGATCACCGCGCGCGGCGTCTGCGGCAGGCTCGCGCTCCAGTCGTTGCAATTGCGCGCCGGCACATCGGTGCCAACAAGCACTGCCAGCGCGCCGAGCCTGTCGCGCAACGCGCCGAGCAATTGGTCGGGGCGTCCGGTGGGGGTCACCATGTCCATGCGAGACCTCCTCAAGATCTGACTGCGCCCACGGCGCAGAGGATTTGCATCAATGTTGTATGTAAGGTACAAGAACAAAAGTAAAGTGAAAACGTGGCCTCGGCAAGCGCGAAAGATCGTTGAAGATCAGCGGCTTGGCCGGGTGCAGCAGCAAAGGGTGGTGTGATGACCGAGGCGATTCGCGGGTTCTGGGTGGCGTCGGCGACGCCGCTGGCAACGGACGGCAGTGTGGACGCAGCCAAGCTCGCCTCTCACGCCAAGCACCTCTTCGGCAAGGGCGTCGACGGCGTCGTGCTGTTCGGCACCACCGGCGAGGGGACCTCATTCAACGCCGCCGAACGGATTGCGACGATCGAGGCGATGCTCAGGGCGGGAATCGCGCCGGAGCGCATCGGAATCGGCGGCGGCTTTCCCGCCATCACGGACAGCATTGCGCTGACGCGCGCCGTGCTCGGCCTCGGCCTGCGCCACGTGTTGCTGCTGCCGCCCTATTTCGATCGAAGTGTCACGTCTGAAGGCATCGAGGACGCCTTTGCCGCCATCATCGACGGTGTTGCCGACGATCGCCTGCGCGCCTCGCTCTACCACATTCCGCAAGTCTCGGGCGTTGCGATCCCGACGACAGTCGCCGCAAGCCTGCGCAAGCGCTACGGCCAGGTGGTTGCCGGTCTGAAGGACTCCAGCGGCGACTTCAAGCAGTTCCTGGCATTCCGTGCCGCCGCGCCCGAGCTCGCTATCACCGTCGGCAACGAAGCCGATATCACTCGCGCGATCGCCGCCGGCGGCGCCGGCACCATCTGCGGCATGGCCAACATTGCGCCGGAGCTGGTCAAGGCGATGGTTGACGGCAAGAACGTCGAGGCGCGCATGCAGGCGGCGATCGACGTCGTGCTGAAGACGCCCTCCCTGGTGGCAACGCTGAAGGCGATCCTCGCGACGCAGACCGGCGATGCAGGTTGGTTGCGCGTGCGTCCGCCGCTCCGCGCTTTGTCGGACGGCAGTGCGTTCAAGCGGAAGCTCGACGAGCTGGTCGCTCCTGCGATCGCGTGATCGTGAAATATCCGGACACGCTGTCGCAATTTCGCCTGCAGCGTGTCATGCACGGTGCACCGGCAATTCACGATTGCCGTTCGGCGTCGGCTTCTTCTTAGAATGACTCAACACTAGAGCGATTCAAGCCCGGCGACAGTTCTCCTCGATCCCGACGGCTGTTACACGCGCACGCTTCAACGTTCTTGACTTGAAGTGGAATCAAAGTGCGTGCCTTCGTGGATGGCTGCGTCAGCGGCCATCGAACTCGTGCCGGCAAGAGCCGTGCAGGTCTTCTCATGGGAGCAGCGGTGCTGCTCATCGAATATCCCTCCATCACGACGAGCGCACAGGCCCAATCGGCTCTGCCGCCGGTGACGGTGGAAGCTCCGGCGCCACGACCGAAGCCGGCCCGCGCATCGGATCAGTCTTCACGCCGCAACCAAGCCGTTGCCCGCCGCCAGCCTAGTCGCAATCCCGCACCCGCGGCGCCGACGCTGTCGGAGCGCGCCGCCGCAGAAGCCGCTGCGCAACAGGCCGCCAAGCTCGGCTATCGTGCGATGCCGAGCTCGACCACGTTGCGCAGCGGCGCCTCGCCCCTCGACACCTCGCAGGCCGTCAACGTCGTCCCCGCGCAGGTGCTGAAGGATCAGCTCCCGCGCAACATCGACGACGCGCTGATCAACGTCTCCGGCGTCACCCAGACCAACACGCTTGCCGGCAGCCAGGACGCGGTGATCCGCCGTGGCTTCGGCGACAACCGCGACGGCTCGATCATGCGCAACGGCATGCCGCTCGTGCAGGGCCGCAGCCTTAATCCGGCGGTCGAAAGCGTCGAGGTGCTGAAGGGCCCGGCCTCGCTGCTCTACGGCATCATGGACCCCGGCGGCATCGTCAACACCATCAGCAAGCGGCCCGAGCTCTATCAACATGGCTCGGTCACGCTGCTCGGCTCGGCCTTCAGTGCCTCCAAGACCGGGGCCGACGGCCTGCTCGACGTCACCGGTCCGATCGGCGACCAGGGGCTCGCCTATCGTTTCATCGGCTACGGCGTCAGCGAGGATCATTGGCGCAATTTCGGTCGTCACCGCGAGATGCTGGTAGCGCCCTCGCTCGCGTGGTACGGCCAGGACACCACGGTGCAGCTGAACTACGAGCACCGCGAGTTCATCTATCCGTTCGACCGCGGCACCGCGTTCATCAATGGCGCTCCGCTGGCGATTCCGGCCACGCGCCGGCTCGACGAGCCCTACAATAACGTCTGGGGGACGTCCGACCTGATCCAGGCCTCGGTCGAGCATCGCCTCAACCAGGACTGGAAGCTGTTTGCCGGGTACAGCTACAACACGGAGACCTTCAGTGCCAACCAGCTCCGGATCACCGGCGTCAACGCGACAACCGGTGTCGAGACGCGCAGCAATGACGGCACGCAGGGCTCGCTGAGCAATTCGAGCTATGGGACGTCCTACATCTCGGGCAGCTTCTGGCTTGGCAACATGCGCAACGAGGTGCTGTTCGGCGGCGACGGACAGTATCGCACGATTTACCGCGACAACCTGATCCGGCAGGCGGCTCCCTCCTTCAATGTCTACAACCCGGTCTACGGCCTGATAGGGCCCGGCACCACGGTGTCAAATACCGACAGCGCCCAGACCGACAAGCTCGGCCAGTGGTCGCTGTTCTTCCAGGACACGCTGCATCTGACCGAGCGGTTCGCGCTGGTCGGCGGTGTGCGCTACATGGACTACGATCAGATCGCCGGACGCGGGAAGCCGTTCGTCACCAACACCAACGTGTCGGCGGACGCCGTGCTCCCGCTCGGTGGCGCCATCTTCAAGCTCACCGACCAGATTTCGCTCTATGCGAGCTACACCCAGTCGGTGAAGCCGAACTCGACCATCGCTCCGCTGAGCAATAGCGGCGGCGTCGTGCTCGGATCGAACATCGCACCCGAGGAGGGCACGCAGTACGAGGCCGGGCTCAAGTTCGATCTCGACAAGCGCCTCTCAGGCACGCTCGCGGTTTACGATATCGAGAAGCAGAACGTGCTGGTCAGCCAGCTCAACACTGCAACTGGCCTCAACGTTTACACCGCGGCCGGAAAGGTTCGCTCGCGCGGACTGGAGATCGACGTCACCGGCCGGCTCTCCGACAATTGGAGCATGATCGGAAGCTATGGCTACACCGATGCCCGTGTGACCGAGGATCCGACATATGCCGGCAAGCAGCTCCAGAACGTTGCGATGAATACGGCATCGCTCTACCTGGTCTATGATTTTGGGACCGTTCTTCCCGGCCAGCTCAGGTTCGGCGGCGGCGCGCGCTATGTCGGCGACCGGCCAGGCGATGCGTTGAATACGTTCGTGCTGCCGTCCTATGTGGTCGCGGATATCTTCGCGAGCTATGAGACGAAGCATCAGACGCTGCCCGTCATCTACCAGCTCAACGTCAAGAACCTGTTCGACACGGTCTACTATACTTCTGCGCAGAACAATCTGGGTGTCGCCATCGGCGACGCGCGCCGGGTGTCTCTCTCGGCGACGGTGAAGTTCTAGCCATGGCCGCGCGACCCGGGCACATGATCAAAACTGTCCTGCTCCAGGTCCATTCCATCGCGGGCCTGGTGCTCGCGCTGCTGCTCGCTTTGATCGCGCTGACCGGCGCGATCATGAGTTTCGAGGACGAGATCGTCGATCATCTCAACGCCGGCATCATGCACGTCGTGCCGCGCGAGATGCCGGCGCTGATGCCGGACGAGCTGGTCGCGCGGCTGAGAGCGTGGCAAAATCTCGGTCAGGTCTCGGCCGTCATGTTGTCGAGCGATCCGACTGCGGCCGTGCGGGTCCGCTTCGCGCGCGACGAGCAGGGCGAGCGGCCGAATTCGCTCTATGTCGACCCCTATGATGCGCGCGTGCTGGGTGCGCCGCGCGGCGAGGCGTTCTTCGCGACGGTTCGGAAGCTGCATCGCTGGCTGCTGATCCCTGGCGATGCAAAGGGCTGGGGCCGCCAGATCACCGGTGTGGCCGCGCTCGGCCTCGTCGTCTTGCTGGTCTCGGGCCTCGTGCTGCGCTGGCCCCGCCGCGTGCGCAGCGTCAAGATGTGGCTGAAGCCCAATCTCGATCTCAGCGGGCGCGGGCTGCATCGCTCGCTGCATGCGGTGATCGGCACCTGGGTTCTTCCGGTCTATCTTGTGATGACGCTCACGGGCCTGTGGTATTCGTTCGACTGGTACAAGGACGGCGTCGTCTGGCTGCTGGCGCGCCCCGAGGTCAGTGCCGCGAAGATGCAGCCAAAAATGTCCGCGAAGGCGCCGCATGCGGCGGCCCGTTCCGAGCCGGCCCAGCCGATCGGGTTCGATCTGGCATGGACGACGTTCCGGCGTGAGGAGGGCGACCGCTTTGCCAGGGCTCTGCTGACGTTGCCGCCGAGCCCGGGCACCGCAATACGGATCCGGTCGTGGGGCAAGGATTCGACGCTCGACACCACGCGCGATGAATTCCGCATCGATGCCGTCACCGGTCAGCTCGCCGCCGCCGAACGTTACGCCGACAAGACGTTGGGCGAGAAGATCATCGCCAATGTGCTCGACATCCATCGCGGCGCGATCCTGGGCTGGCCCGGCAAGCTCGCCTTCATGATTGCCGCCGCCCTGATGCCGCTGTTCTCGGTCACCGGAATCCTGCTCTATCTGTCACGCCGCAAGCTGCGGCGCCCGGCGCAGGCCCCGCTGGGGCGACTAGTTCCGGGCGAGTGAGCGCTGGGAGGCCCCTCAATGTCCATCGCACACGAAGCGCATAGGAGGCAGCATACAAGAATCACTTGTCTGCGGTTGCACCAAATGGTTCGATCTCCCAGATGCACGCAGAAGTCGTGAGACGATCTTGATGGCGCTATCCGAACGAGACGAGCTCGAAGAAACGGCGCGGCCTGCTGTTCTTGTCAGACGCAGTGATCTGCCCGTACCGCTCACGCACCCGGCGCGGAGCTTTTTCGGTGGACTCCCCAGATTGCCCCCGCAGCTTGAGTGGCCGACGGCGGAAGTCAGGGCGAACAAGACGTTAGAAACGGTTGCGCTCACTTTCGTGGCTCAAATTGACCTGGCCGACGTGCCTGGGTCAGGCTGGTCGCCTTTACCAAAGCGGGGCACGCTCTATTTCTTCTGCAGCTCGGTGTTCGTTGGCGAAGGACATCCACCTTGCCGCGTTCTCTATAGTCCTACCGGCGGCGGTGCGTATCCCGACCGCGAGCCGCCGCCAAATCTCATGCCGCTGGGAGGGACTGACGGTGAAAGCCAGGTCAGGTGGCTCGATCCGGTCCTCGACTTTCATTCCAAGGTCGAATTCAAGTATCCGCTTTCGTTCCTGCCGTTCCTCGACTTCTACTTTCTCGAGGATGCGGTTGGAGGTGAGCTCATGATCGAGGAGTTATGCAGGACGCTGGGGACGGGCGTGCAGCACGAAAGCGATCTGCTTCAATTCCGAACCGCCGCCGAATACGAGAAAGATGAGGATTGGCCCTTCAACTGGCTCCTTATCAGTCTCGTGGTTCGGTCGGTGTTGGCGCACGTCTCGCGCGATCTGACGCGTGGTTACTATGGCAAGCCGCCCACCGACGAGGCAGCCGCGGAATTGAAGCGCCTTCGCGCTGGTGCAATCGGATGGCTCGAGCGCTGCCGGGGGCTGACACCGATGGACGACGTTGATCCGGAAATGAAAGCGAGCTTCAGATCCTGGTGGTTCAACATGACGAAAACCTACGGGAAGCTGACGAGCAGGTGAGGGTATATGTGAGTACAATCGCGAGCGATCTCGGTAACACCATCAATCATACGATCCGCTGCATGGCGACCCAGGACGTCGATATCTCCGGCCACGCGCCCTCGAGCTACGTTAGGAATCTGACGCGGCAGAATTACTGGAAGACCCCAAGCGTGAGCAACGGCCAGTACCGCCACTTCCAAACAGCGCTTCATCAGATGCTGGGATATGGCAGCGGTCCGCAGGATGCGACTGAAGAGCATTTGGAAGACACGCTCTTACTTCAAATACAAGGCGAACTTGCGTTTCTTGATTGGCACTCCAATATCGGATGCATGCTCCATTTCTGGATCCACCGGGATCGTCTTGCGCAACTCGACTTTTCGCAGGTCGTCGCTACGCTTCAATGTGATTAAGGTAATGGCTGCGTCGTCAACCTAAGACCGGCGCTGGTGACCAGTATGGCTAGCCAACGCCGCAGCAATGGTTCAAAAGCTTCTGGCTTTCTTCTCAAAGGTCTGCGCCATGAAGCTTCTGACCGTCACCCCCGCCGATATCCGCCGTGCCCTGCTTCTGCGCGAAGAAATCGCGCTGCTCGATATCCGATACGAGGCCGCCTTTGCCACCGGCCATCCGCTGTTCGCGGCCAACATGGCCGCGGACCGGATTGCAGTGGAGGCCGAGGTGCGGCTGCCGCGCAAGGACGTGGCGATCGTGCTCTATGATGACGGCGAGGGGCTCATCGCGTCCGGCGCCGAATATCTGGCCACACTCGGCTACACCAATGTCAGCGCACTCGACGGCGGGCTGCAGGCCTGGCGCGATGCAGGCTTTGAGGTTTCCGAGGACGTAAACTCCTATTCCAAGGCTTTCGGCGAGCTGGTCGAGTCGCGTCGCCACACGCCCTCGCTGAGTGCCGACGAGGTGGCAAAGCTGATCGCCGACAAGGCCAACATCGCCATCCTCGACGTCCGCCGCTTCGACGAATATGCGACCATGAACATCCCGGGCTCGGTCAGCGTGCCCGGCGCGGAGCTGGTGCTGCGGGCGGGCCAGGCCGCGCCCGATCCCGACACCACCATCATCGTCAATTGCGCCGGCCGCACCCGCTCCATCATCGGCACGCAATCGCTGATCAATGCCGGCGTGCCCAACAAGGTGCGGGCGCTGCGCAACGGCACCATCGGCTGGACGCTGGCGCGGCACGGGCTCAATCACGGCGCCGACAAGCGCGGCGCGATCGGCCCGTTCGAGGGCGGTCCGGCCAATGCCCGCGACGTCGCCTATCGCGCCGGTGTCCGTCACATTGGCGCGAACGAGATGGCGGCGCTGGTCGCAGAGACCCATCGCACGCTGTATCGCTTCGACGTGCGCGACGCCGATGAATATGCAGCCGGGCATCTCCCCGGCTTCCGCCATTATCCTGGCGGCCAGCTCGTGCAGGAAACCGACATGGCCGCGCCGGTGCGCGGCGCGCGCATCGTCCTGACCGACGACAAAAGCGTGCGCGCCGACATGACGGCGTCCTGGCTGGCGCAGATGGGTTGGGAAGTCTATGTGCTCGAGGGCGGCTATGATTGCGCGCTGGAAATCGGTCCACCGCAGGTCTTGCCGAAGCCCAACCCGGCCCACCGCTATCGCCGGCCCTATGAAGGCACCGATGTGGCCGAATCCGCGATGCAGGCCTATCTCGATTGGGAATACGGCCTCGTCGAGCAGCTCCGCCGCGACGGCACGCACGGGTTCTATGTGATTTGATCGAGCTCTGGGATGCCAAGCGCATCCTCGCTTCGGCCGTCTTCTCCCCGTATCCGTGCCCTATTGTGCTGCGCATCGCCCGCGGTCTATGTGCTCAGGCAAAGCGGCAACTTACGGAGAGTCCATGTCCGCCCCAGGCCAAAGCCCTGAGCGAAGCGCCAAGGCGCTGCTGCTCGAAGGCGTCAATGATAGCGCTGTCGACCTTTTCAAGGGCGCGGGCTTCACCAATGTCGAGCGGCTCACCAAGGCGCTGGACGGTGCGGATCTGCGGCGCGCGCTCGAGGGCGTCTCGCTGCTCGGCATCCGTTCGCGCACTGAGATCACCGATGAGGTGCTGGGGGCGGCCGACGGACTGCTCGCGGTCGGCTGCTTCAGCGTCGGCACCAACCAGGTCGATCTATTGGCGGCGCGCAAGCGCGGTATTCCCGTCTTTAATGCCCCGTTCTCCAACACCCGCAGCGTCGCCGAGCTCGTGATTGGCGAGATCGTGATGCTGCTGCGGCGAATCTTTCCGCGTTCGGTGTCGGCCCATGCCGGGGGCTGGGACAAGTCTGCGGCCGGCAGCCGCGAGGTGCGCGGCCGCACGCTCGGCATCGTCGGCTACGGCAATATCGGCTCGCAGCTCTCCACCTTGGCCGAAGGCATGGGCATGCGCGTGATCTATTTCGACCGCACCGACAAGCTTCGCCACGGCAATACCGAGCCGGTCGAGAAGCTCGAAGAGCTGCTGGCGCAGAGCGATGTCGTCAGCCTGCACGTGCCGGAGACCCCGGAGACTGCGGGCATGATCGGCGAGAAGGAGCTGCGGACGATGAAATCAGGCTCGTTCCTGATCAACAACAGCCGCGGCACCGTGGTCGATCTCGATGCGCTGGCGCGCGCCTTGCGCGATGGCCATCTCGCCGGCGCGGCCGTCGACGTCTTTCCCGTCGAGCCTTCATCGAATGCCGATCGTTTCAACAGTCCCATTCAGGGCATTGAGAATGTCATCCTCACCCCCCATATCGGCGGCTCGACCGAGGAGGCGCAGGAGCGGATCGGCGGCGAGGTCGCGCGCAAGCTGGTCGACTATTTCATCACCGGCTCCACCATGGGCGCGGTCAACTTCCCGGAGGTGCAGCTGCATCTTCGTCCCTCCGGTGCACGCTTCAGCCACGTCCATCGCAACGTGCCGGGCATGCTGCGGCGGCTGAACGAGGTCTTCCTCCAACGCGACATCAACATCGCCGCGCAATATCTGGAGACCGCCGGCGACCTCGGCTACGTCGTGCTCGACGCCGATCTCGGCGGCCAGGATTCCGGCGAGCTGCTGCAGCAGATCCGCGGCCTCGAGGGAACGGTCGGCGCCCGGCTGGTGTTCGAGCATTAAAGCGTCTTCGAGCGACGTGGATACAAAGAAGACGCGTCAACCCGAATCTAGAGCCATTTCCGTTCCGATCGCATCAGAACGGAAATAGCTCCAGACCCGCCCACGTTCCGGTTGCAACTTGCAGCAACTGCTCCCACACTGTCGTCGAATCCGGCCCGGTCAAAAATCGCGTCGAATTTGAGCTTCAGTTGCGTGAGTGTCCGCCATGGAACGGGACGCCGTACTGATTGATCTCGCGCTTCAGGGCGGCGGTTCGCACGGCGCCTTCTCCTGGGGTGTGCTCGACCGTCTTCTGGAAGAGAAATGGCTGGAGATCGCCGCGATCTCCGGAACCTCCGCAGGCGCGATGAATGCGGCGATTCTGGCGGACGGCTGGACAGCCGGCGGCGCCGAGGGCGCGCGAGAGGCGCTCGACCGATACTGGCGCCGTGTCTCGAAGGCCGCGGCCTTCAGCCCGCTACAACGCTCTCCGCTTGACCGCTTGATGGGGCGCTGGACCCTCGATACGTCGCCCTTCTACATCATGACCGATTTGATGTCGCGTGTGCTGTCGCCCTACGATCTCAATCCGACCGGTTACAATCCGCTGCGCGCGGTACTGGCCGAGAGTATCGATTTCGAACGCCTCGCGCGCTCGCCGATCCAGCTGTTCATCACCGCGACAAGGGTGCGCACGGGACGCGGCCGTATCTTCCGCAACGCGCAGATCACGGCGGATGTGCTGCTGGCATCGGCCTGCCTGCCGACCATGTTCCGCGCGATTCTGATCGACGGCGAGCCCTATTGGGACGGCGGCTTTGCCGGCAACCCGACGATCACGCCGCTGGTTCGGGAGAGCGACGCGCACGACACCATTCTCGTCCAGATCAATCCGACCGAGCGGCTGGAGGAGCTGCGGACGGCTGCGGAGATCCTGAACCGGGTCAACGAAATCTCCTTCAACTCGCCGCTGATGAAGGAGTTGCGCATGATCGCGCTGCTGCGCCAGGCGGCCGATCCGGGCAGCGGCGAGGGCGCACGCTGGGCGAAGATGCGCACACACCGGGTCAAGAGCGACATGCTGGCGAAGTTCGGCGCCTCCTCGAAGCTCAACGCGGAGTGGGAGTTCGTCTCGATGCTGCGTGCCGAGGGACGTCAGGCCGCGGACGACTTCCTCGCCGAGCACGGCGCGGAGATCGGCCATCGTTCGACCGCCGATCTCGATGTCCTGCTGTCGGAGTGCTGAGGCATGGGTCTCCTCGGCCTCCTCGTCGGGCTCGGACTGCTCGTCCTGTTCGCCTTCCGCGGCTGGAGTGTCCTGCTGCTCGCGCCGTTCGCCGCACTCATTGCCGCTTTGTTCGGCGGTGAGCCGCTGCTCGCGAACCTGACCCAGGTGTTCATGATGAACGCGGCGGGATTTCTGGCGCAGTTCTTCCCGATCTTTCTGCTTGGCGCCGTCTTCGGCAAGTTGATGGATGACAGTGGCGCGGTGACGTCGGTCGCCGGTTTCATGGCGGAGCGTCTCGGCGAACGGCGCGTGATCCTGGCGGTCGTGCTCGCCGGCGCGCTGGTCACCTATGGTGGTGTCAGCCTGTTCGTTGCATTCTTCGTCATCGTTCCCATGGCACGCTCGCTGTTTCGTGGCGCTTCGATTCCGCGTCGTCTGATCCCCGCCGCGATCGTGCTGGGAACGTCGACGTTCACGATGTCGGCCCTGCCTGGCACGCCGTCGATCCAGAATGCGATCCCGATGCCGTTCTTCGGCACGACGCCGTTTGCCGCGCCGGGCCTCGGCATCGTCGCCTCGCTCATCATGCTCGGCACCGGATTGTGGTGGCTGCATCGCGCTGAAGCTGCGGCGCGCCGCGCTGGAGAAGGCTATGGCGACGATGCCGAGGGCGCGATCGAGCAGGCCGCTGCCGACGAGTTCGTGCGCGAGCGCGCGACGACTGCCCGCGAGTTCGATCCGGCGGAGCTACGGCACGGTCATCGCAGCGAGCGGCCATCGCCCGTGCTGAACGCCATGGCGCCGCTCGTCGTCGTCGTGACCGTCAATCTGGTGATGTCGCTGGTGGTGTTGCCGCGGCTCGATGTCAGCTATCTCGCTGAGCAACGCTTTGGTGACACGACGCTTGCAGCCGTTGCAGGTGTGTGGTCGGTCGCCGTGGCGCTGGCCGCCGCCATTGTCACGACCATCGCGCTGAACTGGGCGCGCCTGCCGGCGCTGCGCCGGACCATGGACGCCGGGGCCAATGCGTCGGTCCTGCCTGCGTTCAGCGTCGCCAGCCTCGTCGGCTTCGGCGCCGTCGTGGCCTCGCTGCCGGCGTTCACGATCGTGCGCGACTGGGTGCTGGCAATCGAAGGGGGACCGCTGGTCTCGCTCGCCGTCGCGACCAACATCCTGGCCGCACTGACAGGGTCGGCATCGGGCGGCCTGACCATCGCCCTCGACGCCCTCGGCCCGACCTACGTCGAGCTTGCCGCGCGGACCGGCATCGACCTTGCGTTGATGCATCGCGTGGCGGTGATCGGTGCGGGTACCCTCGATATCCTGCCGCACAACGGCGCAGTGGTCAGCCTGCTCGCGATCTGCGGCCTGACACATCGTGACAGCTATTTCGACATCGTCATGGTGGGCATCGTGACCTCGCTCCTGGCGCTGGTGGCGGTGATCGCCCTGGGCGCTGCGCTGGGCTCGTTCTGACGGAAAGCCGGCGTCAGCGATTGACGGACGGGCGAAGGTTGCATTGAATGCGGCCAACTTCCGATTGCAACATAACAAGCCGGGTGGAAACGATGAAGCGAAACAGAGCGAAGCTGTGTGCATGGCTCGTGGGCACTGCGGCCGCAATGAGCGCGAGTGGTGCGCTGGCGGTGACGCTGGCGGAGGATGCCGAGACGGTCTGCAAGGGGCTAGTCGGCGGCACCGATGCCGTGAAGATCGATGCCGCGACGTTTCAGTCGCCATCGACCCTCGCTGTTGCCGAGCGCGGTCCGACCCCATCAGGGCGCATCACGCCCGCCAATCCTGCCTTCTGCAAGGTGCTCGGCCATATCGATCCCACCGATCCCAAGGCGCCGCCGATCAAATTCCAGGTCAACCTTCCCGTCGAATGGAACGGTCGCTCGCTGCAATATGGCGGCGGCGGCTTCAACGGTGTGCTGATCACCGGCCTCGCGCTGCCGCCGGCCTACCCCTTCGACAAGCCGTCACCGCTGGCGCGCGGCTTCGTCACCTACGGCACGGACTCCGGCCACGAGACCAAGCAAGGCGAGCCGCCGCAGGTCTTTGCGCTGAACGACGAAGCGTTCGAGAATTTCGCCCATCGCGCCTACAAGAAGGTGCGCGACGCTGCGGTCGGGCTGATGCAGCGCGCCTACGGCAGGAAGCCGGAGAAGATGTATTTCATGGGCTCGTCAGAGGGCGGCCGCGAAGGCCTCACCATGGCGCAGCGCTACCCCGACGATTTCGACGGCATCTTTGCCCGCGTGCCCGTGATCAACTGGGTCGGATTGCAGCATGCCGGCACGCGCTCGGGTCTCGTCACCATGGGCGAGGGCTGGATCAACCCGGCGCAGGTCAACCTCGTGGGCGAGGCCGTGCGCGCGGCTTGCGACAAGGCCGACGGCTCCGACGATGCGCTGGTGCGGGATCCCGTCGGCTGCAAGGCGGCGTTCAAGGTCGAGACGCTGCGCTGCGCGGCCGGCAAGAGCGGTGACCAGTGTCTCACCGATGCACAGATCAAGGCGGTGAACACGCTGCACGCCACCTACAAATTCCCCTTCGCGCTCGCCAATGGCCTCGACGATTATCCGGGCTGGGGCGTCTCCGGCGAGGACATCCCCGCGGTCGGGCCGACCGGCGGCTGGGTCTCCTGGTGGCTCGGCAGCGCGCCGCCGGCGCAGCCGCCCGCGCCGAACAACGGCATCGCCTGGATGTACGGCGCCGGCGGCATCCAATATGTCTTCGCGCGCGATCCGAAGCTCGACGTCATCACCTACAAGCCCGAAGAACACAAGGCGAGGCTGCTCGAAGTGTCCAGTCTGATGGATTCCACCGATCCCGATCTCAGTCGGTTCCGGGCGCGGGGCGGCCGGCTGATCGTGCTCGAGCACATGGCCGACTACGCCCAGAGCCCCTACGCCGGCATCCGCTATTTCGAGAGCGTCGAGCGCAAGATGGGCAAGGCCGAGACCGCGGAGTTCGCGCGCCTCTACACCGCGCCCGGCGTCGACCATGTCGGCTCCGGCGCGCCCGCCAATGTCGACATGCTGAGCGTGCTGGTCGACTGGGTCGAGAATGGCAAGGCGCCCGGCGACCTCGAAGTCAGGGAGCAGAAGGTCGAGGCGCCGTCGTTTGCAGCGACGCGCGCGCTGCCGCTGTGCCGCTGGCCGGCCTGGCCGCACTACAAGGCGGGTGCGGTGACGGAGGCGGCGAGCTTCACCTGCGCGCCGTGACGAGGAGGGCCGTTTGACAACGCGCTTGCGTTTGGCTATTTACTTCGCATGCGAAATAAAGACGCCGGCGCGCGGCACCATCGGCTGATCTACCTGCTGAGTGTTGCCCATCGCCGGCTGCAGCGCTGGATGGCGGCGCGGCCCGAGAGCGACGTGACGCCGGCGCAGGCGGGGCTGCTCTTCATCCTTGGGAGGCAGGACGGCGTCCTCATGGGCGAGGCGGGGGCGGCACTCGATCTCGGGCCGGCCGGCATTTCCGGTCTCGTCGACCGCACGGTGGCTGCGAAGTTGATCGAGCGGCGGGCCGACCGCGACGACGGCCGCGCCTTTCGCATCTGGTTGACGCCGAAGGGGCGTACCGCGCTGGCGCAGGCGAAGATGAACGCGGCCGAGGTCAATGCGGCGCTGACGGAAGGTTTTACAGCCGCGGAAATCGACGTTGTCGCGCGCTGGCTGACGAGCATTCAGGACAAGTTTCCAAGACATTCAGACGAATAAAACGGAGCAGACCAATGACCGAGCACGTCCGGATCGAGAACAGCGGCGGAATTCTCACCCTCACCCTGGCACGCCCCGACAAGAAGAACGCGCTGACGGATGCGATGTACGGCCAGCTTGCCGACGCGATCGAATCCGCCGAGTTCGACCCATCCGCCCGCGTGATCCTGATCCGCGGCGAGGGCGACATGTTCACCGCCGGCAACGACGTCGGCGAGTTCGCGGCGGTCGCGGCCGGCAAGTCCGAAGGCAGCCGCAACGTGGTGCGCTTCATCCAGTCGCTGGCGCGCTGCACCCGGCCGCTGGTCGCGGCCGTGCAGGGCCGTGCCGTCGGCGTCGGCACCACGATGCTGCTGCATTGCGACCTCGTCGTGCTCGCCGACAACGCGCAATTGTCGACGCCGTTCGTCAGCCTCGCGCTGGTGCCTGAAGCCGCCTCCAGCCTGTTGATGCCGGCGCGCATTGGCCACGCCCGCGCCTACGAGATGTTCGCGCTTGGCGAAACCGTGCCGGCCAGGTCCGCGCTGGAATGGGGCCTCGCCAACCGTGTGGTGCCGCTCGACAAGCTGGATGCCGAAGCGCTTGCGCTGGCGCAGCGTCTCGCCCGCCAGCCGGCCGGGGCCCTCATCGCGACCAAGCGGCTGATGCGCAACGGTGAGGCGCTGGTCGCGCAGATGCAGGCCGAAGGCGAGCAGTTCGCGCAGCGCCTGCGCACCGCCGAAGCGCGCGAGGCGTTTACGGCGTTTGCGGAGCGCCGCCCGCCGGATTTCACCAGGATCGGATAGGTTTCCCGAATGCGTGCAGGTTGGATCGCTTCGATTCAACTTAAACCTTAACGAAACATTGGCACGTGGCGGTGCAAGGTGGGCCTCTCCGGAGAGTTAGGCCCCTCGACCCATGTCCATTTTTAAGAAATCGGTAAGCACGCTCCTCCTGGTCCTGATGACGCTGCTGGCGGCCGGCGCGCTGACCAGCACGGCCATCCAGATGGGCGGGGCTTTGGACCGCTATAGCGACAGTCTGGAGACCGAGCGGCTCGCGAATGCCGACAAGTCGATCTTCCATGGCGTGGTCGCTCTGCGCAGCAATCGTGGCGATGCCCAGAGCGCGCTGCTCGGCGAGGACGATCCGCGCGCCAAGCTCGGTGCCGCCGAGAAGGCGGAACAGGCCGGCTTCGACGCCATCAGCGCGGCGCTCTCCACCGTCGAATTCGCCCGCCGCGACGAGCTTGCCGGCACGCTGAAGCAGCGCTGGAGCGAGGCCGCACCAAAATTCCAGTTGTTCTACGACGAGGCCAGGCTGCCGCGCGCCGAACGCAAGCTGGAGCGGACCGCGCCCTGGTACGATGCGGTCACCAAGGTGATCGAGACCGCCAATCTCGCGTCCACCGCGGTGTCGAACCGCGCCTGGATGAACGATCCTTACATCGCCCGCATGATCCAGGCCCGCCGCCTCGCCTGGCAGGTGCGCGACCGCTACGGTATCCAGTGCTCGACCCTGCGGCCGAACGTCAACGCCAGCAAGCCGCTCGACGAGACCCAGAAGCAGACCGTGGCCGGATGGAACGGCGTCGTCACCGCCGGCTGGACCGGCATGGAGGAGCTGCTGGCTGCGCCTGACGTGCCGGCCGACCTCGTCAACACGGCCAAGGAGGCGAAGACCAAGACCGACGGCGCCCTCAAGCAGATCGGCGAGCTCACCAAGGGCTTCGACGGCAGCGGCCGTCCCGCGATGCCCGCCTCGGAATGGAACGCGTTGTGCCAGACCCCATTCGCGTCGATCGTCGCGGTCGCGAGCAAGGCGCTCGACCTGTCGATCGCGCACGCGGAGGCGGTTCAGGCGAAGGCGCTGACCAATCTCATCGTGCAATCCTTCGCGTTCCTGCTCGCGCTGGCCGTGACCCTTGCCGGTGTGTTCGTGGTGCGCAACCGCCTCATGCGACCGGTGCGCGCCATCCTCGACGCCATCGCCCGCATCAGCGCCCGCGACTATGCGACGCCGGTGCCGCAATCCCGGCATCCCGACGAGTTCGGCACCATGGCGGCGGCGCTCGAAAGCCTGCGCGAGAGCGCAGCGACCGCGGAGCGGCTGGGTAAGGAACGTGAATCGCAGCAGGCGCTTCAGCTCGCCCGCTCCGGCACCGTCGATGCCGCCTGCCGCAGCTTCGACGACACCGTGCAGGCGGTCATCCAGAGCGTTGCGGCCTCGACGCGGGAGCTCGACGCCACCGCAAGCGGCGTGCGCTCGCTGGTCACGGAATCGAGCAGCCAGACCGCGGCGGTCTCGTCGGCCGCCGAGCAGGCCACCAACAATCTCGAGACCATCGCCGCCGCGACCGAGGAGCTCTCCGCATCCGTGGGCGAGATCTCCGCGCAGGTGCAGTCGAGCGCGCGCGAGGCCCGCGAGGCCGTGGCCCAGGCCGAGCAGACCAATGCGACGGTCGAGATCCTCGATCAGACGGCGAGCCGCATCGGCGAGGTCGTGAAGATGATCAACGCCATCGCCGCTCAGACCAATCTGCTGGCATTGAACGCCACCATCGAAGCCGCACGCGCCGGCGAGGCCGGCCGCGGCTTCGCCGTGGTCGCGGGCGAGGTCAAGAGCCTCGCGGCGCAGACCGCGACGGCGACGGAGGAGATCTCGCGCCAGGTCGAGGAGATCCAGGGCGCCACCGGCCAGGCGGTCGCCGCGATCCGCTCGATCGGCGGCGCCATCGGCGGCATCGACGAGAAGATGACGGCGATCGCCGCCGCGGTCGAACAGCAGCGCGCGGCGACGACGGAAATCTCGCGCAACTTCCAGCAGGCGGCCCAGGGCACCCGCGAGGTCACCGACACCATCGGCAGCGTCGCCAGGCTCAACCAGGAGACCGGCAACGCCGGCACGGTGCTGTCGGAGTCCGTCAAGAAGATGTCGGCGGATGCCGATCGTCTTCGTGTCGCAGTCGAGGGCTTCCTGGGCGCCGTGAAGAGCGCCTGATTTTCGACCTCTTTCCATCGGACGTCGCGCGGGCATTGCCGCAGCTCGGCACTGCGGGTACATCTGTGCCGCCTCGCTCGCGCGGGCGCGGCGACAGACCCAAGACACATCAGGGATGGAGAGTTCGATGCCGGTCACCCCACACAAGGCCCAACGCCCCTATCGCGGCGTGTTCCCGGTCGCGCCCACCATCTTCGACGAGCGCGGCGAGCTCGACCTCGAGGGTCAGCGCCGCTGCATCGATTTCATGATCGATGCCGGCTCGCACGGCATTTGCATTCTCGCCAATTTTTCCGAGCAATTCGTGCTCACCGATGCCGAGCGCGAGACGGTGATGCATGCGGTGCTGGACCATGTGGCTGGCCGGGTTCCCGTGATCGTCACCACCACGCATTTCAGCTCGGCCGTGTGCGCGGCGCGCAGCAAGCAGGCCGAGGCGGCCGGCGCCGCCATGGTGATGGTGATGCCGCCCTATCACGGCGCGACCTTCCGCGTCCCCGAGAAAGGCATCGTCGAATTCTTCAAGGTGCTCTCCGGCGCGATCAACATCCCGATCATGATCCAGGACGCGCCGGTCGCCGGCACGCCGCTGTCGGTCGAATTATTGGCGCGGTTGTCGCGCGAGTTTTCCAACATCCGCTATTTCAAGATCGAGGTACCGGGCGCGGCCTCGAAACTCCGCAGCCTGATCGAGGCGGGCGGCAAGGACATCGAGGGCCCCTGGGACGGCGAGGAGGCGATCACGCTGCTCGCCGATCTCGACGCCGGCGCCACCGGCGCCATGACCGGCGGCGGCTATCCCGACGGCATCCGCCAGATCATCGATCCCTATTTCGCCGGCGATCGCGAAAAGGCGAAGGCCGCCTATGAGCGCTGGCTGCCGCTGATCAATTACGAGAACCGCCAATGCGGCCTGATCGCCTGCAAGGTCATGATGCAGGCCGGCGGCGTGATCAAGTCGGAGGCGGTGCGCCATCCGCTGCAGCCGCTGCATCCGGCGACGCGCGCGGGGCTATTGGAGCTCGCCAAGGAGCGCGACGCGTTGGCGCTTAGGTGGGGGAAATAGTGGAGCCAAACATTCAGTGTCGTCCCGGACAAGCGCGCCCCAAGCGCGCGTAGATCCGGGACCCATAACCACAGGGAGAAGTTTGACGAAGACTCCGAGCTGGCAGCTCGCTTCACAACCACTCCCTGGGGTTATGGGTCCCCGCCCCCGTGCGCAATTGCGCACTAGGCGGGGACGACATCGAGAGAGAGAGGCCGCCCTCTAACCTCACTTCGCCGGCAGATGGCGTCGAATTCACGCGATTCCGCCGGTTTCCCAAAGTCCGGCGATGGCATATTGTACGCTCGCCAACCGGCCCTGCGGAGAATCCCAAGGCGTCGCTTAACAGGACATCGCGCAACAGCTCTTCTTTTGCCACGATCCCGAGCCAGGTTGGTGCAAAACCGACAGAACAGGGAGGCAGTGCCATGACGATGAGGCCGGATCCCACCTTTCACGCATCGCCCAAACTTGCGATGGAAGCGCCTGCGGAGAACTTTGCTTACACCTTGCTGCTCAGTCCGGATTTCTCAAAGCCGGACGCTCTCGCGGTCATCGACGTCAAGCCGGGATCGCCGACCTACAGCCAGATCGTCCACACCGTAACGATGCCCAACAAGGGTGATGAGTTTCATCATTTCGGCTGGAATGCTTGCTCCTCCGCCCTGTCGCCGCTCGCCGGACACGCCTTCATCGAGCGGCGCTATCTCATCATCCCGGGGCTGCGCTCGTCGCGGATCTATGTCATCGATACCAAGCCCGATCCGACGAAGGCCAAGATCCACAAGATCATCGAGCCAGAGGAGGTCTTCAAGAAGACCGGCTACTCGCGGCCGCACACGATCCATTGCGGGCCGGACGGCATTTACGTGAGCACGCTGGGCGGCGGCGGCAAGGACGGCACCAATGGACCTCCGGGCGTCTTCATCATGGATTGCGAGACGTTCGAAGTTCTTGGACGATGGGAGATCGACCGTGGCCCGCAGACGCTGCATTATGATTTCTGGTGGAATCTGCCGCGCGATTACATGGTGACGAGCGAATGGGCGTTGCCGCCGCAGTTCGAGAACGGGATCGTCCCGGAAGATCTGCTTGCGAATAAATATGGCCATCGTCTCCACTTCTGGGACCTTCGCGCCCGTCGCAACGTCCAGACCATCGACCTCGGCGCCAATCATCAGATGGCGCTCGAGGTGCGCCCCGCGCACGATCCGGTTCGCGAGTATGGTTTCGTCGGTGTCGTGGTCGACACCACCAACCTCGAAGCGTCGATCTGGACCTGGTGGCGCGAGGGCGGAAAATTCCATGCCGAGAAGACGGCGACGATTCCTCCCGAAGCCGCGCCCAAGGAGAAGCTGCCGCCGCTGCTGCAGGGGTTTGGCGCCGTGCCGCCGCTGGTGACGGATATCGACCTGTCGATGGACGATCGGTTTCTCTATGTCTCGTGCTGGGGGACGGGTGAGATGCGCCAGTACGACGTCAGCGATCCCAGAAAGCCGAAGCTTGCGGGCTCAGTCCACATCGGCGGCATCGCGCGGCGCACGCCCCATCCGAACGGAAAGGCCTTTGCGGCGGGCCCGCAGATGGTCGAGATCAGCCGCGACGGCCGGCGCGTGTACTGGACCAATTCGCTCTATTCCACCTGGGACGACCAGTTCTACCCCGACGGGGTTCCGGGCGTGGAAGTCATGGCCAATGTCGGTCGTGACGGCGGCCTCGAGCTCGACAAGGACTATTTCGTGAGCTTCCCCGACGGATATCGTGCGCACCAGATCAGACTCGAGGGCGGCGATTGTTCGACGGACTCATTTTGCTACCCGTCGGTCTAGATGGGACGCAGGCGACCCCGGCCCTTGGCTGGCTGTGGCTCGCGCTTGTTGCGAGCGGTCTCTACCACGGGATCAATCCGGGAATGGGATGGCCGCTCGCCGTTTCGGCCGGGCTCATGGACAAGAGCCCCCTCGCGCTCTTCCGCGCATTGTGGGCTCTGGCGGCCGGGCACCTCCTGGCAACACTTCTCGTGCTGCTGCCGTTCGCCTTCCTGCTCGTACTGGCCGAATGGCAGCGTCCAATCCAGATCGTCGCGAGTCTTCTCGTCATCGGCTTTGGCGTCTACCGGCTGATCGGCCGGAGTCATCCGCGCGCGCTGGCACGAATTCCGCCGACGCAATTGGCGCTCTGGTCATTTGCCGTCGCCATCGCTCACGGCGCTGCCTTGATGCTCGTGCCGATCTATCTAGGGCTCTGCCAGGCCTTCGAGCTCGATGCCGGCCATCAGGCGGCAAGCACGCTGATGGCGGCAAATCTCGGGATGGCGGTGCTGGTGTCCCTGGTGCACGTTGCCGCCATGATCGGCACCGGCGGATGTCTGGCGTGGCTGGTCTACCGCCATCTGGGATTGAGGTTCGTCTCGCGAAGCTGGTTCAATCTGGATGCAGTCTGGGCGATCAGCCTCGTTCTGGTTGGCGCGGTGGCGCTCGCTTTCAATCTTGCGGCCTCGCGCTGAGTCTACCGCACCAAAGCCCACTCGCCGATGATGCGAAACCGCGCCTTGGCATCATCCTGCCTGAACAGCGCGATGCGATCGATCGCGAGCGTCTCGATGCCTAGCGCCGCAAACCTTGCCCGCAGCATCTGAAGGATCGGCCCGCGCCGCTCCGCATCCAGCCGACCCGTCAAGGTCATGTGGAAACGGAATTCCTCCATCACGTAGGGATAGCCCCAGCGGTCGAGATAGTCGCGCTGCTGCTCGCTGAGCTTCTCCGGCTTGCGACGGGCGCGATCTTCCGCCGTCAGCGGGGCGCGAAACGGGTCGAATTCGCGAACGCAATCAGCGGCAAGCTGTTGGAGAGCCTCGACCGGCTCGGCCGGAATGACGGCAATGAAGCCGCTGATGGTATCGACCATCGGTCGGATCGCCGGGATCGGCCGTGTCTTGCCCGCGAAGGCCGCGCAGGCGGCCATCAGCTCGGCTTCGGTCTTGCCAGGCGCCAGCGCCATCGGCGCCTTCAGCGTGGCGTGAAAGCCGTATTTGCGGGGATCGGCGCTGAGCTCACGCCAGTCGGGCGCGACATGCAGCGCCTGCTCTGGAAACGAAACCTCGCCCCCGCTGTAGGCGTCATAGCCGAGCAGCTCGGCGCCGAAGCGGGAGAGGGCGCTGTCGCGGCCTGCGGCATAATAGATCGCGTAGCGGGGGAAGCCTGTCATTGCCTCAGCATTACCAATTTACGCCGCGACGACAGTCTCGCGCGGCGCCGCCATTGCGGTGAGCAGCCGCGTCGCGTCGGTGAGATGCACGAGCCTGCCGCCTGAGATCACCGCGATCAGCCGCGGCCGCAGCTGCACGCTGTCGTCGACGAGGAGAATGTCGGCGCGGCGTCCCTTCGCGAGCAGGCCGCGATCGGTGAGGCCGGTCGCGCGCGCCGGGCCGGCGGAGATTAGATCCCACGCCTGAGCCAGCGGCACCACGCCATCGGCGGCCAGACGGAACGCGGCGAGCAGCTGCGCGGGATAGTAATAGTCAGACGCCAGCACCGAGCAGAGCCCCTTTGCGATCATGTCGGCGGCCCTGGTCCAGCCGGTGTGGCTACCGCCGCGCACGACGTTCGGCGCGCCGTAGACGATGGCATCGCCGTGGCTGGCCGCAGCCTGCGCCGTCTCCTCGTTGATCGGAAATTCCGCGATCAAGGCGCCGAGCTCGCGAAATTCCCGGCGCATCGCCGGGCTCGAATCGTCGTGCGAGAGCATCCGCACCTCGGCGCTGCGGGCCGCGGCGGCCAGGCGTGATACCGAGGCGGGCACCTCGTCGGCGCGCGAGACCACGCGCTCGACCAGCCGGTCGAATTCTTCACTCGACAGACCGGTGCGCTCCACCATGCGGTTGCGCTTGCGTGGGTTGGAGATGTCGGCAACGACGCCGTCCATATGATCGTTGAAGGCGAACAGGTCGACGCGGCCCTCGCTGAGCCACTGTGCGATCTCCGCTTCGGCATCGAGATTGAAGGTCTCGTGCCGCAGGTGGAAGCGGATGTCGGCGGCGAATTGCGGACGCTGCCGCTCGATCGCCTCCATCAGGCCGCGCGCATTGTCGGCGCTGCGCAGGCCCGGCTCCCACGAGCAGGTCGTGGCGTGAAACACGGTGGTGATGCCGTTGCTGATCGCCTGGCGGTCGCTGTCGGCGAGCGCAACGTCGATCGGAAAGTCGACGCCGGCGCGCGGCATCATCTGCCGCTCGAAGGCATCGCCATGCAGATCGACGATGCCGGGCAGCACCAGGAGGTCACGGGCATCCAGCGCCAGCCGCGCCCGGCCGCGAGAGGCATCGACCTCTGCAATGTCCGTTCCGGAGACGAGAAGAGAGGTTTCGACGAGCTCGGCGCCGATCAGGGCCCGGCCGCCTTCGATGAATATGTCTGTCACGCGACCGCGCTTCGTTTACTGGCAGGAGGATTGGCGAGTGAGCTCGCCCGTGCTTCGTATGTCGAGAGGAAATCTTCAATCCCGAGCTTGCGGAAATTGGGCAGCGCCTCGCGCAATTTGTCGTGATCCCAGTCCCACCAGGCAAGCTTTGCAAGCCGGCCGGCGATCTCCTCCGAGAACCGCCGCCGTACGATGCGGGCCGGATTGCCGGCGACGATGCAGTAGGCCGGCACGTCCTTGGTGACGATCGCGCCAGCGGCGATCACTGCGCCGGTGCCGATGTTGCGGCCCGGCAGCACGATCGCGCCATGGCCGATCCAGACGTCATGGCCGATATGAACGTGATGCTGGCGGCGCCAGTCGAAGAACTCGGCATCGTCGCTCTCGCCGTCGAAATAGGCGCTGGAGCGGTAGGTGAAATGCGCCTGGGTAGCGCGATGCATCGGATGGTTGCCGGGATTGATGCGGGTCATTGCCGCGATCGAGCAGAACTTTCCGATGGTGGCGTAGGTGATCTGCGCATCGTTCACGACATAGGAATAATCGCCCATCGCCACTTCATGCAGGATCGTGCGCGCGCCGACCTCGGTGTAGGCGCCGAGCCTGGTCTCATGCAGCTTGGCCGAGGGATCGACGGTCGGCTGAACCGAAAGAGCTTTGGCGGCCATGTTGCATCCGAAGTGCGAGAGCGGAGGGTTTTCTCATCGAGCGGCCGGATGACGATGTCATGACAATGAGATGACAGGGGATGATCTGCGTAGGATGGACGCACTGCAACAGCGTTGTCACACAAGTGTTAACCACGGGCGTTAGCGGTTGGCTCCAGCTACTCTGGAGCCCCTGTATGCTGGTGGTTGAAGGCCTGACGTGTCGCTTCGGCGCGAAAGCCGCGGTGGACGATGCTTCGTTTCAAGTTTCCCCCGGCGGCTTCGTCGGGGTGATCGGGCGATCCGGCGCCGGCAAGTCGACATTGCTGCGGATGATCAACCGCCTCGCCGAACCCTCCGAAGGCCGGATCCTGTTCGAAGGCGTCGACGTCACCGCGCTGCGCGGCAAGGAGCTGCGGCAGTGGCGTGCGCGGTCGGCGATGATTTTTCAGCAGTTCAACCTCGTCGGCCGGCTCGACGTCCTCACCAATGTGCTGATGGGGCGGCTGTCGACGGTGCCGACATGGCGGTCGCTGCTGCAGCTTTGGCCCGAAGAAGACAAGGCCGTCGCGATGTCGGCGCTTGAGCAGTTCGACATGGCTGCCATCGCGGCCCAGCGCGCCGACCACCTCTCGGGCGGTCAGCAGCAACGCGTGGCGATCGCGCGGGCGCTGGTTCAGCAGCCCGACATCATCCTTGCCGACGAGCCGATCGCCTCGCTCGATCCCCGCAACACCAAGATCGTGATGGATGCGCTTCTGCGCATCAACAAGCATTTCGGTATCACGGTGCTCTGCAACCTGCATTCGCTCGATCTCGCCCGCAGCTATTGCGACCGCCTGATCGGGATGGCCGCGGGGCGGGTCGTGTTCGACGGCGCGCCGGCGGCCTTGACCGACCATATCGCGCGCGAGCTGTACGATCTCGAGGCGAATGAAGTCATGGATGTTGCGCCCCGGGATGCATCGGTCGGCACGGCAGTTCCTGCCCTCGGCACGGTTGCCGCGGCCTGATCGCCGCTTCAAATCGAGCCCAGCGTAGAGCCGGAGCTCGACAGTTGCATAACCTTGAAATGGGAGACGTCATGATAGACCGTCGTACGATCGTTGCCGCTGCGGCGGCCCTGGCATTTTCAGTTTCGGCCGCTGCGGCGCAGGACTGGAAGGCAAAATATCCTGAGCTGATCTTCGCAAAAGTTCCCGACGAGAATGCCTCCGGCACCACTAACCGCTGGACGCCTCTGACCGAGTACCTGTCCCGCGAGCTTGGAACCAAGGTCACGCTGCGGATTGCCAACGACTACGCCGCGGTGATCGAAGGTCAGCGTGCAGGAAACATTCACATCGCGATGTACGGCCCGGCGTCCTACGCGCGTGCCTACATCGTTGGCGCGAAGGTCGAACCGTTCGCTATCGAGGTGAACGGCGACGGCACCAAGGGCTATTACTCGGTTCTCTATGTCAAGAGCGATTCGAGCTACAAGGACATCAAGGACCTGCAAGGCAAGAACCTCTGCCTCGTTGATCCCAATTCGACTTCCGGCAACAACGTGCCGCGTTTCGCGATGAACAAGATGGGCATCGACCCGGAAAAGTTCTTCGCCAAGGTGGTCTACTCGGGGAGCCATGAAAACGCAGTGATCGGGCTTTCGCAGGGCACCTGCGACGCGGCGTTCAACTGGTGGAACGATGAGAAGGAATCGAACCTGCTCCGGATGGAACGGAAGGGCATGGCCAAGGCCGCGGATTTCAAGATCATCATGAAGTCCGAGCAGATTGTGAACTCGCCGATGGCCTATCTCGGCAGCCTGCCTGACGACCTCAAGGCGGCGATCAAGAAAGCCGTGCTGGAAATTGCGGTGAAGGACAAGGCCGCTTTCGACAAGATCTACGAGGGGAAGCAATTGCCCTACGTCGAGGTCGACCACAAGGCGTATGAGGCCGTGATCGAACTGACCAAGTTTGTCGACAGCATTCGCAAGCAGAAATCCTGAGGGAAACGAAGGGTTGGACAAGACGGGCAGATCGCACGATCTGCCCGTCGGGCTCTGCCGAACATCCCATGCGAACAGCAGTTCCCGAATTCCCGGAAGCCAGGCTGCGTGAGCTTGCCGATCGCTATGCGGCTGCAATTGCCGCCAAGCGCCGGCGCGTATGGCTCGGCGCCGCCGTCCTGATCGCCGTTGCTATTGCCGCGGGCTGGATGGGCGAGGTCAGTCTTGGAAATTTTGTCGAGAACTTCTGGCGCTTCCCGGCCTATTTCGTCAGCATCGCACCCAAATTTTCGTCCGCGACCGCATGGAGCGATTTGGCGGACTGGCTGTGGGGGTTGCCGCGCTGGACACGGCTTCTCGGGGATACGTTGCTGATCGCATATATGGGCACCCTCTCGGGTGCGCTGTGCGGTTTCGCACTTTGCTTCCTCGCCTCGGCCAATCTCGTGAAATCAGGAACGACTGTTTTCGTCACCCGGCGCGTCCTGGAATTTTTCAGGACCGTGCCGGAGATCGTGTTTGCCCTGATCTTCGTGCTGGCCTTTGGTCTCGGGCCGCTGCCGGGCGTTCTGGCCATTGCCATCCATACCGCCGGAGCGTTGGGCAAGCAGTTCGCCGAGGTTGTCGAGAACATCGACAGCAAGCCGGTCGAAGGGGTGGCGGCAAGCGGGGGCAGCTGGGTTCAGGTTGTTCGGTTCGGCGCGTTGCCTCAAGTCCTTTCGAACTTCGTGAGCTATGCCTTGCTCAGGTTCGAGATCAACGTGCGTGGCGCTGCCGTGATGGGCTTCGTCGGCGCCGGCGGGATCGGCCAGGATCTGATCGAGGCGGTTCGCAAGTTCTACTTCACCGACGTCAGCGCCATCCTGTTGCTCATCGTCCTTACCGTCATGTTGATCGACTTCCTGACGGAACGGTTGCGACACCGCCTGCTCGGGCTGGAGGGAAGCACCCGATGAGCTCCTTCAGTTTTGAAAACCGGGCCGGCATTGCCGAACGGTATCCCGGCGTCTTCCGGACCGATTGGTGGCAGCGGGGAAGGATCGCAATACTCGTCGGCGGGGCGGTCGGGCTGTTCCTGTTCGGGATCGTCCAGCTCGATATTCCCTTTAACCGGCTCTCCCAAGGCATGGTCAGGCTGGGCGAATTCGTCCAGCTCATGTTGCCGCCCAACCCGGGTTCTTGGGCGGAGGTTCTGAAATATCTGCATGCGCTCGGAGAGACGGTGTCGATCGCGTTTCTCGGCACGCTGGGCGGCGCGCTGCTCGCGCTGCCGGTATCCCTGCTGGCGGCGCGCAACGTGGTTGCAAGCCGGATCATCCGCGTATTGACGCGTCGTGGCCTCGATACCATCCGTGGAGTCGATACCTTGATCTGGGCACTGATCTGGGTCGGCGTCGTGGGGCTGGGGCCGTTTGCCGGCATCCTGGCCGTGATCTGCAGCGATTTCGGAACGTTCGGCAAGCTGTTCTCGGAAGCGATCGAGGTCGCCGACAAGAACCCCGCGGAAGGCGTTCGGTCATCGGGCGGCAACCATTTCCACAGCGTCCGGTTCGGATTGCTGCCGCAGGTATTCCCGGTCTTGCTGAGCCAGGTGCTCTACTATTTCGAGTCGAATACGCGATCGGCGACGATCATCGGAATCGTTGGCGCTGGCGGCATTGGCCTTCAGCTTGCCGAACAGATCCGGGTGCTGGAATGGCAGAAGGTATCGTTTCTGATCCTGCTGATCCTGATAACGGTATCGTCGATCGACTGGATTTCCGGCAAGCTGCGCTTCGCGATTATCGGCAAGCGGACGGTCGCCTAACGTCGTGCTGGAGCCTTATCCATTCCGATTGAATCGGAACGGAACTCTGGCTTCTTGTTTTGACGCGTTTTCTCGACGCACACCGTTTCCACCTCGGATCAAGTCCGAGGGCATGCTTCGCTGGAAAACGCTCTGATCTAACCGTTCTCCACCAAGAACTCCACCCGCTCCGCCGCAAAGCGCGAGTGCTTCGTCACCAGCGGCTTGCCCGTGAGATCATGGTCGGTGGCGTCGACCACCAGGATCGGCCGCCCCAGCGCCAGGTCGAGCCGTGCGGCGTCGCTCGCGTCGACGATGCCGGCGGTGATCCTTGTCGCGCCGCGGCGATAGTCGCGGACGCCGAAATGCTCCAGCAGCTTCGTCATCGAGCGCGTCGCCGCGAACACGGCGCCCGCATCCGGGAACAGGTCAGCCGAGAGCCAGGTCGTAGAAACACAGATCGGCGTGCGGTCGGCGAGGCGAATCGCTTCGATCCGCACCAGGGGCGCGCCGGTCTTCAATCCCAATTCCCGTGCGAGCTCGCGCGTCGCGACGTCGTCGGTCGCCTCGATCAGCCGGCCGTGCGGCTCGCGGCCATCGGCGCCGACGATCTCGGAGAAGCGCGTGCGCGAGCGCAGGGGATAAGCGAGCTTCTGCGCCTCGACATAGGTTCCGCTGCCGCGCTCGGCGCGCACCAGGCCGCGCTCGGCAAGCGCTGCCAGCGCGCGCCGCACGGTGTGGCGGTTGACGCGATAGGTCTCGGCGATCTCCATCTCGCCCGGCAATTTGTCGCCGGCCGCAAAGCGGCCGTCGGCGATGCCGCGCTCGATGCCATCGGCCACGAGGCGCCATAGCGCGACGCCCGAGGAGGCTGTGTCCTGCATGCTCATGTCGCGGGAAACCTACTCCAGAAATCACAGCATTGTCACGAAACAGTCATGGCGCGTCCGTATGAAGTTGTCTATTATCATAGACAACTTCGGTGCGGCAAGTTCGGTGGAAAGTTGACCAGGTGACCCAGCACAACGACCAGCAAGCCCAGCGCAAGGCCGCAATGGCGGTGCTGGCGCACGCGGAGGCGGGCGAGATCGCCGCTCGCCTCCGCAACTTGTCGCTCCCGGACCATCAGGACCTGCGCACGCCGGAGAACGGCCTCGTCATGCTGCGCGGCCGGGTCGGCGGCGACGGCGCGCCGTTCAATCTCGGGGAAGCGACGGTGTCGCGCGCCGCGGTGCGGCTTGCGAGCGGCGAGGTCGGGTTCGGCTATACGCTCGGCCGTGACGGTGAGAAGGCGCGGCTGATCGCGCTGTGCGATGCGCTGGTGCAGTCCCGCGATTTCGGCGGAGCGGTGGAGCGCGAAATTATCGCGCCGTTGCGCGAGCAGCTGATGGTCAGGCGTAAACAGGCGGCGGCAGCGGCCGCCGCGACGAAGGTTGATTTCTACACCATGGTGCGCGGTGAGGGGTGAGATCATGACCACGATTGCGGAGCTGCCGCCGGGTTTCGCCGACAAGGTGCTGTCGGCGCAATCGACCTTTCGCTCGGTTATGGACGCCATGGCGCGGCCGGGCTCGGTTCAGCGCATTGTGCCGATGGCGGGCGCGCCAGGGCCGATGATGCGGGGCACCGCAGCGATCGCGCTGACGCTGTTCGACCACGACACGCCGCTCTGGCTCGATGCGCGGATGGCGGAGAGCGCGGACGTGACGAAGTGGCTCAAGTTCCACACTGGCGCGCCGGTCGTGCAGGATTCGTCGATCGCTTCGTTTGCGCTCGTCAGTAACGGTGGCGCCTTGCCTTCGTTCGAGTCCTTCGCGCTCGGCACCAGCGAGTATCCGGACCGTTCGACGACCGTGATCATCCAGGTCGAGAGCCTGAACTCCGGGCGCAGCTTCGAGCTGCGCGGCCCCGGCATCGACGGGGTGGCGGCGTTGCAGGCGTCGATCAAGCCTTTCGACCTGTTCGAGCGCCTGCATATGAACGAAGCGCTGTTTCCGCGCGGCATCGATGTGGTGCTGGTCGCCGATGACGCCGTGGTCGCGATCCCCCGCACCACGCGCATCGTGAGCAAGGGAAGCTGAAAGCATGTATGTCGCAGTCAAAGGCGGCGAACGCGCCATCGAGAACGCCCATCGCCTGCTCGCGCATAAGCGGCGCGGCGACCAGAGCGTTGCGGAGATCTCGCTCGACCAGATCTCGGAGCAGCTCGGCCTTGCCGTCGATCGCGTCATGAGCGAAGGCTCGCTCTATGACCGCGAGCTCGCGTCGCTTGCGATCAAGCAGGCGCGCGGCGATTTGATCGAGGCGATCTTCCTGGTTCGCGCCTTCCGCGCCACGCTGCCGCGTTTCGGCGCCAGCGAGCCGGTCGACACCGGCACCATGCGGGTGCAGCGGCGGGTGTCGGCGACCTTCAAGGACATTCCCGGCGGCCAGATCCTGGGGCCGACCTTCGACTACACGCACCGCCTGCTCGATCCATCGCTCGCCCAAGGTTTCGTGCCGGAGAGGCCGGCTGCGGCCGAAGCCTCCACCGCGCCGACGCCGCGCGTGACAGACATTCTCGGGCGCGACGGGCTGATCGAATCATCGCCGGAAGCCGAGGACGGCGCCAGCGTCGGCGATCTCACCCGCGAGCCGCTGAATTTCCCCGCGGACCGTGATTTGCGCCTGCAGAACCTTGCGCGCGGTGACGAAGGCTTTCTGCTCGCGATGGGCTATTCCACCCAGCGGGGCTACGGCCGCAACCATCCCTTCGTCGGCGAGATCCGTTTCGGCGAGGTCGAGGTCGACTTTGTCGCGGAAGACGTCGGCTTCGCGGTGCCGCTCGGCGCGATCGAGCTCACCGAGTGCCAGATGGTCAACCAGTTCAAGGGCTCCGCGACCGAGGCGCCGTGCTTCACCCGCGGCTATGGCCTCGCCTTCGGCCAGAGCGAGCGCAAGACCATGTCGATGGCGCTGGTCGATCGCGCGTTGCGTGCCCGTGAGCTCGGCGAGGAGGTACTCGCACCAGCGCAGGACGAAGAGTTCGTGATGTCGCATTCGGACAATGTCCAGGCGACCGGCTTCGTCGAGCACCTGAAGCTGCCGCACTATGTCGATTTCCAGTCCGAGCTCGGCCTCCTGCGCAAGCTGCGCCAAGAGTTCTCTAAAGCGTCCGCCGAGACCAACACGCCCGACGCCATGAAGGAGGCCGCGGAATGAACGCGCCCGCCTACAATTTCGCCTATCTCGACGAGCAGACCAAGCGCATGATCCGCCGCGCGATCCTGAAGGCGATCGCCATCCCCGGCTATCAGGTGCCGTTCGCCAGCCGCGAAATGCCGATGCCCTATGGCTGGGGCACCGGCGGCGTGCAGGTCACGGCCGCGATCCTGGGGCCGCAGGACGTGCTGAAGGTGATCGACCAGGGCTCCGACGACACCACCAACGCGATCTCGATCCGCAAATTCTTCGCCAAGACCGCGGGCGTTGCGACCACGACGGCGACGGACGAGGCAACCGTGATCCAGACCCGTCACCGCATCCCGGAGACGGCGCTGAACGAGAACCAAGTGCTGGTCTATCAGGTGCCGATCCCCGAGCCGTTGCGCTTCCTCGAACCGCGCGAAACCGAGACGCGGCGCATGCATGCGCTCGCCGAATACGGCCTGATGCACGTGAAGCTCTACGAGGACATCGCCCGCTTCGGCCACATCGCCACGGCCTATGCCTATCCGGTGAAGGTCAACGCGCGCTATGTGATGGACCCGTCGCCGACGCCGAAATTCGACAATCCCAAGATGGACAATTGCCCGGCGTTGCAATTGTTCGGCGCCGGCCGCGAGAAGCGCATCTACGCGATCCCGCCCTACACCCAGGTGGTGTCGCTCGATTTCGAGGATCACCCGTTCGAGCCCTACCGATTCAACGCGCCCTGCGCGCTCTGTGGCGCGGAGAATTCCTATCTCGACGAGATCGTCACCGACGACAAGGGCGGGCGCATGTTCGTCTGCTCGGACACCGATTATTGCGAGGGCCGCCAGGCCGCCGGCCATCACGGCAGTCTCAGTGCCGCGCCGTACAGGGAGAAGGCGCAGGAGGCCTCGAATGGCTGATCAGAATTGGGTCGAGAACGACGAGCCGCTGCTGGTCGCAAGATCGCTCAGCAAGTCGTTCGGCCGCATCAATGCCTGCCGCGACGTCTCGTTCTCGCTCTATCCCGGCGAGGTGCTGGCGATCGTCGGCGAATCCGGTTCCGGCAAATCGACGCTGCTGCAAATGCTGTCGGGCCAGCTCGCGCCGAGCGCGGGGCACGTCTCCTACCGGATGCGCGACGGCGTCACCCGCGATCTCGCCACTCTTGGCGAAGCCGAGCGCCGCTTCCTGTTCCGCACCGATTGGGGATTCGTGCATCAGGATCCCGCGCAGGGGCTGCGCATGGCGGTCTCGGCCGGCGCCAATGTCGGCGAGCGGCTGATGGCGGTGGGGTGGAATCATTACGGCCGCATCCGTGAGACCGCGTCGGATTGGCTGACACGCGTCGAGATCGACGTCGCGCGCATCGACGATGCGCCGCGCACCTATTCCGGCGGCATGCGCCAGCGCCTCCAGATCGCCCGCAACCTCGTCACCGAGCCGCGGCTCGTGTTCATGGACGAGCCGACCGGCGGCCTTGACGTGTCGGTGCAGGCGCGCCTGCTCGATCTCCTGCGCAGCCTCGTCGCCGAGCTGAACCTCGCTGTCGTCATCGTCACCCACGATCTCGCGGTGGCGCGCCTGTTGTCGCACCGCGTGATGGTGATGAAAGGCGGCCGCGTCATCGAGACCGGTCTCACGGACCAGGTGCTCGACGATCCCCGCGAGCCCTATACCCAGCTGCTGGTCTCCTCGATCCTGCCGCCATGATCTTTACAACATGAGCCCTCCGATGACCGCCATGATCGACATTGCCGATGCGCAAAAGACCTTCACGATGCACCTGCAGGGCGGCATCGAGCTGCCGGTGGTGCGCGGCGTGACCTTCCACGTCAATCCCGGCGAGTGCGTGGTGCTGTCGGGCCCGTCGGGCGCCGGCAAATCGTCGATCCTGAAGATGATCTTCGGCAATTACCGCTGCGACAGCGGCCGCATCGGCATCCGCCATCGCGGCGCCGTGGTCGATCTTGCCATCGCCGAGCCGCGGCAGGTGCTCAACGTCCGCCGCTCCACCATCGGCTATGTCAGCCAGTTCCTGCGCGCGGTGCCGCGCGTCGCCACCATCGACGTCGTCGCGGAGCCGCTGATCGTGAACGGCATGAGCCGGGCAGACGCACAGGCGCGCGCCGGCGAGCTGCTGCATCGTCTCAACATCCCCGAACGGCTCTGGCAGCTGCCGCCCGCGACCTTCTCCGGCGGCGAGCAGCAGCGCGTGAACATCGCCCGTGGCTTCATCTCGGATCTGCCGATCCTGCTGCTGGACGAGCCGACCGCCTCGCTCGATGCGGCCAATCGCGCCGTGGTGGTCGAGCTGGTCGCTGAAAAGAAACGTCAGGACGTCGCCATGGTCGCCATTGTCCATGACGATGAAATCCGTCATTTGATTGCCGACCGCATCGTCGACGTCACCGGCTTTGCCGCCGCGGCCTGAAGGAATGGGGAAATGAAAAAGGAATCCGTGATCGCCAACGCCAGGATCGTGCTGGCTGACCGGGTGATCGAGCAGGGCTGGCTCGCGCTTGCCGACGGCCGCATTGCGGAGATCGGCGAGGGGACTGCGCCCGCGGGTGCCGAGGATGCCGGCGGCGATCTGATCATGCCCGGCCTGATCGAACTCCACACCGACCATCTCGAGGCGCATTACGTGCCGCGGCCAAAAGTGTTCTGGAATCCTGTCGCCGCCGTCATCTCCTATGACGGCCAGCTTGCGACCTCGGGCATCACCACCGTGTTCGATTCGCTCCGGGTCTGGCGCGAGGACGGCGCCGAGGAGGTCGATGGCCGCGCCGGCGTGCTCGCCGCCGCGATCACCACCGCGCGCGAGGCCAACCTGCTGCGCGCCGATCACTTCCTGCATCTGCGCTGCGAGATCCCGATGCCGAGCGTGGTCGAGGAGGCCAAGGAGCTGATCGACCGTCCCGACGTCAAGCTGATGTCGCTGATGGACCACACGCCGGGCCAGCGCCAGTTCCGCGACGAGGTCAAGCTGCGCGACTATTACCGCGGCAAGGGCGGCGGCAAGACCGATGCCGAGCTCGACGAATTGTTCGCAAAGCGCTTCGAGTATCAGAGGCTCTATGCCGCGGCCAACATGCGCGAGATCGTGGCCCTGGCGCATGAGTACAACATTCCGCTGGCGAGCCACGACGACACCACCGAGGAGAACGTCGCGGACGCCGTGCGCGACCGCGTCTCCGTCGCGGAATTCCCGACCACGCTGGAGGCCGCGCGCGGCCTGCACCAGGCCGGCATCGACATCCTGATGGGCGCGCCAAACGTGGTGCGCGGCGGCTCGCACTCCGGCAACATCGCGGCGGTCGATCTCGCCCGCGAAGGCCTGCTCGACATCCTGTCGTCGGATTACATTCCGTCGAGCCTTTTGATGGCCGCGTTGCAATTGCCCGAGCATGTGCCCGCGATCAGCCTTCCTGCCGCGGTCCGCACCGTGACGAAAGCGCCCGCCGAAGCGGTCGGCCTCACCGACCGCGGCGAGGTCGCGACCGGCAAGCGCGCCGATCTGATCCGCGTCCATGTCGCAGGCCACGTTCCCGTGGTCCGCAGCGTCTGGCGCGAAGGACACCGCGTCGCATGAGCGAGATGGCGACCACGGGCGAAGGCGAGACCGGTGCGATCGGCCCCGGTCGGCTCGTGCTCGTGGTCGGCCCCAGCGGCGCCGGCAAGGACACGCTGTTGCGGCTGGCGCAGGCGGCTTGCAGCGACGATCCCGGCATCGTCTTCCCGCGCCGCATCGTGACGCGCGCGTCCTCCGCCGATGAAGACAATATCGCAGTCAGCCCCGAAGAATTCCACCGTGCGTGCGAGCACGGCGACTTTGCCGTGCACTGGGAGGCGCACGGGCATTCCTATGCGCTGCCGGTCGAGATCAACGACGACATCCGCGCCGGCCGCACCATCGTCGTCAACGTCTCACGCACCGTGATCGCCGCCTTGCGCCGGGCCTATGCCAACGTCGTGGTGGTCGCGATCAAGGCGCCGCCGGAGGTATTGGCGCAGCGGCTTGCCGCGCGCGCCCGGAAAAGCGACGGCAACATCGCCGAGCGGCTGTCGCGCAGCGTCGATGATGCGTCGGCGCACGCGGATGTCACCATCGTCAACGCCGGCAGCGCGGACTACCACGGCCGCCAGCTGCTACGCGTGATCAGGAATCAAGGCTGGCAGGATTAGTTGCTGGCAACAGCATGGAGAGAGTGGAATGACGGTGATTGAAACGGTCGAGCAGCTGGAGGCAATCTACGGCGTCACGAACGACGCCTCGACCGTGAAAGTCGCCGACCACGTCACCCCGCTCTACCGCATATTCATCGAGAGGGCGCCGTTCGCCGTGCTCGCCACCATCGGGCCCGAAGGCATCGACTGCTCGCCGCGCGGCGATCTGGCCGGCTTCGTCCGCGTCCACGACCCCAAGACGCTGATGCTGCCCGACCGCCGCGGCAACAACCGGGTCGATTCCTTGCGCAATATCGTGCGCGACCCGCGCGTCTCGCTGATGTTTCTGATCCCCGGCTCCGGCAATGCGGTACGCGCCAACGGCCGCGCGCATCTGTCGATCGATCCGCTGCTGCTGGCTTCGTTCAAGGTCGAAGGCAAGGCGCCGCGCAGCGTGATGGTTATGAATGTTGACGAGATCTACTTCCAATGCGCCCGCGCCATCGTCCGCGCCGATCTCTGGAATCCCGACAAACGCGTCGATCCGAAGACGCTGCCGACACCGGGGCAGATTCTTGCGGAGATGAGTGACAACAAGGTCGGCGGCGCGGAGTATGATCGCGCTTGGCCAGAACGGGCGGCGGCGACGATGTGGTGATGTGGCCGCGCTCTCTCGTCTCCCTCGCCCCGCTCTTGCGGGGAGAGGGCGGGGTGAGGGGCTCTCTCCGCGCGTGACGTCGTCGATGAACCTGTACCCCCTCACCCGGATTGCATCTTTCGATGCAATCCGACCTCTCCCCGCAAGCGGGGAGAGGTAAGAGTCATCCTTCAATTAAAAGCCATTCCGCCGCTCAGCGCGATGGTCTGTCCGGTCATATAGGCGTTGTCGACCAGCAGCATCACGGCTTTCGCCACCTCGTCCGCCGTGCCGAAGCGGCCGAGGGGGATGCGGCTGACGAGCGCGGGCTGGCCGCTCATCATGTCGGTCTCGATCAATGACGGCGCCACGGCGTTGACGGTGATGCCTTCTTTCACGAGCCGCGCCGCATAGCCGCGCGTCAGGCCCTCCATGCCGGCCTTTGACGCATTGTAGTGCGGGCCGATCGAGCCCGCACCGCGCGCGGCGCCGGAGGAGATGTTGACGATGCGGCCCCATGTCCGTGCGCGCATCGATGGCAGCACCGCTTGCGTGCACAGGAAGGCCGATTTCAGATTGACCAGGATAGTGCGGTCGAAATCGTCCTCGGTGAGATCGTCGACGCCGCGCGTGATCGCAATGCCGGCATTGTTGATGAGAATGTCGATGGGCCCGAGTCCCGCCGTGACGCGTTCGACCAGATTGGCCACGGCGTTCCGCTGCGAGACGTCGGCAGCGACGACGATGGCGCGTCCGCCATGCTCGGCGATCTCGCCGGCCAGCTTCTCCGCCTGACCGATCTGCTCGCGGCAGTTGATCGCCACGGCGGCGCCTGATGCAGCCAAGGCCCGGCAGACGGCCGCGCCAATCCCGCGCGAGCCACCGGTGACAAGCGCTACACGCCCCTTGAGACTATCTGACATGCCGAACTCCGATCGATCCGAAGTCTGATCGTCAGACGTTGGCTGCCGGTACACAACTCACAAGGTTGCTACACGACGTCAACTCCGGCGGCGGGCGCGGGTGCGCGCCGCCTTCTTGGCGGCTGCGGAGCGGACCTTGGCACCCTTGGTGTGGCTTGCCTTGCGCGCGGCGGCTGAACGGGACGCTGCGGTTCGGCGGCTTGCGGCGCGCTTGGCCTGTTTCGACAACGAACCGCGCGATGCGGTCGATCGCGGTTCCTTCTTCAGAGCGTTCGTGGCGGCGCGCGATACTTTCGGCCTCCGCTTCGGCGTGCGTTTGCCCTGGCCGACCTCGTAAGCGTACTTGGCACTACGGCGCGTCGACTTCTTAGTGCTTCCCTTGCGCGGCGGTGGCAGATCGACACCGGCGCGTCGTGCTTCGGACAGGCCGATCGCGATGGCCTGCTTGGTCGAGCGCGCGCCGTGCTTGCCCTTGCGGATCTTGTCGATCTGGTCCTTGACGAATTCGCCGGCCTGCGTGCTGGCCGACTTGCCGGCACGTTTGTCTTGCCTGGCTTTACGAATGACTTCCTGTCTCGGCATGGTCAGGTTCCCCTTCTTGAGTGAGAGGGATATCTGACCGCAACGCGCAAGGCGGAAGATCGATCCGCCTAGTTCCGCAGCGCCGCCAGCAACTCGTCCGGTCGCTCGGCCATGATCATGTGGCCGGCGCCGGGCACGACGACGGTCCTTGCATGCGGGATCGCGGCGGCGAGCGCCTTGCCGGCCTTCGCCGGCGTCATCATGTCCTTCTCGCCGAGGATCAGCGTCGTCGGCACCTTCACGCTCGCCGCAGCGGCAAGTGCATTCGTATAGGCGTTGCAGGCCGACAGATCTTTGAACAGGACGCCCGGCTCGCATGCCCTGAGCACCGCCTGCGCGCCGCCATGCATCCACAGGCCCGGCGCCAGGCTGCCGCCGAGCTCCGCGTTGAAGCCGAGGCCCCAGATCGAGACCATGTCGTTGGCATCCTGCGAGTTGGCTTCGGCGGCTTTCAACAGATCCGGTCCCACCGTCATCGTCGCGGCGGTGCCGATCAGGCTCAGCGCGGAGACCTTGTCGGGATGCCGCGCGGCGGTCTCCAGGGAGATCAGCGAGCCCATGGAGTGGCCGATCAGATGCGCCTTCGCGGCGCCCGCCGCATCGAGCAGCGCTGCCGTCCAGTCGGCCATCTCGGCAATAGTCGAGAGCGAAGGTCCGGCCGAGCGGCCGTGGCCGGGCAGGTCGGGCGCCAGCACGGTAAATCCGTGATGGGCGAACCAGCGCGTATGCAGCGCCCAGCTCGAATGGTCGAAGCCGGCGCCATGAATGAAGACCACCGCGGGCAGGGACTTGTCGAAGTCGCGGCCGCCGGTTGCGACAAACACATCGGTGCCGTTGACGGAAAGCTTCATGGTGTCAGGCCTTTTGCGAGATTCGCAGCGCTTGGTTGAGGTCGTCGATGATGTCGCTTGCGCTCTCGATACCGACCGAGAGCCGCACCAGCTCCTCGCCGATGCCGGCCGCCTTGAGCTGCTCGGCATCCATCTGTTGATGCGTGGTCGAGGCCGGATGGATCACCAGCGTCTTGGCGTCGCCGACATTGGCGAGATGGCTGATCATGCGCAAGCTCTCGATGAACTTGCGTCCGGCAGGCCGCCCGCCCTTGATGCCGAAGGAGACGATCGAGCCGGCGCCGCGCGGCAGCAGCGTCTTTGCGAGCTGGTAGTCCGTATGGTCCTCGAGCGACGGGTGCAACACCCAGTCCACCGCCTTGTTGGCCTTCAAGGCTTCCAGCACCAGATGCGTGTTCTGCATATGCCGGTCCATGCGTACGCCAAGCGTCTCGACGCCCTGGAGCAGCTGGAACGCGTTGGTCGGCGACAGGCAGGCGCCGAAATCGCGCAGGCCTTCCGTGCGCGCGCGCATGATGAAGGCGGCCGTGCCGAATTGCTCGTCGAAGACGATGCCGTGATAGCCGCCATAGGGCTCGGTCAGCACGCCGAACTTGCCGGATGCCCGCCAGTCGAAGCGGCCGCCGTCCACGATGGCACCGCCGATCGCGATGCCGTGGCCGCCGATCCATTTGGTTGCCGAATGCATGACGATGTCGGCACCGAGCTCGATCGGGCGGCTGAGATAGGGCGTGGCAAAGGTGTTGTCGATCAGAAGCGGAACCTTGGCCTCATGCGCGATCGCCGCAACCTTCGGGATGTCGAGCACCTCGAGGCCAGGGTTGCCGATGGTCTCGCCGATCACGAGCTTGGTGTTCGGTTTGATCGCCGCGCGGAATGCGTCGTGATCGCGTGGTTTCACAAACGTCGTGGTGATGCCGAAACGGGGCAGCGTGTGCGCCAAGAGGTTGATGGTGCCGCCGTAGAGCGAGCTGGATGCCACGATGTGGTCGCCGGCATTGAGCAGCGTGGCGATGGCCAGATGCAGCGCTGCCTGGCCGCTCGCCGTGCAGATCGCGCCGACGCCGCCTTCCAGCGCCGCAAGCCGCTCCTCCAGCACGCCGGTGGTCGGATTGGAGATGCGCGTATAGATGTGGCCGGCGCGCTCCAGGTTGAACAGCGCGGCGGCGTGATCGGAATCCTGGAACACGTAGGACGTGGTCTGGTAAATCGGCACCGCCCGGGCGCCGGTCGTGGGATCCGGATGCTGGCCCGCATGCAGGCTCAGGGTCTCGAAGGCAGGCGGTTTCGGCGCGGGCATGCGTGGCCTCGTTGATCGGTCGACGATGGCGCGTTGTGCCATAAAACTGTGTGCCAAGTCAGCCCGTTGACAGCCCCGATGACGGTGCGCTCCCTCCCCCGCCAGCGGGGGAGGGTTGGGGAGAGGGTGTCTCCGCGTTGGGGGTGTTGAGAATTTGCCGAGTATGTCCCTGTGTGGCGAGAGCCCTCACCCACCGCGCTCTGCGAGCGCGTCGGCCTCTCCCGCAAGCGGGAGAGGCGAAGAACCGGCGCCGTACGTGCCTTACCCCCCGATCGCCTGCTCGATGATCCGCGCTTCCCGCAGCAGGATCTCCGCGACCTCCTGCTCGCGCCTCGGCCCGAGCCGCGTGCGAACGGCGGAGACCGTCATCGCCGCAGCCGGTTGCCCGTCCGGCGTCTTGATCCAGGTCGAGATCGATTTCGTCCCTTGCACCAGGCCGGTCTCTCTCATGCCGTATCCGAGCCGCCTGGCGGCGGTGACCTCGCCGAGCACGGTCGCGACGTCGGTCCGGTAGGCCTCGAACCTCTTCTCATTCGCCACGACGATCTTGCGCGCCTCCTGCGCCGGCATCGCGGCGAGGATGGCAACGCCGGCGCTGGAGACGCCGAGCGGCCGCCGCGCGCCGATCTCGATCGACAGCACCTGGATCGGATAGACGCCGATCCTGCGATCGACGCAAAGCGTGTCATTGCCGGTGCGCACCGTCAGGAACAGCGTGTCGCCGATCTCGGCTGACGCGCGCTGCAGCGACGGATTTGCGGCGACCAAGAGCCGCGAGGGCCGGGGACGCGCCAGCGCCAGCTCCGGTACCTGGTTGCCGATCGCGTAGCGGCCGCTCCGGCCGTGCCGCTCGACGATGCCTTCCTCGATCAGCACGTGGACGATGCGATGCACGGTCGGCCGGGTGAGGCCGGTGGTGCGGACCACCTCGGCCAATGGCACACCGTCCTCGCGACCTGCGGCCAGGATGCGCAGCACCGCGAGCGCACGCCGGATCGCCTGCGCGCCCTGTCGCGGTTCCACGGCGCGGCGGGCGGATGTGGCGCGTCTCTTGTCCATAGTATGGACAAGAACGCCACAATTCCCTCGACAGGGCAAGCGCGCATCTGGAGATTGCGCTCCGATCGGGATGCCATGCACGACGTCATCTGCACCCGATATGGAATTGGAAGCGCCGCCGGGAGGTTAACATGAGATTAATCTGGATTGCCATCGCTGCTGCAGCCGCAATGCTGGCGGGGCCCGCGTCGGGCCAGCAATGGCCGGCCCGCAACGTCAAGCTGATCGTGCCCTATCCCGCCGGCGGCAATGTCGACAGCGCCGCGCGCATCGTCGCCGACAAGCTCCAGGAAAAGCTCGGCCAACCCTTCGTCATCGAGAACAAGGCCGGTGCCGGCGGCATGATCGCGGGCGAAGCCTTCGCGAAGTCGGCGCCCGACGGCTACACGCTGTTCGTCGGCGCCAACGGCCCGGTGCTGTTCGCGACCGAGATCAACAAGCGCGACGCCTATAATTGGAAGAAAGACTTTCTCCCGATCTCGACGATCTCGATGACGCCGCTGGTGCTCGAGGTTCATCCCTCGGTGCAGGCGACTACGCTCAAGGAGTTTCTCGACCTCGCCAAGCGCGAGCCCGGCAAGCTGACCATGGCCTCGCCCGGCCCCGGTACCACGAACCACCTGCTGAGCGAGCTGATGCAGTCAAATCTCGGCCTGCAATGGGTCACGGCGCATTATCGCGGCAATGCGCCGGCCATCAACGATCTCCTGGGCGGTCAGGTGCAGTTCGCCTTCGACCAGCTCACCGTCAGCCTCCAGCACATCAAGGCCGGCCTGTTCCGCGCGCTCGCCGTCACCTCACCGCATCGATTGAAGTCACTGCCCGACGTGCCGACCTTCGCCGAGCTCGGCTACAAGGACTTCGACGGCCAGACCTTCACCGGCCTGTTCGCGCCCGCTGGCACGCCGGCGCCCATCGTCGAGAAGCTGCACGAGACGCTGGTCGCGATTCTCAAGGACCCCGCCGTGATCGACAAGTTCGAAAAGCTCGGCGGCGAAGCCACGCCGATGACGCCGGGCGAATTCAGGGCCTATCTCGAGCGCGAGGACGCCAAGTGGATTCCGGTGGTGCGCAAGGCCAATATCAGGGCGGATTGATTGATGCGGATCGACCCGACCGAGCTCGGCGCCGAGCGCATCTACCGCCTGATGACCGGCATCGTGGTGCCGCGCCCGATCGCCTGGGTGACGAGCCTGTCAGCTACGGGCGTGCTCAATCTCGCTCCGTTCAGCGCCTTCACCTTCGTCTCGCAGAAGCCGCCGATGCTCGCCATCAGCGTCGGCCGCAAGGGCGCCGACTACAAGGACACCGCGCACAACATCCTCGACACCGAGGAATATGTGATCCACATCGCGGATACGCCGCTGATGAATGCGGTGCACGACAGCTCGGTCGAGCATCCGCCTGAAATCAGCGAGGTGGAGCATCTCGGCCTGGAGACGCTCGCGAGCGAGCGCATCAGGGTGCCGCGGCTTGCCGCCGCGCCGGTCGCGATGGAGTGCCGTTTCCGGCAGTGCCTCGAATTCGGTGACGCCAAGAGCCGGCTCATCGTCGGCGAGGTCGTGCTGTTCCATTTGCGCGACGGTCTCGTCAACGACGGCAAGGTCGAGACGAAAGCGCTCGACCCGATCGCGCGCATCGGCGGTCCGCGCTACGCCCGCCTCGGCGAGATCGTGACGCTGGGCAGCGTGTTCCAGACTCCCAAGTCGAAAGACTGAGCGCGCGGGCCTCATCGCCGGCCGCCGCCCCAAGATCATCGGAGGACATACAATGCGACTGCTGAGCTATCTCCTGGACGGCGAGGCGCGCTATGGCGCGGCCGTGGACGGCGGCGTGGTCGATCTGACCAGGCGCATCGGCCGCGACTATTCGGACGTGAAGGCGCTGATCGCGGCCAACGCACTCGCCGAAGCGCAGGAGGCCGTCGCGGGCCAGAAGCCCGATTACGCGCTGGACCAGCTCGTTCTGTTGCCGCCGGTGCTGGCGCCGGAGAAGCTCTGGTGCATCGGCGTCAATTACGCCGAGCGCAATGCGGAGTATAAGGACAATTCGGACCTGCCCAAATATCCCAGCCTGTTCGTGCGCAGCATGTCCTCGGTGACGGGCTCCGGTCAACCGATCGAGAAGCCCAAAGTCTCGGATCAGCTCGACTATGAAGGCGAGCTCGTCATCGTGATCGGGCAGGGCGGCCGCCACATTCCGCGCGAAGAAGCGTGGTCGCACATCTTCGGCATGACCTTGTGCAACGAGGGCACGATCCGCGACTGGCTGCGCCACGGCAAGTTCAACGTCACGCAGGGCAAGAACTTCGATCGCTCCGGCAGCATCGGCCCGTGGATCGTCACGGCCGACGAGCTCGACCCGCGCGGGCCGCACGACATCATCACGCGCGTCAATGGCGAGCTGCGCCAGCAGGACACGACGGAACGGCTGATGTTCCCGTTCGACTTCCTGATCTCCTATCTCTCGACCTTCGCCACCCTCAAGCCCGGCGACATGATCGTCACGGGCACGCCGACGGGCGCGGGCGCCCGCTTCGATCCGCCGCGCTGGCTCAGGAGCGGCGACGTCGTCGAGGTCGAGTCCAGTCGGATCGGCGTGCTGCGCAACACCGTGGCGGCGGAGCAGTAAACGATGCTGGACACCGCCACGATCGAACGCCTCGCCGCGCGGCTCGATGAAGCCGAGCGCACCAAGACGCTGATCCCGATGTTCACGAAAGAATATCCCGATTTCAGCATCGAGGATGCCTACGCGGTCCAGCGCGCCTGGACCAGGCTCCAGCTCGGCCGCGGCCGCATCATCAAGGGCCACAAGATCGGCCTGACCTCGAAGGCGATGCAGAACGCGGTCGGCATCAACGAGCCCGATTACGGCGTGCTGTTCGCCGACATGTTCTATGCCGATGCCACGCCTGTTCCGTTCGACCGCTTCCACGCGCCGCGGATCGAGGTCGAGCTCGCCTTCGTGCTGAAGGCGCCGCTGCGCGGGCCCGACTGCACGATTTTCGACGTGCTCAACGCCACCGACTACGTCACGCCTGCGCTGGAGATTCTGGAGACGCGCATGCACCGCGTCGACCCGGAGACCGGCAAGACGCGCAAGGTGATGGATACGATCTCGGACAACGCCGCCAATGCCGCGCTGGTGCTCGGCGGCCGGCCGATCCGCCCGATGGATGCGGACCTGCGCTGGATCGGCGCATTGCTGTTCCGCAACGGCGAGGTCGAGGAGACCGGCCTTGCCGCCGGCGTGCTCAATCATCCGGCGAGCGGCATCGCCTGGCTCGCCAACCGCCTCGCGCCGCATGACGAGCATCTCAAAGCCGGCGAGGTCGTGCTGGCGGGATCGTTCACGCGGCCCGTCGACATCCGCCGCGGCGACACCTTCCATGCCGATTACGGCGCCTTCGGCTCGGTGTCGTGCCAGTTCGTCTGAAGCAATAATAAAAGGGAGCGCACCATGAGTGGCCAAACGCGGCGCAGGAGTATCCATATCGGCGGCTTCAAGCACGTCAACCCGATTCCGAACGCCTGCCGCATCGGCAATCTCGTGATGTCGGGCGTCATCCTCGGCCGCGATCCCGCGACCAACGCGATGCCGGAGAGCCTCGATGCGCAATGCGCCAACATGTTCGCGCATATGAAGGCGACGGTGGAGGCCGCCGGCGGCACCACCGACGACATCATCAAGATGACGGTGTGGCTGAAGGACCGCGGCAATCGCGGCCCCGTCAATGTCGAATGGCTGAAAATGTTTCCGGACGAGCATTCGCGGCCTGCGCGCCACGCGCTGCCGATGGACACTATGGACGGCGGCGCGCTGGTGCAGTGCGACTTCACCGCCGTGATCGACTAAGGGAGTTTTCGCATGCCGACCTATCTGCCGTTCGATCCGAATCCGCGCCGCCCGGCGAAGGCGCCGCCGCCGAAGACGGTCGACAGCCAGTTTCACGTGCTGGGTCCGATCGACAAATATCCCGAGCGCCCCGGCGCCGCCTACCGGATGCCGACCGCGACCTGGGAAGCGGCACAGCGCATGCACAAGACGCTCGGCATCGAGCGCGGCATCATCGTGCAGACCACGACCTACGGCGCAGATCATGCCGTCGTGCTCGACGGCCTTGCCGCGATGGGCCCGAACTATCGCGGCTGTGCCAATGCGCTGGTGTTCGCGGAAGCCAGCGACGCCTATCTCGCAAAACTGCATGATGCCGGCGTGCGCGGCGCGCGCTTCAGCTTCCGCCAGGAGCTCGGCGCCGTGCTGTCGGACGCCGATTTCGCCCGCGCCATCGCGCGCATCCGCGAGCTCGGCTGGTACGTCAAGATCCAGCCGGAGAAGGACGGCATCATGTCGAGCGTCGCCAAATACGAGAACCTCGACGTGCCCGTGCTGATCGACCACATGGCGCGGCCTGACCCCGAGGCCGGCAGGAACGATCCGAATCTGCGCAAGATGCTGGAGCTGCTCGGAAAGGGCAATTTCTGGGTGATGCTCTCGCTCGGCGAGAAAACCTCGAAGGCCGGTCCTCCTTACGACGACGTGATCCCGATCGCGCGCGCCTACATCGAGGCCGCTCCCGACCGCTGCGTCTGGGCCAGCGACTGGCCGCATCCGGTCTCGGTGAAGCAGCCGCCGAACGATGCCGATCTGCTCGAGCTGATGTACCGCTACGCGGCCGACCAGGCGGAGCTTGAGAAGATCCTGGTGCATAATCCGGCCAAGCTGTTCGGCTTTCCGGACTGAAGCAAGATCCGGAAAAGTGCGAAGCGGTTTTCCGAAAAGATCATGCGCAAACTACGACCTGTAGCGCGACAGATCAGGGCGAGATGATCCGGTCGCGCATCGCGATCATCACGGCCTGCGTGCGAGTGGTCGCGCCGAGCTTCTTGCAGCAGCTCTTGACGTGCGCCTTCACGGTGCGCGGCGTGATCGCCAGGGCGTCGGCGATCTCCTCGGTGGACCGTCCGACCGCGGCCAGAGTCAGCACCTCACACTCGCGCAGAGACAGCGCGAGTGTCCGCGCCTCGGGCTGGCCGCGCAGCGCCAGCGCTCGGTCGAAGGCATAAAGCGCCGTGAGATGAAGAGCCGGCAGATCGCGCTCCGGCAGATCGATGTCGCGGCCGCCGAAGAACACATGACCGATGCGGTTGCCGGGTGAAGCGATCGGGACCATCACGCCGTCGAGCAGCCCGAAGTCGCGGGCGCGGCGTACCAGTTCGACCGCGCGCGGCTCCCGGGTCGGATCGAACGGCGCTTCCCTGAGCCATCGGAACGGGCGCAGCGTCGTCTTGCAATGGCGCAGCGCCGGATCGTCCCAGACGAACTGCTCGGTGGAATACATTTCCAGAAAGCCGGGCGGCAGCCGATGGGCGAGAACGGCCTCGCGCGAGGATTCGGTCGAGAGCGGCGCGACATAGGCGCAACAGAACTGGTCGGCGCCGTACTGGCCGAGCATGTGTCCCATGGCGTCCAGGACACTCGCGGCGTCGGAAAGCTCTTGCACCGTCTCGATGAACTCGAAGGCGCGGCTGCGGATCACATCCATCGTCGATCCTCCGATCAGGCCTTGAGGGATCGGCGCTGCGCTACCCTTCCATATCGCGAGTTTAGGATAGCATTGCGGAGCCCGCAACGTCACGCTGTTCAGCCGGAGCCGGTTGAGCGATTGGGCGACGCCGCCAGCCGGTCGCGCACCTCGGCTGCGATCTCGAACGAGCGCAGCCGTGCCGTGTGGTCGTAGATCTGCCCCGTCGTCATCAATTCGTCCGCGCCGGTTTCAGTGATCAGCGCCTTCAGTTTTGCTTCGACCACATCGGGCGAGCCGACCGCCGAGCACGACAGCGCTTGCGCAACGCCGGCCTTCTCCGCCGGCGACCACAGCGCGTCCATGTCGTCCACCGGCGGCGGCAGCGGCCCCGGCGTGCCGCGGCGCAGGTTGATGAATTGCTGCTGCAGCGAGGAGAACATCCGCTGCGCCTCTTCATCGCTGTCGGCCGCGAACACGTTGACGCCGATCATGGCATAGGGCTTGTCGAGCTGCGCCGACGGCTCGAACCGCGCGCGGTATTCGCGCAGCGCCGGCAGCATCATCTGCGGTGCGAAATGCGAGGCGAACGCGAACGGCAGCCCCAGCATCGCGGCAAGCTGCGCGCCGAAGGTGCTAGATCCCAGAATCCACAGCGGCACCTTGGTGCCCATTCCGGGCACGGCGCGGATCGCCTGGTTTGGCTGCACGTCGCCGAGCAGCGCCTGCAGCTCCAGCACGTCATGCGGAAAGTTCTCGGACGTGGTGGCGAGGTCGCGCCGCAGCGCCCGTGCGGTGAACTGGTCGGTGCCCGGCGCCCGCCCGAGCCCGAGATCGATCCGTCCGGGATAGAGCGATTCCAGCGTGCCGAACTGCTCGGCGATCACCAGCGGCGAGTGGTTCGGCAGCATGATGCCGCCGGAGCCGACGCGGATCGTCTTCGTGCCCCCCGCGACATGTCCGATCACCACGGACGTCGCAGCGCTCGCGATCCCCGTCATGTTGTGATGCTCGGCCAGCCAGAACCGCTTGAAGCCCCACCTCTCCGCATGCCGGGCCAGATCGAGCGAATTGCGGAACGCCTGTGCCGCGTCGCCGCCCTGGCGAATGGGTGCGAGGTCGAGCACGGAGAAGGGGATCATGGGGGGAGTCCGGGAGAGGAGGATATGGACATGACATGTAGTGTCAGCGCGTAGGATGGGTAGAGCACAGCGAAACCCATCATCTTCATCGTTTGAACACGGCCTTTGGGGGGTATCGCTGCGCTTGACCCATCCTGCGCTCTGTCTGAGTGATCCGCGCCTCCGTTCACAACACTGTTATTGCAGGCGCTGGCGCCCCTCGCCCCAACTGGGCGTTTCGCACCTGGTATTGTAATTTGCCGGAGCTGCTGCACTGCCGCCAGGAGGAACCGATATGACCACGGCCGTCTTCAACCGCCGCACTCTCCTCGTCGCCGGCGGCACGCTCCTCGCAACCGGCGCTTCCGGTCTCCTGCTGCCCGCCCGTGCGAGCGGCCTCGCTCCAACCGAGTCGATGTCGGGCGGCGCGAACAATTACCGCAAGGGCGCGGCGGTCGTGGAGCGGATCGGCAAGGGCGGTTTCTGGATGAGCGGCACCGTGCGCCGCGCCGGCGACGGGGCTCCGCTGTCCGGGCAGCGCATCCAGATCTGGGCGCACACCGTCGAAGGGCGGGAGCACGAGCCGCAGAGCCACGGCGCAACGCTCACCGACAAGGACGGCAGGTTCCGGCTGGAGATGCCGCAGATCATTCCGATCTTCGGCCAGCCACACGGCCACCTCGCCTATGACAGCGGCGAGTTCAAGACCGTCTTCCTGCGGCCGGTGATGCGGAGCGCCAAGGAGACCAGCCTCGAGGCGCATTTCGTGCTGCAGCCGGCTTGAACCCGACTTGCAGATGACGCGATGGAAATCGGCCCGGGCGCCCCTGATCTGGGGCGCCCTTGTCTTGGCGATCGGCGTGCCGGTTGCGCTTGCTGCAGCCAGCGAGCAGCTCGCATGGCGCGATCCTGTCTACATCCTCGCCGGTTTCGCCGGGATCATCGCCCTCGGCGTCGTGCTCGTGCAGCCCTTGCTGATCGGCGGCTACCTGCCGGGATTGTCGGCCTATCGCGGCAGGCGCGCCCATCACTGGATCGGCGGCGCGCTTGTTCTGGCGATTCTGATCCACGTCGCCGGCCTCTGGATCACCAGCCCGCCCGACATGGTCGACGCACTGACCTTCTCGTCGCCGACGCCGTTCTCTCCCTTCGGCGTGACCGCGATGTGGGCCATCTTCGCGGTTGCGTTCCTGGCTCTGCTGCGAAGGCGGTTGGGATTGCGTCCGCGAACCTGGCGCATCATCCATATTCCCCTCGCCATCGTCATCGTCGCGGGCAGCGTGGTCCATTGCCTGCTGATCGAGGGAACGATGGAGACAATCTCCAAAGTGGCACTCTGTGCGCTCGTCCTCGCGGCGGCCGTGAAAGTCATGATTGACCTGCAGGTGTGGCGGAAGCGAGGGACGCGCGGGGAAAATGCCGTGCGGCAGTGAACGATGGATCTTGGAGGTGAAGCCTCTCACCGCGTCATTGCGAGGAGCTCGCGACAAAATTGCGAAGCAATTTTGCGCTGATGCGACGAAGCAATCCAGACTATCTGCGCGGACACATTCCTGGATTGCTTGGCGGAGCCTGTCATCGGGCCGCGCTTCGCGTGGACCCGTTGGCTCGCAATGACGGAACCTGGCTGCGGCGCCTTGCTTGCCGCAGATTGCGGCGGGGCGTATCCTTCCGCAATGCTCGTCACGCCCCCCGATCTGAAAGCGTTCCTGCTCGCGACGCCGTTCTTCGGCGGTCTTTCGGAGGCAAGCCTCGACCTCTTGATTTCGATGCTGGTCGAGCGCCGGTTCGATGCCGACGCGACCGTCGTGGCCGAGGGCGAGCCGGGGCGCTCGATGTTCATCGTCAAGTCCGGCCGGCTCGCGGTGAGCAAACGGACGCATGCGGGCGGCGTCATCGCGATATCGCGTCTGGAGCCTGGCGATTTCTTCGGCGAGATGACGCTCATCGAAATGCAGAACCGCTCCGCCACTGTCATCGCGGAGGCGCCGACGGTGCTATATGAGCTGACGGCGCAAAAGCTCTATGCCTGCTACAAGGCGGACATCCACGCCTATGTGATCGTCCTGCAGAACAGCAATCGCGAGCTGTGCCGGCGGCTGCGCCGTTCGGACGATCGCTTCGCGGCATTGCAGATCGATCGCGACCATTGATGGTGCAGTGCGTAGGATGGGTAGAGCGTAGCGAAACCCATCATGTTTCGTCGCTGGAAAGCAGCCGATGGGTTTCGCTCCGCTCTCCCCATCCTACGGGCACCCGAGATCCTCGACGGATCCTGGCGATCACGACTTGTCGTGCGCGTACTTCTCCAGGACCAGCCGATTATACTCGTCCCTCACGGCTCGGCGGGAAACGTGCCCCTTCCGATCCTTGGCGATTTTCAGAAGATCAGGATCCGTCGGTGCCTTCGATTTCCGCCGAAATCTCGCAAAGAGAGGGGTCGTCGGTTCCGACAATCGTCCAAACAGGCGGTCGAACCATCCCATTGTGTCCTCCCGGACAGGGTGCGAGCGAAAAGACTATCACCATGAAACGAGGGGTCAACGTGCCGTGTGACCGCATCTTTCGAACAGGCGCGGGCCGCATCGATCGCAACGCTTCTGTCCCGTCGGGCAAAACACCCCGTACCCCCGTCAACCCTCGTCCGCAAAAATATTCCACTTTACCGAAATTCGGAATTGCAGTATCCATCGCACATCCCGGCCCAAGGAGAGGGGCGATCGTACGTCGTCACGAACGTGGGTCGGGGTGCGGTGGACGCGGCTGCGTCGGGCACGGGCGGCGGACCAGGGCGAGATGAACCTCGTGAGGTCTTAGGCAGCGTGCTGACGAACGGCGCCAACATCCGGCGAGCCTCTTGGCGGAGCCGGAAGCTGCGTACGGCAAAACCGTGTGGTCCTGACCGTCGTTGCTACGGTCAAGCCTTGCGGAGATGCTTTTGGGCTCGACCGGGCCTGGAAGCATCGTCAATTCGCGAGGTGACGGAGGCCAGAAGGAACTCGGCTCCGGGGAGAGCAGGCATAAGCCGTCAAACCACTGCGCAGGGAAGGCCGTGTGTTGGGCTTCACCTGTATGCCGCTGTGCAGTTTTGTGCGTGTGCTTTCGCACAGTGGACCGTGGGTGCCAGCCGGCACCCGGCCTTCCCTGCGCCCTCTTCATAGAAGAGGGACAGGAAACGAGCAAAACTCGGGCGTTTCGGGCCGCGAGAATGCTGAGCCATGTGTGGAAGACTGTCGAAACGACCGAACTTGCTCTTCTCGCCCGTCGCTCGAGGATCAGCGGCGCGCGGCGATCGCCGTCAGCTCCAGCTTGACGCCCGGGCCGAGATCCGCAACGCCGATCGCGGCCCGCGCCGGCAGATGCTCCGCGGTGAAATAGCGCTTCCACACCTGGTTGAACGCAGCCTTCTCAGTGAGGTCGGCCACGAAGATCGTCACTTGCAGAACGCAGGACAGATCGGAGCCGGCCCCCTCGAGCAGGGTCTTCAACTGGCGCAGCACGTCCTCGGCCTGGCCGGCCATGTCGAGGCCGGCATCTTCAGGGACGATGCCGCCGAGATAGAGCACGCCATTATGCTCGACGATCTCGTGGAGCAGTCCTTCATAGGGCAGGGAACGTGTGATCACGATCGCATCCGTGGCTGTTGCGGGCGCGCCGGCCAGGCGCAAGGCATATTTCAACAAGGCTTGGTTCAACGCGGCTCGCGTCGGTGAGGAAAGCTGGTGCTGCCAGACAGGATTGAACTGTCGACCTCTCCATTACCAATGGAGTGCTCTACCACTGAGCTACGGCAGCATGTGCTGGGACAAGAATCGGCCGCCCGAGGGGCCTACCAAGCGGGCCGATATCTGCCACAAGCCCCCCTCCTGTGCAAGCTTGCCAGCCCGACCAAAACGAGAAAATCGGGCCGATATCGGCGCCAAAATGCCCGTTTTCGCCCAAACCGGCCGAGTTCGCGCCGATCGGGGTCTGATATTCCTGCCCAACTGGTCAGTTGGCCTGGAGTTCGGATTCGATCCATCTCGCGTTTCACATGGGCGTATCGCGTTGCCTCTTGAGCTGCCACACTTCGATGGCATCCTGCTGCCGGTTGCTGGACGGAGCCGCGATGGCCGACGAGACTGACAAGAGCGTGAGACAGGCGAGGGCGTCCCGGGACGACCGGCTGAAATCGGCGCTGCGCGAAAACCTGAAGCGGCGGAAACTTCAGGCGCGCGAACGCGCCACAATCACCGACCCCTCGCAGAACGACGATGGTTCCCTAAATGAGGGGGCCGCCGGCAAGACCTCTCGTTGAACGCCGGCGGCTGGAAATTTTGGAGTGCAGGCAGTGGCCATGGGGCAGGACGACACACAACGAACCGATCGTGATGCGCAGCTGATGCGGTTCACCCGCCCCGAGCAGACCTTTCCGGCGCTGACCCCCGCCGAGATCGAACGGATCAGGCACTTCGGCGAAATCCGCACCTATGCCGACGGCGAGTTGCTGTTCGAGACCGGCAAGCCCGGGCCCGGCATGTTCGTGGTGCTGGCGGGCCACGTCGCCATCACCCAGCGCGACGGTCTCGGTCACGTCACGCCGGTGATCGATCAGGGGCCGGGGCAATTTCTGGCCGAGCTCGGCCAGCTCTCGGGCAGGCCGGCCCTGGTCGACGGCCGCGCCGAAGGCGATGTCGAGGTGCTGCTCGTCCCGCCGGAGCGGCTGCGCGCGCTGCTGGTGGCCGAAGCCGAGCTTGGCGAGCGCATCATGCGCGCGCTGATCCTGCGTCGGGTCAATCTGATCCAGGACGGCATCGGCGGCCCCGTGCTGATCGGGCCGTCGAACTCCGCCGGCGTGGTGCGCCTGCAGGGCTTTCTCACCCGCAATGGCCAGCCGCATCATCTGCTCGATCCCGAGAGCGAGCATGACGCCGCCGAACTGATCGCGCGCTATTCGCCGAAGCCGGAGGATTGGCCGCTCGTCGTCACGGCCGGCGGCACGGTGCTGCGCAATCCCAGCGAGACCGAGCTCGGCCGCGCCATCGGCATGATCGGCGGGGCCAAGGACAACCGCATCTACGATGTCGCCATCGTCGGCTGCGGACCGGCGGGGCTCGCCACCGCGGTCTATGCGGCGTCCGAAGGTCTCTCGGTCGCGGTCGTCGACACCCGCGCCTTCGGCGGCCAGGCCGGCGCCAGCGCGCGCATCGAAAACTATCTGGGCTTCCCGACCGGCATCTCCGGCCAGGCGCTGGCTGGGCGCGCCTTCACCCAGGCGCAGAAGTTCGGCGCCGACATCATGATTCCGATGTCGGTGAGCTCGCTGGATTGCTCGCGCGTCAACGGCACCTTCGCGCTGGCGCTGGATTGCGGCGAGACATTGCGCTCCCGTTCGGTGGTGGTCGCCAGCGGCGCGCGCTATCGCCGTCCCGACATCGCCAACCTCGACAAGTTCGAGGGCCGCGGCGTCTGGTACTGGGCATCGCCCGTGGAGGCACGGCTCTGCGCCGGCGAGGAGGTGGCGCTGGTCGGCGCCGGCAATTCGGCCGGTCAGGCCGCGGTGTTCCTGTCGGGCCACGCCAAACGCGTGCTGATGATCATCCGCGGCGGCGGCTTGGGCGCCAGCATGTCGCGCTATCTCATCGAGCGCATCGAAGCGACCCCGAACATCGAATTGATGTTCAACACCGAGATCACCGCGCTCGAGGGCGACGAGGCCTCGCTACTGCGGCGCATCCGCTGGAAGAGCCGGCTGTCGGATGACGAGGATTCGGCCGACATTCGCAATCTCTTCCTGTTCGTCGGCGCCGATCCCGCCACGTCCTGGCTCGACGGCTGCGGCGTGACGCTCGATCGCGGCGGCTTCGTCGTCACTGGCGCGCAGTCGGAGCAGAACCAGGGCAAGCTGGTCGCGCCGCTCGAGACCTCCGTGCCCGGCGTCTACGCCGTTGGCGACGTCCGCTCCGGCTCGGTCAAGCGCGTCGGCGGCGCCATCGGCGAGGGCGCGCAGGTCGTGGCCTCCCTGCACGGCTATCTCGGCGACGCCGCAAAACCGGCGCTTTAGGCAAGCACAGGACAGGCAATGGCAAGCCGAATCCGGCTTGCCATCTTGCCGACAACTACAGACTATCCCCTCGTCGCGAGGCCAATCGCGCGCGAACAAACAAGGATTCAACGGGAGGACCAAATGGCTGAAATCGTCGTGCTGTACAAGACACCCAAGGATGCCGCCGCGTTCGACAAGTACTATGCCGAGACGCACATCCCGCTCGCCAAGAAGCTTCCCGGCCTGAAGAACTACGCCGTCAGCAAAGGGCCGGTCGCATCTCCCGCAGGTCCTTCCGGAATCCACCTCGTCGCCATTCTCACCTTCGACAGCGTCGCGGACATTCAGGCCGCCTTTGGCAGCGAGGAAGGCAAGGCGACCGGCGCCGACGTGCCGAAATTCGCCAGCGGCGGCGCCGACATCCTGATCTTCGACACCAAGGACGTGTGAGAGATCGATTCAACTTTCGTTGAATCCTGCAAGCATCAAACTGCCGCCGTTTGTGACAGCGCTGCAAAAAGTTCAGCCATGCGTTTTTCGATTTCGCACGACAGCGCATGGCTGCGCTCATGCATGTGACGACAAGGCAGGTGGTAATCCGATGAGGACCGCAATACTATTCTCGTCACCTCAACGCGGAGAGTAGGAGAGATGTCATGGTGCTTGGCCTAAGCCTGCCCGCCCTTACGCTGATCCATGTCATCATCAGCCTGATTGCCATCGTCGCCGGGCTCGTCGTGATGTTCGGCCTGCTCGGATCGAAGTCGATGCCAGGCCTCACTGCGGTCTTCCTGCTGTTCACCATCCTCACCAGCGCCACCGGCTTCCTGTTTCCATTCAAGGAGCTGCTGCCCTCGCACATCATCGGCATCATCTCGCTGGTGCTGCTCGCGATCGCCTGTTTCGCGCTCTACGGCATGAAGCTCGCCGGCGTCTGGCGTCCGGTCTACATCGTCACCGCGATGATCTCGCTCTATTTCAACGTCTTCGTGCTGGTGATCCAGTCGTTCCTCAAGGTGCCCGCGCTTGCCGCGCTCGCGCCCGCCGTGCCGCCGGCGCCGCCATCGGGGCCGGTGTTCGCCGTGGTGCAGGGCATCGTGCTGGTGTTTTTCGTCGTGCTGACCATCGGCGCCTGGCGCCGCTACAAGCCCCTGGCGTTTGCCTGATTCGCCCCTCTCGTCATTCCGGGCATCGCGCAGCGATGAACTCAGGTGCGCAATCGCGCACCCTGAGAATCTCGTTTTAACAATCTCCAGATTCCGGGTTCGCGCTGACGCGCGTCCCGGAATGACGTCTCTCATTGAAAGGAGCCCCCACCATGCCCACCATCACCACCAAAGACGGCGTCGAGATCTTCTACAAGGACTGGGGCTCGGGCCAGCCGATCGTGTTCAGCCATGGCTGGCCGCTGTCCTCGGACGATTGGGACGCGCAGATGATGTACTTCGTCACGCGCGGCTATCGCGTCATCGCCCATGACCGCCGCGGCCACGGCCGTTCGGCGCAGGTCGCCGACGGCCACGACATGGATCATTATGCCGACGATCTCGCCGCGCTCACCGCGCATCTCGACCTCAAGAACGCCCTCCATGTCGGCCATTCCACCGGCGGCGGCGAGGTCGTGCACTACATCGCCCGTCACGGCGAGAGCCGCGTCGCGAAGGCCGCGATCCTCTCGGCGGTGCCGCCGCTGATGGTGCAGACAGCGGCCAATCCCGGCGGCCTGCCCAGAAGCGTGTTCGACCATTTCCAGGCCCAGCTCGCCGCCGGCCGTTCGGCCTTCTACCGCGACATCGCCGCCGGCCCGTTCTACGGCTACAACCGCCCCGGCGCAAAACCGCTGGAAGCCGTGATCGAGAACTGGTGGCGCCAGGGCATGATGGGTGGCGCGAAAGCGCATTACGACGGCATCGTCGCGTTCTCGCAAACCGATTTCACCGAGGATCTGAAGAAGATCAACGTGCCGGTTCTGGTGATGCATGGCGACGACGACCAGATCGTGCCATACGCGGATTCGGCGCCGCTCTCGGCCAAGCTGCTCAAGAAAGGCATCCTGAAGACCTACAAGGGATTCCCCCACGGCATGCCGACCACGCATGCCGAGACGATCAACGCGGATCTCCTGGCGTTCTTCAGGGAGTGAGGTTTCACGACTCTAACCCTCCCTTGTTGTGGGAAAGGGTGGCTCGCCGCGTAGCGGCGAGCCGGGCCAGGGCTTAACTTGTGCGGAAATTTCGGGGCTCGTGCGCGTTGAGCCCCGTCCACTCAAGGAGAGGCGCGGCGATGTCGCCCCAGCTCAAACTGATCGCGCTCGACGCCGACGACCTCGCCGTGATCTCGACCCATGTCCAGGACGCCCGGGTCCAGGCGTCCGACATCATCTGGCGGCAGGGCGAGAAGCGGCTTGTGGTCGGAATGAGCCGGCTGGACTGGGAGCAGACCTTGGCGGGCGAGACCGAGCCGCGCCGGCTGGTCGCAGCGCTCCGTTTCGACCGTGTGCTCGCCTGCAAGTCGCGCAACATCGACCTCGCCGCGCCGGACAAGATCCTGGATCTCGTCGGCATTGAATTTCACCCCCAGGACGGCCGCGCCGAGGAGCCCGGAGGCAGCGCCCTGCTTTTGTTCGCCCAGGGCGGCGCCATCCGCCTGGACGTCGAGTGCCTGGAATGCGAGCTGACCGACCTCGGCGCCGACACGCTGGGCACGGGACTCGAGGGGGAGGGGTGAAGCGGCCGTATACCAGCCGAATGGGCTCCGGCCCTGGCTGGGATGGCAGCTGCCGAGGGTTGACGCAGCTTCCCCGCCGCGCCATTGAGCAGGGGACCTGGTGCGCCGATCCGCCCCTCAAGACCAGCCGGAAGCCAAGCGAAACATGCCCGTTCGCCTCGACCGCAGCAGCGCCGATTTCGACCAGCGATTTGCCGCCTTCCTCGCCGCCAAGCGCGAGGCGTCGGCCGACGTCGAGGCCGCCGCGCGCGAGATCGTCGACGACGTGGCCAAGCGTGGCGATGCCGCCTTGCTCGAGGCGACGGCCAAGTTCGACCGCCTGAAGCTGGATGCATCCTCCTTGCGCGTCTCCGCCGCAGAGATCGAGGCCGCCGTGAAGGCATGCGAGCCTGCGACGCTGGATGCGCTCGAGCTCGCGCGCGACCGTATCGAGACCTATCACCGCCGCCAGCTGCCGAAAGACGAGCGCTTCACCGATTCCCTCGGCGTCGAGCTCGGCTGGCGCTACACCGCGATCGAATCCGCCGGCCTCTACGTCCCCGGCGGCACGGCCGCCTATCCGTCATCGGTGCTGATGAATGCCGTGCCGGCGAAAGTCGCCGGCGTGTCGCGCCTCGTGATGGTGGTGCCCTCGCCGGACGGCAAGCTCAATCCGCTGGTGCTGGCGGCCGCCCATCTCGGCGGCGTCACCGAGATCTATCGTGTCGGCGGTGCGCAGGCCGTCGCCGCGCTCGCGCATGGCACCGCCACCATCGCGCCTGTCGCCAAGATCGTCGGCCCGGGCAATGCCTATGTCGCCGCCGCCAAACGGCTGGTGTTCGGTAAGGTCGGCATCGACATGATCGCCGGCCCCTCGGAGGTGCTCGTCATTGCCGACGACACCGGCAATGCCGACTGGATCGCCGCCGACCTCTTGGCGCAGGCCGAGCACGATTCCAGCGCGCAGTCGATCCTGATCACGGACTCGGCGCGCCTCGCCGCCGAGGTCGAAAAGGCGGTGGAGGCGCAGCTGAAGACGCTGCCGCGCGCCGCGATCGCCAGCGCCTCCTGGGCAGATTTCGGCGCCGTCATCATGGTGAAGAACCTGGGCGAGGCCATCCCGCTCGCGGACGCCATCGCGGCCGAGCATCTCGAGATCATGACCGTCGATCCCGACGCGCTCGCTGCGAAGATCCGCAATGCCGGCGCGGTGTTCCTCGGACCGCACACGCCCGAAGCGATCGGCGATTACGTCGGCGGCTCCAACCACGTGCTGCCGACGGCGCGCTCGGCACGGTTTTCCTCAGGCCTGTCGGTGCACGACTTCATGAAGCGCACCTCGATCCTGAAATGCGGGCCCGACCAATTGCGTGCGCTGGGTCCCGCCGCGATGACGCTCGGCAAGGCGGAGGGGCTGGACGCCCATTCGCGCTCGATTGGATTGCGCCTCAATCTGTCATGACCAAGCCGCCCGCACAGGACGACTCGACCAATCGCATCGTCGGCGTCACGCTCGACGAGGAATCCATCGGCCGTTCCGGGCCCGACATCGAGCACGAGCGGGCGATCGCGATCTACGATCTGATCGAGCAGAACCTGTTCGCGCCCGAGGGTGCGGAAGGAAAGGGCCCGTTCACGCTGCATATCGGCATCACCGGCAACCGGCTGATGTTCGACATCCGCCGCGAGGACGGCACACCTGTGGTCGCGCATCTCTTGTCGCTGACGCCGTTCCGGCGGATCGTGAAAGACTATTTCATGATCTGCGACAGCTATTACCAGGCGATCCGCACCGCGACCCCGGACAAGATCGAGGCCATCGACATGGGCCGCCGCGGTATCCACGACGAGGGATCGCGCACGCTCCAGGAGCGGCTGAAAGGCAAGGTGCGGGTCGACTTCGAGACCTCGCGCCGGCTGTTCACGCTCATTACTGTTCTCCATTGGAAGGGCTGATCACGGATGGCTGCGCCCCCACGCGCACGCGATCCTCAGTCGGTGCTGTTCGCCTGTGCGATGAACAGCGTGCGTTCGCCGATGGCCGAGAGCCTATTGCAGCACATGTTTCCGCAAGGTCTCTACGTGAAGTCGGCCGGCACAAGGAAGGGCGAGCTCGATCCCTTCGCCGTCACCGTGATGGGGGAGCTCGGCCAGGACATCTCCGGCCACAAGCCGCAGACCTTCGAGGAGCTGGAGGATTGGGAGGGACTGAATTTCGATCTCATCATCACGCTCTCGCCGGAGGCGCATCACAAGGCGCTGGAGCTGACGCGAACGCTCGCGGCCGAGGTCGAATACTGGCCGACGCAGGATCCAACCACCATCGAAGGCAGCCGCGACCAGAAGTTAGCTGCCTATCGCGAGGTCTGCGATCAGCTCCTGATGCGCATCCGCCGGCGCTTCGGCAAGGTCGGCGCGGCGAGCGGGTAGCATCGGCCCTCCGTAACACCCGCGTCACAGAGAGCAGGCACAGCCGTGGCGGATACCTCGAATCACCAAACTCCGGTTCCCGGGTTGTGAAACCGGCCCCCTTCCGATAGGTTCCGCGCGCAATTCACCCCTGCCTCATCCCCCAAATCACCTGATGCTTGGCCGCCCCAAATTCGTACTTGCCTCCGGCTCGCCGCGTCGGCTGTCGCTGCTCAACCAGGCCGGCATCGAGCCGGATGCGCTCCGGCCGGCCGACGTCGACGAGACGCCGAAGCGGGGCGAGCTGCCGCGCGCCTGCGCCAACCGGCTGGCCAGGGCCAAGGCCGACGCTGCGCTGAAGTCGGTGCAGCTCGACGACGAGCTGCGCGGCGCCTTCATCCTCGCCGCGGACACGGTAGTGGCGGTCGGCCGCCGCATCCTGCCGAAGGCCAATCTGGTCGACGAGGCCGCGCAGTGCCTGCGGCTGCTGTCGGGCCGCAACCATCGCGTCTACACCGCGATCTGCCTGGTCACGCCGCGTGAAGCCTTCCGCCAGCGCCTGGTCGAGACCCGCGTTCGTTTCAAGCGCCTGTCCGAGGACGACATCCAGGCCTATATCGGCTCCGGCGAATGGCGCGGCAAAGCCGGCGGCTACGCCGTGCAGGGCATCGCCGGATCCTTCGTGGTCAAGATGGTCGGGTCCTACACCAACGTCGTCGGCCTGCCGCTCTACGAGACCACGACGCTGCTCGGCGGCGAGGGCTTTCCGATCCGCTTCGGCTGGCTCAATACCACCGCCGTGTGAGCCCAAGTGAGTCCAAGGGCCGCGCCGACAAAAACCTCGAAAACAACCCCATGCACAGTAGAATGGCTCCGCCGGGTCCGCCCAGCGGCGCATGCGCGGCTGCGGCAGGAACCCGTTTCCGGGCAGGCTCTTGAACCCCGTCACACCGTGTAAGCTGCCGACATTCCATGGACGACCAGGTCAACAAGCCCACCGGCCCGCTCAAAACCTGCCCGATCTGCGGCAAGCCGCAGACGCAGGCCACCCGTCCGTTCTGCTCCTCGCGCTGTCGCGACGTCGATCTGAACCGCTGGCTGAAGGGCTCCTACGTCATCCCCGGCCGCGACGACGAAACCGACGACGTCGAATAATCGAGCTATTTCAATGCACTAAGAGCGTCACTGAGACGCCGAGCACCAGCCGCAGCAACCCCGCTCGATCTTGTGCACAGAGGGGCCGCGCCCGGCGCAGCCACTTGGCGAAGCCGGGTGGACAGGCCGCCTCGAGCCCACTATAAACCGCCCGCTCGATGGGCTTTGGCCCCTCTCTTGGAGCACGCCCAGGTAGCTCAGTTGGTAGAGCATGCGACTGAAAATCGCAGTGTCGGTGGTTCGATTCCGCCCCTGGGCACCATCCCCTTGAAGGTTCCTTATCCTTCAATAAGTTAAGCCCTTACAGCGACTTGCGCTCGCCCGACTGTGTAACAACGGTGAGCAACATGCTGTATCGGGTGGTGCGTCCAATGAAGCGCGATGGTTCGCGGTTTCAACTCTATGTGCGACGGATTCCGGTGGACGTGCGGGAGCGGCTTGTTGGTCGCACACTGTATTTTCCGCTGGGTGAGGACACGCATGCGGTGACGATCTCGCCCCATGCTCAGGCCATCCGGTTTTCCTTGAGAGCCGATGAGCCGGCAGAGGTGAAAACGAGGATCGCGGCGGCCGATCAGTACTTTGAGCGCATCCTTCGCGCCTTCCGGGATGATAGCCCTACCTCCCTTACAAATGCTCAAGCAACGGCCTTGGCCGGACGCCTCTACAGGGCATGGGCCGGAGACGAGGGACGCGAACGCACGTATGCAGTGGAGCAGGGCCGTGATGGCAAGATGCATCCGGTGCCGGCTAACCCCGAGGACGATGCTGTAATCTTCGAGGCGGCGCTGATGCGTCTTGTGCGGCTGGAGACCATGGGCAAGCATGAGATAGACGCGGCGAAACCGCTGCGGGTCCCACTTGATCTCGACAATCTTCCACCCGCCGATCCGTGCCCGGAGAGTTCTACACTTGAGATTCATCTGGGGCGCCTTGTCGATCGCTTGCTTTTATCTGAAGGTATTCGACGGGTTGACACCGCGTCGCGCGGTCTGCTGTTGAGAGCTTTTTGGCTGGCGTTACGTGATGCTTTTGAGGTCCGCCTGCGGAATGCTCAGGGCGACTACAGTCCCGACCCGAAGTCAGAGCGCTTCCCTGCTTGGGTTGCGCCGAGCGAGGACAATGCCCCCACAAAGCAATCGGTCCTAAAGGGAGGCTCGTTGACTGCGTTGATTGAAGGCTGGTGGGTGGAGGCAAAGGCCCGCAACCTAAAGCCCAGCACTCACGAGAGTTACAGCAATTCGATGGCTGCCTTCGTTGCGTTCCTCGGTCACGATGATTGCAGCCGCGTGTCTAGAGGCGATGTGATTGGCTTCAAGGATCACCGTCTAGCTACCATCAATCCCCGCACCGGGAAGCCGATCTCTGCCAAGACAGTGAAGGACAATGACCTCTCGGGGCTCAAAGCGGTGTTTGGATGGGCGGTGTCAAATGGGAAGATGCACACCAATCCCGCTGAAGGTGTCACGCTAAAAGCTGCAAAGCCTCGGAAGCTACGGAGCAAGGCCTTCACGGATGCCGAGGCGAGGGTAATTCTCGCGGCAAGTCTCCGGGCCGAGCGCGGTGGAGAGATGCCGCAGACATTTGCAGCAAAGCGGTGGGTACCATGGCTCATGGCGTACACAGGGGCGCGTGTCGGCGAGATGGCCCAGTTGCGAAAGGAGGACCTACACAAGCACGGCCGAGACATCTGGTTTCTCACGGTCACGCCCGAAGCAGGCACTGTTAAGACGAACGAAGCCAGAGATGTGGTCCTGCATCCTCACCTGATCGAAATGGGCTTTGTGGAGTTCGTAAGATCTTCACCTCCCGGTCATCTATTCCTGCGGCCTTCCCAAGGTAGCGCCGTACAGGACCGCGTGCTTGGACCATTGCAGGGCGTCAAGAATAGGCTTGCGGAGTTTGCTCGTGCCGTAGTGCCGGATAAGGGTGTTGCGCCGAACCACGGCTGGAGGCACCGCTTCAAGCCCGTGGGCGTAAGAGTCGGCATTGACCGCAGAACGCTTGATGTGATCTCCGGGCACGCTCTTGAAGGTCGCACCGTGGCGGATGGATATCATGGTGTCGAGCTTGAGGATCAAGCGGCTGCCCTCGCCAAATATCCTCGCTACAAGATATGACCTTAATCATCGGTGATATGGAGACGGGGCGAGAATGGTAAATGCCTACACTTTCGGGGAACTTGTCCTAGGCCTGGTGGTCCTTCGGTTCCTGTTAGGCGGCTGGCGGGCGGCTTTTGGGATGGCTGTTTTCGCCATCGGCTCTGTTTGGGTGGCCAGCCTTGTGTTTACCTAGTCCCGGTGGCACCGGGCGCGTCATCCCTTGCCATTTTGGTGATGCTTCTTCGAATGAGGGCAATGTCGGCTCTGATGGCTGAGTGGAAATGGTCTGATCGCTTAGAGCATTCCCGCTAGTGGCCCATCAGCGAAGTGGCGGCACGCCTCATTGAGGTCCGCCCAGAGGGGCATAGCGGACTGGATTTGCTCACGTTGAGTTCTTCGCATTTTGACCCTTAGCTGATATCGCACGGTCATCGGCAGATGTCCGCTTGGTAAGGTTGTGCCGACCTTGTCACGCGGAGGCTCGCTCAACGCTTGCCTTGGCAGGTAAGCCGAAGCGTGGAGGTTTTCCCGGTAGGCGCACCAAGCCGATAAGTTCATAGGCCGCTTTCAACGAACCAAAGTGGCGGACTACTGTCCCCCAGCACGGCAAGTCACCATCCGCATCGATCAGCCGTGCTGACACGCGACCCTTCTCTTTCGCAAGCCGCTTCAGCCCGGCGAGGATGTCGTCAGAGCGATACCATAGGCGGCTCCGCTGTCGTTCATGGCGGGGCCGACGAACAATGATCTTCTTGCCTTCCTTCTTTCGCTGCAAGGCAGCCTTCATGATGCTGGAGGCCGTCCGAGGCGGCAGGTTCGCAAGGGCCCTCGCTTCATCGAGCGAGCCGAACCGCTTGGTGTAGTAGTAGGCGCTTGGGGTTACACCGTTCTGGTCGAGCAGATTGGCCGACATGTAGCCGTTCTGCTCCTCAAGCTGGCGCAGGGCTCCAAGGAGTTCTGGCTCGGTCCAGTGAACGCCATGGTAATAGTCGTCACACCCGCTGGTTTTGCGGCGCTTCCACATGAGCTGCTGGCGCTGGCTATGCGTTAGCGCCGGCAGGCCCGCTTGCCTCATGGCCTCTGGGATGGACCCGAAGTACCGTCGGATAAGGACACTCGAAGGCAGCTCGCTTGACGCGTCAATGAGCAGCGTAGAAATATGCCCGTGCTCACTATAGAGTCTCCTCAGGCCCGCCAAAATATCCTTCTTGCTCCAATGGAGCGAGTTTATCCCAAAGGGCGATATAGGAGGCGGCGTATACCCTATTGCGTCATATGCGCCATGGAGCGACCCGAAGTAGCTCATGATGGTTTCGAGCGCCGGCACTTCCTTGCTTTCGCTGATTAAGGCGTATGAGAGGTAGCCCTCCCTCGCGAGCAACACTTTCAAAGCGTTCATAATGGTGTTTCGGTTCCAATGCCGGTTCGCACGTTGTCGAAGCAACTCCTGGGCCTTCCGAAAGACCTTAACAGGAATGATCGGGTCAAACGCCGGATAGCGCGTCCATGTTTGCTCAGGATTTTTGATGGCCGGTCCCTGCAAAGTCTGGGTTGTCAGGTTGTACGTCATCCAGCCAATGCAGAGCTCGTTTGACAGGACATGCCGGATAGTGACCCGCTTCAGGGGACCGTCATCGTAGCCCTTGATCCCTTCATTAGCGAAGCACCGGGCGATGTCGGCAATCGTCATCCGCTGACGCACGTACATGCGGAAGATGCGCTTGATCACCGCAAGCTCTTCCGGCGGTCCTGGAACGACGATAACCTTGTCTGTCGAAAGCGCCTTTCTCTCCCGGCGTTTAAGAACTTGTTTCGGATTGCGTCCAGCGTCAACAAGGAGGCGGCGGAAGCCATAGATCAGCGATCCGCCTTGGCGAAAACCTAGCTGCGCCTGCTGGCGCTTCGCGCGTGACATTCTCGCAGACAGTTCGCGGCTGTATTCCCCCGCCATCACTCGCTTCAAATGCTTGACGATGGTGGTGATGGGGGCAACGTCTTCGCCGAAGGGCTCGCCGCAGTAAACGACGCGCACTCCAGCCTGCCGGCAGAGGAATTCATAGTGGGCCGCCTGGTCCGGGTTCTGAAACCTTCCCCATCGGCTCACATCGTAGACTAGGACGGCGTCGAATTTGCGCTGCGCCGCGAGCGCATCGCTAAGGAGCTGCTTGAGTGCGCCCCTTCCTTTCAGGGACAGGCCACTCTTGCCAGCGTCGATGTACGTTGCAACGACCTGGTATCCGTTCTGCCGGGCGTACTCGGCGATTGCGTTCGTCTGGTTTTCGGTCGAGTAGCGCTGGTTATCCGACGACATGCGCAGATACTGCGCCGCGCGCGTCGTGGCGCCAGAGCAAACCGCGCTAGTCGCGAGATCATACTGCATAGCCACTCAGCCCTCGAGCGTTGGGCGAATCAGCCGCTGTCCGAGGCTAGGTAGGGCGCCGTCTTCCGTCCAGCCAAAACCGCAACAAAAGAACACGCCGACTCGATATGGCAACTCATCTTGACGAACGCGCTAATTGCCTAAGGCCTCCGAATGAGTTTGTAGCTTGATCCGAACTTGCGGTTAGGGGCCTTCTGGGACGTCGCCCCTTTCGCGCCAACACCTGGCGATCGCGTGGGGCATCAATGTCGGCTTCCTGGAAATGAGCGAGCATAGTCAAGCAGGCTGTCGAGGGCAGCTTTTGGCCCTTAGCCGACCTTCGACGATGTCCGCTTTCGTACCGCTGTTGAAGGCCAAGCTGACATTAGATTAAGTCTGGAGTCGGCCAAACTCCGATGTCTAAATTACATCGACTGGCAGCACACGGTCTGCCTCCCACTCTATGGCCGATTGGGCGTGTACTCATAATGGGAGTGCCTCGGCTCCAGCTAGCTGCCCGGGAGAGTCCTCAGGCGGCGGTGTCAGGAACGGCCCTTTCTTGCCCTGTGCATTAAGACAAAGGCTGTGAACTGCTCCGTCGCAGCATTTTCGTATCCCGTCACGTAGGCCCGCGATTGCCCTACCATCGCCCGCTCGAAGAGCTTTTGATTCTCCCTCCTGCAAACGCCGAGGAGTGCTCGCGCAATGATTGGCGCCGATGAGACTCCATCATCGAGGTCTACCATGTGCTGCCCAGCGCAATATTCGAGAGCGGCTCTATACTCAACTGTTGGGGATTGAGCGTAGGAGGAGCTAATCTGCAGAAGCAAGGCGAGCAGGACTAGGCAGCGCATTGTTTGAATGTCCTCTTGATGGATGTGCAATATATTGCGTCGCATTAGATTGCAACAAGTTGTCGCTATGTGCGCATGTCAGAGGACGTGCGGCGCTTGGTAGGGGGAAACGTAAGGAGGCTGCGGATGGCGGCTGGAATCACGCAGGCCGAACTTGCCGATCTCGTGGGTGTTGACCGGGCCTATATCAGCGGCTTGGAGCAGGGAAATCGGAACGCGACCATTGTTAGCCTTTGGCACGTTGCTCAAGCATTGGAGACGCCGATTCGTTTCCTGTTCGATGAACCCAAGAAGTCACGCTGACCGATGATACGGGCCATGCATCCCGTCCGGCACCTGCCGTATCAGCTTGAGCACCGACCTAAAGGTTTAAGCGGCCCGTTAAGCGCCCAAGGGAAGACCCCTACGTTTTGTAAATCGCCCGCCTCGCCCTCTACCCTGGGCCCCCTAGAAGAAGCCCCTTTGCAGCAACGTTAGAGAGGGGCCGCTAGGGGGGATGATGACCCTCTTGGTCCTCGGCCCTCACGGCTTGCCCCAAAGCTCCCTGACGGAAGCCTTGAGGTAACCCCCTTGCGGGGAGATCGAGAGCGGTAGGAGGCGGCCCTCTTACTCCCTTCCCTTGGAGCTACTCCTGGAGGCTGTGTTAGTTGAGGCCGGGACGGTCATGGTCACCCGAAAGCCACCTCTTGGGGCGCATGAGTGGGGGGCATGAAGAGAGTCTTTCGAGGGTGGTGATGGCTGGGTTGGTGTACTTACTGTGCTCCAGCCCCATGAGGCCCTTCAGGGCGGGCTCGGATGGTGATGGTCTGGCTGGCACCATCCCCCGTAGAGGAATAACTTGAAGCAGCTCCTCCAAGGCGAGCCGATAAGTTC